>CALDSD010000069.1 GCA_937911325.1 uncultured Neomegalonema sp.
GGCTCCCCCGCTGTTTTTTTCCCTTTGTTTCGGTGTTTGTGGTTGTCTGCCGTGCTTGATCCTCGGGCGGCGACGCCGCTCGGTGCGCATGCCACGCAAATCTATGCGTTGATGGATGCTGCAGGCGGCTCTGATCTCGACTTTTCAGGCGTCATCAAGCTCTTGAAAGGGGAGCTTTAGACCTGCTGGCGCTGCGTTTTTGCGGCGTCAACCGAATGTCAACTCTGATCGCTTATCCCTAATTCAACTGAGAGTGGAATATTTCGGGGAAAGCACAAATGACGATGTTGGCGCATTCGCAATATGCCGCTACGGCGTTGGCGGAAACCAACCTGGTTGACGGTGATGAGGACTTTTCGCTTGAGAGCGCGCATGCCAGCTATCTGGGCGCGCTGGGTCTCGTGGAGCGGTTGCACCGTCTGCAGCTTGACCTGATCAAGGACGAATTCGAGCGTCTTGGACGCGGCGACATCAATAGCGTTCAGGCGCTTTTGGTTTTCAACATCGCCGATGAGGAGCTGACTGCCGGCGAGCTGAAAACGCGCGGGCACTATCAGGGCTCGAATGTCTCTTACAACCTCAAAAAGCTTGTCGAGGGCGGGTTCATCCATCAGGAGCGCTCGGCGACCGATCGACGTTCGGTGCGCATTCGCTTGACCGAGAAGGGACAGGAGGTGCGCCGCGTCGTGGCCGAGCTGCACACCCGTCACCTGACGGAAATGGTGTCGGGCGACATCGCGTCGCTCGACGACCTCGAGCTGCTTCAGCAGTCCATGCGGCGGCTGGAGAACTATTGGCGCAGCCAGATCCGGTACATCTACTAGCGGCAGACCAACGCCTCAGCTCATCCTTTAAGATCGGCGCGCCGCGATAGCGCGCTGATCATCGCTTGAAGGGCGACGGGGGAAGAAGGCCGGTGTGCGCGTTCGATAACCGTCGTAGCCACGCTTTACGTTCGCGAGATGCTTTTCCAGGATCGGCACTCCCGACACATACCGGATCAGGAAGGTCAGGAGCAGGGGCGCGATGACCGTCCAGAGACCTGCCGCCGGCGCTGCAAGCGCCCAGACAGCCCACCAGAAGATCAACTCGCCAAAGTAGTTCGGATGACGCGACCACGCCCAAAGACCGTCTTGGCAGAGCGCATCACGCGGATTGGTCCGACGGAACTTCTCCAGCTGGGAATCTGCCACGGCCTCAATCAAAAAGCCGGCGGCGGCGATCGCCACGAACGCCCACTCCCAAACCTCCAGTGGTTTCGGCTCCGACAGGACCACCATCTGCGCTGGCAGGGTCAACACCCACTGCACCGCCGCCTGAAGGCAGAAGACGATGAAGAAACTTTTCCACCAGAAGCCCGGATCGCGATTGTTCCGCAGTGCGGTATATCGTGGATCTTCATGGCTTTCGCGCAGTTTGCGCCCTGTCATGTGAACGGCGAGCCGGAGCGTCCATGCGGCCGCCAGCGCGAGGATGACCAACATGCGCTCGTCGGTCGGTTGGCCTGCAAACAACCACACCCCGCCCAGGATGAGCAGGTAGCTTGGCGCCCAGAGAAGGTCGACCATGCTTGCGTCTTTGCGCGCAACGCTGATCGGCCACATTGCTGCGAACAGAGCAAGCGCTCCTGCGAGACTGCCGAGTACAACCATCAACCGGCTCCAATAAGGCCTGATCATTTCATGCTTAACGCCGCCGGAAGGTTGCCGACAGCGACTGTTCTATGTTTTCGCAATGCAGCGCTGTTTGGATCACTGTTCGGCCAGTCAAAGGGTATCTGCAAAGCTGCTATGCGCTGAGCGGCACGCCGTTTGCCTCAAGAGTGGTCGTGACCTCTGGGTCGCAATGGGCATTCGGTGGAAATCCGAGATCACAAGATCGGGTCTTTGACATTGCGCTGCGACGCGGAAAACGAGATATCTATTAGGGCGCTGCGACACTTGTCGAAACTGCGCCAAAAAACAGGAGCGCCGCCTGCGACCGGGGGCGTTTTCAAAGACGGGCGGTCGGTCGCGACGGAAGGATCGACGATGGTCGATGCGGGCAAAGCTCAAAAGGACGACGCGGCGCCGATTCTGCCGGCGAGAGACGCGTTTTTCGAGACGATCGACGCTGATGAACAGGCGTTTCTCGATGAAGCTTCCGTTGGCGAATTGTTGCGCGGGGCGCGTCTGACGCGCGGCGATTTTAACATCGATGCCGTCGCGGAAGAGCTGAACATCAAAAAGCGAGTGATCGACGGGATCGAAATGATCGACCCGACGCGCTTGCCAAAGGACGTCTTCCTGAAGAATTCGATTCGGGCTTATGTCCAGTATCTGAAGCCCGAGTTCCCGTATCCTACTGAATATGCTGTTGAAAAGTTCTTCGACGAACTGACGGAGGCGCGGGCGAAACTCGCCGCGGAACAGGCCGCGGCGCGCGCCGAAGCCCAGGCGGCGCGCGAGGCCGCCGCCGCAGAGCAGAGCGAGCCTCTGGCCGAGGCGCCGAAGCCATTCGTGTTGCCGTCCGAGGATCTCCCGGCGCCCAAGCCGGCGCTGCCGCGGCCGGCTCCCAAGAAGCGTCATGTCATCGACGACTTCGCGCCGCCTCCGCCGACACCGGTCTACCAACCGCCGGCAGAGCCTTTCTGGTCGAAGATCGCGCCAGCGCTTACGGCTGGCGCGGCTCTGGCCGTTGTGAGCGGTCTGGCTTGGGGCGCCTGGAGCCTGTTGGAGGATATCCAGAGGATTGGGTTGCAATCGCCCGAGGATCAGGTTGCCGAGCTGACCGTCATCGATCGCAGAGACGGCGTTGCGCGTGTGGCGGACGTCGCCAGGCCTTCGGCTGAAGCCTACGGTGATGGCGGCGTTTTGACGCAAGTCTACAGTGCGCCGAAATCGGGTCGCGGCATCGATGGACCAATAGCCGACTTGTCGCCTCAAGATGTCGGCGCTTTCCGGTCCGTCGCCGGAGATGACGATCCCGTGGATCCCGCGGTTCGACGCGCGGGAGTGGATCCGGCGGCGACAGCGGTAGACTTGGGTTCGTTGAACGCACCGCCCCTCGAATTGGAGAGTGCGGGCGTCGCCGGGCAGGACCAGGTTGTCAGCCCCTCCGCCGGCGCCGGCGCGGCTCAGCAGGGCGTTGAGAATGCGGCCGTCGTCTTGCCGCCGCAAGGGTCTGAGGCCGCCGTGAATCCGGTCGCGCCGGCGCGCGACTGGCGTGGACCCAAGCTGGCGCTGCACGCGGACGGGGACATCTGGGTCCGTGTCGTCGATACGCTGGGGGTGACGGTTTTCATCGGGAACATCGCCGATGGCGAGATGATCGCATTGCCGCACAACACGGGTCCGCTCGTGCTGAGAACCGGGAACGCGGGCGGGACGGTGCTGCTGTTGGATGGAAAGGCCTTTGGCCCTGTCGGCGGCCGTGGGCGGGTTCTAACGCTCGAGTTCGAACCGTCGCAGATCGAAGCCGAGTTTCCATATCTCCCGCAAATCACCGAAAAAGTTCGGCAGGGCGCCGATGCTGAGCCGGTTCGGACGGCGGAGCCCGTGGTGCAGACACCTGAGAACGTTCAGCAGTAACTGTCTACCAAAGTTGACACGACCCGGGCTCTTCGCTTGGGTGTTGGAGACGGGTAGGATAGTTTCGACGTGACGTCGCTTTGGTCTGCGCTAAACCATCCGACGAACGTGCTGAAGCTGGGTGTTCTGGAACGCCATTGGGTGAAAGAGGTCGATGATGAGCATTCGTCCCTGGCGCGATATAGACCGTCGCCAGAGCCGACGCATACGCGTTGGTGATGTCGAGGTCGGCGGCGGCGCGCCGATATCCGTGCAGACGATGACGAATACGCTGACGCATGACGCGGATGCCACGATCCGGCAGGTCCAGGCCTGCGCCGAGGCCGGCGCCGACATTGTTCGGGTCTCCTGCCCGGATGAGGCCTCAACCGCTGCGTTGAAGGACATCGTGCGCGCGGTCGACGTTCCCATCGTTGCGGACATCCACTTCCACTACAAAAGAGCGATCGAAGCCGCCAGATCCGGCGCGGCGTGCTTGAGGATCAACCCTGGCAACATTGGCGATGCGGCGCGTGTTCGCGAGGTCGTGCAGGCTGCGAAAGACCATGGGTGCGCGATGCGGATCGGCGTCAACGCCGGCAGCCTCGAGAAGCACCTGCTGGAGAAATACGCCGAACCCTGCCCGGAGGCGATGGTCGAAAGCGCGCTGGAGCACGCCAAGATCCTCGAGGATAATGATTTTTTCGAGTTCAAGATCTCGGTGAAGGCGTCAGACGTGTTTCTGACAGCCGCCGCTTACCACGCTTTGGCCGACGCCTGCGATTATCCATTGCATCTGGGCGTGACCGAGGCTGGCGGACTGCGGGCGGGAACGATCAAGAGCGCTATCGGGCTCGGCAACCTCCTGTGGTCGGGGATCGGCGATACGCTGCGCGTGTCGCTTTCGGCGGATCCGGTCGAGGAAGTGAAGGTCGGCTTCGACATCCTCAAGTCGCTCAATCTGCGGCACAAGGGCGTCACTATCATCTCCTGCCCATCCTGTGCGCGGCAGGGGTTTGACGTGATCAAAACGGTCGGCGTGCTTGAAGAGCGGCTCGCCCATATCTCGACGCCCCTCACGCTTTCGATCATCGGCTGCGTCGTCAACGGCCCGGGCGAGGCGCGAGAGACCGATTTCGGATTCACAGGCGGCGGCGCCGGGTCGGGCATGGTCTACGTTTCGGGCGTTCAGGATCACAAGATGGCGAATGAGAACATGGTCGACCACCTCGTTGGCCTGATCGAAGACGCGGCGGAAAAACGTCAGGCTGAGATCGACGCCGAGAAAGCGTCGGCGAAAGCGGCCGCCGAATGACGCGGCTGATCGGGACACTGTTGGCGCTGATGATGCTCGCGGCCTGTTCTTCGGGTCCGTTCTTGGATTACACCGCTGATCCGCTCGCCGTAGAGCCGCCCGGAAGCCCGAACTGGGCGCTTGCCCTGCCCAAAGAAGCAGGGAGGGAGGACGTGCGGACGCAGGACACCCCGGTCTACGCGATCAGCGCCGAAGCGTTACTTGGTCATTTCGACGAGATCGCCTTGGCCGACGATCGTGTTGAAGCGATCCCATCGGCTGAACGCGATGCGCTGTCGCGGGCCTATGTCCAACGCTCGGCGCTTTTTGGATTTCCAGACGTGATCTCGGTGACGGCGCTCGAACTGGGCGTTGGCGACGCTGGAACGCGCGCGTCGCTCGCGATCTACTCGCGGTCCATCTACGGCTACTCTGATCTGGGTGTGAACCAAGACCGGGTAGGTCGCTGGATTGAGGCGCTTGATGAAAGAGCAGATCGCGTTCGCTAGCTCAGCGGTTCGCAGTCGTCTGCGATCTCTTTCCAGATTGTGTTGTTCAGCGCCAGTTCGCACTGCATCGTCACCATGCGGTCGCCGCGCTGAACGCAAATCCGTTCGCCGAGTTCGGCTTTGGCGCCGCCAGGTCGACGGCATTGGCAATCGACCTTAGGACGCTCGCCCTGCCATCCATCCAGACGCGGCGCCTCCGCTTGCTGCTGATCCGTCGCCATGGCGGAAGTCGCCAAAAAGGCGCCCGCAAGAAGGGTTATGACTGACACGCGTCGCATGTCTTTCAGGCTAGCACGACCAGCGATAGGCGCCAAACCCTTGACGTTTTCGCTTTGCAATCGGACATGAAGGGCATGATCCCACAGGAAAAGATCGACCAGATCCTGCAGCGTTTTGAGTTCTTGGAAGCCAAGATGGCCGCGGGCGCTGAAGCGGACGAGTATGTCGCGCTTTCGAAAGAATACTCGGCTCTGGAGGCCGTGGTCGCGCAAGCTCGCGCGTTTCGTCAGCTGACCGCAGATATCGAGGAAGCCGAGGCGATGCTCTCGGATCCCGAAATGAAGGAGTTCGCCCAGGAAGAGCTTGGGTCGCTGCGCGCGCGCTTGCCGGAGGCTGAACAGGAAATGCGCCTGGCGTTGCTGCCGCGAGACGCGGCGGACGACAAGTCTGCGATCTTGGAGATCCGCGCTGGCACCGGCGGGGATGAAGCTGCGCTGTTCGCCGGCGATCTGTTCGGCATGTATTCGCGCTACGCCGCCGAGAGGGGATGGCGCATCGAGGTGATGGAGGAAAGCCCTGGCGAAGTCGGCGGCTTTAAAGAGATCGTCGCGCAGGTCAAAGGCGACGGCGTGTTCGCCCGGCTGAAGTTCGAATCCGGCGTTCATCGCGTGCAGCGTGTTCCGGCCACGGAATCGGGCGGCCGCATCCACACCTCGGCCGCCACCGTCGCGGTTTTACCTGAGGCGGAAGAGATCGACATCGAGATCCGCAATGAGGATATTCGCATCGATACGATGCGGGCGTCCGGCGCAGGTGGGCAGCACGTCAACACGACCGACTCTGCGGTTCGGATCACCCATTTGCCGACCGGCATTGTCGTGACGTCGTCGGAGAAGTCTCAGCACGCAAACCGCGCGAAAGCGATGCAGGTGCTCCGGGCGCGACTGTTCGACCAGAAACGTCAGGCGGCGGATGCGGAGCGTTCGGCGGAGCGCAAGGGGCAGGTCGGCTCCGGCGATCGTTCCGAGCGGATTCGCACTTACAACTTTCCCCAGGGGCGCGTCAGCGACCACCGGATCAACCTGACGCTCTACAAGCTCGATCAGGTGATGCAGGGCGATGTTGACGAGTTGATCGATGCGCTTGCGGCTGCGGATCAAGCAGCGAAACTTGCGGAAATGGAGGCGGCGTGACCCCGCTGACGCCGCGGTCGACCGCTTTGCGAGAGGCGGCGTCTGTGCTTGCGGAAGCCGGCGTTCCTGAACCGCGGCGCGACGCGACGGTCCTGTTGCGCTGGGCTGCTGATATCAGCGCGGCGACCCTGGCGGCGGAGCCGGACGCCCTGTTGGGAGAGCCGGGCGCGAAACGGTTCGCGCAAGCCGTCGACGCGCGCGCAAAGCGGCAACCCGTGTCGCACATCATCGGGCGGCGCGCGTTCTACGGGCGAGACTTTCTGGTGACCGGCGACGTGCTCGACCCGCGCCCTGAAAGCGAGATCCTGGTCGACGCCGTCTTGCAATCCGTGCCCGACGACGCCGCAGCGCAGGTACTTGATCTCGGCGTCGGCTCCGGTTGTCTGGTGTTGAGCGTCCTGGCTGAGAGACCTCTGGCCACCGGGCTTGGCGTCGATCGCAGCGAAGCCGCCCTCGCCGTCGCCCAAGCCAACGCCGCGCAGTTTGGACTTGCGGAACGGTTGAGACTTCGAGCGGGCGACTGGCTTGAAGGGATCGACGGTCGCTTCGATGTGATCATGTGCAACCCACCCTACATCTCTGAGGCGGAGTTCGCCGGCCTGGAGCCCGAGGTCCGTCTTTGGGAGCCCAAATGCGCGTTGACGCCTGCGCGTCCAACGGATGCGCCGGACGACGGCCTCGCCGTCTATCATCGCCTGGCGCCTCGGATCTCGGCGGCTCTTACAAGTAAGGGCGTCGCGTTTTTCGAGGTCGGTTTTGGACAGGCCCGCGCCGTCGCCGACCTGATCGCAGCAGAGGGATTGGAGGCGTCGGTGCTTAATGACCTTGGGGGTGCGCCGCGTGTTGTTCGGGCCGCGCCGCCTCAAGATAGTGTTAAAACTTCTGTGTAAGGCTTTATTTTCCTTGGCGACGTCGGCTGCCCGCGCTACGGTCATTGGGCGTCAAGAGAGTTTTTGGCGCGGCGCTTGAAACCGTCAGAGGGGCGGAGCCGGGCGAGAGACGCAAAGAGCGTCACAATAACCTTCATTTGGTTCATACAGACGAAGCGATAGCGCTGAATTGCTGACCATGGCCGACCACATGTTGGCCGATATTCGATTTACGTAGGTCCGCAATCAGATTGAGCAGCACGCAGACAGAGCAGCATGAGATCACCGCAAAAGAACAACCGACCTCGTGGCAAAGGCAACCGGAAGTCTTCCGGCGCGGCGCTGAACCGCGTTTATGAGAGTTCCGGGCCGGAAGGCAAAGTCCGAGGCACGCCGCAACAGATTATCGACAAATACCAGGCTCTGGCGCGCGACAAGACGATGTCCGGCGACCGGGTCATGGCCGAGAATCTGCTGCAACATGCTGAGCACTATGTGCGGATCCTGACCGCAGCCCAGCAGAGGCGAGAGGAAGAAGAGGCCGAGGCCGCTCAGCGCGAAGCGCAACGCGCAGAACGCAATAGCGGCGGCGAGGGGATGCCGGTATTCGAGGGCGACGAGGATGCCGAGGGCGCGGCGCAACCCGACAACCTCTCGCATGGTCACGGCCGTCGTCGCGATGAAAGCGAAGGGGACGGGGAGGAAGGTCGACGTCGACCTCGGCGTTCCCGCGGCCGCGCCCGAAACCGGGATGACGCGGAAGCTGAGCCGAACGCCGCCGCTTCGGCGGAGGAGGCGCCGCAAGCCGTCAGCGAAGCGCCAGAAGGGTTGGCGGTTATCGACACCCATCGGGATGACGACGCGCCCGCGGAAGAATGGGCGAACCCCTCCGAGCGCTCGGCCGCTGTCTAGCTAGCGCCGCGTCTCTGGGGGAGGCGGCTTGGCTTTGCCGGCGTCTGAGAACTGGGGCAGCGCGCGGGCGATCGCGCAAAACTGCTCAATGTTCGCGGCGTCGGCGCGAAGCGTCTCGGGCACATTCGCGACCTCCAACAAACGCTCGCTCTGCGCAACCAGTTGGCGGAGGCTGGCGCGCAGCATTTTTCGTCTTTGCGAGAACGCCGCGGCGGTCACTTTTTCCAGGTTCGCCAGCTGTGCCGGCCAGAGTGGTTCTGCTCGGGGCGTTATCTGTAAGATCGAAGATGTGACCTTAGGCGGCGGTGTGAACGCTTTCGGCGACACATCGAAGAGTATCTTGGTCTCGCAACGCCATTGCGCCAGCACGGACAGCCGCCCGTACGCTTTGGATCTCGGTTGCGCAACGACCCGCTCAGCCACCTCACGTTGGAACATCAGCGTGAGACTTGACCACCAACTTGGCCATGCGTCCCCGCTCTGGACCAGCCAGCGCACCAGCAGTTCCGTGCCAACGTTGTAAGGAAGGTTCGCCACGACTTGAGGCGCCGAGCCCGCCGCCAAGTGCGGACGCGGATCGATCTCCAGCGCGTCGCCAGAGATGATCTTAAGGCGTCCCGGCCAGCGCGCGCCGATGTCTTCAAGCGCTGGCAAGCACCTCTCATCGCGCTCGATCGCAACGACCTGTTGCGCGCCTTCCATAAGCAAGGCGCGGGTCAATCCGCCGGGCCCAGGACCGATTTCCACGACAGGACCGGCGACCTTCGCGGCTCTGGCGATCCGGCGCGTTAGGTTCAAGTCCAGTAAGAAGTTTTGACCGAGCGACTTGCGCGCAGCGAGATCATGCGTCGCGATCACCTCTCGAAGCGGCGGAAGATCATCGTCCGCGACTGCACGCTCTGGGGGGGTGTCGCTCATCGTGTTTGTGGCGATCGCGCCGCGTCGAAAGCCGCGCGCCGCGCCGCCATTTCTCCGGCGAGCCGGATCGCCGCCAGCAGGCTGTCGGCGCGCGCAACGCCCCTGCCCGCAATGTCGTAGGCGACGCCGTGATCGGGCGACGTTCTGATGAAGGGCAGGCCCAGAGTGGCGTTCACGCCTGCGTCGAACGCCAGCGTCTTGACTGGGAGCAGCGCCTGGTCGTGGAACATGCAAACCGCGGCGTCATAGCGTTCCCGCGCAGCCTCGTGGAACAGCGTGTCGGCTGGCGAGGGTCCTAGAAGATGCATCCCTTGGGATCGCATTCTGTCCAGCACCGGCGTGATCATTTCGATCTCTTCCCGCCCGATCGATCCTTTTTCGCCCGCGTGAGGGTTGAGACCCGACACCGCAATCCGCGGATCCGCGACGCCAAAGTCGCGCCGCAGCGCCGCATGCGTGATTTCTAGTGTTTCCTGCAACAGCGTCGGCGTGAGCTCCTCCATAACGCGCGACAACGGGACGTGGATGGTGGTTGGAACGACCCGCAACCCTACGCCCACCAGCATCATCACCGAGCGCGATGCGCCCCCGATATGAGCCAGATATTCGGTATGGCCGCCGAAGGGGAAGTCGACGCCGTCGTACAACGCCTTCTTGTTGATCGGGTTGGTGACGACGGCGCTCACCTCTCCGGTCAAGGCCAACGCGACCGCTCGATCAATACTGTTGAGAACCGATTGGGCGTGTTCGGCGACCGGCTTCGCGGCCGTCGGCGTCGAGGGCAAAAGCTCCGCAAGAACCGGGATCGCCTTTTGGAAGTCGGCGAGAGACGCTTCGCGCGCATCTTCAATTTCAATTACCGGAACCCCAAGCGCTTTCAGTCTTCTTGGATCGTCGATGCTGATGAACCAAGAGAGGTCTTTCGCAGTGCGGAGCGCGCGCCACGCGGCGACGGTGATCTCGGCGGAGATCCCCGCTGGATCGCCCATCGTCAGCGCAAGAGGGCGCGTGTCGGAGGACAAGCCCGGCATCGCGACGCCGAGCAGTTAAGACCGGGACTCGATCACCGCTTCTCGGCGAAGATCGTCCAGATAGTTCTCTGAGTACCCTTGGATTTTCTCGTTCAAAAGGCGCTCGTATATCTGACCACGCCGCGCCGACGACTCCTGAGAACCTTTGGCGCAAACCATTATCAGATGAAGACCGTCTTGCGAACGAAGGGGTTCTGTCACGCCGCCGATCGGCAGGTTGACCACCGCCTCCCGCACGGGGCGCGGCATTTGCGCAGGGGTGAGTTCGCCCACTCTTCCAGACAAACGAGAATGCTGCTTGCCCAAGTCTTCGAGGACATCGCAGCTGGTCATCTGCTTGCGCACTTCCGTCGCTTTTGCGACGGCGGCTTGAACTTCCGCGCGCGGCGCGCGTGCGCGCAGATCCACGACGATCTGCCGGACATCATATCGCACTTCGGAGGTCTGCTGTTGCGCATCGGACATGGCGGCGTCGATTTCTGCGTCCGTCGGCGTCGCACGCTCCCGGTATCTTGAGCGCAGCAGACGGTTCCACGCCGTTTCCGCCTTCAGACGCTTGCGATAGGTTTCGGGCCCGACACCCGCATTTGACAGATCAGACAGCAGCGCGTCAGCGGTCTTTCCGATCCGCAGCGCAATCGACGAAAGGCTCTGGTCAACCTGCTCCTGAGTCTCCTCAAGGCCCCGTCGTTGAGCTTCCTGAAGCTTCAATTCGTCTTCGATCAAGCTCTGAAGCGCCGCTGTGATCCGCTGATCCGCGTTGAAGTTCGGGTTTTCGATGGCGACCAATCGCGACCGTTGCTGGACATCGTAACCTGTGATCGCTGCATCGTTGACTTTCGTGACCACCGCGAACAGATCCTGCGCGTTGGCATGCGATGGAAGAGTTGCGGGCGAGAGGACAAGGCTCATAAACATCGCATTCAGAGCGATGAGAGCGATGAAGCGCGGCATATCGATGATCCTCACTAGGGCCTGTGCACGCAGTGCGTTTGTTTCGCAGCGTTTTTCATTTTTGGCGTGATACGCAACTGTCGTCAAATTGTGGAGGTATCAGGGCGAAGCCCGGTAAACCCGCAACGGCGCTTCCAAGTATTGGTTCCAGGACGGTGGGGCGATCGGCTTATTCGCTGGTGCCCAAACCTCTCAGCTTGACGACAAACCCAAAGGTGGTCGTCGGAGGCGCGTCCTCAACATCGTTGAAGCGTCGCCTCACCGTGAACCCGATCTCGCAGCACTCGTCGGCGTAGATCAGACCCGCCCCTGTGGTGACAAACCGTGATTCCTCGAAATCACGGCGCGCATTTCCGGTCAGTCTCCAGTAATCCGTGATCCGAAAAGACCCGTTTACATTGCCCTCTGACCGATCGTCGTCGGCGCCTTCTTCCGGATCTTCCTCCAGATACACATAAGAGCCGCCAAGGCTCAGCCGATTGAAAAGCGTCGCGTTGGCGTAGACTTCGTTCCGCTCCAGATCAGCTTCATTGGTCACCCGGAAGCGGTGGCCGATGTAGAACAGTTCCGGGTTCTCAAGGCGCCACGAGCCGACAAAATCTGACGTGGTGTCCTCCAAGCCGGAGCCTTCGGAGAAAACCGTCGAATCCCTCAGCCGGTACGATTGACCGAATGCGACGTCGAATTCGGCCCCGCCGTTATTGGGACGGCGGGTGTACTTCGCCCCAACTGTCGCCCGCGGTCCGTCTTCCCAGCGATCAATGCCTGGAAACCTGTTTCCTTCAAAGATGCTGAGCTCGTCCAGCTCGGTATTCAACGAGTCCTCGTTCGGAATCTCTTGGGGGTTTCCGCCATAAGGGGCGACGATAACCGATGCGAGAGGTTCGACAATGTGGCTGGCGTTCTCGGTGGCGCGCCCGAGAGGATAGCCGATGGTAAAGCCGGCCGACGGCAGCGCGCGTGCTTCCCACTTGTCGTCCTGCTCCCCGTCAAACGTGCGATACAGGTCGCCTCGAAAGGTCGCAAAGCTGTCGAAGGTTATTCCTGCGCTGGTGGCGCGATAGTCGCTCCATCCAAGTTCGCTGCTGAGCCGCGCGACATCCTGACCGTCGTCGGTGCGGCGCAGATAGAGCGAGTCCGTCGTAAAATTGAAACGCCCCGGCACGGCGTCCACGTCGAAGAAGCGTTCGACTTCCAGATGGGGAAGGATCAAAGGAATTGTTCCGGCCGGCTCGTCATCACGGAAGCTCTGGTATCTGATCGCTTCAAGCGACGTCATTCCATCGCGATTGAAGCTCTCCACATAGAGCCGCGTCTCAAGACGGTCCGTGCCGCTGATGTCGTACCGGCGCAAAAACGTGTCATCCGACGCCAGATTCGCGTCAAAGCCGACAAAGAAGTCGTCGCCGACAAAAGTGTCGCCGATCGCGAAATCGCCCTCGCCGTCGAAGTAGCCGCGGAAGCCCCGCTCAAGATCATCTTCACTCCATGTCGCCCCGCCGGCGACGCGCAAGTCGCCCGAGTTCAGCTTGAGCCGGTACTCACTCTCCAGCACCGGTCGATCGTCTGTCACGATCCAAGGGATGATGGTGATGTCTTGATTGGGCGCGATCTCGAGGTAGTAGGGGACCTTGACGACGTATCCGAGATTGTTGTTCGAAAGGAAACTCGGCGTCAGGAAACCGGTCCGACGCTTCACGCTTGGGTCGGCGTGGCGGAAATACGGAAGCCAGCCGACTGGCATCCCGAGCACTTCGAACGTCGCGTCCTCGTAGATGATGTCTTTGGCTTCTTCGTCTTGAACGATCTTGCGCGCGCGGATCTGCCAAAGAGGATTGGGGTTTTCCTCGCAAACCTCACAGGGGCTGTAGACGACCTTCGAGAGCGCCGTGAAGCGCCCATCTACGCGCCGACCTTCCACCGCGGCCATCCTGGCTTGACCATCGGCGAGCACCGCTTTGGCGCCCTTGATCAGGCCGTTCCTCAGTTCCGTGTCGAAGGTCGCGTTGTCCGCCGTCAGCACCGAGCCGTCGGTGTTGATCAGTCGGACATTTCCCATCGCCGTGACTTCATCGGCCTTGGAATCATAAATGACCTTGTTCGCTTCCAAGACGCGACCGGCGTAGAAGATCTTCACATCGCCGCTTGCGATGACCTTTTCGGCCGCGGAATCGTAAAAGATCTCGTCGGCTTCCAGAACGGCGGGTGTTTCCTCTTCGCCCTCGTTGATGTTGAGCGAGCGGCGGATCAGGTCGCTGTTTGTTTGGGTGAACACCTGAGCGCCGGCCGGTTCGGCCAATGACGCGGCAGGAAACGCCAAGGAGAACGCGCAAACGACGGCTGCGAACGCCAATGCGGCCGTACATCGCAATTGGACCATTGCTCCCATACGCTCCTCGCGGCGTTCGTTGCGCCTCATTTCGCCGCCCCCGGCTTTCCCTGCTCTCTTCCTTTCTACCCATCCTCGAAGTGTAACAGCAAGCCCGCCGCTAACATGAAAGCGGCCATTGGGGGTCCCCAAGCCGCTGGGTGTGGCGGGATCACCCCGCTTCCGGCCAGCGCATGCGCAATATCGAACACAAAATAAACCAAGAACCCGGTTAACGCTGCAAACAGCGCCATCTCGCCAAGACCGCCGAGACGGGCGTGTCGCATCGAAAAAGCGCCGCCAAGAAGCGTCATCGAGGCGAAAAGCAGCGGGGCGGCGAGCGCCGCGTGAAAATGCAGGATGTGTCGTCGGGCGGAAAAGCCCGCCTCTTCGAGGTTCCTGATAAACGTCGGCAGTCTCCAGACCGGGATCGTCTCTGGCGCGGCGAAACTCTCGACGATCTGCTCGCTGGTGAGGTCGGTCGCCAAATCATAGACGTCATGCGCCGTTCGCGTCGGCGGCGCCTCCGGATCCTCACCGTTGATCTCGTGGATGATCGCCTCCTCCAACCGCCAGAAAGGCGGCTGCAGCACCGCGTTCGCAGCGTCGATTCGGCCCAACAGCTCATCATCTTGCCGAAGCAGGAAAATCGTCACATTGCCCAGTCTGGTCCCATCGGCGTTGCTGGCTTGGGCGTGGATGACCGACTGCTGGCCTCGGGCTCCTCCCTGACGCAGCCAGAGCCCCTCGTCGGAAATCGACAGAAGGCTGGCGTTGGACTTGAAGATCTGCGCCTCCAGCCTGTCGAAGCGGTCCAACAACGCCGCGGCGATCGGGCTGTAAACGCCGGTCGCGAAGGCGCCGATCAGAGCCGCCGTCACAAGTGACGGAATGGCGACGCCCCAGGCCGAGACGCCCCCAGCCCGCGCCACGACGAGTTCGCTGCCGCGCGCAAGCCTGGCATAGGTCCACATCGCTGCGAGCAACATGACGAACGGCGCCGCCTTCAACGCGATCGAGGGGGCTCGGAGCATCGCCATGCCGAACAGCACGTCGAGCGGAACCTCCTCATTCGCGCCGACGCGCCTGATCAGCTCAATGGCGTCGAACATTCCGGCCAGGAAGAGAACGACGCAGAAGATGCCGATCACGGCTCCGAAAAAACGGCGTGCGATATAAAGGGAGAGCGTCGGACCAAAAGTCATGAGACGTTTTCTTTTAACGAGCTGGAGACGTCGCCGGACGGCGGAGCAAAGGGCTAGGGAGGCGATTTCTCGAAAGAACGTACAATGCGACGGCAATGCCGCCGATCGGCACGAGATACATCACCGGCCAAAGGAAGGGGGCCGACGTCGTCACGCTTTTGGCGACGATGCCAAGCACCCTCAAGCCTGCGCCAAGAAGCAGCCCCACTGCGATGCGGCCGCCAAACCCACGCCGTGAAAACCGGGCGCTGAACAGTGCGGCGGCGGCCACCAAGGGCAACGCCAACGCGTAGAGAGGCGAGCTGAGCTGCTCGTGGCCTTCCGCGATCCACTTGCCGCGGCGACGCTCGGAAACGACGAGCTCCGGATCTGGGTTCACCAGTTCCCAGAAGTATCTCTCCGAGGGTTTTCGGTTGCGATTGTTCTCTTGATTCACGAACTCCGCGAGATCGTAGGTGAACGTCTCAAACCTCAGCAGCGAGAGACGTCTGCCTTCTTCAAATCGCTGCGCTACGCCGTCAAACATCGCCAGAGTCGGCGTGCCGCTGGCTGTCGTGAGAAACCCTTGCTTCGCGGTGTAGGTGACGGAGCTGTTTCCCTCCCGCGCGTCCTGAACCATGATGCCCAGCATTCTGCCGTCGCTCGCAATCTCGCGAATGTAGACGGTGAGGCCTTTCGCCGGATGTAGGAAGCGGCCGTCTCGAATGAGGCCGGCGGCGACGTCGCCTCGGACTTCCGCCACCCGGTCTTTCATCGTCTGGGCTGCGGTGGGCATCAGATAGATTGTGTTGAACGCCAACGCCGCCGCCACCAGAGCGCCGAATATCGCAATCGGACGCACCGCGCGCAGCTTGCTCACGCCACTGGCGAATGCGGCTACGAGCTCGCTTTCGCTGAGCAGCCGGTGAACGGCGTAAAGCGTTGCGGCGAGGGCCGCCAACTGGAGAACGATCGACATGACCAGCGGCAACAGCAGGCCCGTGAACTCGAGAAAAACCCGCGCGCCCTGGCCGTTGTTCACCACAGTGTCGACGACGCGCAGCGATTGCGTGAGCCAGATCACGCCTGTGAAAACGAGCGTGAAAAACCCAAATGGGCCAAGCAGCTGCCTGAAGATGTAGCTCTCAAGCGTGTTCACTTTGGGATCGGCTCTCACATTGCAGTTTTCGCGCGCTGCGCAAGCAGCTTGCGATCTGTTAACCTCAGTGAGCAGCCGAGGGAAGTCTGCGATGAGGCGTCATGCCGCCTTTTTCGAGGCTCGCATTTGTTCCGCGGATCTCGATCCGCTGAGAAGCGGCAGCAAGATCTCGTCGGCGATGAACCGAACGACGGGCGTTGCGATCCCATCGCCAGACAAACGATAGGCGTCGTTATAGCGTTTTGGCAGACGGTAGTCGTCCGGCAGGCCCATGAGCCGCGCCGCCTCTCTTGCGGACAACAATCGCGCGCGGAGACGCCCGTTGGGCATCGCCAAAAGGAGGGTCTGTCTTGACGACCCGCCGGCAGGGGTTCTCAGGCAGCCCGCGATGTCGAAGCGCACTTCCGCCCGTTGCGCCATGCCGCCTTGGCCATCCGACCGCATGCGTTTGTAAAGACATCCGGCGACCAGTTCGCCCGTCGTCGCAGCCTGACGCCGCGCCTCCTCAATCTGCTCGCGATGCCGCTCGTTCATCATCGCGAGCAGCCCTGCGACCTCGGCCTCGGACCGCCAAGCGACGTCGGAAGGATCGCTTTCCAGCAGGTGGCTGAGCGCCGGCGCGACGGCCTCCGGAGGCGATGGCGCGAGCGGGACGTGCGCGGCCGCGACGCTTGCGGGGAGCGCTGAAAGGGTTCGGCTCAGGCCGGTCGTTGTCCAATCGGAGGCCGGCTCGCCGACGCGCAAGCAATCGGGCGGCGCGACGTCCGGGGTCCAGGCGACGATGAACAGGCGCGGGCGCGACTGCGGTAGAAAACGCGACGCGTCGATCGCAAGGGCCGAGAAGCTCCGGCCGCTGGCCGCCAGCGCCGCCAGGATCGCCATAAGGTCCACGCCTTTGCGCGAGGTGGCGAGGCCCAGCACGTTCTCGATCACGATCGCTTTCGGGCCGCGTCCTTCGGCGTCCAGCGCTTCGATCAAACGCCAGAACGGCCAGAAGACGCCAGATCTGGGTCCATTCATTCCGGCGCGCGCCCCGGCGAGCGAAAGATCCTGACATGGAAAGGAGGCCCATACGACGTCGGCCGCGCCCGGCAGGTCGGCGCTTGTGAGATCTGCGACGTCGCCTTCCGTCAGGTCCGCGTCCCCAAAATTCTCGCGGTAGGCTTTGCACTTCGCCGGGTCCAGGTCGTTGGCGAAGCGGCATGCGAACCCGGCGCCCTCCAGGCCGATCCGCGCCATGCCGCCGCCGGCGAAGAACTCGAAAAAAGTCGGCTGGCGGTGTGTCATGCGTCCATCCTGAAGGCGGCGAGCCGGCGCATCGCTTCGTCGATCCCCGCCGCATCGCAATTGGCGAAGGCGAGCCTTAAGGTCTGTTTCGCCCATTGAGCGATGCCGTTGTCGATCTTCTCCGAGGGCGGGGGGGCGAACATCGAGCCCGGCAGGCACAGGAGGCTCTGCTGATCCACAAGTGCTTTGGCCACGTCTTCGGAGCCCGCGTCGAAAGGGTGATGCAGATAGGCGAAGTAAGCGCCGCTCGAGAGAACCCGCCACCCCTCCGGCAGCGCTTGCGCGGCGTCGCGAAGACGCTCGCCGCGGGCGAGAACCTCTTGGCGCTCGTCCGCGACCCAGTCGCCCAGTTTCCTGAGCCCCTCGAGGGCGGCGACCTGCCCGAGTTGCGTCGGACAGATTGTTACGGTGTCGAGGAATTTCTCGGCCTCCGCCAGGCGATCGGACGACGCGATCATCGCGCCGATGCGGTGACCGGTGAGCCGGAAGACCTTCGAAAAGCTGTAGAGATGGATCAGCGTGTCGCGCCAGTCGGATCGGGCGAACAACCGATGCGGCGCGCCGTCTCGGCTGAGGAAGTCGCGATACGTCTCATCGATGATGAGCGCGAGCCCGTGATCCTGGGCGAGCTCGAAAAACCCGTCGATCAAGTCGGGCGAATATTCGGCGCCGGTTGGATTGTTCGGCGTCACCAAGACAATCGCTTTCGTGCGAGGCGTGATCGCCTCCGCCGCGGTTGCAAGGCTGGGTTTGGCGCCGTGCCCCATGTCGCAGGGGATCGGGACGGCCTCGACGCCCACCATTCGCAACCACATCGCGTGATTGAAGTACCAGGGCGTGGGCACCAGCACCGCATCGCCCGGCTCCGCGACGGTTTCAATCGCCGCGCAGAAGGCTTGATTGCAGCCGGACGTGACGGCGACCTCGTCCGACGCGATCGTCGCCTGGACGGCGCCGTCCGAGTAGGTCCGCGACCATCGCGCGGCGATTTCCGCTCTCAGCTCGACCGACCCCAGAACCGGGCCATAGAGATGCGTGGCGTCTTCACTGATCGCGGCGGCCATCCGATCGCGCAGAACCTGCGGCGGCGGGTCAGCTGGCGCGGCTTGAGACATGTTGAGGAGAGGGCGCTCCGCAGGGAATGTCCTGCCCTCGATCCAGGACCGCGCCGCCATGACTGGCGGGGATTGCGTCGCTCGCAACAGAGGGTTTGAAGCAGCGCCGCCTGTCGAGCGATTTTCAATTTCCACCGACTTTACGCTCTGCATCGGCAGATGACCTCTTTATGCCGCGACTCCTTTGGTTTACCACTATCTGTAGAGGTCGCAAGCAGCAGACCCACTATTTGAGCGAATACCTTAGGAATTTTGGATCTGAACCGATGGCCGACGCGCCCCTCACCGAGACGCGGGAGTTCGATCTCAGCCAATCCCCGGCGGCGCTTTGGCCGCTGCTAGCTGACACGAATCGACTGAACGAAGCTCTTGGACTGCCGAGATACGCGCTTTCCGTGGATCGGGAGCCCGAAGATCCGCGTCTTTTGGGCCACAGCGTCGACTCGGGACGATCCCAAGTCTGGGAGGAACGTCCCTTCGAGTGGGTCGCAGGGCAGTGGTGGCGATTTGAGCGGCTGTTTCACAAGGGACCGCTCAAAACACTTTCAGGCACTCTCGTTCTGAAGCGGACGCCCGTGGGCGGCGCTCAGGTCCAGTTCGCCATTTCGGCGGAGCCAGACGGGCTGGTGGGTAAGACGCTGTTGGCGTCGGGGCATCTGCGCAAGCTCGCAAATCTTCTGCAGGAGAGAGCGGAGGACGTCGACGCCTTTCTTGCTGGGGCTCGGCCGACGCCGTTTTCGACGCGGGCGCCCGTGCGTCCGCGCGAGGCGGATCGTCAGATCGATGGTCGCGCGTCCGACATGGCGAAGTCCGATTATAGCAACGGCGCGGCGCCCGCACTCGCGAGCATGTTGGCGGAAGCGCCAGACAGCGAGTTGAGCGAAATCCGCGTTCGTCGCTTGTCGCGCGTCTTGGAGCTGCCTGAGCGTGAGACCGCCGAGGCCTGTTTGGCGGCGACCGAAGCTGGATTGCTGCAGCGCCGCTTCATCGTGATCTGCCCGCGCTGTCGCCGGCCCTGCGCGGACGCGCCGTCGTTGGCCGAGTTGCCGGAGCGGGCCAGCTGCGCGGTCGACGCGGTCGAGTTCGGTTGCGATCTGGCCTTAAACGTCGAATCGGTTTTCACGGCCTCCCCGAGCGTCAGGGCGCTCGACCGCGGCTTTTTCTGCGGTTCCGGCCCGATGACGGCGCCGCATGTCGTGATCCAACAACTGTTGGCGCCAGGCGAGCGAAGAGTATTCCCGTTCACCGCCTCGACCGGCGGTTTCCGCCTGCGCGCGGACCCGCCGATCGCGCGGCCCGGCGAGGAAGATCTCGGCGCGGAGGCCGTCTTTGATCATCAAGGCGGGGCCTTTCCGATGCTCGCCGCGTCCGGCGACGCCGTCGCGGTCGGAGCGCCGTCGCCCGACGGATCGATTGTGTTCGAAAACCACTCAACCGAGCCGAGACTGATGCGTCTTGAGCGGCGGGAATGGCGCGCGGACGCTTTGACCGCGGCTGAGATTTCAGTGCTGCAAGCGTATCGAGACATGTTTCCCAGCGACGGCCCGGCGCAAGCCGTTCGGAGCGGGCGGTTGGTCTTTTTGCATGTTGCGCCAGCCGGCCAAGCCGCTGTCGCGGCGCAGCTCGGCGATGAGAGGCCGATCCGCGCTCTCGCCGCCGCGGCGAGCGTCGCGAAAATCGTGGCTCGGCGCCGGAACGGCGGGATTGTCCGACGTTTGGGCGATGCGCTGACACTCGTGTTCCTGGACCCGCTTGACGCGGTCGCCGCCGCCCTGGAGCTGCGCGCGGAAGTGATCAACATCTTGAACGCCGCGGGCGCGCAGCAGGCCGGCGGGCTGACGAGCCTGAGTTTTGGCGTCGCCGCAGGCCGCACCGTCGCCACCCGCAGCGACGCAGGCATAGATTTTGTCGGGCAGGGCGCGACGCTCGCCATGGCGCTGAGCCATGCCGGGCAGCCGCATGGCGTTCACATCGCTAGCGATCTTGCGAACGCGCCCGGCGTCCCGGAGGCTGTCTCGAGGTTTCAAAAGAAAGAGGGAGCGCTGTCTTTGCATGGCGCTTCGGAACCGTATCCGTTCCTCCACGTCGCTGCGTAATCTTCGCGCATGCCGCCGCTGGCGTGGGACAGCGCCGAGAACCTCTGCTAGACGACGCGACTCAGAGAAAGGGATGCGAGATGTCGTTCAAACGATGGTTCGCCGTAATGAGCTTCACGGCGTTGGGGTTCCTGGTTGCAGGCTGCGACGAGCAGCCATGGGTGATCTCTAAAGTCGATCGCAGCGTGGCGTTCGACAACGCCATGGTGCGCGCGATGGCGGCGGGCGGCGGGATCGCCACCGAGGTCTACGGAGCGCCATGGCCTGGGGCCACGCCAGAAGCGATCGCCGACAGTCTTCGGATGCCCAACGATCTTCCAACGGACATCCGGTTTCGGGCTGTGGAGCCGCAATCGCTGTCGCCGCGCAATCCGCACAAACTGGTTTTGATCTTCAATGGCGAACTCCCGTCCGACCCTCTTGTCGCCTGCGACCTCGAGGCGAATGAACCGGTGAACGAGCCGCAATCCACCGGCTTTGAGCTTTTCGCGGTGTTTTGCAAAGGCCGGACGACCAATTCGGGTTGGATGGCGCACGGGCGTCTCTCCGCGCCAAAGCAAGCCGCCGGCGACTGGGACGGGTTTCAGAACCTGTCTCGCGTCTTTTTTCGAGCATTGCTGACCGACTATAGCGGTCGGATTGATAAGTAGACCCCTGTGAGTTTTTCCGTCGAAGCGAGGCCCCTTGAGGGACCATCCATGGCACACAGCGACATCGGCGCGATACTGACAGTCGCCCCTGCGGGTGGCGACCTTGGCGACCGGGCCGCCTGGGCTCGTCTTGCGGACGCGTTGGCTTCGGTCGCCCCTGATGCGAAACTCGAGGTCACGGACGCTTCGACCGAATTTGAGGCGGCGCGCGCGCTTCAACGGTACTGCGCCGAGTTGGAGTACGACGACTTTGCGCTGGTGATCTTGCACGGCGACGTCTCGAAAGGCGCGGACGGCGACCTGGTCGTCTCGATCGCGTCGGAGCAACATCTGACTGGCGCGACGCTGCGCGCGGCGCTGAAGACGACCGGGGCCAGTCGCCAACTGGTGATCCTCACGGGGTCCTTTCCGCACGGATCTCTTTCCGTGGACGATCTGCGCGCGCATTGGGAAGCCGGAGACCGCTCTATCGCCGTGCTCGCCGCGCCGGTCCACGATCTGTCGCCCGAAGCCTTTTCGCTTCGTCTCGCTCTGGCTCTCGAACGCGGGTTCGACGGAACGCTGGAAGCCTGGGCCCGCGCGACCCAACGCGCCGGCTCCGACGTCGCCGTCCTGTCAGCCTCGCAAGGCGCGCGCTCCTGGCGCATCGCGCCGGCGGTGCTGGCGAAGATCGACGCTGGCGACCTCGAGGACGACGACATCGCCATCGCTGATTTCGAAGCGATCACGCCCGAGCCGGCGACAGCGCCGCCGCCGCTGAGTTTGCCGGAGATGCTCGAGCTTCGCCGGCGCAAGCTTCTGGATCATGACGGTCCGAACGCAACCTGGGGTCGCCCAGGTTTGGCTCCCAAGAGGGGGTCGGCGCCTCGCTCCGCGGGCGGTTTTGCAAGATACAAACGCTCGACCGAGTCGCCCGACCAACAGGCGGTGCGGCGATCGGCGGCGGAGGTTTCGCCTGGCAAACTGCACACGGACGCGCCAACGCGAATGCGCGTCGCGGATCCGCGGATCGTCAGCGTGGCGCTCACGCGCGACGCGGCCCGAAGCGCCGCTGAAGTGCTGGCTGGGGGATCTTTGAACGATCTGAGCACGCACGACTTGATGATGACCGGGCTTATGTCGGTGTCGCTGCGTGATCCGGACGATGCGTTTGATATCCGCCCGCTTTCGCCGGAGATGCAAACCATTGATCACGAGAGGCTGGCCGCGTTCCTCGATCAGAACCCGTTGCGTGACCATACCGCCAGGGAAGGCGCAGGGCTTTGGCGCTGGCGCGTCACCCCAAAGAAGTCCGGAAACTACACGCTCAACATCGCCGCCACGGCCTATGTCAGCAGCGACATGATCGCCGGACGGGAGGGCGCGCTGGTTCCTGCTCCGATTCAAAGCGAGGACGTTCCGATCTCGGTTCGCGTCAACTCCGGTTTGGCGTTGAGAGCCGCAATGCGCTGGGTGGTGGTCGGCGCCGCCAGCGTGGCGCTGTTCGACCTCGGTCTCAAGCCGGCGCTTGAAAACCCGGAAGCGATCACCGCAGCGGTTGGGTCGGCGATCGAGTGGTTCAACGGTCTGGGACGAGCGGACTAGCCCGCCAGCGCCGCCTCGGCTTCCTCAAGCTTGGCGGCTGCGGCCTCCCAAAGGGTTTCGGCCTTGTTCAGTCCAGCCAGGATCTCGCCGTGCTTTCGGTTGAGTTCCTCCAGGCGTCCTGACTGATCATCATAGAGAGCGGGATCCGCAAGCAGCGTCTCCACCTTTTCCCGCATGTCTTCCAGCTTTGCGATCCGAGTTTCGCACGCCTCGACTTCCGCGCGCATGGGCGCGAGCTGCGAGCGCTTTTCGGCCGCGGCCCGTCGGCCTGCCGGCTTGGCCGCCGCGTTTTGCGTCGCGTGCGCTTTGCGCGCTGCGCCGCCGCGCTCTGACAGCAGCAGTTTCTTGTAGTCCTCGAGATCCCCGTCGAAACTCTGCACGCCGCCGTCTTTGACCAACCAGAGCCGGTCGGCCACGGACGCGACCAGGTCCGGGTCATGGCTGACCAGAATGACGGCGCCTTGATATTCCGCGAGCGCCTGGGCGAGGTTCTCGCGACTTTCGATGTCGAGATGGTTGGTCGGCTCGTCGAGGATCAGTAGATGCGGCGCGTCGAGGGTCGACAAACACATCAAAAGCCGCGCCTTTTGCCCGCCCGACAGCCGTTCGACAGGGTTTTCGACAACGTCCGCGCCCAACCCCCAGGACCCGAGCCGAGCGCGCAGTTTGGCGGGCGGCTCCTCGGGGCGCTGCCGCGCGATGTGCTGCACTGGCGTCTCTCCGGCGACAAGCTCGTCAAGCTGGTGTTGAGCGAAGTACCCGACCCGAAGCTTTCCGGAACGCGTCACCACGCCCGACTGTGCGTCCAGGCGTGCGCCGATCAGCTTTGACAAGGTCGACTTGCCTTGGCCGTTGGCGCCGAGCAGCGCGATCCTGTCGTCCTGGTCGATACGGAAACTGAGTCGCGACAGGATCGTGGCGTCGCCGTAGCCGACCGCCGCGTCCTCCGCCGCGATAAGGGGCGGCGGCAATTCCTCAGGGTCGGGAAAGCGGATCGCCGCCACCGCGCTTTCTGAGATCGCGGCGATGGGCTGCATTCTTTCGAGCATTTTCAAGCGCGCCTGCGCCTGCTTGGCTTTGCTCGCTTTGTACCGAAACCGATCGACAAAGCTCTGGATATGCTCGCGCTGCGCATCCTGCTTTTTCTTCAGCGCCAATTGCCCTTCGAGCCGCGCCCGCCGTTGTGCTTCGAACTTGTCGTAAGGAACTGCGTAATAGTCGAGCTTGCCGTCGCGCAGGTGCAAGATCGAGCCGACGGCGCGGTTCAGCAGACCCCGGTCGTGACTGATGACAAGCGCGGTCCTCGGGTAACGCGCCAGGAAACTCTCCAACCAGACCGTTCCCTCCAGGTCGAGATAGTTGGTCGGTTCGTCGAGCAACAGCAGATCCGGCTCGGAAAACAGCACGGCGGCCAACGCCACGCGCATGCGCCAGCCGCCAGAGAACTCGTGGCAGGCGCGACGTTGGTCCTGGGCGCTAAAGCCGAGGCCAGAGAGAATCGAGGACGCCCGCGCCTCAGCCGAATGCGCGCCGATATCCGCGAGCCGCTCCTGAATCTCGGCGATGCGGTCCGGGGTCCTGGCCGTTTCAGCTTCGCTCAAGAGGGCGGCGCGTTCGGTGTCCGCCGCCAGCACGGTGTCGAGCAAGCTGTCATCCGAGGCCGGCGCTTCTTGGGCCACGCCGCCGATACGCGCTCCGTTCGGAGTGCCGATCTCGCCGCCGTCCAATGAAAGCTCGCCGCGGATCAACCGGAACAGCGTTGTTTTTCCAGTACCGTTTCGGCCGACGACGCCGACGCGGTGGCCGTCTGGGATCGTCGCCGACGCGCCGTCAAAGAGAACCCGGCCGTCCATTCTGAACTGTATCGTGTCGAGGCGGAGCATCGAAGAAAACCGTTTGTTCGCGGCTGGATCGACCGGAGAAGTAAGGGATCAGCTCGATCAGGGAAAGGCCTGCCGTCAGGTGAAGAGATCTTGAGAACGAGACCTCGTTTTCAGCGTAATCACTTCAAACTGACACAGATCAAAACACTTCAGAGCACGCCGCCGTAAACACGAGCATCGATCTCCGGTTTAGGGACCCGCCACCGATGCATATGACCTTGCGATCCAACCACGCAATGCGGCTGTTGATGTACTGCGCCG
This sequence comes from uncultured Neomegalonema sp., assembly GCA_937911325.1. Classification (GTDB taxonomy): domain Bacteria; phylum Pseudomonadota; class Alphaproteobacteria; order Rhodobacterales; family Rhodobacteraceae; genus CALDSD01. Next base: position 25,035 of record CALDSD010000069.1, read on the forward strand.
TCAACGACGGTCGCGTTGCGCCGGTGTCGGACATCGCGCGGGCCTGCAACATGTCCGAAGCGCATCTGGGAAAGATTGCAAACGCGCTCGCGGCGGGTGGGTTTGTTCAAACCCTGCGTGGGCGCCGGGGCGGTGTGAGATTGGCGCGCGCCCCGGAAGACCTGAATGTCGGCGAGATCATCCGAGCGACGGAACTGGGCTACTGCCTGGTGGAGTGCCTCGCCGCCGAGGGCAACACCTGTCCGCTGACGGAAGTCTGTAAGTTCCGCTCTGTGATGTCGGAGGCTTTGGAGGCCTTCCTGCGCGTGCTGGACCGCTACACGTTGGCGGATCTCGTCAATGAACCTGGACCGCTGCGCGCCGCGATGGGCCTTGAGGTCCCCGCAAAGGCGCCGGAGTTCGCCTAAGGCGTCGCATTCCGCAGGCACATTTCGGATTCGCGTCAGCTCCGCCGTCGTCTCGCCGCTAGGATAGCGTGACTCAAACGGCAGAGGCGCGGCATGACGGATAATCTGGCGACGGTGGAGACAAAACCTCGCGGGCGCGGTGGGCGGTCGGCTCGGCGGGCTCTGCGAACCGCCCCAAAGTTCGACATGCTCCCTGGTCTGCGCCGCAACCTTCCGCTTTGCGAGCCGATGGGCGAGGACCAGGTTCATCGGATCGACGACGCGTCAATGGCGATCCTGGAGGATGTCGGCGTCATCTTCCGCGACGATATCGCGCTTGAGGATTGGAAGCGGGCCGGCGCCGATGTTCGGGGCGAGCGGGTGCACCTCGATCGCGGACTTGTGCGAGAGCTGATCGCGACGATCCCCGCCGACTTCACTTACCACGCCCGGGATCCGGAGAAGAACGTCGCGCTGGGCGGGCCGAACTCGATCTTCGTCCCAATGACCGGAGCGCCGTATCTGCGGGACCTCGACGACGTCAGGCGTCTGCCGACGATCGAAGATCTGTCGATGTTCCACAAGCTTGCGCATATGGCGCCGGCGCTGCATTCCTCGGCGCATCACATCGTGGAGCCGATGGACCTCGCCATCAGCCACCGCCATCTGCACATCACGTATTCGTCGATGAAGTACTCGGACAAGACGTTCATGGGCATGACGACCAGCCCCAAGAACGCCGAAGACGTCATCGACATGTGCGCGATCCTGTTCGGCGAAGACTTCCTGGACACGCATCCCGTGGTGACGGGAAACTGCAACGGCAACTCGCCGCTGGTTTGGGATGAGACGATGCTGGGCGCCATGCGCGCGTTCTGCCGACGCAATCAGCCAGTGCTTTGCTCCCCGTTCGTGCTGGGCGGCGCCAACACGCCGGCTTCGACGGCGCCGACCGTGGCGCAGCTCAACGCCGAGGCGCTGTCGGCGCTGGCGTACACGCAGGTGATCCGCAAAGGCGCGCCTGCGATCTATGGGCACTATCTGGCGACGGTGTCGATGCAGTCCGGCGCGCCGATGGCGGGCACGCCAGAGATCAGTCTGATGAACTTCATGATCGGGCAGATGGCGCGGTTCTATGATGTTCCCTGGCGGACCTCGAACACGCTGGGAGGGGCCAAGACCTTCGACGCCCAGGCGGGCTATGAGAGCGCCGCGACCCTGTCGGCCGTGCTGCATGCCGGCGCAAACTACATCTGGCATTCCGCGGGCTGGAACGAAGCAGGCATGCATTGTTCGGTCGCCAAGTTCATGGTCGATGCGGAGCAATGCGCAATGGGTCATCGCATGGCGGAAGGCGTCCGCTGGGACGATTTCGACGAGGCGCTCGCGGCGGTCCGCGATGTCGGGCCGGGCGGGCATTACCTGGGTCATGAGCACACGCAGGCCAACTTCGAGCGCGCGTTCTTCATGCCCAAGCTCTTCGACAACAACTCGATCGAGCAATGGCAGGCCGAGGGCGGCGTCGAGATCACAGAGCGCGCGCTCACACTCGCCCGCAAGCAGCTCTCCGAGTACGAGGAGCCGAAGCTCGACGAGGCGAAAGACGAAGCTCTGCTCGACTACATCGCCCGCCGCGAGCGCGAGATCCCGACGATGGACGCGCTGAACCAGGATCATTAGCCGGCGGGCGCCGAAGGGGGTTCTGATGCGGCTGGAAGGAAGACGAGCGCTGGTGACCGGCGCCGCAGGCGGTATCGGCGCAGCGATTGTCCAGCGCCTGCGCCGCGATGGCGCCGTGGTCGCGTCGGCGGACCAGGAAGGCGCGCCAGCCTCGGGCCTCGATTTCAGTTTTCCCGGAGATCTGACCGACCCAGGCTATGTCGACGCGTTGCCCGAGCGCGCGATCGAGGCGATGGGTGGATTGGACATCCTGGTGAACAACGCCGGCGTGATGCGTCGCGGACCGGTCACCGAAACATCCGACGACGACTTCCGACTGTCCGTCGCGGTGAATGTCGAGGCGCCGTTCCGTCTGTGCCGGGCGGCGATCCCGCTGATCGCGGCCGCAGGCGGCGGCGCGATCGTCAATCTCGCCTCCTGCTGGGGCGTGCGCCCCGGCCCCAATCACGCTGTCTACTGCATGACCAAGGCGGCGCTGGCGTCGCTGACCCAGTGCATGGCTCGGGACCATGCGGGCGACGGCGTGCGCGTAAACGCCGTCTGCCCGAATGAGGTCGACACCCCGATGCTTCGGACAGGCTTCGCCATCCGGGGCCTCGATCCCGCGGACGCCATCGCGTCGCTGGACGCGTCGGTGCCGATCGGGCGCATCGCTCAGCCCGAAGACATCGCCGATGTCGTCGCGTTCCTGGCTTCGGACGATGCGCGATACGTTTGCGGCGCCCTTCTTGAGGTCAATGGCGGGAAGCCGGTGGGATGACCCGTTTTGAAGGAAAAGTCGCGCTGGTCACCGGCGGCAGGAGCGGCATCGGCGCGGCGACCGCGCAGCGACTGGCCTCTGACGGCGCCAAGGTCATCACGGTCCAAAGAGGCCTCGCGGACAAGCATGACACGATCGCAGCGGACCTTGCCGATCCCAACGAGCCGGCGCGCGTCGTAGACGCCGTCCTGGAGCGCGCTGGGCGGATCGACATCCTCGTCAACAATGCTGGCGTCATGAGCGAGGCCACGGTGGTTGAGACGCCCCTCAGCGACTGGAGCCGAACGCTCGCCGTCAATCTGACCGCGCCGTTTCTGCTCATGAAGTCGGCCATCCCTCACATGACGCAAGGCGGGGCGATCGTGAATGTCGGGTCGATCGAGGGTTTGGGCTCCAACCCGCGCCATCCGGCCTATTGCGCGTCGAAGGCCGGCCTACACGGCTTGACCCGCGCCGTCGCCGTGGATCACGGCGCCGACGGGATCCGATGCAACGCGGTCGCGCCGGGGTGGATCGACACGGATCTCAACGAAGACTTCATCGCGACGATGCCTGATCCGGCGGCGTTCCGCCGCGGCATCGGTGCGATCCATCCGATCCGGCGCACCGGAGCGGCCGAAGAGGTGGCGGCGTTGATCGCGTGGCTCGCCTCGGACGACGCAAGCTTTGTCACGGGGCAGATTTACACGATCGACGGCGGCCGCACGGCGCAGCTGAGCCTGCCGCAAGGAGCGCCGGAGTAGGAGATGAACGGGATGCCGGGAGGCTTCGTATGGTGTGACTTGTCGGCGTTCAATCCCTCGTCGGCGCAAACCTTTTACGCCGCCGTGCTGGGCTGGTCCTTCTCGCCGGAGAACGGGGGGTATTCGATCGCTTCCACCGACAGTGGCGCGGCGGCTGGGATCTTTGAGATGCCTGCGAAGTTCCGCAAGATCGGGATGCCCAGCTTCTGGATGAGTTACATTCAGGTCGCCGACGTCGCGCGGACCGCTGATGCGGCGACGCGCCGTGGGGGCAAGACCGAGGTCGCGCCGACGCGTTTGGACGACAGTGGCTCTTTCGCGCTGATCCGCGACCCTCTGGGCGCGGGCTTCACGGTTTACGATGGCGATATGGGACCCGGCGCGATCGGTCGAGGGGCCCGCGTGCGCCATGCGCTCTACGTTTCAGAGCCGCGCGCTGTCCAGGACTTCTACCGGTCCGTATTCGCTTGGTCCGATGAGGAGATGCAGCGCGTTATCGAAGCGCCGGAAGACTTGCGCGGACCTTACGAGTTCAGGGGCGTGCATTTCGGCGTGGAGGACCTCGACGGGGCGGAGGCGCGCATCCTCGAAGCGGGCGGGGCGGTCACGGGTCGATTTGATCTGACCGGCGCGCCGGCGTTGCTGGCCGCCGATATGGACGGCGCTGCGTTCTTCGTGGAAGCGGTCGCCTAGCGCTCCCGCCCGGCGCGCCATTCCTTCCATTTCATCGTCGCGATCGCGCCGAGCGCAGCGATGGGCTCTGGGGGCAACCGCTGCGGCGCCGGCGCTTCCAGCATGCGGACCAGAAGGGGATTGTTGCCGCGCGCGGCCTGCTCGGCCGCAAGCACGCCCGAGATCGTCCCTTTCGTCGTTCCGAGCCCGTTCTGGCAGCAGGCCGCGAACACGCCGTCCTCGATTTCCCCGAAGGCGGGCGCATCATTGAGGCTTAGGCACAGCCGACCGCCCCAGCGGTGCTCCATCATGTCGTCGGGCAGCGCCGGGAACCGCGCCTTGAAGCTGGCGTCATGTGTCTTGCCCATGCGCTCCAGACGCGCCGCGTCTATCTCGCGCGTCGGATCGTAGGTCACCCGGTTACGGATCACGATGCGATCGCCGCCCGTCCCGGAAATTCGCCGCACCGTCGAGCCCATCGGGTCGGAGGGCGTCACGCCCCAACGCGGCGCGCCGCCCAGCACCCTTGCTTCCTCCGAAGCGAGCGCTCGGGTCATCGAAGCGTAGAGGTGGATATGAACGAGCCGGCGCCGGAAGTAGCCAAAGCTCTCAGCATGTCCGTTGACGGCCAGGATGACCCGCGGCGCGGTCACCGAGCCTTGGGGCGTCGTCGCCCGCCAATCGCCATCGACGCGGCGGGTCTCCGTCACCGGCGACTGCTCGAAGATGTCGACCTGGCCGGCGAGGCCCGTCGCCATCGCCCGCACGAATTTCGCGGGCTGTATCATCGCGGCGCCGGGGGTGAACAATCCGCCAAGGTAGTAATCGGAACCGGTGAGCTCGCGCATCGCTTGGCGGTCCAGAAGCTCATGCGGTTCGTCAAGCTCGGCAAGATGCGCCGCATAGGACGCGTTCGCCTTCACGCCTCGCTCGGCTGCAGCGCCGTTGACCTTTCCCGAGCGGTCGAAGCTCTCTGCATCCATGCCATACTCGTCAGCGGCCTGTGCTGCAAAGTCGATGGCGGCGCGGTTCAGTTCTGTCTGGGCCTGATCTTTGGCGGCGTCTTCTCCGGAATAGTCTTCCGATGTCAGCTTGTGCGGCAAGTCGATCATGAAGCCGGAGTTGCGTCCGGCCGGCCCGTCGCCGATCCGCGAGGCCTCCAGCAATACGATCCGATCGCCTGGACGCAGTTGCGTCAGTCGCCGGACCGCGGCCAGACCCGCGAAACCTGCGCCGATCACCAGCCAGTCCGCCGTGATCTTCTCCTCCAGCACGCGCGCCGGTTGCGGCGGAGGCAATAAGGCGTTCCACGCCGCAGGACCGGGGTCCCGCGGCAACCGCGACACCCGCGTCAATCGACGGCCTCGTCCAGATCGTCGGCGAGATCCAGCCAGATCGTCTTGAGCTGAGTGTACTGGTCGTGAGCGTGCAGGCTGTTGTCACGCCCCCCGAAACCCGACTGTTTGAACCCGCCAAAGGGAGTGGTGATGTCGCCCTCGCCATAGGAGTTGACCGTCACGGTCCCCGCCTTGATCGCCCGGGCGCCGCGGATTGCGCGCTTTGCGTTCGCAGTGAAGATCGAGGCGGCCAGCCCGTACTCGGTGTCGTTGGCGACCGCGATCGCTTCATCAAAAGAGGTTACCGTGATCACTGACAAGACCGGGCCGAAAATCTCTTCGCGCGCCAACTGATGACCGTTGCTGGGAAGTTCGTAGATCGTGGGTTCGACATGCGTGCCGCCCTGCGCCTGACCTCCCAAGCGCACCGCATCGCCCGAGACCTGGCCCAGATACGAGCACACCTTGTCGAAATGCGACTTCGACACGAGCGCGCCGATGCGGTTCTCCGGGTCGAGCGGATCGCCCAAACGCCATTCCCGAGCATGAGCGAGAATGCGGTCGAGCAGCGCGTCCTTCACATCGGCGTGCACGATCAGCCGCGACGTCGCCGAGCAGTTCTCCCCCATGTTCCAGAACGCGCCGTTGACGACATGAGCAGCGACGCGATCGAGGTTCTCGGCGTCGTCCATCACCACGCACGGGTTCTTGCCGCCCATCTCCAGAACGATCTCTTTGAGGTTCGAGTCGGCTGCGTAATGCAAAAAGCGCCGACCGGTTTCCGTCGACCCGGTGAAGGAGACCATGTCGACATCCATATGCCGGCCGAGCGGTTCGCCGACCTCAGGTCCCATGCCCGGCACGACATTGAAGACGCCGCGTGGAATACCCGCTTCATGAGCGAGTTCGGCCACCCGCAGCGCCGTCAGCGAAGTCTCTTCCGCGGGCTTGACGATGACGGAGCAACCGGCGGCCAGCGCCGGGCCGATCTTCCAGGCGAGCATCAGCAGCGGAAAATTCCAGGGCAGGACAAGGCCGACGACGCCGATCGGCTCTCGCACGATCATGGAGATATGGTCATCCGAGGCCGGCGACACCTGATCGTAGATCTTGTCGATCGCCTCCGCATGCCACTTAAGACAATGGATCGCCTCGGGTATGTCGACGGTCTCGCAGTCGTAGATTGGCTTGCCGCTATCGAGGCTCTCCATCACCGCCAGCTCGCGGGCGTTGCGTTCGAGCAGTTTGGCGAGAAGACGCAGCTTCTCCTTGCGCTCCGAGGGGTGCAGCTTTGACCAGCGCCCGTCCTCGAACGCGTCTCGGGCTTTGACGACGGCGAAGTCGACATCCTCGGCGTCGCAGGAGGCGACGCGCGCCAGGGTCTCGCCCGTGGCCGGGTTCACGGTTGGGAACGCGGCGCCGGAGCTTGCGGGTCGGAACGCGCCGTCGATGAACGCGTTGGTCGGCAGTGTCAGCTCCGCGGCGATGGCGCGATACTCTTCGGCGGTCAGCAGCTCGGTCATTCGGCGGCCCTCAACTCGGTGGGTTGGCGTTCGGCCTCGATGGCGGCGACAGCGCGTTTGAGCACGCGCACCACTTGTTCGAGGTCTCGCTTGTCGTTCTTGTTCAGCGGTTTCAGCGGCGGACGCGGCGGTCCGGCTCGACGTCCGTCGAGCTCGACCCCGTATTTGACGCATTGGATGAACTTGCCGCCCTGTTCGAGAACGCGCATCAAGGGCAGCATCGCCGACATGATCCGGCGTCCGCGTTCGAAGTCGCCATCGACCGCGCAGGCGCGCCAGAGCGCGATGTGCTCGGTGGGCAAGAAGTTCGATCCGGCGCAGACCCACGAACGCGCGCCCCAGGCGAAGAACTCGAGCGCCTGATCGTCCATCCCGCAAGACAGCTGAATGTGCGGATAGTCCCGCGCCAGCATGTGCACTCGGTTGATGTCGCCCGAGCTTTCCTTGATCGCGCAGAAGTTGCGCGAGCGCCCAACGCGGTCCAGAAACTCCTCGCCCATGTCGACGCCCATGCGTCCTGGATAGTTGTAGAGCATGATGGGAAGGTCGGCGGCCCGGTCGACCGCCAACGCGTTGAGCGCGTTCTCACGCTCGGTCGGGACGGCGTAAGGGGGCGATCCCATCAGCAACGCGTCGGCGCCGAGCGCTTTCCCCGCGAGCGCCAGTTCGACTGAATCCGGTTGCCGGATGGCGCTGACGCCAAAGATCAGCGGCGCCCGTCCTGCCAACCGTTCCTTGGTGAAGCGTCCAACCTCGATCCGCTCTTCGAGAGCTTGCGCATAGTACTCGCCGGTCGAGCCGCCCGAGATGACGCCATGCACGCCGGACTGGACAAGATGGTCGATCTGCGCCGCCAACGCATCCCAGTCGACGCTGCCGTCGGAATGATGTGGCGTGATGACAGGCGTGTAGATTCCCTCGAATTTCATGATGCCTTCGCCCTTGGTTGGCTTCCGGATTGCCGATTGGATTGCTTGTGATCGCCAAGCTGCGTGTCGAGACCCGGCGGCGTGACGAAAATCTCGATCATGTCACGCGACAAGGCCCAGTGATCGATGGCGATCTGCGCGGCTCTCTCGGCGTCGCCCGCCTCGATACAAGCGATGATTTCATCATGCTGATTGGCGGCGATCGCCAGATTCTCGCGCATTTGGTCTGTTCGGGGTCGATAGAAGTTCGCCGAGATCCGGCCGTGGTCGATCAGAAGGCGACGAAGCGACGGCGCCAGATACACGTTGTCCGCCATCTCGCCGATCAGCGCGTGAAAGCGGTGGTTCTGCAGAACGCGGCCTGCGATATCGCCTGCGTCGATCGCCTGACGGAACGCCCGTTGCGCGGCCTTGAGCGTTCCGACCTGTGAGGGGGTCGCCGCTTCCGCGGCCAAACGCGTCGTCGCCGAGTAGATCATCGGCGCAGCAAGAAAGAAGTCGCGGAGGGTCTTGTGTGAAAGGGCTGCGACCTGAGCGCCGCGATTGTCGCGCAGCTCGAGATATCCCTCGCCCGCCATCTGCCGCAGCACCTCGCGTAGGGGCGTCCGCGACAGGCCGTATTCCGCCGCCAGGCGCGCCTCGTCGATATCGCTGCCCGGCGCCCGCTCCAATGTGAGGATCGAGCTTGTCAGCGCCTGATAGAGAGCCTGCTTTGGACTCACGTTCGGCTCGGATTTTCGTGGTCGCACAGTCATGGCTCTCGCCCGCCACTCTTCACGTCCCGCCTGTGAAAGCACATATTTTTGTTGCATACAATATGTATTCATGCGTGTCTGAGCACGTGGCGGCTCCGCGGATATGGCATGTCGAAACCCGAGACCTTCGTTTTCTTGCTGATCGAAGACTTTACGCACCTTGCCTTCGCATGCGCGATCGAACCGTTGCGCATCGCCAATCTCGTCGCAGAGCGTGAGCTGTATCGCTGGCGGTTGGCTTCGGAAGATGGGGCCAGGGCGATATGCTCCAACCGGTCGGTCACCCTGGTCGATCAGGGCCTCGAGCCGCTGCAGCGCGACGAGCGGCTCTTTGTGATATCTGGGCTTGGCGTGAGAGAGCGGATCACTCGCAAGGCCGTGGATTACTTGCGCAGAAATCACGCCCACGGCGTTCAGCTCGGCGCGATTTGCTCCGGCGCGTATGCGCTCGCGCGGGCGGGCGTTCTGGACGGACACGCCTGCGCGAGCCATTGGGAGTTCCACGACGCCTTCACCGAAGAGTTTCCCGACGTGGTTCTACGTCGCAGCGTCTTTGTCGCCGACGCGCCGATCGTAAGCGCGTCCGGAGGGCCCGCAGCAGCGGACCTCATGCTGCACTTGATCGCAAAGACGCATGGCGCCGACCTCGCCACGTCCGTCGCCGATCAGATGGTCTACAACAGCGTCCGAAGCGATCACGCCGAACAAAGGGTTTCGCCCGGCGCCCGGCATGGCTTTCGAAGCGAGCCGCTGAAACGTGCGCTGCGGGAGATCGACAACACGATCGAAGACCCGGTTCCGACGGCCGAGATCGCGCGCCGCGCCGGCGTTACGCCGCGCCAGTTGGAGCGGCTCTTCGGGCGTTACCTGAATTGCTCGCCGCAGAAGTACTACCGAGACGTCCGGCTTCACAAGGCGCGCAACCTGCTGTCGCAGACAGATCTCTCAGTCGCAGAGATCGCCTTGGCGTGCGGTTTCGGATCGCCCACGCATTTCGCGCGCTGTTATCGACAGACGTATGGCGTCACGCCATCGATTCATCGGGCTTGCGCCGCCGAGTGACCCGCCGGCCACCCGGTCCCTGCGCCAGAAGCGGTCTGTCTAGGACAGTTTGCCGTCGATGTGTTCCGCCAGCTCATAGGAGGCACGGCCGTCCACCAGCAGACCATTGTCGCGCTGATAGGCTTTGATCGCCGAGGTCGTCTGAGAGCCTTGAACACCGTCGATCGGCCCAGGGCTGTAGCCCAGATCCTGAAGCCCCGCCTGGACGCGGATGACGGCTGCGTTGTTCGCAGAGCGGTTATTCGTCGCCCAGATCGGATCGCCGAGATTGATCAGGTCTGCGTCGGTCAGCGCGCCCGCCAAGCCGCCAGCGACCGCGCCGAGCGCCACGCCTTCGAGAATCGAAAGACCCGTAACCGCGCCGACGACCGCGCCCGCGCCGGCGCCGATGCCGGCGCCTGAAAGACCCCGATCACCCGTTGTCGTGCCACAGGCCGAAAGCAAAATCGCCGCGCCGGCGATCGCTGCAACTGCAGATTTCATGTCGAAACTCCCCTTTGTGTCTCCTGTGAAGTGAGAACCAACCGCTCAACTTCGAGATCTAAAGTGGGACAGTGGAGACACCGGCACAAGTGAGCCTTGTGCCATAAGTCGCCGTTATTTCTGGGTTTGCCGCAGAATTCTCAAGATATCAGTCCAGCGCGCCGCGACGACGCGAACGCTACCCGCCGTTTAGCCTTGGGAGCAGAAAGACCTCGCTATCGGGCTTGAGTTGGGCCAACCAGGCGTTGCGATAGATCTTGCCGTCGATCGAGACGGAAACGCCACGCTCGATTTGAGGCGCGAGGCCCGGATAGGCCTCCGCCAGGCGGTCCAGAAGTTGGCGGACGTTTGCGGCGTCGACCTCGACCTCTGCGAGGCCGTCGGTCGCGTCGCGCAGCGATCCCCATATACCGACCTTGGGCATGGTCCTCGCTCCGTCGTCCGCCACCCGCTACGCGGTCTTCTGTGACATCGCCTTCAGCAACTTCGGCGGCGACATCGGCAGCTCGGTCATCCGCACGCCGCAGGCGGCGGAAACGGCGTTGGCGACCGCCGCAAGGGGCGGGACGATCGACGTCTCGCCGACGCCGCGGACGCCATAAGGGTGGCCGGGGTTCGGGACTTCGACAATGACGGCGTCGATCATCGGCAGGTCCGAAGCGACGGGGATGCGATAGTCCAGGAAGCCCGGGTTCTGCAGTCGGCCGTCCTCGCCATAGATGTATTCCTCGTTCAGCGCCCAGCCGATGCCCTGAACCGCGCCGCCCTGGAATTGGCCTTCGACATAAGCCGGGTGGACCGCCTTGCCTGCGTCCTGAAATACGGTATAGCGCAGAACCTTGGTCGCGCCGGTCTCGGGGTCGACTTCCACATCGCACACATGGGTCGCAAAGCTGACGCCGGCGCCGTCGGCGTTGACCTCGTAATGCCCGGCGATCGGTCCGCCGGTTTCGGAGGCCACTGCGGCGATCTCGGCCAAGGTCATCGGCTCATGCTCGCCGGCATTCGGGCCGGCGGGCTTGGCGCAGCCGTCCTCCCAGACGACTGCCTCCGCCGGGATGCCCCAGAGCGCCGCGGCGCGCGCGCACATTTTCTCGATCGCGTCGCGCGCCGCCTTGATGGTCGCCAAGCCGACGGCGAAAGTCACACGGCTGCCGTCGGTGACTTCATTGTATCCCAGCGAGCTTGTGTCGGCGATGACGGTGCGGACCTTCTCGAAAGGGATGCCCAGTTCCTCGGCCGCCATCTGGCTCATGGCGGCGCGGCTGCCGCCGATGTCCGGGTTGCCCTCGATGACGCTCACCGTGCCGTCGGATCCGATGTTCATCGACACGCAGGTGTCGCCGCCGAAATTGAACCAGAAGCCGCAGGCGACGCCGCGACCCTGATTGGGGCCCAGCGGCGCGGAGAGATGCGGATGCGTCTTCGCCGTCGCCAGCGTCGCCGTCAGGCCGATTTTATCGAAGGTCGGGCCATAAGAGGCTTTCGACCCGTCGCGCGACGCGTTCTTCAGACGCACGTCAAGCGGATCAAGCCCCAGCGTTTTGCAGAGCTCGTCGACGCAGCTTTCCACAGCGAACGCGGCCATCGGCGCCCCTGGCGCCCGGTAGGCCGCCTGTTTGGGACGGTTCGTGACAACGTCCCAGCCGACCGTCTTAACGTTCTCTAGGTCGTAGGCTGCGAACGAGCTCATCGCGCCAAACTCGACCGGCGAGCCCGGCCATGCGCCGCCCTGATACCGCAGCTCCGCCGAGCCTGCGGTGATGCGCCCGTCCTTGGTCATGCCGACCTTCACATCGATCGAACTGGAAGATGTCGGTCCAGTGGCGCGGAACACCTCTTCGCGGCTCATGACGATCTTCACGGGCTTGCCGGCCTTACGCGAAAGCGCCAGGGCCACGGGCTCGATAAAGACGGTCGTCTTGCCGCCAAAGCCGCCGCCGATCTCGGAGGCGGTCACACGCAGCTGCGCGACCTCGATGCCCATGATCCCGGCGCAGGTCGCGCGGACCATGTACTGGCCTTGCGTGCAGCACCAGAGATCGGCCTGGCCGTCGCCGCCAAAGGACGCGACGCAGGCATGCGGCTCGATATAGCCCTGATGCGCGGCTTCAGTGCGGAAACTGCGTTCCACCACCTCGTCCGCGGCGGCGAACCCGGCGTCGACATCGCCGTGACCGAACTCGTAGCGGCGCACGACGTTCTTCGACCATCCGTCTGGCACCGACTCGTCAGCGGCGTCTTCGTGCAGGGCGGGGGCGCCAGGCCGCATCGCCGCGTCCACGTCGGTGACATGGGGCAGCGCCTCGTAATCGACGTCGATCAGCGCGAGCGCGCGTTTCGCAACAGACCGGTTGATGGCGGCGACCGCGGCGACGGCGTGCCCGTCATAAAGCGCTTTCTCTCCGGCCATGCAGTTCTCGAGGATGTCGCGAAGACCGTCGCCCGGGTCTTGGAAGTCGGTGGCGGTCACCACCGCTTTCACGCCAGGCAACGCCAGAGCCTTCGAGGCGTCGATGCTCCGGATGTGCGCATGGGCGTGCGGACTGCGCAGGATCATGCCGATCAACATCCCAGGCAGCGCCATGTCGGCGCCAAAGCGAGCCTTTCCGGTGACTTTTTCCAAGCCATCCGGCCTTACGGGGCGCGTGCCGACAATCTTGAAATCGCGCGTCTGGACGCCGTGTTTGTCGTCGAGGGCCATAGTCGATCCTCCTGGATGAGCTTTCTCGCTGAGTTCTTGGCTATCTGGCTACGTCTACGATTGGGCCGCCTGACTTCGCATGTCGGCGGCGGCGTCGATCACGGCGCGCACGATCTTGTCATATCCTGTGCAACGGCAAAGGTTGCCCGCCAACCAGTAACGCACCTCGGTTTCGGTTGGGTCGGGATTGCGGTCGAGCAGGGATTTCGCCGCCACCAGAAAACCCGGTGTGCAGACCCCGCATTGCAGCGCGGCGTGTTCCAGGAATTTCCGCTGCAGCGGATGCAGCGCGTCGCCTTGTCCGAGCCCCTCGATCGTATCGACCGAGGCGCCGTTCGCCTCGGCGCCTAAAACCAGGCAAGAACACACCAGACGGCCGTCGACGGTCACGCTGCAGGCTCCGCAGTCGCCGGTGCCGCATCCCTCTTTGGTTCCGGTCAATCCGAGACGGTCGCGCAATGCGTCGAGAAGCGTTTCGTCGGGCTCGCACAGAAACTCAACCGCATCGCCGTTGACGGTTGTGGAAACGTGGATCTGAGACATGGGACTTCCTTACTTCTGCGCCGCGAACGCGCGTTCCTTGGCCGCAACCGCGGCGCGTTTGGCCAACACGCCGGCGACTTGCGTGCGGAATTCGATGGTGCCGCGCTTGTCGTCGATTGGATTGCAGGCTGCGGCGCAGGCTTGCGCGAGCTGCTCCAGCGCAGCGTCGTCGATTGCGGTTCCGATCAGGGCCGCTGCGGCGTCTGCGACGAGCACTGCTTTCGGGGCGACGGCGCCCAGCGCGACGCGTGCGGCCTGGCACATGCCGGCGTCGTCGAACGAGAGGCTGACGCCTGCGCCCACGACCGCGATGTCCATCTCGGTTCTGGGAATGAAGCGGAGATAAGCGTCGCCCGAGCGCGCTGCTCTGGTCGGCAGGCGGACGGCTTCCACCAGCTCGCCTTTCGCCAGCGTGGTGCGGCCAGGACCGGTCGTCATCTCCTCCGCCGGGATTTCGCGCGTGCCGGTGGGGCCTGAGATCACGATCCGAGCGCCGGCGGCGATCAAGGCGGGGGTCGTGTCCGCGGCCGGCGACGCATTGCACAGATTGCCGACAATCGTTGCGCGCCCCTGAACTTGGGTCGAGCCGATGAGCCCGGCCGCCTCCACCAGACCTGGCCAAGCCGCCCCCAGGCCGGCGTGTTCGGTGATCTCGGCCGCGGAAACGGCCGCCCCAATCCGGAACCCGCCGCTGTCGTCTCGGATCGACTTCATCCCGTCGATGCGTTTGATGTCGACGATAACCTCCGGGGCCACGCGATCGGACCGCAGCTGGACGAGCAGGTCGGTGCCGCCGGCGAGCACATGCGCGCCTTCGTGGGATGTCAGCAGGTCAATCGCAGCTTCGACGGTCTGCGGCGCCGCATATTGCATGGGAGTTCCCTCACGCGTTTCAGAAATGGATGGTTCGCACGCGCGAACGTGGTCTCACTCAGACATGTTCCAATGCGCTCGCCAAGTTCTTTCTGGGCAAGTTCTTTCAGGCCAAGTCCTTCACCGGCGTCTGACGGCGCGATCACGCGCTCTTGCTGACTTTCACGACATTGGCTCGGCCGAGGGGCTCCAGCCCAAGGCGGCGATCACTGAGCTTGCGAAAAGCTGATCGACGCTCGGTCGCCGGGCTCGAGCCACCCCACGAACGACAAAAACGGGATGTCGCCGGCGCGGGTGGCGTGTGGTTGGAACGACCTGTGGCGCACAAGCTCTCCCGCTTGAACGGGAAACCGCTCGGCTTGATCCAGCCGCCACTCCACATTTCCTGTCAGCGGCAGGTAGACTTCGCTCGCCAAATGCTCGTGGTCCGGATAGGCCACCCCCGGACCCATCAACAAGAAGCCCCCGCGCGGCTGCTCGAGAAGGATTGGCCCTTCCGGTCCGGAGAACGACGCATAGGCGTAGCCGTCGAGAAACTCGGGCGTGCAGTTCTCCGCGGTGTAGCTGGGGTTCTGCGACCACCGCAGTTCAGGCAATACGGCTTCGAACAGCTCGGCCAGACCGGCGAGCGGTCCCTGTTTGGCGAGCGTAAGTGCGGTGTCGAGATGCTTCAGCACCCCGAATGCGTCCTGATACCGGGACTCTTCGACGAACTGTGTCGCCGGCGTTTCCGGCGGGATGGTCGCTCGCTCGCCCGTGATTTTGTCGGTGCGGGCTGCGACGGCGGCCCAGGCCGCCAAGTGAACCTCGCGCAAAGCTGGCGATACAGTTGAAAGAGGGCTCTCCATCACGTGTCTTTCTCTTGATCCGCGCCGAAAGCGCCGCGTTTTGCAAAGTCTGCGATGGCGTCCGGGGCGAGGCCGAGAACATCGCGCAAGACGCTTTCAGTGTGCTCGCCAAGCAGCGGCGCGGCGCGCGGAGGGGACGGCGGGGTCTTCGACAAGGCGAGCGGAGATCCGACGCCGGGCACCCGTGCGCCGTCCGACGTGACGGGCTCGGTTCGCAATCCTCTTGCGATCACCTGTGGGTCCGCAAAGACCTGTTCAACGGTGTTGACCGGTCCGCACGGCACGCTCGCAGCCGATAGGGTCTCAACCCAGTCGCGCACCGACCGCCCGCCGATTAGGGCGTCGAGGATCGGAACCAGCTCCGCCCGGTTTCGCACTCTGTCGGGGTTTGTCTTGAAACGCGCGTTTTCGGCCAACTCGGGTCGGCCAGCGACCTCGCAGAACCGTTTGAACTGGCGGTCGTTGCCGATGGCGAGGATCAGATGCCCGTCGCTGGCGGCGAAAGCCTGATACGGCACGATGTTGGGATGCGCGTTGCCAAGCCGGCTCGGCGACCGCCCGGTCGCAAGGTAGTTCATCGCCTGATTGGCCAGAGCGGCGACCTGCACGTCCATCAGCGCCAGGTCGATCGACTGGCCCTCGCCGGTCGCGTCGCGATGGCGCAAGGCGGCCAGGATCGCGATCACCGCGTAGAGCCCTGTGAGCACGTCCGTCAGCGCGACGCCGACCTTCATCGGCTCAGCGCCCGGCTGACCTTCGGGTTGACCTGTTATGCTCATCAACCCGCCCATCGCCTGCAGCAAGAAGTCATAGCCGGCGCGTTCTGAGTAAGGCCCGGTCTGGCCAAACCCGGTGATCGAGCAGTAGATGAGATCCGGCTTCACCTCGCACAGTCGCCCGTAGTCGAGGCCGTATCTGTCGAGATCGCCTTTCTTGAAGTTCTCGATCACCACGTCGCATTTGGCGGCGAGCTGGCGCATGACGTCCTGACCGGCCGGGCTTGCAATGTCGATGGCGACCGACGCTTTCCCCCTGTTCGCAGAGTTGAAGTAAGCGGATCCCCGGTTCTCGCCGTCGCTGTCCTCGACGTCCGGCTGTCCCCAACTGCGCGTATCGTCGCCTCGGCCCGGACGCTCGACCTTGATCACCTCAGCGCCGAGATCCGCGAGTATCTGTGACGCCCATGGACCCGCTAGAATTCGGCTGAGATCCAGGATCCGGAGACCGTCCAGAGCGCGGGGCGCGGCGGGCGCCGCATTGATGTCTTCCATGGCGGGACTGGATCCTATTGGGGGCGATTGCGCGATCATAGCGGCGCTGATCTTCAAAGACAGGCGTTCTCGTGTCTCTGATCGCTGTTCCCCCGATTTGCAATCGGGAACCCGGACGCCGCCTGAGGCTTGATTTCTTGAAGACAGGGCCGGACGATTGCATGCTGGCGGTAGAAAGGGAGCGGTGAACATGCAGGCCTTTGAGGGACTCCGCGTTCTCGACCTGACCCATGTGCTGGCGGGCCCTTTTTCGACCTATCAGCTCGCGGTTCTGGGCGCTGACGTCATCAAGATCGAAGGCCCCGGCGCCGTCGACATGAACCGGGAGATCGGCGCGGTGGGCGATTTCAACACGGCGCTGATGGGAACGCACTTTCAGTCGCAAGCGGCGAACAAACGCGCCATTACGCTCAACCTGAAATCCGAGCAGGGGCGGGCGATCTTCAAGGATCTCGCCAAGACGGCGGACGTTATTGTCGAGAATTTTCGCGCTGGAAAACTCGACGCGCTGGGATTGGGCTACGAGGACATCCGCGCGATCAAGCCGGATATCATCTACTGCTCCATGACCGGGTTCGGACAGACCGGCCCCAAGCGCGAGCACGCCGCCTTCGACAACACGATCCAAGCCTACTCGGGCATGATGCTGCAGACGGGCGCAGCTGACGACGAGGCTGTGTTGGTCGGCCCGCCGGTTCTGGACTTCGGCACAGGCGCGCAGGCGGCGTTTGCGATTTCCTCCGCGCTTCTGCGCCGCGAACGAACCGGCGAGGGGCAGTATCTGGACGTCTCGATGCTCGACGCCGCCTTGATGCTGATGACGTCGGGGGTTCTCAACACGAACACGACCGGCCGATCGCCGGGGCGCACGCGGCACGCGCGCGTGCCTTACGCCGGGTACGGCGGCTATGAAACGGCGGATGGCGTTCTGATGATCGGAGCCGTTACACCGCCGCAATACGCGGCTCTGTGGCGGGTGTTGGGGCGGGAAGACATCGCGCGCGAGGTTCAAGGGCTGCGGATCCCGGACATCGCAGCGCGCCGCTCGGTTGATGAACCGATCCTCGAGGACGTCTTCAAAACCAGATCCGCCCACGCGTGGGAGACATTGTTGATTGAAGCCGGCCTGCCCGCGGCGGCCGTGCAAACGCTTCGCGACGCCTTGCAAGGAGAACAGGTCGCAAGCCGATCTGTTGTCGGGGCTTACGCCGCGCCATTCTCGAAGTCCGGGGCGCTCCGCCCGGCGGTCGCCGCCTTCCGGTCGTCTCAGGACGGACCTGAGGTGAAAAGCCCGCCGCCAGAGCTTGGCGAGCACACCGGAGAAGTGCTCGCCGAGATCGGGTACTCCGACACAGAGATCGACGAGCTGCGGCGGCTGAAAGTGATCTAGCCCGCAGCGTCTGTTTCTTCGCAGAAGGGAATGAAATGGCGGACCCAAATGCGCCCCCGAGCCGCGAGTACATCGGCTACGCGGATAAACCGCCGCAGGCCAACTGGCCCGGCGGCGCCCGGATCGCGGTGAACTTCTGCATCAACTACGAGGAAGGCGGGGAGCGCTCGATCTTCGAAGGCGACGCCCAGTCCGAAACCCGCATCTCCGACGTGAATGTCGAACCCAGGGTGGGCGGGCGCGAACTGAACATCGAACACAGTTACGAATACGGCTCCCGCGTCGGTTACTGGCGCCTCTTGCGGGCGTTCGCGGATCGCGGGCTCAAGGCGACGGTCAATCTCGTTGGCCGAGCGGGCGAACACAATCCTGTCGCCCTTCAGGCGATGATTGACGCCGGTTTCGATCTGCATCCCCACGGGTGGCGCTGGATTGACTATGCGACGCTCTCAAAAGACGAGGAGCGCGACATGATCGCCAGGTCGATCAAACAGATCAGGGATCTGACCGGGCGGGCGCCTGTCGGGTACTACGCTGGTCTGCCGTCGCTGAACACGCTGGATCTCGTCGTCGAAGCGGGGAACTTTCTCTACACGTCAGACGTCTACAACGACGACTTGCCGTATTGGTCGCCGGATTATCCGGGACTTCTGATGGTTCCATACTCGTTGGACACCAACGATTCTCGGTTTGGGCGCGCAGAGGGCGGATACCAGATCGCAGACGAGTTCGTCGCCTACATCCGCGACAGCTTCGACCAGCTTTACGCCGAGGGGGCGGACCATCCCAAGATGCTCACGGTCGGCCTGCATGCGCGTCTGATCGGACGACCAGGCCGCATCGTCGCGCTGCACCGAATCCTCGACCACATGATGGCGCGTGATCAGGTTTGGTTCTGTCGGCGAGACGATCTTGCGCGCCATTGGGCGGACGAGCATCCCGACCCACGTCTGTCGGCCGGCTCTGTCACAGAGTAACGCTGTCCAGCGAATTCGGATGGTCGGTGATAAGGTCGTATCCATCCGTCGTGAGGATAACGCTGTCGCCGACCTGCGCGCGAAACGTATCGGTCGAGACCGAGCCGTCCACGGCGAGCACCATGCCCGGCTGCAGGATCGTCGTATCGCCGGTCACGAGTTCAGGCTTCTCGAGATAGCTGTAGCCTGTCGCGCGCCCGCATCGGAACGGATAGGCGTAGCCTGCATCCTCGATGACCTCCGCGTACGCTTGATGAACGCTTTCAGCGGTTACGCCAGGACGCAGCGCGGACAGCGCGGCGGCCTGGCTTGCTCGGGCGACGTCATAAACCTCGGCCTGGAGAGGATCGGCGATCTCGCCAATCCAGAAGGTGCGATCGAAGCCGAGCTTGAAGCGGTGAAAATTCGTCATTCCGCAAAAGCAAAGAAACACCGGTTCGCCATGGCGCATCACGCGCGGCGAGGCCCGATGGTGAGATTTTCGGATCTCATCTCCCGAAGCCATGATCTGCAGAAATTGCGTGTTCGGCGACATCTGCGTGTCGTCGTAGTGCGTTGTCAGCAGCTCGGCCGCCTTGCGCGCCGCAGCCTGTGACGTCGCCAGGGCCACCTCGAACTCTGGAACGCCGTCGCCGATGGCCTCTCGACCCGCCGCCATCATCGCATTGGCCACCTCGCCGGCGTGACGCGCCAGTTGCAGCTCTTCTGCGCTCTTGATCATTCGCATTTCCGCGAGAAGCGAGGCGACGTCGCGCGGTTGGCGTGGTCCGAGCAAAGCATCGACGTAGCGGCGCACCAATGGTGGGATTTTTTCGCGTTCGATCGCGACGCGGTTGGCGCCGGCCAGCGCGCCTGGCAACTCCGTTCGCCACTCTTCCCCGGCGCCGTCGTTCCAGGGCGCGATCCGGTCGACCCGGGCGGAGGCTTGCGCCATCGCAAAGTCGATCATCGGCGTGATCAGCAGACTCTCCCCTGCTTTCGGGACGACGAGGATCGTCGGTCTGCCAAACTCCATGTGCAGATAGTCGTAGTACCCGGTGAGGTAGTAGACGTTGTCCTCATCCGTGATCAGCGCGACCTCCAGATCCGCATCGTTCAACCTCATGCGGAGCGCGTCGAGCCGGGCTTCGAACATCAGGCCGCGTCCCGCGACAGTGTTTGCTCGACCAGCCGCACCCAGAAAGAGGACCCTGGCGCCAGGAGGTCGTCGTTGAAGTCGTAATCGGCGGAATGCAGCGGACGCGCGTGCGGTCCGGTCACGCCGTTGCCTGCGAATACAAAGCAGCCAGGACGCGCCTTCGCCATGTGTGCAAAGTCTTCCGAAGCCATCACCGGGGGGTAATCTGTGTTCACGCCCGCAGACCCCGCGATCATGGTCGCGGCCTCGGCGGCGAGCCGCACCGGTTCCGGCGCATTGAGCAAGACCTCAAATTCGGTTTCGTAGCGCACCGCGCCTCGCACCCCATGCGCCATGCAGACGCCCTCAACGATCTGCCGCATCTTGCGTTCGATCTCGGAATTGACCTCGACGCTCAGCGCTCGCGCGTCGCCCGTCAGCGTCGCGCGGCCCGGCAAAACGTTGCGTTGACCGTCGGTACGAAAGTCCGTCACCGACACCACGCCGTTCAAACCGGGATCCAGTTTGCGCGAGACGATTGTCTGCAGCGCCGTCACGACTTCCGCGCCGACGGTGATCGCGTCGACGCCGTGATGGGGCATCGCCGCGTGGCCGCCTCGGCCTTCGATCGTAATTTCAAAGAGCGCTTCGCTCGCCATGGTCGCCCCGGTCCGCATCGCGAACGCGCCGACTGCGAGACCAGGCATGTTGTGCATCCCGTAGACCTGCTCCACCGGGAACCGGTCGAAGAGGCCGTCCGCGATCATCGCAGGCCCACCTTTGCCGTGCTCTTCGGCAGGTTGGAAAACGAACACGACGCGTCCTGAGAACGCCCCGAACTCCGACAGGTGCTTGGCGGCGCCCAGCAACATCGCCGTGTGGCCGTCATGTCCGCAGGCGTGCATGACGCCACGGGACTGCGATTGGTGCTCGAATTCGTTGAGCTCGTGGATCGGAAGCGCATCCATGTCCGCGCGCAGGCCAATGCCCCGCGAACCATCGCCGCGCTGCAGGACGCCGACGACCCCGGTTTCTCCAACGCCTCGGTGAACCTCGAGACCGAAGCTCTCCAACAGCTCGGCGACGCGCTCGGATGTGCGCAGCTCCTTAAAGCCAAGCTCTGGGTTCTGATGGAAGTCGCGCCGCCAGGCGGTCATCTCTTCGCACAGATCCGCGGTCGGCCATTCGGCGTTTTTCAACGGACCTCTCCTTCGCTACGCGACTACTCAGCCGGGATCACGAACAGGCTCGGATCGACGGTTTGATTTTGCCGAACATTCGTCACCGCGATCACATTCGACACGCCCTGCGCGTCGGTCACGACATATTGCCGAACAAGCAGAGGGTCGGCGTCCATGATCAACGTGACGAGGATCGGGCCGGACTCGTCGCGACGTTTGACGCTGACCCGGATGCGGTCGCCGTCGCGCTCGGCCGTCGCGCCGCTGGCTTTGAGCGCGGCCGCGACGTCTTCCGCCAGCAAAAGCGATATGGGCGTGCCGCTCAGCGGGCGGGGGACGACTGGATCGACGCCGTTCGCCACCGCGATCTGTGAACCGTCGGCGATCACTCGGATCGGCGCCGGCTTCTCATAGCGCATGTGCAATCGGCCTGGGCGCTGGAGGACGACGTCGCCTCGGCCGATCTCCCCAGCAGGGGTGCTTTGCGTAAAGTCTGCGGCAAACGTGCGAATGCTGTTGAAGTGAGCGCCGACGCGCTCAAGCGTCGCGTCGTCCGCGTGAGCGGGCCCCACGGTCTGTGCAAAGCCCGCCAGCAGGCACAGCCAAAGCGCCAGCGTCGCGAAACAGTCGATCCTGCGTGGCATCCCGACCCCCAGTTTTGCTTTCCTTCGCCAGACAGTGAGCGAAAACGTCGTCTTATGCGAGTCTTCGCCAGCACATAAGCGCCGCAAGGCCAGACACGCGCCGAGCCGAGCGCCGCCCCGGCGACGGACCGCGACGAGCTTCAGGTGATTTCACGCGTCTCGATCTTGACTTCACTCTCCAACGTCCGGTGCACCGGGCATTTGTCGGCGATCTCCATCAGCTTGGCGCGTTGCTCCGCCGTGAGATCGCCCAGCAGTTTAATCTCGCGCTGAAAAACATCGATCTTCCCGACCTGGGTTTCGCAGTTCGCACAGTCCTGGGCGTGGATCTTCTCGTGCCGCACATCCACGGAGACATGCTCGAGAGCGATCTCTTTGCGGCGCGCGTACATCCGAATGGTCATCGAGGTGCAAGCGCCCAGACCGGCGGCGACCAGATCGTAGGGACCCGGCCCCAGGTCGGTGCCCCCAACGCTTTTGGGTTCGTCGGCGAGCAGATGATGTCCGCCGACATGAACGTCCTGAAGAAACCCGTTTGGCGTCGCTTCGGCGACGCGGACAAATCCTTCCTCGACGCCGGCGGCCGGATGATGTTCCGCATCGGCTTCAACATAGCGCGCGGCCCAGGCTGCGATCACATCCGCCGCATACATCGCGTCGCGGTCGTTGGTGATCAGATGGTCGGCGTTGTCGAGCGTGACGAAACTTTTGGGGTGTCGGGCGGCGAGGAAGATCTGCGTTGCGTTCTCGATGCCGACCGTCTCATCGAGGGGCGCGTGAAGGACCAGCAGAGCTTTCTTCATTCCGCCGATCGCCGCCTCGAGCTTTGAGCTCTCGACGTCTTCCACAAAGCTCCTCTTGATCTTGAAGGGTCGTCCGGCCAGCTGCACTTCCGCCTCGCCCTGGGCGCGGATCGTTTCAACTTCCGAACCGAGGTTGTGCAGCACGTGTTCCGGGTCTGCGGGTGCGCCAATGGTGACGACAGCGTTTGCGTCAGCGACCTGAACCGATGCGGCCAACACCGCCGCGCCGCCCAATGAATGGCCGATCAGCAGCTGTGGCGCGCCTCGGTTCTCGCGCAGCCAGTTCGCCGCAAGAACCAAGTCCTCGACATTTGAACTGAAGGTCGTGTTGGCGAACTCGCCTTTCGAATGGCCGAGGCCGGTGAAGTCAAACCGAAGCACCCCGATGCCGCTGGCGGTGAGCTGTTCGGAGATGCGGCGCGCCGCGGCGATGTCCTTTGAGCACGTGAAGCAGTGTGCAAACAGCGCGTAGGCGCGTGCGCCTCGGTCGGGAAGATCGAGCCGTGCGGCCAGTTTGTCTCCAGCATGTCCGGGAAAATCGATGCGTTCGGTCAGCATGGGCCCCTCCGTGTGTTTCTCCCGCCAGATAAGGGGGAAGCGGCGTCGGCGCGCAACCGTCCTCACGCGGCTGTGTCGCCGCGTCAGCGCCGCTTCCCGTCGTGGCGTCAGTTGCGACCGGCCATGACCCCGCCGTCGACATCCCAAACCGATCCGGTCACCCAGCCGCTTTGATCCGACAGCAACAGGTCGATCGCCGAGGCGACGTCGTCCGGCTGTCCGATCCGTCCGACCGGGTGAAACCCGTTGAAGCCTTTCAGCGTCTCGTGGATCTGATCCGGCTCGATGAAGCCGCCATAGATCGGCGTTTCGACGACCGCTGGCGAGACGGCGTTCACGCGAATGCCCTTGTCGGCGAGCTCCATCGCCAGATGCTGGGTCAGCGAATGCAAACCCGCTTTGGCCATCGAATAGGCTGAAGACGGCGTCGCCTTGATCGCCTGTTTGGCCCACATCGACCCAATGTTCACAATCGCGCCGCCGCCGTTTTTCTCCATGTTGTTGGCCGCCGCCTGGGTCAGGAAGAAGGTGGCCCGGTTCAGCTCCATATACTTGTCGTAGTCAGCCTGCGCATGCTCCAGAAATGGTTTCGGCACAAACGTTCCGGCGGCGTTGACAAGGCGCGCGATCGGTCGGGCGCTTCCCTTGATCTCCGCCGAGAGCCGGTCGACGGCCCCCCGGTCGTAAAGATCGGCAATGCTTGTCGTGACGTCCGGCGCGCCGGCTGCAAGCAAGGTGTCCCGCGCCGCTGCAAGTTTCTGCGCATTCCTGCCGGTGATCCAGATTGCGTCGCCGGCGCGCGCGCGCCGGCTCGCAGCCGCCAGGCCCATACCGCTCGAACCGCCGATGACGAGTGTCAGGTTGGTCATGTGATCGCTCCAGTATCTATCAGTAGGTAGGTTATTGACAGCGATCATCTGGGGCGCTGTGGATTATGTGTCAACCGTCTACCATGAGATAGGTAAAAAATCCGGACCGCGAGTGCGCAGCCCGGGCAGGCAGACCTCAGATGAAGCGACGGGATCTGTCGGTTAAGACAGCAAGCTGCTCTCGAACGGCAAGGATGTGAGGTTCTCGACCCCGTCTTCGGTGATCAGGATCTGATCCTCGAGTTTGATGCCTTCCTCGCCGCCGACGGCGCCGATATACACCTCTGCCGTCAACGTCATGCCCGGCTGGAGATAGCCGTACTCTTCGGGAAACTCGCCGTCGGCATAGTCCTCGGGATACTTGATCGCCGGGTATTCGTCGCAGAGCCCAATGCCATGGAACTTCACGCCATAGCGTTGTTCGACGAACTCCTCTGGCAGCATGTGCCCCATGAAGGTGAGATCGCGGAACGAGACGCCGGGCTTGAGCATCTCGATATTCGTCATGATGTGCTCGTGCGCGACCTTGTAAATTCGTCTCTGCTCGGGCGTCGGCGCAATCCCGTACGCCTCTTCGCCGACGAGCCAGGTTCGCGAGATATCGCAGCAATAGCCATAGGGGCCGACCATATCCGTGTCGAACGCGATGAGTTCGCCCGGCTTCATCACGCGTGGCCCGGCTTCCTGCATCCACGGATTGGTGCGAGGCCCAGTCGCCAGGATCCGCGTTTCGATCCACTCGCCGCCACGGATGTGATTGCCGTGGTTGAGCATCGCCCACATGTCGACTTCCGTTAGCCCGGCGTCGAGGCGGGGACGGGTCATCAGCGCCCGCATTTCATGACAAGCTGCTTCGCAGGCGGCGATCGCGCAGCGCATCGCGTTGACCTCGTTGGCGTCTTTGATCACACGAGCGAGCTCTGTGATCTGTTGACCTGACCGGATCTCGACACCCAGATGCCGGAGCGCGTCGATCCCTTCCCATTCCATCTTGTCGACAGCCAAGCGCCGGTTCGATCCCGAGTGACCGCGCATCAGTTGATCGATCTGCCTTGCGAATTGTTCAGCGCCCTCTTCGCAGCGTTCGCCCATCAGAAAGTAGAAAAAGCCCGCGCCATGGCGGACTTCGTCAATCAAAGGCAGATGCGCGGTGAGGTGATCGCAGCCATGAAAGTCCCACAGAATGACCGGACCATCGGTCGCGACATAGCAGGCGCGCGCCGGGTTGTGCGCGGTCCACAGCTGCATGTTCATGCTGTCCGTCGCGTAGCGGATGTTCAGCGGGTCGAACATCAGCAGGCCCGCGTAATCCCGCCGGCGCAACTCGCCGCGCAACCGCTCAAGCCGGTACTCGCGGAGGCTTGGCAGGTCCGGCGGCGTGATGCCGAGCGCAGCGAACTCGTCAAACGCCAGATCTGTGGGGCCGATCTCGACGCGATCGTTGTCCGCTGGCGTCCCGTCGGGTTTCAACGCGACGCCGCGGCGCCGGGTGGGATCGATCTTTCGGTTGGAAACCGAGAAAGCCGTCGGATGCATCAGAGCCTCTTCGAACTCAGCTAAAAAAGCGTCCCGAACAGGGAACACGCGTCTAGACAGGCCTGTCTAGTCCAAATGCGGCGCCGGAAAACGACGCGCTGGACGCATTTCGACGATTGACCGGGTTTCTCTCAAGCGCGCAGATGCGGTTCATGGATCCTGTAAAGCGACAATACGAGGCCTACCCTTACCCGGCGCGCGATCCGGCGGAGGAGGCGACGCGCCTGATCGAGGGCTCGCCCAGCCATCCGGTTGAGATCG
Source organism: uncultured Neomegalonema sp. (assembly GCA_937911325.1). GTDB lineage: Bacteria > Pseudomonadota > Alphaproteobacteria > Rhodobacterales > Rhodobacteraceae > CALDSD01. Next base: position 50,940 of record CALDSD010000069.1, read on the forward strand.
ATCACTTCATTTTCAGCGGAAAGCGCGATTGGACCCAGCCGATGCGCGTCTTGGTCGCCGGCGGCGGCACCGGCGACGCTCTGATCATGCTCGCGCAATTGCTGCACGACCGCGGCGCGCCGGCGGAGATCGTGTATCTCGACATGTCGACCGCGAGCCGCGAGATCGCTGAGGCGAGAGCGGCCGCGCGGGGCCTGAAAAACATTGATTTTCGCACGGGAGATCTGCTGACGGCCCCAGAGTTGGGGCCCTTCGATTACATCGATTGCTGCGGCGTGTTGCATCATCTGCCGACGCCTCAGGCGGGCTTTGACGCTCTTGCCGAGGCGTTGGCGCCAGAGGGCGGAATGGGCGTGATGGTCTACGCGCCCTTTGGCCGCGCGGGCGTTTATGAGGCGCAGGCGATGCTGCACGCGATCTGCAGCGACGATGCGCCCGAAGCCCAAGTCGACGTCGGCAAGAGGCTGCTCCACGAGCTGCCGCCCAGCAACGCCTTTTCCCGCAACCCGCTTGTCGGGGACCACAAGGACACCGACGCCGGCCTCTACGATCTGCTGCTGCATAGTCGTGACGCGCCCTACACCGCGCCAGAGCTGCTGAAGGCGTTCGAGACGGCGGGTCTGCGCTTGGCCGGGTTCCTTGAGCCGGCGCGCTACGAGCCACAGACGTATCTGCGCGATCCAGAGCTTCTGAAACGGATTGGACAGCTCGACGTTGGCGCACGCGCGGGCTTCGCGGAGAAACTGGCCAGCAACATGAAGGTTCATATCGCCTACGCCGTGCCTGCGGCCCGCGCCAAATCCGTCGCGGCGCCCGCTTCGCCAAGCGCTGTTCCGGTCCTGCACCGGACGGACGCAAAAGCGCTCGCTCAGTCCGTCGCGAGCCGTGGGCGGCTGCGGTTCTCGGTCGACGGTCTCACGATTGAGCGCGGCGCCGACCGGAAGCTTGCGCCACTTCTGGCCCAGATCGACGGCAAGACGTCGCTTGGCGCTTTGCAACAGCGCAGCGGAGCAGACTGGATGACGTTCTCCGCAGCGTTCGGAAAACTCTATGCGCCGTTGGACGGTTTCAACATTCTCAGGTTCAGCCGGTTCTATGAGGGGCGCTGACAAGATGCAGAACGAGACGCCGCCGGAGTTTCGGCGGGAGATGTATGTCAGTCCGGCGCCCTACCTCCCGTTTCTCGATGCGCATAAGGGAAAACCTCCTGGGCTGTGGGCGTTGGACCCGGCGACCTGGGTCGAGCTCGACGCGGCCTATGCGCCGCAGATGGCCTATCGCGATCGCTTGAACGGCGAACGCGCCGATCAAGTCGCGTTGGCGACGCCGGGTTCCGAGGCGGCGGTCGCTGAATTGAGCGATCATCTCGTCGATTACCTTACGAAGGATCCATCGACCGGGTTTCTTCGGATCGGCGAGGGCGTCCGTCGCCCCGACGGCGTGACGATCATCGCGACCGGCGCGATCGGCGCCCTCGGCCGGCTTTGCCAGGAGGACTGGGTCGTCATGCAGGAGCGCGACGGCGCGTCGGAATACGTTCTGACGGCCGCCAATCTCTGCTTTCCGTCGCACTGGGACCTGCGCGAAAAGATCGGGCTGCCCCTGACCCCGATCCATGCCCCCGTCCCGGATTACGAGGTCGATCTTGCGCCGCGCATCAACCGGGTGTTCTCGGCGCTCCACGAGGATCGGCCGCTTCAGCGCCTGAACTGGTCTGTTTACGACTATGACGAGCTGCATCTGCCGGGCGCGCCGCATCGCGCGACGGGGAGGGACGCGCGCCCCGACTTCTTCTTGCGGGTCGAGAGGCAGACGCTTCGTCGTCTGCCGCAGACGAAAGCCGTGGTCTTCGGGATCAAGATCTACATCACGCCGCTTGAGGATCTGCCGAAAGATGTGCTGGGGCCATTGGCCGAGGCTCTGTTGGCGCAGCCGCGTTCTCTGGTCGAGTATAAAGGCGGCGAGGCCCTGCTAAGCGGATCGGTCGACCGGATCAACGAGCTGCGCGCCTGACGCGTTTCCGCGACCAAAAAAGGCCGCCCCGGGTGGGACGGCCTTGAGGGTCACCCTGAAAGCCAGACGGCTTAGCAGGAGTAGTACATCTGGAACTCGACCGGGTGCGGGGTGTGTTCGAAGGCGTAAACCTCTTCCCACTTGAGTTCCGCATAGCCTTCCAGCTGGTCCTTCGAGAAGACGCCGCCTTTCAGCAGGAACTCGTGATCCGCTTCCATGCTATCGAGCGCTTCACGCAGCGATCCGCAAACGGTCGGGATCTCGGCCAGTTCTTCCGGCGGCAACGCATAGAGATCTTTCTCCATCGGCTCGCCCGGATGGATCTTGTTCTCGATGCCGTCGAGGCCCGCCATCAGCAGGGCGGAGAAGCACAGGTATGGGTTCGACGACGGATCCGGGAACCGGGCCTCGACGCGCTTGGCCTTCGGCGACTCCGCCCACGGAATACGCACGCAACCCGAGCGGTTGCGCGCCGAGTAGGCGCGCAGAACCGGCGCCTCAAAGCCGGGGATCAGGCGCTTGTAGGAGTTCGTCGACGGGTTGGTGAAGGCGTTGAGCGTCTTGGCGTGCTTCAGCAGGCCGCCAATGAAGTAGAGCGCCGTGTCCGACAGATCGGCGTAGCCATTGCCCGCAAACGCCGGCGCGCCGTCCTTCCAGATCGACATGTTGACATGCATGCCGGTGCCGTTGTCGCCAGCAATCGGCTTTGGCATGAAGGTCGCCGACTTGCCGTAGGCGGCCGCCACGTTGTGGATGATGTACTTGTACTTCTGCAGCTGGTCGCCCTGAGTGGTCAACGAGTCGAAGATCAAGCCCAGCTCGTGCTGACAAGACGCCACTTCGTGGTGGTGCTTGTCGACCTTCATGCCGATCTTCTTCATGGTCGACAGCATTTCAGACCGCATGTCCTGCGCCGCGTCCGTCGGGTTGACCGGGAAGTAGCCGCCTTTGACGCCCGGACGATGGCCCATGTTGCCCATCTCGTACTCGGTGTCGGTATTCCATGCCGCGTCGACCGCGTCGACCTCGTAGCCGACCTTGTTCATCTTGTTCGAGAAGCGAACATCGTCGAACAGGAAGAACTCGGCCTCAGGACCGAAGTAGGCGACGTCGCCGACGCCGGACGACTTCAGATAAGCCTCCGCCTTTTCGGCCGTTCCACGCGGGTCGCGTTCGTACGCGGCGCCGGTGTCCGGCTCGACGACCGAACAATGGATCGCCATGGTAGTTTCCGCGTAGAACGGGTCGATATACACCGACGACGTGTCCGGCAGGAGCTTCATGTCCGACTTGTCGATCGACTTCCATCCGGCGATCGACGATCCGTCGAACATAAAGCCGTTCTCAAGGAAACCTTCGTCGATCTCGTGCTCCATGACCGTCACGTGCTGGAGCTTTCCGCGCGGGTCGGTGAAGCGCAGGTCGAGATATGCGACCTCCTTCTCCTTCATCAGGTCGAGCATCGCCTTAGCGTCTGACATTCTCTTTTCCCTTTCAATTGGATCGGTGTGACTGCTGTCGGGTACGGGCGCCGGGGTCGGAGTAACGACTTCGGCGGGCGTCTTGGTGGCCAGGGTCGGCTTGTCGCCAGACGCTGACGGCGTCGGGTCTGGCTCGGCATCGGCCTCTGCTTCGGGGGTCGGCGGCGGCGTCGTCGCCGTTCCGCCCCCAGCCGCGATCGGCAGATCCGGCCGCCGCGCCGCAACCGTCTCAAGCGGCTCTGGCTTCAATGGCGCTGGCGCGTCGCCGCTTTCAGCGCTCGCCGGCGGCGCCGCGTCAGGGGCGGGCGTCGGCGGTGGAGCGGCGGGCTCGGGGATCAACGGCGCGGGCTTGAGAACCTTCGGCTCCGGCGCTGGAGCGTCCGCAGGGCCCTCAGAAGCCGTATCGACCACCGGATCCGCGGCGGGTTCCGCCTTAGGTTCGGGGGCCTGAGTGGAAACCGGTTCCGGATCAGCCTGGGCTGGCGGCGCCGGTTGCGGCGGCGGCGCGGCCTCCTCCGACTTCGGCGGAGCCGCCTCCGGCTTCTTTCGTCCAAATAACCAACTAAACAAACTCACTTCAGCGCATCTCCCTCTCGCTGACGTCGCAGAAAAGCGTCACAGCGCCTCGCGTCCTTCTTCACCGGTGCGAATACGAATCGCCTGAGCCACATCGCTCACGAAGATCTTTCCGTCGCCGATCTTTCCGGTCTTGGCCGCGCTCACGATCGCACCGACGACCTCGTCGACCAGATCGTCCTCGAGCACGACTTCAATCTAACCCTTCGGGAGAAAGTCGACGACGTACTCGGCCCCCCGGCAGAGCTCTGTAAGCCCCTTCTGGCGGCCGAAACCCTTCGCCTCCAGCACGGTCAACCCTTGGACCCCCAGTTCCTGAAGAACCTCCTTCACTTCGTCCAGTTTGAAAGGCTTAATAATCGCCTCGATCTTTTTCATTTTTCTGGCGGCTCCCTGCGCAATCTAGCTGTGCGCGTTAACGTTTCCAGCTGAACAGCAAAGAATGGGCCATTTATATTTTTTCTTCAATAACAATGGGTTATTGTGTTTTTGAGTTTGTTTCGCGCCTAACAATTCAGCGGTTGCATATTTTTTGTGCAATCTCATTAATAGAGTTGGAGAAGGTTGATGACAGCGCCCCATGATCCTGTGCTGGCGGAGCGGCTCCAGCAGCGACTGCTCATCGCGGCGGAGGTGCGAGAGATCGACGCTCGCGCGGTTCAGGCCGGCGTCTCCGGCGCGGCGCTGATGGCGCGCGCGGGCGCTTCCGTCGCTCAATGCGCGCAGGACATGCTCAGGGCAAAGACCCCGCGCAGCGCGCGCGTCGCGGTTCTGTGCGGGCCGGGGAAAAACGGCGGGGACGGTTTTGTCGCAGCGCGTCTGCTCGCTGGGCGGGGATACCGGGTCGACCTCTGGGACATCCCGCCGGCCGGCGATCCAGCGCAAGAGGTCTTGGAGGCGACAGCCGCCTGGACGGCGGATCACCCGACCTTGCCGCTGGCGGACGCCGCAACCGACGGCTCGGCGCTTCCGAACGCCGATCTGGTGATTGACGCTTTGTTCGGCGTTGGTCTGACGCGCGCTCTGACAGGGGAGCCTGCGACGATCGCCCGTTTGTTGCGCAGCCGCGGATCGCCGCCCGTTTTGAGCGTCGACATCCCCTCTGGAGTGTGCTCGGACACCGGAATTGTCAGAGGCGAGGCGTTTCAGGCGACGCGCACCGTCACCTTTGTCGCGCCGAAACTCGGCCATTTCTTAGGCGATGGCGCTCTGCTCGCCGGCGATCTGACCGTCGCTCAGATCGGCGCTCCGCCAAGCGCGATCAATGCGGCGCTGGAGAACTCGACGCGGCCGGTGACATTGGCGACCCCTTCTGTTTTCGCCCAGCCCTTGACCAAACAGACCTCGATTAAACCGACCTTGGCCAAACAGAGGCCTGACGCCCATAAATACGACTACGGCCACGCGGTTGTGGCGAGCGGGGGGCTCGGCGCGAGCGGCGCCGCACGCTTGGCGGCGCATGCGGCCTTGCGCGTCGGAGCGGGCCTTGTGACCGTCGCGGCGCCGCAAGAAGCGGTTCCGGAATGTGCGGCTCATCTGACGTCCGTGATGCTTCGCGAAACCGCAGGACTGGATGACTGGGGGGCGCTTCTCTCAGACCCGCGGGTCACGTCTCTCGCCCTTGGGCCCGGCATGAGCAGAGGGCGCGGCGCCAACCCGTCAAGGACTTGCGAGGTCGTCGAAGCCGTCCTCGCGGGGTCCCATCCAACCACGGTTGTTCTGGACGCCGACGCGCTGACCTGCTGGTCGTCGCTTGAGCATCTCGCCGACGCGATCCGCGGCTCACGGTCGACCGTCGTCTTGACCCCCCATTTCGGCGAATTTCGCCATCTGTTCCCAGACTTGGCCGACCGGCTGACGCAACAGCGCCCGGCCGGCCTGCTCGACGGGAAGGCGGACATGGTTTTGGAGGCGTCGAAACGCTCGGGCGCGACGGTGTTGTTGAAAGGGATGGATACGGTGATCGCAGCGCCGTGGGGGGAGGTGACGGTCCACTCCGCGGTTCGGGAGCGCGCAGCGCCGCAGATTGCGACTGCGGGGGCGGGAGATGTGCTCACCGGCGTCATCGCGGGCCTGGGAGCGCGAGGTTGGCGGGCGTTTGACGCCGCGTGCGCCGCAGCCTGGCTGCACGTGGAGGCGGCGCGAGCGGTGGGCCTGGGGCTGATCGCCGAGGATCTGCCGGACGCCTTGCCCGCGGCGATGTCCGCTGCGGACTCGCGCGCCCTCGAAGATTGAAAGCCGAACGCCGATTTTCTCTCGCGTCTTGGCAAAGCGGTTGTTATACGACCGCGCAATTCCGGGAACGCTGCTTCTTCCAGAGGGAGGGCGTGGTCGGCGCGTCGAGCGACGTGACGGCGTTGCGGGCGTGGTGAAACTGGTAGACACGCGAGATTTAGGTTCTCGTGCCGCAAGGCGTGGGGGTTCAAGTCCCTCCGCCCGCACCACAGCCGCCGTATCGTAGGTCGTTAGATGGCTGATCTCCGGCGCAGTTGTTTGAGAGCGCCTGTGTCGTCGTGATTGCGGCGGCTTCGGGCCAGAAACGAAATTGACCGTGGGCGGAGCGCTCCGCCACCGAATGCGAAAAGAAGTGCGAGCTGCAAAATGCAAGTGACCGAAACCTCGGCCGAGGGTCTCAAGCGGGTTTACGCGGCGAAAGCGCCCGCCGTGGAGATTGAGAACAAGATCGACGAGAAGATCCAGACCGTGCGGAAAGACTTCACCATGAAGGGCTTCCGCAAGGGCAAGGCGCCGCTGACGCTGCTGAAGAAGATGTTCGGCAAAAGCGTTATGGGCGAGGTCATGCAAGAGCTTGTGGATGACGCCCTCCGCGCGCATTTCGAGGAGAGCGGCCATCGCCCGACGGCGCAGCCGGACGTGAAAATCGTCAACGAGGACTTCAAGGAAGGCGACGATCTCGACGTCGAGTTTTCCTACGAAATGATGCCGGAGATCCCTGAAGTCGATTTCGCGGCGATTTCATTGCAGCGGCTGGTCGTCGAGCCGGATGAGACGGCGATCACTGAGACGCTCGAGAAACTGGCGGCCGACGCCACCAGCTTTGAAGAGAAAGAGGGCGCTGCGGAGGACGCGGATCAGGTCGTGATCGACTTCGTCGGCAAGGTCGATGGCGAAGCCTTTGAAGGCGGCTCGGCTGAAGACTTCCCTCTGACGCTCGGATCCGGGCAGTTCATCCCGGGCTTTGAGGAGCAGCTGGTCGGGCTGAAGGTTGGCGATGAAAAAGCCGTCGAAGTGACGTTCCCGGCCGAGTACGGCGCGGAGAACCTAGCGGGAAAAGACGCAGTCTTTGACGTGAACGTGAAAGAAGTGCGCGCCCCGAAAGCCAGCGAAATCGACGATGAACTGGCCAAGAAATACGGCGCCGAGGACCTCGACGCCCTGAAGACCCAGATCTCGGACCGCTTGTCGGAAGAATATCGCGGCGCGGCGCGGGCGCTCACCAAGCGCGAGTTGCTCGACAAGTTGAACGAGGCGGTCTCGTTCGACCTTCCGGCGACAATGGTTGAACCCGAGGCGAAAGCGATCGCGCATCAGCTCTGGCATGACGAGAACCCTGATGTCGACCCGAGCGACCACAGTCACCAAGAGATCGAGCCCACGCAAGAGCACGACGATCTTGCCGTCCGCCGCGTCAAACTCGGTCTGTTGCTCGCGGATGTTGGCCGGGTCAACGAAATCGACGTGACCGACGCCGAACTCAACACCGCGATCATGCAGCAGGCGCGTCAGTACCCCGGTCAGGAAAAAGCGTTCTTCGACTACATCCGGAACACGCCCCAGGCGATGCAGAGCGTTCGGGCGCCGTTGTTCGAAGACAAAGTCATCGACTACGTGTTTGAGCTCGCCGCCGTCACCGAGAAAAACGTCTCGGCCGACGATCTGAAGGCGGCTCTGGAAGAGCTTGATAAGGACGACGAATAAAAATCGCCTGACCTTTGGCACGCGGCTCGCGTGCCTGCTCTTGCGGCGGCCCATCAAGAGGGCTACCTCGCCAAGACGTTCAGAACGACACGCGGGCGGCCCGACGGTTCGCGGCCACCCCGCACACAGCAGGAGCAGGCGCAATGCGCGACCCCGTCGACACTTTCACGAACTTCATTATCCCGACCGTCGAAGAAACGACGTCGCGCGGCAGCATTCGATACGACATTTTCTCTCGCCTGCTGAAGGAGCGGATTATCTTCGTCGCGGGACCTGTCCAGGACGAAATGGCGACGATCATCGTCGCGCAGCTTCTGTTCCTTGAAGCGGAAAACCCGAAAAAAGAGATCTCGATGTACATCAACAGCCCTGGCGGCGTGGTGACGTCGGGGATGTCGATCTATGACACGATGCGGTACATCCGCCCGCCGGTGTCGACCGTTTGCGTCGGACAGGCGGCCTCGATGGGGTCGCTTCTATTGGCCGCTGGCCAGCCAGACATGCGGTTTTCGCTGCCCAACAGCCGGATCATGGTGCATCAGCCGTCGGGCGGCTTCCAGGGGCAGGCGTCTGATATCGAGCGTCACGCCAAAGACATCATCGCTTTGAAGCATCGATTGAACGAGATCTATGTGAAGCATACGGGCCGCACGATCGAGGAAGTCGAGAACACGCTGGACCGCGACCACTTCATGACGGCGGAAGAGGCGAAGGACTGGGGCCTGATCGACCAGATCGTGTCCCATCGTGAGCCGGCGGCCGACGAAAGCGAGTAAGAAACGTAGCTGTTGGCGTCGCGTGCTGTCCGGTCCGTGTTGGACGGCGCGGCGCTACAGCAACAGTTTCATCGGGTTATAAGGGCTTTAGCGACCGAAAATGGGTTGCGGCCCGGCTTTTGAATCTCACATCAGGCTGATGAAGCTTGAATGCGGTGGCGAACGCGTGCTCCTATCTGAACAGTATGGAGTCGTCTGGCGTTAACTGTTTTCTCGCAGAAGCCGGCGAACACTGTCGGACCTGGTCGCGCCAAGGCGCGGTTTGGCTACGGCGCGGAAAAAAATCAATCGGTCGTCGGTGCTAGCCGACAAACGACGGCCGAGACAGGAGACGCAGATGACTAAGTCGAACGGCGGCGAATCCAAGAACACGCTCTACTGTTCGTTCTGCGGCAAGAGCCAGCACGAGGTTCGCAAGCTGATCGCAGGGCCGACGGTGTTTATCTGCGACGAATGCGTCGAGCTTTGCATGGACATCATCCGAGAAGAGGCCAAGAACAGCTTGGTCAAATCCTCGGATGGCGTACCCACTCCGCTGGAGATCTGCCGGGTTCTCGACGATTACGTGATCGGGCAGGCTGTGGCGAAGCGGGTGCTGTCGGTCGCGGTTCACAACCACTACAAGCGCTTGAACCACGCCCAAGGAAACGGCGACGTCGAACTGGCGAAGTCGAACATCCTTTTGATCGGCCCGACCGGGTGCGGCAAGACGTTGCTGGCTCAGACATTGGCGCGGATCCTGGACGTTCCGTTCACAATGGCGGACGCGACCACGCTGACGGAGGCGGGTTATGTCGGCGAGGATGTTGAGAACATTATCCTAAAGTTGCTCCAGTCGGCGGACTACAACGTCGAACGGGCGCAACGCGGCATCGTTTATATCGACGAAGTAGATAAAATTAGCCGCAAATCAGATAACCCATCGATCACCCGCGACGTGTCTGGCGAGGGCGTGCAGCAGGCGCTTCTCAAGATCATGGAAGGCACTGTCGCCTCGGTGCCGCCCCAAGGTGGCCGCAAGCACCCGCAGCAGGAGTTTTTGCAGGTCGATACGACCAACATCCTGTTCATCTGCGGCGGCGCGTTCGCCGGCCTGGACAAGATCATCGCCCAGCGCGGCAAGGGGTCTGCGATCGGGTTTGGCGCCGACGTGAAGTCAGATGACGATCGCCGGACGGGAGAGCTTCTCCGCGAACTCGAGCCGGAGGACCTGCTGAAGTTCGGCCTAATCCCGGAATTCGTCGGCCGTCTCCCTGTCGTGGCGACGCTTGAGGACCTTGATGAGGACGCGCTTGTTCAGATTCTGTCCGAACCGCGGAACGCCTTGATCAAACAGTATCAGCGGTTGTTCGAGATGGAGGGCGTCGAGCTAAACTTCACCGAAGACGCGCTCCACGCCGTCGCGCGCAAGGCGATCGCCCGGAAAACAGGCGCTCGCGGTTTGCGCTCGATTCTGGAAGATGTGCTGCTTGACGCGATGTTCGATCTGCCGGGTTTGGAGAACATCAAGCAGGTTGTCGTTGACGACGATGTGATCGAAGGGCGGAAGAAGCCGGTCTTTGTCTATCAAGAAGGCGCGACTGCGAAGGAGGGGGCGAAAGCCTCTTAAGCGCTTTGGCGTAACGTATTGAATTTAAACGCGCTTGCGATTGCAGGCGCGTTTTGTTTTGGCAACGGCCTCAACGACAAGACGCGTCGCGCCATTCTCGCGCTTGAAACCGCTGGTCGCTAGTTCCAACTTTACGCGTGTAACTGAGCTGTGACAGCTTACCGGGGCTAAAGGGCACGGGCGGCTGTCGACGAAGGAAGATCCCTTATGAGTGATTTCGAGCAAAATCCTGACAGTGGTTCCGACGGGGCCGAAAGCTTCGTCGATCGGAGCGGCGGCGGCGCATTTCCCGTCTTGCCGTTGCGCGACATCGTCGTGTTCCCACACATGATTGTTCCGCTGTTTGTTGGTCGGGACAAGTCCGTTCGGGCGCTGGAGGTCGTGATGCAGGAGGATCGCCAGATCCTGCTGGCGACCCAGCATGACGCCAGCGAGGACGATCCGACCGAGGACGGCATCCACAAGACAGGCGTGATCGGCAATGTTCTTCAGCTTTTGAAGCTTCCGGACGGCACCGTGAAGGTCTTGGTTGAAGGCGGCCGTCGCGCGCGGATCAGCAAGTTCATCGACTCCGACGAGTACTTCCTCGCTGAGGCTGAGACGATCGATGAAGTCGACGGCGACGAGTCGTCGGTCGAAGCGCTCGTGCGGACAGCTGTCGCAGAGTTCGAGAAGTACATAAAACTCAACAAATCCGTTCCGCAGGAGGCGCTGGTCTCGGTCAATCAGATCGAAAACCCGTCGAAACTCGCGGATACGATCGCAGGCCATCTCTCGGTGAAGATCGAAGACAAACAGGGCCTGCTGGAGACCCCGAACGTCGCCGATCGCCTCGAGCGCATCTACGCGCTGATGCAGGGAGAGATCTCGGTCCTGCAAGTCGAGAAGAAGATCAAACGCCGTGTGAAGTCTCAGATGGAGCGCACGCAGCGCGAGTATTATCTGAACGAGCAAATGAAGGCCATTCAGCGCGAGCTGGGCGAAGGCGAAGAGGGCCGCGAGGACGTCGCGGAAATCGAAGCCAAAATGGCTGAGCTTGAGTTGCCCGAGGAGGTGCAGGCCAAGGCCGAGGCGGAGCTCAAGAAGCTCAAGAACATGGCCCCAATGTCAGCGGAAGCGACAGTGGTCCGGAATTACATGGAATGGCTTCTGGGCATTCCGTGGACGGAAAAGTCCGAGCTGAAGACCGATCTGGGCGAGGCTGAAGGCGTGCTCGACGCCGATCACTACGGCCTGGAGAAGGTCAAAGAGCGGATCGTCGAGTTCCTGGCGGTGCAGCAACGCGCGGAAAAGATGAAAGGCCCGATTCTGTGTCTGGTCGGCCCGCCAGGGGTGGGTAAGACCTCCCTCGGCAAGTCGGTCGCCAAGGCCACGGGGCGCGAGTTCATCCGCATCTCGCTCGGCGGCGTGCGCGACGAGGCGGAAATCCGTGGGCACCGCCGGACCTATATCGGCTCGATGCCTGGAAAGATCGTTCAATCGCTGAAGAAGGCGAGCACGGTCAATCCTCTGATCCTGCTCGATGAGATCGACAAGATGGGCCATGACTTCCGGGGCGATCCGGCGTCTGCTCTGTTGGAGGTGCTCGACCCGGAACAGAACAACACGTTCAATGACCATTATCTTGAGGTCGACTACGACCTTTCGAACGTCATGTTCATCACCACCGCGAACACGCTCAATATGCCGGCGCCGCTGATGGATCGGATGGAGATCATACGCCTGTCCGGCTATACGGAGGACGAGAAGTCCGAGATCTCCAAGCAGCATTTGATCCCGAAACAGATGAAGGATCACGGGCTGACCGAGGCCGAGTTCGAGCTGACGGATGAGGCGCTGATCGAGATGATCCGAACCTACACCCGCGAAGCAGGCGTCCGAAATCTGGAACGAGAGATCGCGCGCCTCTGCCGCAAAGCGGTGACGCAGATCGTGAAGGGCGATGTGACCAAGGTGGTCGTGGGGCCGGACAATCTCGACGAGATGCTGGGCGTCAAGCGCTTCAAGTACGGGCTGGCCGAGGACACGGACTCGATCGGCACGGTCACGGGGCTCGCATGGACGGAAGTCGGCGGCGACCTGCTGTCCATCGAAGCGGTGCAGTTGCCGGGCAAGGGCCGGATGAAGACGACCGGCAAACTCGGCGACGTGATGAAGGAGTCGATCGAAGCGGCGGCGTCCTATGTCAGGGCCAACGCCACGCAGCTGGGCGTGAAGCCTCCGGTGTTCGAGACGACGGACATTCACGTGCACGTCCCGGAAGGCGCGACGCCGAAGGACGGTCCTTCCGCCGGCATCGCGATGGTTACATCGATCGTCTCGGTGCTTACCGGCATCCCGGTGCGCCGCGACGTGGCCATGACCGGCGAGGTCACGCTCAGGGGCAATGTCCTGCCGATCGGCGGCTTGAAGGAGAAGCTTCTCGCGGCCTTGCGCGGCGGGGTGAAGCGGGTGCTGATCCCTCGTGAAAACGTCAAGGATCTCCGAGAGATCCCGGATAACGTGAAAGAGGGCCTGGAGATCATTCCGGTCGAAACGGTGACCGAGGTTCTCCACGTCGCGCTCGCGGGCACCATTCGCCCGGTCGACTGGGATCCCGAGAAAGAGCCTCTCACACCGGCGTCCTCTTCGGGAGGCGAAAGCGGCGCGCATCCGGCCCAGCATTAAGGCCGACGCGGGCTTTTGATGGAGATCAGGGCGCGGCCTGCGGGTCGCGCCTTTTCATTTGAGGTCTGATGAAATGACTGGGCCCGAGCGAACCGCAAGGCGCCCACTGCGAGGCGCCAGATGAGACTTGGGTCTGTCACGATCGAACTCTGGCAGCTGGCCGCGGCGCTGGGCGCCGTGGCTCTGTTGGCTTTCTGGCTCCTTGGCGGCGCCAAACCGATGGTCCGGGTCGTCGAAGTCATCGAAGGCGAGGCCGCCGAGATCGTCTACGCGACAGGCGTCGTCGAACCCAAGCACTGGGCGGCGGTGGGCCCGCTTCTGCGCGCAAGGATCATCGAGACCTGCAACTGCGAAGGCGAGGCGGTCGCGAAAGATGACGTGCTGTTTCGCCTGGATGCGTCCGAGGCCGAGGCTCATCTGGCGGAGCTTGTCGCGCGGACAAATCTGGCGACGCGCGAGCTGCGTCGCGCCAAAGATCTTCTGCAGCGGCGCGTCGGCACTCAGAAGACATATGACGAGGCGTTGGCGAAGCTCACCGAGTATCAAGCCGCGGTCGCCGCGCAGAAACGCCAGCTCGAGAACTACGTTTCGCGCGCGCCCCTGGCTGGGCAGGTTCTTCGTCTCGATGGCGATGTCGGCGAGGTGGCCGACCCCGGCGCACCTCTGGCATGGGTCGGTCAATCCTCGCCCCGTCAGGTGATCGCCGATGTCAACGAAGAGGACATTCCGCGCGTCGCAGTCGGCCAACGCGTGCTTTTGAAAGCGGACGCGTATCCGGACCGCGCGCTGAAAGCCGTGGTCGACAGCATCACGCCCAAGGGCGATCCCCTGCTAAAGACGTACCGCGTCCGCCTCGCGCTACCGGATGAGACCCCTCTCTTCATAGGCATGACGGTCGACGTGAACATCATAACGACCTCCCTCCCCGGCGCGCGGCTTATCCCCCCGGCCTTTGTTATACCCGGCGCCGTTTGGGGCGTCGTCGGCCTCTCCCGTGGGCGGCGCGTCGCGGTCCGCTTGGGAATAGGCGGCGTTGAGCACGTGCAGTTGCTGGACGGTCCAGAGGTCGGCGAGTGGATCGTTTCGCCTGTGCTTCAAGACTTTTCAGAGGGTCAAAGGGTGCGGGTCGAAAGAGCGGAGAGCGCTGAGCCGTGAAGCTTCTGCTGGAGATCGCGTTCACGCACATCCTGGGCCGTGGACGCCAAACGCTCGTGTCGATTGTCGGCGTCGCGATGGGCGTCGGTTTTGCGATCGCCATGGCGGCTCTGATGGAGGGGGGACAGGTCGACTTTATCGACAGCCTGGTCGACACCATGCCTCATGTTCAGATCACCGACGAGCGTCGGACCGCACAGCTGCAACCCGCGGAGGTCGTTTTCGAAGCGACGGAGTTCCGTGGGCTGCGCCCGAGAGACGATCCACGCGGCATCCTGAACCCGACAGCGGCGACGGCCAGCTTGCGATCCTGGGCTCCTGGCGATCTTGCGGCGAACCTGTCCGTTTCCGCGGTTGTGCGGTTCGGCGGCGCAGAGCGCGGCGTCTCGGTTCTGGGGGTGGAGCCGCGCGATCTCGTGCGCGTGTCGCCGATTGAAGAGGATATGACAGTCGGGCGTTTCGAAGACCTTGGCGGACAGTCCTCTGGCGTCATCGTCGGGCGCAGCCTCGCCGAGCGACTGGGCGCGGATCCCGGCGACAGCGTGACGATCACCGCCGCCGAAACGATCTCCCGCCGCTTCAAGATCATCGGTGTTTTCGAAACCGGCGTCGTCGGCACGGATGAGCGCCAGGTCTATATGCTGCTGAAAAGCGCGCAGGTGCTGTCTGGGCGTCCAAATGCGGTCAACGACATTCGGATCCGACTGAATGACCCCGATATTGCGCCCGCCGTCGCTGCCCGGGCGGAGGAGATGCTGGGCTACAAAGCCGTGTCCTGGCAGGAGGCGAACGAGGCGATCTTTGAGGCGTTCGAAGTGCGCAACATCATCATGTACACCGTGGTCGGCGCGATCCTGCTCGTCGCCGGCTTCGGGATCTACAACATCGTTTCGATCATCACGCATGAGAAATCGCGGGACATCGCTATCCTAAAATCGCTGGGCTTCACCCAAGAAGACATCCGTCGGATTTTTCTCACCGAAGGCGTTCTTATGGGCGGCGTCGGCTCGGTGATCGGCTGGGTGTTGGGGTTTTGGCTAACCGTCGCGCTGGGCGCTGTGACGCTCGAACTGCCCGGACAGACAACGGAGCCGGTCAATCTGCCGGTGATCTATTCCTGGCTGCATTACGCCATTGCGACGATGTTCGCGCTCAGCTCAGCGGCGGTCGCCGGGTATCTGCCGGCCCGCAAGGCGGCGGCGCAAAACCCGGTCGAGATCATTCGAGGCGCGACATGAGCGATGCCGGGCGACCCCCATTGCTTCAGGCGCGCGACCTGACGCGCGTCCTCGAAGAAACCGTCCCGGTGACGCTGTGCGAAGACGTGTCCTTGTCTGTCGATCGGGGTGAACTTGTCGCCGTGACCGGACCGTCTGGGTCCGGCAAGTCGTCGCTGCTTTACTTGTTGGGTCTGTTGGACATGCCGACGCATGGGGAGGTCTTGCTGAATGGTCGGCCGACGCATGAGCTCAGTGAAGAGGAGCGCGCCCGCGCGCGGTTGGAGACGATCGGCTTTGTCTTTCAGTTTCACTTTCTGCTCGCCGAGTTCACCGCGCTTGAGAACATCATGATCCCGATGCGCCGACTTCATCGACTGTCGCCGAACGAGCAAACCGCCAGGGCCGAGGAAATCCTCGCCTCGTTGGGGTTGCGCGATCACATGCAAAAGCGGCCGGATCAACTCTCTGGCGGGCAACGTCAGCGCGTCGCGGTCGCGCGCGCCTTGGCGAACGATCCGCCGCTGGTCCTCGCAGACGAACCGACGGGTTCCCTCGATACGCACTCGTCCGAGCAGGTTTTCGAGATCCTCTATGATCTTGTAACCGCCCAAGGGCGCACGGTTGTCGCGGTGACCCATGATATCGAAATGGCGGATCGGATGGGCCGGCGCATCCGGTTGATCGACGGCCGCGTCGTCGACGATGCCAAGAACCCCGCATTCAAGAACCCCGCATTCAATTGTTGAGATTGCAAGAACGGCGCTTGCGCATAATGTCGTTGAGCAATATGTGTGTCGCCTCGCAAAAGGGCGGTTAGCTCAGTTGGTAGAGCGCCTCGTTTACACCGAGGATGTCGGGAGTTCGAGTCTCTCACCGCCCACCAAATCCGTATGAAAGCAGTCGGGCGTACGCCGTCGCTTCAACGACCCATTCCGCATCAGCATCGCTCGAAACAGGATGGATCGACCGCCAAGCGTCGTAGCTGAACGGAAAGACACGGAATGTCGAGCGAACAGGTCTGCACAAAAGGGTCGTTGTCGATCGTCATACCTGTGCTGAATGCGGCGGCGCATTTGCCCACGACATTGACGAGCATTCGGTCGGCGCCGCTGCAAGAGACGATCCGCGAAATCGTTGTCGTCGATGGCGGTTCGCAAGACGGCAGCGCCAAGATTGCGCAGTCTTACGATGCGCGCGTGGTCCAGAGTTCGGCGGGTCGTGGACGGCAATTGAGCGCAGGCGCCGCGGCCGCGACCGCGCCATGGCTCTTGTTCCTCCATGCGGACACGCGCCCGGATCCGGGCTGGATTGAGAAGATCCAGGACCGCATACGACGCGAGGATGTCGACCAAGCCGCGGTTTTCCGGCTGCGGTTCGACGATGCCGCCAGCTCGGCGCGGGTGATTGAGCGGGGCGTGGCCTGGCGGACGAAGACGCTCGCCTTGCCTTATGGCGATCAGGGTCTGCTTATCTCGCGAAAGCTCTATGACGCTGTTGGAGGATACAGTGCGATCCCGCTGATGGAGGACGTCGATCTGATCCGACGCATCGGACGTCGGCGCTTTGTGATGCTGGATCATCATGTCACCACTAGCGCCGAGCGATACCAGCGGGACGGGTATGTCCTGCGCGTTCTGCGCAATCTCACAATCCTGTCGCTCTATTTCTTGGGCGTTTCACCCAAGACGCTGGCGAAGCTCTACGGCTAGTCATCGATCCGATCTCGCAGTCGGGCAAGACTTTCGGCGTCATCGAGGTCCTCGAGGTGGTCATCCAGCACAACGGTCTTGAGGCCAACGGCGTTCTTTAACGTGTCGGAGAGCGCAAAGGCGCTGGACCAGCGAACGTTCTCGAAGATCGGCGGCGGCGGCGGACAAGCGGCTCCGACCAACCAAAAGCCGCCATCGATGGCGGGTCCGAAGACGAGGTGGTTGTCCTGCAAGCTCAAAAACGCCGCGCTGACATGAGACGCGGCTAGGTCAGGAATGTCGGATCCGACGATCACAACTGGAGCGTCATGGGTCGCAGTGGCCAGCACGCGATACATGCGATCACCAAGATCGCCGTCGCCTTGGGGCTGTCGCGCGATGGGTTCCGGCCAAAGCTTCTCTTGCTGGGCGCTGGGATCTGGCGTGACGGTGAGTACGGTCAGCCAATCGGGCGCCGCCGCGAGCCGCCGGGTGATTTGTTTGAGGAGGCGACGATAGATCTCACAGGCTCTATGGTCGCCGACGGTGCGAGCGAGCCGAGTTTTGACACGGCCTGGCTCGGGCGCTTTTGCGAAGATGTGCACAGTGGGGCGCGTCAAATGTGATCTCCGGTTCTACGGCGCGATCCTTACCATGACCGACGCCGAAATGATGATCGGTCGATGCGAGCCGCGTCGGAACAGCGAAAAGGAACTCAAGCGTGACGTCGCAAACGCAAACGGAAACGGAGGATCAACTCCAGGGGCTTCGATCCGCTCTTCAGGCGATCGGACTCTCCGCCGCGCCCGAGCCGATGCCCGACACCGGTCTTGCTCATGCGCATTATCGATTGCCCGGGACCGGGTGGATCGCAAGAGTGCCAAAGCAGAGTCAGATGCAGCTCGAAGCCGCCGACAATCTGGCCTATCAATCCGCCTGTTACACCCGGGCTTCGATCAGCGGCCACGCGCCGAAGCTGGCGCATTTGCTTCCTCCCAAGGCGGATCTTCCCAGAGGCGCGCTGATTGTTGAGGAGATCATTGGGCGGCCCGCTCGCCTGCCTGAGGACCTTGAGGCGATCATGATCGCGCTGGCGGCGATCCACGCGCTTCCCACGCCCGCCGCCGCCGGGGATCATGCGCCGCTTCTTGCGCCAGCCGACCCGCTACGCGACCTGCTGGAGGAGATCGAAGAGCAATCAGCGTACATCGCCGCGGCCGGGGTCGCGCCAGAGACTGAAGACGTCATCCAGCGTGGCGTAGAGATGTTGCGAACATTGGCGCTGCAGGAGGCACGACCGTCCAAACGCCTGATTTCGTTTGACGCCCATCCCGGCAACTTCCTGATCGACAGCGCCGGCAAGGCGGTTCTTGTCGATCTGGAGAAGTGCCGGTACAGCGCCCCGCAACTCGATATCGCTCACGCGACCCTCTACACCTCGACGACTTGGGACGTTCAAAGCCACGCTGTCTTGAGCGTCGAGGAGGCCGCCTGCGCGCACGACTGGTGGCTGGGCGCGATTGGGTCCCGGGACTGGGCGCATGATGCGAGAAGTTGGCTTTTGCCAATGCGGCGGGCGATGTGGCTGTGGTCGCTGACATGGTGTGCGAAATGGCGCGTGCTCTCCGGGCGCGCGGCGAAAAGCGATGTGGATGGCGAGGATTGGTCGGCGGAACAGAGCGACGCTGCGCTCGTCGCGCATGTCGCGGACCGAGTGGACCACTATCTCTCGCCTGAAACCGTCGAAATGGTCGACGCAGGGTTCGAAGGCCTGGACGCCGTGATGGGGCATCCATAAGTCCGGCCGCCGCAGAACGCGTCGCGAGCGTTCGACGTCACGACCCGTGGTCGACCAAGGTTGGCATGAGATCTGCGCCGCCTCGCGGGCGATAAGAGCCTAAATCCTTGGTTAACTACAGAAAAGTTGCGAAAGTCGGCGTTTTCTGGATTCTTGGAGGCGGGGGGAGCGTCGTTTGGGGTGCCGTTATGATTATTCGTTTTCTAGGTTTTTTGGGAATTGTCCTTTTGTTGGCCGTGACGCCGGCCTCCGCTCAGCAGCGGATTGGTCAGATCAAAGAGGCGCGTGGCGATGTTCAAGTGGAGCGCAACGGAAGCCGTTCGAGCGTCAGGGTCGGCGATGACGTCCTGCGCTCCGACGTGCTTCTCACCGGCGCCAACAGCGCCGTCGGCTTAACGCTTTTGGACAAGTCCACTTATGCGCTTGGACCAAACTCGCGCATGGTGATGCAGCAGTTTTCCTACAATCGGTCTGGCGGCTCCCGCATTCGTTTGTCGCTGTCGGAAGGCGAGTTGGTGGGGCGGTCTGGCGAAGTCGCCAAGCAAGACCCCAACGCGATGCAGATCGAACTGCCGACCTCTGTCGCGGGCATCCGTGGAACGCATTTTCTGATGAGAGCGGATCTGGACTCTCTTTACGACGGCGAGTCGCCGAGCACGCCGGCCGGAGCGGTCGATGCGTTCGATCAGACCGGCGTCGGCGGCGGCGATACTGACGCTGACAGGGGCGGCGATCCCGGCGGCGAGTCAGATGGCGACACCGGCGGCGAATCTGAAGGCGAGGGAGGTCGCGGCAATGACGGCAATGAGGGGCGCGGCAGCGACAGCGACCTGTAGCGCGCCCCCGATGTCTACAGCAGAACTCGCGACCTTTCGGCGAGAAGGCCGAGCGGTCGTTTAACTGTGGACAAGCGCCTCGTACAACGTTGTCTCTCGCATGATTGAAACGGGACGTCGATGCGACGCACCCCTAGCTTGGTCGCACGTGGCGATAAACCACCGAAAGCCTGTATGACCTACGAGACACGGCCGCTCAGAGCTTCTGGTTAAGCGCGTTTCCGAACATAACGTCCGGCTCCGACAAGGCCCGCCAATCCGGTCAGCAGCAAGAGGGCGGACGCTGGAAGAGGAACCGGCGTGTAGTCGAGTTGGATGCGGATAATATCGTTGTCCTCTGGAAACGCGTCGACACGGTTCGAGAACGCGAGCTCGACAACAAGTTCGTTGTCTTGAAGTTTGTCCTGAAGGAACAGCCCATCCAACGCGAGCGCGACCGAGAAAGTGCAGTCGAATGCTGAAACCGGAAGCATGCAAGACATGGCGTCGACGGGGTTGGTGAGCGGGTCATCGACCATGAACTCGCCAAAGATCCCGACGACATGGTCGTCAACTGAGACGGTGAAGGTCTCGCCCGGGCCGTTCAAATCGATGCCAGGGAAGATCGAGTCCAGACCACGCTCTGCAATGGTCAAGACGCCGCTGGAGCCGCCGCTCATCGGCAGATCTGTAAAGGTCGCTGTGATGACCTGCGCATCTTGGTCGAAGTCAAAGTCCTGAAAAACCGACAGCGCGTTCGCCTTCGTAGATGACAGCGCAAGCGTGAAGAAGGCCGCTAATGTCAGTCCGGATCTTAACATGACGCACCCCCAGTGGTCGTTCCCCCAAATTGGTATCGTAATGGGGCAGAGCCCAGAGATCAAATCATCATTCGGCTTAGGAGGTTCGAGGTGGTTCGCGGAAAGCCAGCGAGACACCGTGCGCCGTCATGAGGCGCGCCTAGAGATGCGGCGAGCTAGAGGAATGGCAGCGCGGCGAGCCGCCCGGGAATGCGACGATCGCCGGTCACAACCTCGATCACGTCGCCGACCTCCGCGTCCGCCGACACCATTGCGTAGCCGATCATCCGCTTGAGCCGATACGACCAGGCCTTGTGGGTCAGATGGCCGATCACCGCGCCGTTCTGCTCGATCTCGAGCCAGATCCCTTGTTGTTCGGTTTCTTCGGCGCCGTCCAGCGTCACGCCAAGCTGTCGGCGTTTGGGGCCCTCGGCCTTGATCCGCCGCAGAGCCTCGACGCCGATGATCTCATCTTCAACATCGAGATCGACAAAGCGGTCCAGGCGCACTTCGAAGGGATTGGTCGCCTCGTCGGTGTCCGTTCCCCAGTTCAACAACCCGCTCTCGGTCCGCTCGGACGGGTTTGGGTATCCAGGACCGATGTCGTACGGCTGGCCGGCCTCCTTAACAAGCCGCCACAGGTCGTTGCCCTTGGAGCCGTCCATCAGGAACAGTTCAAACCCGCCTTGCTTGGACCAGCCGGCCCGCACGACTTTGAGCGGGATGCCTTCGAGCACTGCGTCTGCAAACCAGAAGTATTTCAGATCGCGAACCCAGTCGCCAAACAGCGAGGCGACGACGTCTTCGGCTTTCGGCCCCTGGACGGCGAGGGGCGACACATCCGGTTCGCTGACCTCGACATCGAGGCCCCGTTCACCCGCAACGCAGCGCGCCCAGAACCAGATGTCCGAGTTGCCGATCGACAGCCAGTAGCAGTCCTCCGCGATCTTCATAGCGATCGGATCATTGATCAGCACGCCTTGGTGATCGCAAAGCGCCACGTATTTTCCCTGACCGACAACCTGCTTCGACAGATCGCGCGGGCACAGGATCTGCGTTAGGCGAGCTGCGTCCGGCCCTTTGAGCTGGACCTGCCGTTGAACGGCGACATCCCACATTGAAACGCCGTTGATCAGCCGCCAGTACTCCGCCTCGCGATCGCCGTAACCGCGCGGGATCAGCATGCGATTGTACGTAAGGAGCGACTCGGCGCCCTCTGCGATTGTCGAGTCGTAGAACGGCGACTTGCGAAGGCGTCCGGCAGAGACGATCGGGGCCATGGGGCTGGGTCCTTGAAAAACCACAGGATGCTTCAGTATGGGTGAAAGATCTGCATGGGAGAAGGATCTGCGCGCTGCTTCCCTAGAGTTCCGACGGCACGTGATCTTTAAGGAAACTCAAAAGCTGCTGCACCCGCTCGGTTCGGTGCAGATCGACATGTGTCACGAGGTTCAAACGACCTTCCCGCGAAACATCGGGGAGAATGCGCGTCAGACCGAGCCGGTCGGCCTTGAACGTCGGCGCAAACCCGATCCCCAAACCGGCGAACAAGGCTTCGTCGAGATTGTCGAGACTGGTTGTTCGAAACACGACCCGCGCTTTTGGGGCGGCGTCTGCGAGCGCCTCAAGATAGATCTTCGCCGAGTTCGCCTGAAACATGTCGTCCAGCGCCACGAACCGGTGATGTTTGAGATCCTTGGCGCTTTTGGGCAAACCCATCTCGCCGACATAGGCGGGGCTGGCGTAAAGACCCAGCGTGAAGCGCGTCAAGGGTTGGATGACGTTGTCCGGTTCCTCGATCCCAGGCGCGATCCGCACCGCGACATGCGCCTCTCCGCGCTCGAGCTTAAGCGTGCGCGAGCTCGCGACGTGTCGGAGCGTGACTTCCGGAAACTGCGCGCCGAAAGCGGCGAACGCCGGCATGAGCAGCTGTCCGACGACGGGGACCGAGGTGATGACCAACTCGCCCGACTTCAGTTGCGCTCGGGCCTTGAGACGCGCGCCCAGTTGTCCGAACTGGTCTTCGGTCGCTTGAGCGACGCGCATCAGCTCCCAGCCAGCTTCCGTTGGGGTGTAGCCCTTTGGCGTGCGCAGAAACAGTTTCTCTCCCAGCACAGCTTCAAGAACGTCGATATGCCGGATGACGGTCACCCGATGAAACCCCAGAACTTCGGCTGCGGCGCTGACGGTTCCAAGTCTTGCGACCTGATAAGCTGTCCTGATTTCGTTCCAGTTTTCCATTCGACCCCAAACAACGATGGCGTTGTCGCAATTTCGCGCATCGCCCGATCACATTCTCGCGTTCTCAGCTGAAGGCGACTGTGCGATACGTGTTTCGATAGCTGGCTCAGGAAGTGATTTCAAAGTAAATCTACAAATACTTCAAGAACTTGGATAAAACTAATACTCATCAGTTCAAGGTCGGTCTGAGAGTGATCGATTTCCGAAAAAACTACTTGATAAGTTGCAAAGCGCTACGAATGATCATTTCGTTGCGTCTGGCTTCGCACGCTGCAAACTGGGCAGATTGGCATCGGGGGACACTATGAAACGGGTCTGGCTTGCGGTCGCAGTTCTCCTCAGCGTCGCCGCCTGTGGCGAGGCGCAAGACGCCCAAGTCTCCGCGGAGCCGCCAGTTCGGGGCTTGATCACCGTGGAAGTCGCGGCGTCGGAACAGACGACGCGCCGCCGATATCCTGGCGTGCTCGAGCCGACGGATATCACCTCGCTCTCTTTTGAGACCGGTGGTCGCCTGCAGGAAGTCGAGCTTGAGGTTGGCCAGCGTGTGACCACAGGCGAGGTTCTGGCGAAGCTCGATAGTGAGCAGTTCCAGATCGACATCGAGAACCGACAGGCGGCGGTGCGCGAGGCGGAAGCCACGCTCGTCCAGGCGCAAGAAGATCTCGAGCGGGCCCAAACGTTGCTCGACCGCGGCGCCGGCACCCGTGTCACCCGCGACAATGCCCGCACCGATCTGCGCACCAGCGAGGCGCGTCTCGACCAAGCCCGCGAGGACCTGGCGTCGGCGCGGGAGGCGCTGGAGGATGCGGTGCTGGTCCAGCCGTTCGACGGTGTGATCAACTCGGTCGAGGTCGATTCCTTCGCGCCGGTTTCGGCCGGCGCCTAGATCGTCACGGTGTACGAGGACGACGCGTTCGAGGTGGCGTTCTCGGTCAACTTCGCAACGCTCGACTCGCTTGTGGTCGGCACGCCTGCGGCTGTCAGGCTCGCCGACGACCCGAGCATCGTGCTCGAAGCGGTCGTGAGCGAGCTTGGAGAGCGGGCCGACACAGTGTCGTCGTTTCCTGTCATCGTTGGTCTGCGAGAAACGCACCCGTCGATCCGAGCGGGCATGGCGGTTGAAGTCGCCTTCGAGTTCAGTCTTCCCGCAGAGAAAGGGTTCATGATCCCGATGACCGCCGCGATCCCGACCGGCGAGATCGACCGGAACGCCGGGCCGCGCACGCCTTCGCAGCTGACGGTCTATGTCTTTGACCCCGACACGAGCACCGTGGCGCAGCGCGAGGTCACCATGGCCGGGATCCGTGACAACCAATTGCTCGTCATCGATGGTTTGCAGCCCGGTGAGAGGATCGCGTCCAAGGGGGTGACGTTCCTCCATGATGGGATGCGGGTGAAGCTCATAGAAAACCCTCGATACTAGGAGACCGACCGTGGATCTTCTCACGCGCTTTGGCCTCCTGAAGCCGAACTTCACCGTCGCCATGATGATCACCGTTCTGTCGGTCGGTCTCATCACGTATCTGTCGATCCCCAAACGCGAAGATCCGACGGTCACGATCCGCACGGCGGTTGTTCAGGCTGCATTCGATGGGATGGAGCCGACCCGCGTCGAGAACCTGATCGCCGATCCGATCGAGAAGGGCATTCGCGAGATCAGCGGTGTTGAAGACATCGAAACGGTCATCACGCCGGGTCAGGCGATCGTATACGCGCATCTCTATGACTATGTGACCGAGGCGGGGATCGAGAAAGCCTGGGAAGACCTCCGAAACAAGATGGACGACGTGGTCGCCGAGCTCCCGGACGGGACTGCAGGGCCTTTCGTCAACACGGACTTTGGGGACGTCGCCGTCGCCACGATCGCGATCACCGGCGACGGCTTTGAGCTTCTGGAGCTCGAAGCGATCGCTGAGGACGTGCAGCGCGAGCTCTATCAGATTGAGGGCGTCACCGAGGTGGCGATCTCTGGCGTTCAGGACCAGCGGATCTGGCTCGACCTCGACAACCGAAAGCTCGCGTCGGTCGGCGTGCAGCTCGATCAGATACTTGCGGATCTTCAGGCGCAGAATGTGATCTTGCCGGCGGGCGAGATCGACGCCGGGGGCGCGAACATCGTCCTCGAGGCGAACGGCGACTTGAAGAGCGTCGACGAGATCCGAAACGTGCTCACCAAGGTGAGTGGGCTCGCGGGGTTCGTGCGACTCGAAGATCTGCTGACCGTGCGTCGCGGGTATGTCGATCCCAAGGATCAACCGATCTTCTACAATGGCGCGCCGGCGCTCGTGCTTGCGATCGAGATGGCGGATGGCGTCGACGTGCAGTCGCTCGGCCGGGTTCTCAAACAGCGCATTCTCGAGCTGGAGCAGCAGCAACCCATCGGCGTGTCCTTCAACATCTCGACCTTTCAGGAGACTGCGATCACAGCCGCGGTCGACAATGCGCTGTCGAACGTTGGGCAGACGTTTGTCGTCGTGCTGCTGGTGATGCTGGCGTTTCTAGGAATGCGAGCGGCATTCGTGATCGCCTGCATCGTCCCCTTCACGGTGATGTTCGCGCTGCTTGGCATGTCCTTGCTCGGGATCGAGATCGAAAAAGTCTCGATTGCAGCCGTGATCATCTCGCTCGGTCTGCTCGTCGACAATGGGCTGGTCGTCGTCGAGGATATCGAGAAGCGCGTGAACCAGGGCATGCCCGGTCATCAGGCCGCGCTCGACGCAGGGGGGCAGTTTCTGATCCCCCTCGGCGTCGCCTCGGTCACGACCGTCTCGGCCTTTTTGCCGATGCTGTTGTTGAACGGAACGGAAGGCGACTACGCCTTCTCGTTGGGCGCTGTCGTCGCTCTCATGCTGCTGGGCTCCTGGCTAACGGCGCTTTATTTCCTGCCGTTCCTTGCGGCGCGTCTTCTCAAGCCGAAAAAACAGAGCGGCGCTCAGACGGAGTCGGGCATCGTCGCTGCGTATGGTCGGCTTGTTCGGCGACTGTTGCCTTGGGGGGCGCCGATCATGCTGGCGACCTTCGCGCTCGTCGGGTTGAGCGCGACGCAGTTCTCGAAGCTAAAGCCTGAAATGTTCCCGCTTGGCGAACGGGAGGAAGTGCTCATCTACATGAGCATGCCCAAGGGCACCGCGATTTCCGAAACCGAGCGCACCGCGCTTCGCGTTCAGAAATGGCTGAGCGACACGGCGGAGAACCCGAATGTCGCCGGGACCACGATCTATGTCGGCGATGGCGGTCCACGGTTCTATCTGACCTTGGACCCCGACGACCCGGACCCGACGATCGCGTTCTTCGTTGTCGTGGCGAAAGACTATCCCGCGGCGGTAGAGTTGGCCGCGCGCGCCCGGGGCGTCTTGCTGAAGGAGTTTCCAGAAGCAGAGTTCCGCGTGACCCGTCTGGCCAATGGCGGGGGCGAGGGCGGGGTCGTCGACGTCGAGATCACGGGGCCGGACGCCGATATTCTGTTGGCGGCGGCGGATCAGGTAAAGGCCCGGTTCGCCTCGCTTCCGAGTGGGGTGAAAAACGAGATCGATTGGGGGAACAAGCAGCTCAAGATCGTGGTCGACGTGGCGCAGGACAAGGCGCGTGAGTTCGGCGTGACGTCCGAGGATATCTCGCAGGTCATGCAGGCCTATTTTTCGGGCTCGCAGTACTCGACCTATCGCGAAGGCGACGACCAGATCCCCATCGTGTTGCGCGCCGAGGAGCAGTACCGAGACAGCCTTGAGGATTTCATCAACCTGTCGATCGCGGCCAACGGCAAGCTGATTTCGATCGACCAGGTGGTGAATTTCCGGCCGCAGCTCGAATACTCCGAGATCCGGCGGATGAATCAGGTCCGACAGATCGTCATCTCGGCCAAGAGCGAGACGCTGTCTGCGCAAGAAACGTTGGACTTCATCCAACCCACGCTCGACGCCCTCAGTCTGGGTCCCGAATACGAGGTCAATATCGGCGCGGAGCTTGAAGACAGCGTCGACGTCTACAGTCAGCTGGGCGCAAGCCTGCCGATGGCGTTGACGGTGATGGTGCTGGCGCTGATGTTCCAGTTCAATTCCTGGCGGCGGACGTTGATCACGTTCATGACGGTTCCGATCATCCTCGTCGGCGCGCCCTACACGATGCTGGCAATGGGGCATCCGATGGCGTTTTTTGCGGTGCTCGGCCTCATGTCGTTGATGGGGATCATCATCAACAACGCGATCGTGTTGATCAATCAGATCGATCTTGAACTCGAGGCGAAGACGCTTGATGACGCGATCGTCTCGGCGTCCAAGCAGCGCTTCACGCCGATCATGCTCACCTCGCTGACAACGGTGTTCGGGCTCATTCCAATGGCCGTGTCGGGCGGCGTTTTGTTCGAGCCGATGGCGACGATCATGATCGGCGGGTTGATCATCGCGTCGCCTCTCACACTTGTTTTTGTGCCAAGCGTTTGCCGCTTGCTTCTGAGGGAGCGCGGTCGCTTGGAGGCGGCGGCGGCTTGACCAGGTGATCCGTCGGAAGCGCGGCTGTCGTCGAGAGCCGTCCGCGAGCTATTGCAGCGGAACGCCTTCGACCGTGACCCGATGCATCAGGCGGCGAAAGCCGTGGTAGTCGTTGATCGCCTTGTGCCATGTCGCCCGGTTGTCCCACATGGTGATGTCGCCCGCCTGCCAGCGGACCCGGCATTGAAACTCCGGTTGTCGGCAGTGGTCCCAGAGCATCGTCAGCAGCGCGGTCGATTCCGACGGTGTCAGTCCCTCGACATGGGTTGTAAAGACCGGGTTCACAAACAGCCCGCGGTGCCGGCTCAGCGGATGGGTGATCACGATCGGATGGCGGGCGTCCTGGGTCGCGGCCTCTGCATTGGCGAACCGCCCGCTTTTGGCCGCCTCGCTGTCTATTGTGGCCGCGCCAAACGCGTGTCGTGACGAATGCACCGCTGTGAGGGTGTCAAGAAACTGGCGCATGGGTTGTGAAAGGGCCGCGTAGGCCGCCGCCATGGACACGAAGAGCGTGTCTCCGCCATATGGCGGCACCTCGATCGCATGAAGGATCGACCCCATGGCGGGAATCTGATCATAGGAATGATCGGTGTGCCAGCCTTCGCCAATCGCTTGTTTTTGGTCCTTTTCCTTAAGCACCGTCGCGATCTCCGGATAACCATCGACTGGGCGAAAGAAGCGGTTGACGTTGATCGGCCCGAAGCGTCGGGCGAAAGCGAGATGATCGTCGGGGGTCACGTCCTGCGCCCTGATGACGACCACGCCGTACTCTGCGAACGCGGCATGGATGGCGTCGAAGTCTTCGGCGCGGCGGATATCCGCGCCCAAGATCTCGGCGCCCAAGCCTCCGGTCAAAGGGGTGATCTGCATCGCGTTTCTCCAACGGGTTGGCGCGTCTAGTTTAACGCCATCTCGAACCAACAGGCAAAGCGATGGCAGGCGCTTGGAAGGGGTCGATCAGTCCAAGCTCAGACTCTGAAACCGTGACGCTCCGACAGCGATCTCCGAACCATGGCGGGCCAAACTTGCGCCTGGGCGCGCGTTGTGAAGACGGTTCCCACACTGGGTGTTCAGGCGTCTACGCCCGCCAGCCACTCCTGAAACGCGCAAGCCGAGGCGGAGCGCGCGCCGCTCCGTGTCAGGCAGCAAACGTACCCTCGATCGGCGGCGACGACCCGATCGAGCGCCATTTCCAGTTGACCGGTCGCCAGGTGGTCGTCGAGCAGTCGCCGCCAGCCGATCGCGACGCCGTCGCCATTCAGCGCCGCCTGGAGATAGACCATGAAACTGTTGAACCGGCTGATCTGTTGGCGCGGGCCAAGCGCAAAGCCGCTGCCGTCCAGGAACTTCGACCAATCGTCCGCATGACTGCTGGCGTCAAGCTTGAGGATCCGATGCGCGCCCAGATCCGCGAGCGACGGTCGCCCGGCCGCGAGATAGCCGGGAGAAGCGACGGCGATCATTTCTTCCGCGAAGACCAGCCGCTTGCGCGCGCCCGGCGCCTTCTCCTCGCGTTCGAAGACGATCACGACGTGGGCGCCGTCCTCGCTATAGCTCTCGTTCAAATCGCGCGAGACCAGTTCCAGCTCGATCTCCGGATGCGCGTGTCGAAAGGCGCCGAGACGCCTGAGCAGAAAGCAGCTCGCGAAGCCGATCGTCAGATTGACGACGACGCGGCGGTCGGGGTCGCGGTCGGTGATCTGCTCGACCGCGCCTTGAACCTGCACCAGGCTCGCCGAAAGCGCGCGGTAGAGGACCTCGCCGTCAGGCGTCAGGGTGGCGTTCGGTCGGCTGCGGATCAAAAGCCGCGCCGAAAGCTCCTGTTCGAGCGCCGCCACTCGCCGGCTGACGGCGGGCTGCATGACATTGAGCTCCGCCGCGGCGCGCGAAAAGCTGCGGTGGCGCGCAGCGGCCTCGAAGGCGGTGAGCAGTTTCCAGTTTGGCAGGCGCGGCACTGCATTCCCCAGTGGAATAGTGAGCATAAGAATTCCGCGCGTTCCGCCCCTTGTCAATTCGCCGCAATATTCCGCTTCGCACGGACAGGGACGAGGTGCGGAGATGCAGGTTCAGGCAGCGGTGTTGCGCGGCGTGGGAGAGCCGCTGAGCGTGGAGACGCTCGACCTCGCGCCGCCGCAAAAGGGCGAGGTCCTGGTCAAGCTCGCGGCGGCGGGCGTCTGTCATAGCGACTATCACGTGATCAGCGGACAGGCCGGCCATGATCTGCCGGTGGTGCTCGGTCACGAGGGGGCCGGGACGATCGTCTCCACTGGGCCCGAGGTCGAGGGCCTCGCGACGGGCGATCACGTCGTGCTCAGCTGGATCCCGCATTGCGACCGCTGCTTCTATTGCGAGAACGAGCAGCGCCATTTGTGCAAATCGTTCCTCGATCCGCTCTGGGATGGAACGATGCCGGATGGGACCTGTCGTCTGTCAAAAGACGGCGCGCCGGTGCGGCATCTGAGCATGCTCGCGAGCTGGGCTGATCACGCCGTTGTGCCGCAGGAGAGCTGCGTGCCGATCCGCAAGGATGCGCCTTTCGAAGTGGCCGCGCTGCTGGGCTGCGCCGTGACCACGGGCGTCGGCGCCGCGCTCAACCGCGCTCGGGTGAAAGCGGGCAGCGCCGTGGCCGTCTTTGGCGCCGGCGGCGTTGGGTTGTCGGTGATCATGGGCGCGAAACTGGCGGGCGCGCGCCAGATCATCGCGGTCGACGCCGCGCCTGAGAAGGAGGCCCTTGCCCGCGCGATGGGCGCGACCGGGTTCCTGGAGGCGGGCGCGCAGGCGGTGGCGCAGGTGCGTGCGATGACCGAGGGGCGCGGAGCCGATTATGTTTTCGAGGCCGTGGGCAAGGTCGCCGTGCAGGAGGCTTGTCTCGAGGCGGTGCGGCCGGGCGGATCGCTGATCTTCGTCGGCATGCCCGGCAATGACGAGACCATGGCGCTGCCAAGCGCCTCCGTCATCCGCGACGAAAAGCTGGTCACCGGTTCGATCTTCGGCTCGGCCCAGACCGGGCGCGACTTCGCGCGTTTCGCCGATCTTTATCTCGAAGGGCGGTTGCCGGTCGATCGGATGATCTCGCGACGCTATCGGCTCGAGGAGATCAACGAGGCCTGCGCCGATATGCTGACCGGGCGGAGCGGGCGCGGGGTGATCGTCTTCGAGGAGGCGGGCGATGGCGCATCCTGACCCCCTCTCGCCATGGGGCGACGACCCTCCAAGCTTTCACTGGTATGCCGACGGCGCCTGGCGCGAGCCCTCCGCCGGCGGCTGGATCGACAGCGACGACCCGACCCGCGGCGCGGTTTGGGCTCGCGTGCCGCGCTGCGCCGAAGCGGATGTCGAGATTGCCGTTGCGGCGGCGCATCGGGCGGCGACGACCGGTCCCTTCGCCCGCATGAGCGCGGCTGATCGTGGTCGCCTGTTGCGGCGGATGGGCGACGCGGTGCGGGCGAATGCGGACGCGTTGGGCCGGGTCGAGACCCGCGACAACGGCAAGGATCTCGCCGGCGTTCAGTTCGGCTTGAAGACCTGGCTCGCGGACAGTTTCGACTACTATGCCGGGCTCGCGGACAAGATCGAGGGCGCGGTCATTCCCGCCGAGGCGGCGGACATTCTGAATTACACCAAGCGCGAACCGTTCGGCGTCGCCGCCTGCGTCACGGCTTGGAACTCGCCGCTGCTGATCGCGATCTGGAAGATCTCGGCGGCGCTCGCCGCCGGCAACGCGGTAGTCTTGAAGCCTTCCGAGCACGCATCGGTGTCGACCCTGGCGCTGATGTCGGCGCTTGAAGCGGCGGATCCGCCGCCGGGTCTGCTCAATGTCGTCACCGGTTTCGGAACTGAGGCCGGCGCCGCGCTCATCACGCATGACAAGGTCGGCGTCGTCAGCTTCACCGGCGGCTCTGCGGGCGGGCGCGCTGCTGCGGCGCTGGCGGCGCAAGCGCCGAAACCCTGCATTCTCGAGCTTGGCGGAAAGTCGCCGCAACTGGTGCTTGAGGACGCCGATCTCGAACTGGCGGCGCGCGGGGTCGCGAACGGGATCTTCCCGCCGGCGGGGCAAAGCTGTATCGCCGGCTCGCGCGCGCTGGTTCACCGCGATCTTCACGACAAGTTTGTCGAGCGCCTGTGCGCCATCGCCGGGCGGGCGCGGATCGGCGATCCGGCGGATCCCCGAACCCATATCGGTCCGATCGCCAACCGCCCTCATTTTGAGCGGATCCTGAGCGCGGTCGCAGCCGCCTCGGCGGAGGGAGCGAACTGCGTTCTTGGCGGCGAGGCGGTCTCGCCAAAGGGCTGCGACGGCTGGTTCGTCGGTCCGACGATCTTCACTGGCGTGCGGCCAGAAATGGGTGTCGCGCGGGACGAGATCTTCGGCCCTGTGCTGGCTGTCATGCCGGTCGAAGACGACGCGCAGGCGGTGGCTATCGCCAATGACAGCCCGTTCGGCCTGGCCGCCGGCGTGTGGACGCGGGACGCGGCGCGCGCGCTGCGGCTGGCCGACCAGCTGGACGCCGGCACCGTCTACGTGAACACCTATTTCGGTTCGGCGCCGCAGTCGCCGACCGGCGGTTTCAAGCAGTCGGGCTACGGCAAAGAAAACGGGGTCGAGGGCTTGTTCGCCTTCACCCAGACCAAATCGGTCTGGCTCAGCACCAGGCCCGAGCAGCCCGATCCTTTTGGAGACTAAGCGATGTCGCGACTGGAGATCTTGGCGGAACGCGTTGTTTCCCTCCCAACCCCGACGGAGCGAGGGCGGCTTTACGCCCGCGATGCGGGGCTGGACCTGCTGGGCTGTGTTCTGGCGGGGACCGATCACCCGTACGCCGTCGGCGCGCGCCGGGCGCTGGGAGGGTATCCCGGCGCGGCGCCGCTCTATGGAACCGGCCAACGCGCCGCCGCGCCCTTTGCGGCGCTGTGCAACGCCGTCGCCTCGCATGCGTACGACTTCGATGATTGGGAGGAGCCCGGCAACACCCATCCCAGCGCCGTCGTGTTTCCGGCGCTGTGGGCTTTGGCGGCTGAGCGCGGCGGGGCGTCGGGCGAGGACGTGCTGACCGCCTACGCGGCCGGTTTCGAAGTCATCGCCAGACTGGGGGAAGCCCTGAACTTTGAGCATTACAACCAGGGCTGGCATTCAACCGCGACCCTGGGCGTCATCGGCGCGGCGGGCGCTTGCGCGCGGTTGCTCGGGCTTGACGCGGCGCGTGCGGCGCAGGCGCTCTCGCTCGCGATCAGCCAGGCTTCGGGCTATACGTGCCAGTTTGGCAGCGCCGCCAAACCGCTTCAGGCGGGTTTCGCCGCCCGTGACGGCCTGACGGCGGCCCTGCTCGCCGAACAGGGCCTGACCGGGCAGGTGCGGGTTCTGGACGCGCCGACCGGTTTCGCAGCTCTGACCTCCGGCGTCGATCCGGCGCGGCTCGACACGGTTTTCGGCGCGATGAATAAGACTGAGACGACCGAGACCGCCCTCGACAAATGGGGGGTGGTGCTCAAGCCTTATCCGTCCTGCGGCTACACCCATCGTCTGATCGACTGCGCGCTCGATCTGCATGGCCGCGTCGCGCCGGACGCCATCGTTTCGATCCGAGCGGAGCTGCCCGACTTCCACTACGCCATCCTCGCTTTCGACCGACCGGCGGATCGTTCGCAGGCGCTGTTCAGCGCGCCCTTTACACTCGCGACGGCGCTGTTGCGCGGGCGGTTCGAGATGCGTGATCTGAACGAGGAGAACCGATCCGATCCGGCGCTGCGCGCGCTGATCGACCGGGTCGAGATGGCGCCGCAACACCCGCGACGGCCCGAGCTGAACTACGATCCTGACCAACCGGACCGGGTGAGCGTCGCTCTGCGCTCCGGCGAGACCCTGAGCGCCGAATGCGCCTTCCCCACCGGCGCGCCTCAGAATCCGATGTCCCATGAGCAGCTTACGCGCAAATTCTCGCGGAACGCCGCGGCGGTCTTCGATCCTTTGCCGGACGGCGCGCTGGACGCGCTCGCGGTCTGGGATCAGGCGGATGCGATCACCGCCGTTCTAGACTCTTTCGGAGGACACACATGACGGAAGCTCCGACCCGCCGCGCAGGTGGCCGCAGCGCCCGGCGCGAGGCGCGCAAGGACGGCGCCGGCGGCGGCGACAGTCAGGCGATCTGGCCCGGCGTCGTGGGGGGGCGCTTCCGACCGCTCTCCGATCGCGATGTCGAGCGCGTGCACGAAACGGCGTTGCGCATTCTTGAAGAGATCGGCCTGACCTCGGCGACCCCGCGCTGCGTCGAGACCGTGACCCGCGCCGGCGGACGGCTGACCGACGACGGGCGGCTGCTGATGCCGGCCTCGCTGGTCGAGGAGACGCTCGCGGTCGCGGGGCGGGGCTTCAAGCTTTGCGCCCAAGATCCGGCGCATGACATCGACCCATCGGACACGCGAGTGCATCTCGGGACCTCTGGCGCCGCCGTGCATATCGTCGATAGCGAGACACGGGCGGTGAGGGACTCCACGCTGGCCGATCTCTATGACATGGCGCGGCTCGCGCAGGCGCTGCCGAACATTCACATGTTTCAGCGCACGGTTGTCGCGCGCGACCTGAGCGACCCGCGCGAAATGGATCTCAACACCGCCTTCGCCTGCATGGCCGGGACCACCAAGCATGTGGGCAGCAGTTTCACCAACGGCGATCATCTGCGCGATGCGGTCGAGATCATGCGGCTGATCGCCGGAGGGGCGGAGGCGCTGCGCGCGCGGCCGTTCCTGTGCGTCTCCACCTGTTTCGTCGTCCCGCCGCTGACATTCGCCGAGGAAGCGCTCGAGGTGATCGAAGTCGCGGCCGAGGCTGGCCTGCCGCTGAAGCTTGTTTCCGCCGGACAAGCGGGGGCGACCTCGCCGGCGGCGCTGGCGGGCTCGGTCGCTCTGCAGACGGCCGAGGTGCTCGCCGGGCTCGTGTACCTGAACCTGCTCTCGCCGGGGCATCCGGCGCTCTTCGGCGCGCTGCCTTTCGTGTCGGATCTGCGGACCGGCGCGATGTCCGGCGGCAGCGCGGAGCAGGGGCTGCTGATGGCCGCGTGCGCCCAGATGGCTCAGCGCTACGATATTCCTTGCGCGGTGTCAGCGGGCATGACCGACAGCAAGATGCCCGATTTCCAGGCGGGCTACGAGAAGGGCTACACCGAGCTGATGAGCGCGCTCGCCGGCGCCAATCTGATCTACGAGGCGGCTGGCATGTACGGTTCGTTGCTCGCGTGCTCACTGGAGAGCTTTGTGCTCGACAACGACCTGATCGGCGCGGTGATGCGCGCGACCCGCGGCATCGAGGTGACGGACGAGACCCTATCGCTCGAGGCGATCCGCGAGGTCTGCATCGACGGGCCAGGTCATTTTCTTGGCCATGACCAGACGCTTTCGCGGATGCAGAGCGACTACTTCTACCCGGCGCTAGGAGATCGGACGACGCCGCAAGAATGGGCGGACAATGGAGCCGAGGATTTGCTGGCGCAGGCGCGGCGACGCACGCGCGAGATCCTGGACGAACCCGTGGTTGCGCATATCCCGCCGGAGATCGACGCCGAGATCCGGGCGCGGTTTCCGATCCGTCTGAACGCGGGCGTGGGACGCGAGAGGGCGAGCGCGTGACGGATCAGACCGCACAGGCGCCGTTCGAGGACGCCGAGCCCGAAGTGCCGCCCGGGCAAAACCGGGAATGGAACTACCATCCTGGCTTGCCGATCCAGACGTCGCCGATCTTCGCCTGGCCGCCGCGCCCGCTCGCCGGGTTGCGCTGGCTTGCGAGCTACTGGTTCGCGATATCGTCAGTGGTGATCGAGTTCTTCCTGGCGTGGGGCGTCTACGCCTTGTTGCAGCCCGATCCAGAGCAGATGAAAACGCTCGCGCTTGGCTGGGCCGCGCAGATCTGGCTGCGCAATCTGGCGCTGCTCTTCCTCGTCGCCGGCGGCCTGCATCTCTATCTCTACCGCCTTAAAGCGCAGGGCAAGGCGCTCAAATTCGATGCGCGCGAGCTGGCCAAGGACAACGGAACCTACGCCTTCCGCGAGCAGGTGCTCGACAACATGTTCTGGAGCGTCGCCAGCGGCGTGACGATCTGGAGCCTGTACGAGGTGATGTACTTCTGGGCTGCGGCGAATGGGTTCGCGCCAATGATCCTGTGGGCTGAGAACCCTGTGTGGTTCGCGCTTTGGTTCTTGCTGATCCCGCTCTGGGCCTCGCTCCACTTCTACTGGATCCATCGGGCGCTTCACTGGCCGCCGCTTTATCGGTTGGCGCATTCTCTGCACCACCGGAACATCAATATCGGTCCCTGGACCGGGCTCTCGATGCATCCTGTCGAGCACGTCCTCTACTTCTCGAGCCTGGCGATCCACTTCATTGTTCCCTCGCACCCGGTTCATGTGCTCTTCCATTTCTACAATCTCGGGCTGAACCCGGCGGTCTCGCATTCGGGTTTCGATGGGTTGGTGGCCAAGGATCGCAA
This sequence comes from uncultured Neomegalonema sp., assembly GCA_937911325.1. Taxonomy (GTDB): domain Bacteria; phylum Pseudomonadota; class Alphaproteobacteria; order Rhodobacterales; family Rhodobacteraceae; genus CALDSD01. Next base: position 86,681 of record CALDSD010000069.1, read on the forward strand.
GCAAGTGGATCTGGGGGACTTTTTTCACCAGCTCCACCATCGCTATTTCGAGTGCAACTACGGCACGTCGGAAGTGCCCTGGGATCGCTGGTTCGGCTCTTTCCATGACGGCACGCCCGAAGCGACGGCGCACATTCGCGCGCGCAAGCGACGGATAATGGGGCGGTAGAGCCCGCTGCATCGCGCCATCAACGCGTTACGGCTCACGGGCGGACAGTAGCTGACTTATCACCCAGCCTACGGCCTCCTCCGCGTTGTTGTGTCGTCGGAAAAAGTCTGCGCCGCCGACCTCGTTGTGGCTGGCTTGCGTGTACCAATAATCGTCTTCTTCGAAGACCCAGAAAAGCGGGCCTAAGTAGACTGTGGAACCGGCGTAACGCTCCGACCCTGTCGCGATCACATAGCGGTTCGCCCAATTACCCGTGTCAGCCTCGCTCGAGAAGGGGCCGCCCACACTCAGACCTTGGAAACGCGCCTTTTGCAAAAGAGCATCCTCGATTGGCATCGTTCGGCGCCTTTAAATCTCAGTCGCATATCGAAGGTTACGCCGCGCATCCGCCTTTGAACATCCTAGAGATCCGTGGTCTCGTGTGACTGCTTTTGCCCAAAGCCGCCACTGATTGGCGCATGCAGGGGTCCGCCTCAGACCGAGAAGCCCCCTCAAGTATTATAAATCGCGCAAGTAACAGTTTAAAACCACGCTGGACCTGCGGCTCCTGTTGTTCAAGTGTCTCAAGCGCTCATTCGCAAACAGGAGAAGACGCTATGACGATCTCGCCCGATGCCGTCGAACAAATGGCGCAAGACTTTACCTCTGCATGTACCTCTAATTCCGCAGTAGCAGTCGCTTCTTTCTTCGCTGAATACGGAGAGATCGTAATCAACCGGGGAGAGCCCTGGAGTGGTCGAGCGCGCGTCGCTGATATGGCCGCCGGGTTTTATGCTGATGTGCCGGATCTGACACTCAGCTGTGATGATATCCGCTGCTCGGCGACACATGCGATCTACGTGTGGACCTTCACGGGTCATGACGCAAAGACGGGAAACCCGCTGAAGATCCGAGGCTGGGAGGAGTGGGATCTTGGTGAGGATCTGAAAGTCAAATCGTCGCGTGGCTGGTTCGACGCGGACGATTACGCGCGGCAGGTGGCGGGTAGCTGATTATCCGAAGGTCCGTTCTTGCCCCTAGCCAGCCGACACGTTCCGAAGGCGGATTGACGTTCAAGACTTGCGAGCGGACAATCCGAAGAGAGGGGAGCGTTTCCGCTCCGCTCCTCGTTTCAGTCGTCGACCTGCTCGGAGGTCTCAAGCGCGTCTTCCACCTCGATGCCGAGGTATCTCAGGGTGCTTTCGACCTTTTCGTGCCCGAGCGGCAGTTGGGCTGCTCGCAGGTTCCCAGTCTTCCGATCGAACAGCGTCGCCTTCACACGCCTCAGAGAATGCGCGCCGTATCGACTTCGATCCAATCCGGCGAGCGTGATCCGCACATCAACGAGCCTTGCGTGTCGCCTGACCGATCAGGTTGTCCTTGCTCCGAGGTCGGGCCGAGACTGCATTGGGCGGTCAGCCCGCCGTCGACGATCATGCGGGCTCCCGTGATGAAGGATGCCTCCGGCCCAACAAGGAAGGACACCAGGGCCGCGACCTCTTCAGATTTTCCGTAGCGTCCCAAAGGAACACGACCCTTCAGCCATTCAGCCAGATCGGTCTGATGCGGCTTCATGTCCGTGTCCACAGGCCCGGGCGCGACCGCGTTGATCGTCATCCCGCGTGGGCCAAGATCCCGCGACCACCCCTGAAGCGGATTTGCGCGCCTTCGCCGCGACCAAGATGGCCTGATGGTCCTCCGGCCGGGCGGCGGCCGCCCGATAGAGACGACGTGATTGGCGCGCTCACCTCGCGTTGGGAGTGTCCGCGCTCGAACGGACCGCTAGAGCGCCGCCCCGCTTTCTGAGGTCGGCGCAACGACCGCTCGTCTAAAGAAGCGACCCCGAGGTCGGCGCGAACACTGGCGCCCTGCGCGGACGCGCGGGCTGAGTTTTGGCGGGCTTCATCATCAGCGCCGTTGGTTGCGGCGGCGCTTGCTCGCCGCGCTTGAAATCAAGCAACGTTCGATGGTCCGGCAGCTCGTGCATGAGTTCGTCGCGTCGCCCATCGATCATCTTGCCGAATTCCCGCCAATGCGCCTCGCTGAGCGTTGCCGCGCGGGAGAGCCGCTTACCCTCATAGAACCCCTTGCCGAACAGCACCGCCTTGTAGGTGTCGTGCGGGAACAGATGCGCCGTCTCCAGATCGCGCGGCGTCGGCAGCACATGAGACCAGAGCGCCAGGTTTTCTTCGAGCCGGTCGGGCGTGCGGGCAGGGTCTTGCACCTCGCGCCAGTAGGTCGTGTCCTGACGGTTCGACAGACGGTAATGAAGCGCGATGAAGTCTCGGACTTCCTCGAACATCATCCGCAGATTGCGGTTGTAGCGGGCCGAAACCGCTTCGGGGAAGTCGGATTCGGGAAAGTACTCGCAGAGCCAGCGGATCGCCATGTCCACGGCGAAGATGGCGGTCGACTCGAGAGGTTCGACGAAGCCGCTCGAGAGCCCGATGGCGACGCAGTTCTTCACCCATGGCCGCCGCGTGCGTCCGATCCGCATCTTGATTGCGCGCGGTTCTACCTCGCCCTCCTTCATCCCGAGGTGATCGAGGAACTCTCGCGTCGCCTCCTCGACCGTGGCGTGGGCTGAGGAGAAGACATAACCGGTGCCGACCCGGTGATAGAGCGGCACCCGCCAGGACCAGCCGGCCTTGAGCGCCGTCGACCGCGTGGCGGGCTCGAGCCGGTCGAATTCCGCATGCGGGATCTGCACGGCGAGCGCCGTGTCGTTCGGCATGGCGTCGGCGTAAGACTCGAACGGCTCGCCCAGCGCCTTGTTGATGATCAGGCCGCGAAAGCCGCTGCAGTCGATCACGAGCTCGACCTCGGTGCGGCCGCGGGCGCGCAACTGCAGCGCAGCGACGAAGCCGCGTTCGTCGAGCTCGACGTCGTCCACGTGATCGAGCACATGCTCGACGCCGCGCGCGACGGCTGTGTCCTTGAGCAGATGAGCAAACTCGCCGGCGTCGAAATGATAGGCGAAATTGGTCCGCGCCCGCGGGTCCCGCGCGCTTGCGAGCATCGGCCCTCGGCCGGCGTCCACCAGCGATCGCGCGAGATCGACGCTCCGGTCGTAGCGCTGACCCGACTTGGCGAACCGGTTGAAGTAGAGCGACGCCGGCACGCTGCGCACCAGCGGCTCGGGATTGAACGGATTGATGTAGCTCATCCGTTCGCCGCTCTCGTCGACGTTCCAGCCGTTGAAGAGCACGCCGAGTTTGTAGCTGGCGTTGCAGCGCTTGTAGAACTCACGCTCATCAATCTCGAGCTGTGCGAGGGTTCGCGGCATCGCCGGCACCGTCGCCTCGCCGACGCCAACGGTCGGCGTGTCCGGCGACTCGATCAGCCGGATGGCGACCCGGTCGCCCGCGCCCCGACGGTTGAGAAAGGTGTCGAGCATCGTGGCGGCCATCCATCCGGCCGTGCCGCCGCCGACAATGGTGATGCTTTCGATCGGTCGCGTCATGTTTCCTCCCACGGAGCCGCTGCTCGGCCGCCGCCTATCGCGCGCAAGCTTCTTCTATAGCCGATTCAATCTACCGACACGATCCCGCGCCACAAGGCCCGCCGCGCCTTGCAGGCGCCCCGAAGCTTGCGAACGGCGGCGATCTGTTTCCTTTGAACGCCACCCGCCTTGCGACTTGCTGTGGATGGGAGCCGTTAAGGATCCGGTCGAGGGAGGACGCCTTGCGGAGGCGGAGGCGCCGACGCAGAACCAGCAGCAACATAGAGGATCCGCGAACGGGACGTGGCGCGCGGCGGGTCGCCGGGGGGGTCGCCTGGCGTCGAGCTACCGCTGCGCTTCTGAATCCGAGGGTGTTTCGCCATCGCTTCCGTCGCTGTAATACAGCGCTTCCGTGTAGCAGTCGCGAGGCTAAGTTATTATTTTTTATAGGACTTAAGAGAGATCAGCCGCGTAAGGGTTTAATGGTGGAGCCTCTCGAAGCTCAATCGAACCGCGCGCCGGCCGGTCAGTCGGCCCCGTCGGAGGCGTTTGCGAAGCAAACTGCCGCGAGCGAGAAAAGATCACACAGCGTAAAGGGCTCTCGCGATCTTTCTGCGCAAAACGCTGACGCCCTGAACTGTCGTGAGAGCTTCGCGCAACTTCTCGGTTGCGCTGTGGTGGGCGGTACTGGATTCGAACCAGTGACCCCAGCGATGTGAACACTGTGCTCTACCAACTGAGCTAACCGCCCGGAGGCTCGACCCTATAGGCGGGATCGCTAGAAAAGGTCAAGGCGCTGGCGACTGCGATGCAGTGGTTACGGCGCGACTATGCTGGGCTAAGCCGTTCCAGAGCAGGGATCAGTTGGTCATACCGATCGATCAGCACATCGGGCTTGAGCGACGCGGGCGGCGTCACGGAATAGCCGAAGCTCACCAAGATCACCGGGATCTCCGCGTTCCGCGCGGCGTCACGGTCGGTCACGCTGTCGCCAATCATAACGGCGCGACTTCGCGGCGCGCCAAGCCGATCGATCGTTTCCCAGACATGCCGCGGATCAGGTTTGCGAACGGGCAGTGTGTCCGCGCCAAGGACCACTGGAAAGAACCGATCGAGACCAAGACGCGGCAAAAGATCGATCGCCAAGTGCTCTGGCTTGTTGGTGCAGACCCCCAGCGCCCAGCCCGCCTTGGTCAGTTCTTCGAGCGTCTCGATCACGCCGTCGAACAGGCGCGTCTCCGCATCGATGCGCGTCTGATAGGCTTTCAGATACGCGGGGAACAGCGCATCGATCTCGGCAGAGGTCTTGGGATGACCGGCTGTCTCGAAGCCGAGCGACATCAGCGCCTTTCCGCCGCGCCCCGCCGTCGCGCGCGCCGTCTTTGGATCAAGCTCTCGCAGGCCGTCGGCTTGCAACAAGGCGTTCGCGGCTCCGATCAAATCGGCTGCGGTGTCCGCAAGGGTGCCGTCAAGGTCAAAGATAGCGCTGCGGGGCATGTTCTCTCCAAAGCGATTGCTCGCGGGCGTTTTGGGGCGCCGGAGCTGTCTGCGCCACTGGAAATTTTATGTAACCTTTTCTGAGCAGCCTTAGCTTGGCGCAGCCGGCGTCCACCCGTATCAAGACGTTCGAAACCGTGAAGGAGAAATGGATGTCGTCGGTGAGCACCGACAGGAAGCGGACGGCGCCGATCGCTGCGGTCATTCTCGCGGCGGGCAAAGGAACGCGTATGAAGTCGCACCTTCCCAAGGTGTTGCATGAAGTCGCTGACCTGTCCCTGATCGAGCATGTCATTCGCTCGGTCAGCATCGCCAAACCGGAACGGTTGGTCGTCATTGTCGGGCACGAAGCCGAAGCGGTGGAGGCGCGGGTTCGCACGGCCTATCCGGGGGCCGTGACGGCGCTGCAGGATCCGCCGATGGGCACCGGGCACGCCGCGATGCAGGCGCGGGCGGCGCTGGAGGGTTTCGAGGGCGATGTCTTCATTCTCTTCGGCGACACGCCACTGATCCGATCGGCGACGTATGCGCGCGTTGTGGAAACGAAAGCGGCGGCGAACGCAACGCTTGCCGTGTTGGGGTTCCATGCGGTTGATCCCGGGGCGTACGGGCGACTCGTAACCAGCGCGGACGGCGAGCTTGAGGCGATTGTCGAAGCGAAGGACGCGTCTCCGGATCAGCTTGCCATCCGCTATTGCAACTCGGGAGTGATGTGCGTTGAAGCGCGCGCCCTGTTTCGCTTGCTCGACAAGGTCGAGCCGAGGAACGCTCAAGGCGAGTACTATCTAACCGATCTGGTGGCTTTGGCGCGTGCGGAGGGTGGCCGCTGCGTCGCCGTCGCGGGCGAAGAGGCGGAAATGCTCGGCGTCAACAGTCGCCGCGATCTCGCACAGGCCGAGGCGGCTTTTCAGGATCGAGCGCGCGACGCCGCCATGATCGAAGGGGTGACGCTGACCGCGCCGCAGACGGTGTTCTTCTCGCATGACACTGTCCTGGGACGGGATGTGCGTGTCGGGCCAAACGTGGTTTTTGGCCCCGGCGTGGTTGTCGAAGACAGTGTCGAGATCCGCGCGTTCTCGCATCTCGAGGGGGCTGTCGTCGCTTCCGGAGCTCAGATCGGGCCATATGCGCGACTTCGACCTGGAGCTGACATCCGCTCAAAAGCGCGGATCGGGAACTTCGTCGAGGTCAAGAACGCCGTGTTTGAAGCTGGCGCTAAGGCTAACCACTTAACTTATGTCGGCGATGCGCATGTCGGCGCGGACGCAAACATCGGGGCGGGCACGATCACGTGCAACTATGATGGTTTCCTGAAGCACCGCACCAAAATCGGACGCGACGCGTTCGTCGGTTCTAATTCTGCTTTGGTGGCGCCGGTTGAGATCGGCGATGGCGCGACTGTCGCCGCGGGATCCACGATCACGCGCGACGTCTCCGCCGATGCGCTGGCGGTCGGGCGGGCCCAACAAGTTGAAAAAGCAGGTTTGGCCAAGAAACTGCGGGCCAAACTTGCCGAGGCGAAAGCGGCGTTGCTCGGCCGGGCGCGCGACAAATCCTAAGGAGTTCCAGCCAATGTGCGGCATTGTCGGCGTAATTGGTAAATCCGAAGCTGCGCCGGTCATTCTCGACGCGCTGAAACGTCTCGAGTACCGAGGGTATGACAGCGCGGGCATCGCGACGCTTGATAGCGGCGTGCTCGACCGGCGTCGTGCGGTGGGCAAGCTTTCGGCTCTGGCCGAAGTGCTCGCCCAGAACCCGATCAAAGGCGTGATCGGGATCGGCCACACGCGCTGGGCGACGCACGGGGCGCCGAACGAGACGAACGCTCATCCTCACGCGACCAAAAAGGTCGCGGTCGTGCACAACGGGATCATCGAGAACTTTCGTTCTCTTCGCGAAGACCTTGAGCAAGCCGGAGTGATTTTCGAGACGGAAACGGATACCGAGGTCATTGCGCACCTTTGTACGCAGTTTCTCGAACGAGGCCTGCCGCCCGCCGACGCCGCCGCTGCGACCCTCGCCAAACTGCACGGCGCGTTTGCGCTTTGCTTCCTATTTCGCGGGGCGGAGGATCTGATGATCTGCGCTCGCCGGGGTTCACCGCTTGCGATCGGGTACGGCGACGGCGAAATGTTTGTCGGTTCGGACGCGCTTGCGCTCGCTCCGATGACGGACCGCGTCTCCTACCTGGAGGAAGGCGACTGGGCCTGCGTCACTCGCGACGGGGCTCAGATCTTCAATCAGGAAGGGTCTCCAGCCTACCGCGAGGTCAAGACGATCGCCGTTTCGAGCGTCCTGGTCGACAAGGGCGAACACCGGCATTTCATGGCGAAGGAGATCCACGAACAGCCGTCGGTGCTGGCGTACACCTTGTCGGCGCATCTGGACGCGGCTCGCGATCGGATCACCGCCGCGGACGAGATCGATTTCACCGCGATTGATCGCCTCAACCTGGTGGCTTGCGGCACGGCCTTCTACGCGTGCGAGATCGCGAAGTACTGGTTTGAGGACCTGGCGCGTCTGCCGGTCGAGACCGACATCGCGTCTGAGTTTCGGTACCGCAACCCGCCCTTGTCGCCGAACGGCGCCGCGGTCTTTGTGTCTCAGTCTGGAGAAACGGCGGACACATTGGCGGCGTTGCGCTACTGCAAAGCGGCCGATCAGAAGATCATCTCGATTGTGAACGTGACGACCTCCTCCATCGCTCGGGAAAGCGATGTCGTGGTGCCAACCATCGCTGGACCGGAGATCGGCGTCGCGTCGACCAAAGCGTTCACATGTCAGCTGTTGGTGCTCGCAGCGCTCGCCGCCGCCGCGGCGCGTCAGCGCGGCCATCTGGACGCCGACGGCGAAGCCAAAGCCATCGAGGCGCTCCTGACAGCGCCGGGTAAAGTGACGAGAGCGCTGGCGCGAGAGGACAACGTCTGGAAGGTGGCGCACCGCCTCGCGCAAGCCCGCGACATCCTCTATCTCGGCCGCGGCGCCATGTTCCCACTGGCGCTCGAAGGCGCGCTGAAACTGAAAGAGATCTCGTACATCCACGCGGAAGGATACGCGTCCGGAGAGCTCAAGCACGGCCCCATCGCTCTGATCGATAAAGACGTCCCCGTGATCGTGATCGCGCCTCGCGACGCGCTGTTCGAAAAGACGGTTTCGAACATGCAGGAGGTCATGGCGCGCGGAGGGAAAGTGGTCCTGATTTCCGACCGTGACGGCATTGAAGAGGCCGGGGAAGGCGTCTGGAAGTCTATCGAGATGCCCAAGGTCGAACCGATCATCGCGCCGTTGGTCTACGCCATCCCCGCGCAGCTGTTGGCTTACCATACGGCCGTTCATAAAGGCACCGACGTGGATCAGCCGCGGAACTTGGCCAAATCGGTCACCGTCGAATAGAGGCGCGGCTTTGATTGGCCGCCGATCAACGGGTTTGCACTTGATCCAGTTCGCGGGAATGTGGGACCAAGTTGACGTGGACGCGGAGCGGATGGAGCGCTCCGGCGCGGGGATCTGCGGTCTGGGGAGATCGGAATGGGATTAGGGACGGGCGCTAAATTCGCAGCAGCGGTCGCAGCTTTCTCGATCGTCGCGACGTCGAGCGGCTGCGCGATGGAAGGTCTGGAAGTCTTCACGGGCCCGACCGCTGAAACCCTGCAACAGACAAGCGGGGAAGATGCGGCGCTCCAAAACGCTCTCGCAAGCGAGGGTCAGTTCTGGCTGAACCCCGACGAAGCTGCGGCGGCTCCGCAGAGCGCGCCGCCCAAGGACGGCCCCTATTTCTCACCGCGCTCGCGCGCGGAAGGTCTGCAAGGGGCGGCGGCGGTCTCTGCCGAAGCGCGAGCGCCAGCGCCCGAAGGGGCGACGACCGAAGAGACGACGACGACAGAGATTTCGGAAGCGGATGCGCCACAAGGCGAGCCGGCCGAAACGGCGTCGCTCGCCGCGGGCGTTGATCCGAAGACTGCGGTCGAGCCTGTAGCCCCTGTGATCTCTGCGACGGAGCTGGAGGATGCGCTGATCTTTGCCCTGCAGGTTCAGTCCGCCCCGCCTCAGCTTGGGGCGTTGCGCACGCCGCGTCCGCGCCCGCCAAAGCAGCCGAGCTATGTTCCGCCATCGGTCGATTTGGCGAAGGTCGGCGTGCGGATCGGGCACGAAGAAGGGGAGCGGTATTTCCCGGATCCCAAACAGTGCAACGCGGTTTATCTCCACGACAACCTTCGCAAAAAGCCGAACAAGGATGCGGATGAGACCCATTCCGCCTTCGCCGGCCATTGGGTCGCCGGGATGTGGGATGGAAAGCTCTGCCAGGAAGTCGTCGTTGAGGAAGTCCGCGAAGACGGCACCGCCAGGATCGCCGATCTTCGAGGCCGCTACACGCCTTGGGATGTAGAGCCGTTGGCGATGCGGCGAGAGGCCGCCTTTGCCGATGACGGCAGCATGATCGTGCCCATGTCAGGTGGGAAGATGACGTTCTGGCTGTCCGACGACAGAATGTACGGTGTTCTGAACGCCGGCGGCCGGATCTATTTGGTGTCCATGACGAAACGCAAGCGCTAGACGCCGGGATTGCGGCGGGTTCGGCCGGCGCTGCGCCGATCCAGGCCCGGGGACCTGATGCCCTCACAGGTTTCTCAGTCTTCTTTCTCGATCCGCTTGCGCGTCGCTTCCATCATCGCCAGTTCGAACTCGCGGACCTGCGCTTCGTCGATGCTGTCAGCTTTTTGAAGCCGGTCCTTGGCGTTGGCGGGTCCCAGTGGCGGACGATCAGTCGACGCGTGTTCAGCCGCTCCGACCGGGGCGCCGCGCTCTTGAACTGCTTTCAGGCTGTCCGCCAGGTCGCCGGCGCGCGGCTGCTCTTCCGCGGGGCGGCCCATCGCGCGGTCGGCCGCGTTCGCCCGCGCCATCGCCGCGGTTTCCGCGACTGCGGACGGATCGATCGGGCGCAATCCGCCTGCGGCCTCACGCTCCACATTGCGCGCGCGCATTTCTTCAGCGATCCGATCCAACGGCGATCTGCCGGTGGGCGCGGGGCCGGGCGCGGAAATCGGCCCCGAACGAAACGCGCCGGGGCTGGGTAGAGCCGGTCGACGCGGCGGTCCGCTGATCTGCTTCAGTCTGGTCCTGGGCAGCTCGCCGCGCAGCTCCAAAGCTTCATCATGTTCGAAAACCTGCTCGCGCAGGAAACTCAGGAACCCTTTGCGGATGTAATACCTCGACGGTTCTTCGGGGTTCGTCGCCGCCATGCCGTCGGACATGATCGAATTGATCAAGTCCTTCGCCGCTTTCTGCTCGCCCGCGTCGTGGATTTCGGACAGGTCGATGTAGGAATCGACGACGAATGTGGCGCCTTCCAGCATCACCTCCTGAGGGCCGAAGGGATGCGCGTAGTGAAGCGTCGCACGCGCCCGACCGACATGTGGAGGATCTGAGGGATGCGGCTCCAGGCTCAGCCCCAAGGCGCGAGACACGTTCTCTTCGCGTTGACGGTCCGATTGCGGGCGCAGATGTCGCGAAATCGAGTTTGTGGTGCTCAACGCGCCGATCAATCCGCTGAAGAGCACCAGCACGTCAATCGCCGCCGCGATGAACAGCGCGAAGTGCGACAGCTTCTCGCCGCCCGTGAACGCGTTCACGGTTTTCACGAACTGCGAGGCGTTGGGGTCTTCTTCGAGGACGAGGCGGTCGATTTCACCGCGGAGCGAGGAAACCGCCGGCGCCGGCAAGCCCGAGATGCCGATGCAGGCGCGCCCGTATTCGACAGCCTGTTCAAAGTTCATGGCGGTGACGTTTTGCGCCTGCGCGCCGCCAGGAACGCACTGGGCCTCCAACGCGCGCAGGTCTGAAACAGCGACGCCGATCGGGTTCATGAACTCGGCCATCGCAGCGCGGTCGCATGACAGATCGCCCAAGGACCCTCGCAGCGCCGGCTGCGCGCGCATGGCTTCAAGCAATTCCGCGCATTTCTGTGCTGCGGCGTTGAAGGGTTCGAGCTCAAAACGGGTTGCGAATTCGTTGAGGTTGCCGCGCAGCCGCTCAACCTCGGTATCGAGGCTGACAGCCGCGCCGTCCGCGCCGCCGCCTGTCTGTTGCGCCGCGAGGCGCGCGATCTCTTGATCGAGAGAGGCGATCTCAAGCGCCCCTGCGCCGGACCCTCCGGCCGCGATCGCGCTCTTGAGCGCCTCGACGCGCGCGTCCGCGTCTCCGAGCTCGTTCTCGGCGCTCGCCAGCAGACGCGCTTTGGTGTCTGCATCCGCCTTGAGGCGATTCCGCTCGTCTCGCAGCTCGCGCCACTTCGGACCGCGTCCCGCGGGGCGCCCATCGCCGCCGCCGGTCGCCTCGGACTCCATTCGACCTTCCTGCACGACGACGAGCTCATTCGCGATGTCGAACTCGCCCTGCAGCCGGCTGACCTTCTCGACAAGCCGGGGACGTTGGTCTTCGAGGCGCTGCAGGGATCGGGTATCGGATTCCACGCGTTCGCCTGCGGCGGCCTTGTCAGCCAGGATGGCGGCCTTGCGCTGTTCGAGCGCCGCAATCTCCCGCGCCAGTCGGCGCGCCTGTTCTTGCAGGGCGGCTTCTAGGACGCCGCGCGCCTGGCCTGCGCGATCGGCCACGGCGTTCACATTGCCGCGCCACTGATTGTAGACGTCTGTGCCGAGCAGCGTTTCGACGCTTTCACGACGTCGTTCGAGCGCCTTCGTCTGCAGTTCCGAAACCGTGTCTTCGACGGCGCGGTGGATGCGGGTGATCCGCGTGCGTTCTTGCAGCTCCTCGTCATTGATCGTCTCGAAAAGCGCGACCCAGCTGAAAAACACGGAGGTGGAGAAACAAATCGCAAAAACGAATATCGAGAACCAGGGCGCGCGTTCGCGATCGGCCATCGAGAACCCGATACGCCAAGAGGTGACGAACAGCAGCGCCTGAACCGCAAAGGTGATGCAGAACGAGATCACCCAAACCGGCATGAAGTTCAGCATGCCGGAATACGTGGTGAAGAAAGAGGCGATCGACAGCAGCAGCGAGCCGATCATCAACGCCATCAGATACGGCTGGGTCGCGGCCTTTTTCGCGTGCTTGGCCCAGGCCACGCTGATGGCGCGACTGAGCTCGCCGACGCCAGATGCGTTTTCATCCGCGTGACCAACAGTGTTGGACATCGCTCACCTCCTCCGTGGCGGTTCGGTCCGCCGCCAATCAAGGGGGCCGCCGCTCCGATAGTCGCTCTCCGTCCGAGACCCTACACCTCTCAGGCGACGGAGTCCTTCCCGGCTCGTCACCAAGACGCGGGTTAGAACCTGGCTCGCCTTGGAGCCTGGCCAAGTCCCCTCCGCCCAGCCGATCAGCGTCGCAGCGAGATCGTATGGCGGCGGGGCGTGCTCCATCGAAGGCGCGCGCCGATGCGTTGGCCATCTCAAGAGCACCAGGGTCAAGAGAAGAAATGGCGCGGCCATGAACAGAATGTGGCTATTCCCGGCCGAAACCCAGGTCATCGGCTGCCCCATAACGGGTATGGCGCCAAACGCATTCGCCCAGGCGACGCCCCAATGCGCAGCCAGCATCAAGGCTCCGCCGAGGGCCACGAAGCAAAGCGTCTGACGAGCGGCGTCGTCAATGTAGTCGCCTCCAGACCATCGATATTTGCGCAAACCCGCATCGACCGTCAGCCACAAGACGAGCAGCTGCGCCGCTGCGAGCAGCCCAGCTGCGACAGAGCCGAAGCGATTCACGAAAAAGGCGGCGATGAAATCGTCCTGGACGGCTGGCAAAGCGGCGATCGCTTCCGGGTTCGGGCCCCAACTCGCCGCGCAAGCAGCGACGCCGCGACAGGGCGTGTCCGCGATCAACCCAATCGAACGGATCACTTGAGCGCCCAGATCTGGGTGCGCCTCCGGTTCCAGAAAGACGGCCAGTCGCTCCTCTACCGTTGTGAACTGAGCCGCTTGATCTGTCGCTAAGTCGTCCGTGTCGCGGGTGAGCGCGAAACTGACCGTCAGAACCCCCAAGCCGATTGCAGCGCCGGCCCCGAACACAGCGATCGTCTCCAACCAGGGCCTGCGCCAACGCTTTTTCAGATAACGCGGCTCACCCGGAGGGCGACGCCCCCGTTTTACGCGAATCTGGCTCAGCCGATGAACGCGCAACATCAATGACGCCACGCCGAGCAAGACCGACGAGACCCCGGCGATGATCAAGATGGGCGAGTAATCCCCGCGCAATCCCGGGATCAGCACGAAGAGCGCCACATAAAACACGGCCGCCCCGAAGATCGTTGCGAACAGCAGACAACGCTGGGTCAGCGCCTGCGCGAAAAGGCGGGCGTGGTAGAGGCGCGTCGCGATGACCGCCAGAAACAGAACCGCTGCGAATTTGCCGGCCTCGATCGGTTGAAAGTCGCCGAGGCCCTCTTCGCGCCCCAAAGCGAGCCAGGCCAGAAACAGCGCCGCGAGCCCGATCAACGGAGCAAGTCGAAAGGCGAGCGCGGATGTGCTCCGATCGTGTACGGCCCTTCGGATGATTGCGCGAAAGCCGTCCAGATCAATCGATGCGATCAGCGTCACCGCGGCGAAGCAGATCATCAGACTGATCTGATGGCGCGCGTCGAAACGCAGCCAGCGCCCATCGGCGGCGCCGTGCGACAACTGCGCCAAGGTCAGCGCTCCGAGCGCGAGAATGACCGACACCGCCAACCAGTATGCATAGAGGCGCGCGCTGCGTTCGGGTTGCCAGGCGAGGGCCAGGCTGGCCACGCTCCATTGTCCGATCACAAGTCCGCCGAGCAGCGCCGGAGAGGCCGTCTCACGGTGCAGAAAGAACAGCGCCAAACCGCCGACGGCGGCGCCGATCAGGATTGCGGTCGGCCCAGGCGGCGCCGCGTGCAGCCTGAGAGGGTTCGCCCCAGCTTTCGCAGAGCGCCCCAAAAAGCGCAGCGTCGTCAGCGCGACGGCGAGCGCAACCCCGATCGACAGGATCGTCGATCCGCGGTTCAACGGGCTCCAACTCGGCGCCGCGGCGCGCATGAGGACGCCGATCGCCGCGGTGTCGGCCGTCTTCTGCGCTTGCCGCAGGAAACAGGCGTCCAGTCGGTCCGCAACGGCCTCTGGCGGGCACTGCAAGGTTGTTTCAAAGAAGCGATGCGCATTCTCCGTCGGCCGGAGCGTCAGCCCAGCTTTTTCGTCGGTCGCGACCGCGTAGACCGTGCGACCCAGGACAATGCGCGACGGGAGCGTCTCGCCGCCGCCAGCGGCGGCGATGGGCGTTTCGATCTGTGCGAACCCTCGCCAACTCTCCCCGGTCGCGCGTTTGAACCGTGCGCCGGCTCCGGCATCCGCGATGGGCGCCAACTCGTATCCGCCGTCTCGGGCGATGATGGAGGTCGATGCGGTGGTTCGCGAGCCGCCCGTCGCAATACGATCTGAACAGTCGACGCCGCCGCCGAACGTTGCGACGCGCCGCTCGGTCGAGCCCCATGTCGACAGAACCCGCCGCAAGTGTTTGAGCGGATTTTGATCAATTCCGCAATCGACGTCGGACAATACACGATTTGAGCCATCAAAGCGCGCGCCCCACGGGTCGAGCATGATCCGCCGACCGTCGCTGACGTTGAGCGTCAGTGTTTGCGCCGCCTCGGCCGCGCCGACCGTGAAAACAGCGCCGTCGATTTCCAGAACGTCGCCCGCTCGGAGGGGCCAACGCCGCAGATAGCGCGTGGAGCCGTCTTCGTAGAGGAGCAGAGCCTTGCGATCCGCCGCGACATTCGCCGCCATCCAGGCTCCTTCGTCAGTGCGCCGGACCTGCAAATGCGCCCGCGCAGCCGACTGCGGCCCGGGACGTTGACCAAGTTCGCGCCATCCCAGGACGATCGGAGCGTCTGCAGAGGGGATCGCGACCGAAGACAGTTGGATCGTAGGCGGAAGGCTGGCGAAGAGGCGCATTTGCGCACCGCTCCAAAGTCCGGCGATCAAGGCGACGCCGAGCACGAAGGCAAGCGTCGCCAGCAGGCGCGGCGCCCGGAGCAGTCCGGATAGCAACTGTGCCAGCTGTGGAGCGTTTGCGACGATCCTCATTGCTCAGCGCCCTGAGCGGGCGAGAGCCCCTGCAGCTGATCGAAAAGCGCGCGGATCATCGGTGCGCAGACCCGGCCGCCGCTGGCGGCGCCGCCTCGGCCGTGAGTGACCATGCAGGCGAATGCGAGCCGACGGTCTCGCAAGGACGCGTAGTCCGCTGAGAGGTTGAACAAGCCCTGGGGTTCGATCCATCCCGCGAACCAAACGGTGTTGACAAGTTCGCCGCCACCCACCGGAACTTCGGCCGTGCCGGTCTTGCCGCGCAGAAACGCGCGGTACGGCGCATCCTTGTAGGCGGCGTCGGCGGTGCCGCGGCTGCTGCCGACAACCGCCGCCAGGCCCGGAACCAGATGCGTGCGCATCAGTTCTTGCGCTTGTCGCTCCCATTCGCGTTCAACGGGATCATCGGTGTCTCCCCAGAACAAGGGCGGGCAAGCGCGATCCGCAAGCGCCGACAGGCGCGGGGCGACGCGGCAACCGGCGGCGATCGACGCATAAAGGCTCGCCACCGTCAAAGGCGAGGCTTGCGCGTTTTGTCCGATCGCATTGAGCGCAAGCACGTGCAGCGGCTCTGCGAGGCCCGGTCGATTGCTCTCCAGAACAAGGGGATCGAGGCGAAAGCGCGCAGCCGCTGGGGCCGGCAGGCCCAGCAGATTACGCCGACCGGGTCCGGGAAAGGCAGCGGCCATCTCGGCCAGCGCCAACGGTTTTCGGTTCGTCGCGTCCTTTCCGTCGAGGCCAAGCGCCGTCATGATGAACCACGAGTTCAGCGACGTCAGCGTCGCCTCGCAAAGACCGAGCTGAGGACGCTCAGGGCTTCCGCCTGGGCGGGTCGGGCAACCGGTTTCCGCTGGCGGAAGGAACCCGTGATCATGCGGCTCGAGCCGTCCCTGGAACACGAAGTTGCAGATCTTTGCGCGGGAGCGCCAACCGAACGCTCCCGAGCGTCCAGCAGCGCAATCGTGGGTCTCTTGCGCCCAGAACCGGCCAGGCGTCTCGACCGCCCCGGACGGTAGAAGCGCGACGCCGGGCGGCGGTGGAAGACCGGGCGCGTTCAAAGGGTCCGCGGCGCCGCTGACGGCTTGGCGCAGAACCGCGTCGTCCGCTCCGGCCTCAGCGGCGGCGCGAAGAAGGCGCAATGCGACCAACGGCTTCAGCGTCGAGCCGGGTGTGGCGAAGGCGTCGATGCGTCCCCAAGCGCGGGGCGCGAGAGGGCTGGAGAGAGGGCGCCATTGATCAGCCCCCAACAGGTTCCAGGCGGCGCGATCCCGCACCGGACTTACTGGGTGGGCGGCTGCGGCCAGAACCTCGCCGCGGCGCGTTGGATCGTCGGAGGCGTCAAGCACGACGAGCGCCGCTCTGCGCGCGGCGTCGTGCCGGGCGGGCAAATAGGCGCGGTTTGGCTGGTCGACGACCGACTGTGTCAGGATCCGAGCCGCCAACCTCTGCAAATCTGCGCGCAGAGTCAGCCGGACAGCCCGCACCCCCTGGCCGGATTGCCGCGCCAACACCCCGCCGACCCCGAAGCGATCGTCGCGGCCCAGCCCCGCGAGGCTCGCCAACCCCAGATCTGTGGCCGTTTGGGTTGGTTGAGCATCGGGAGTGAGCAACGGCTCCAGATCGGCGGTCTCCAAACCGACGAGCGGCGGCTGCCCCGGCGGTGGACGCCCCCTTGGCGACCATTCCAGCGCGCATTCCGGCGCCGCAGAGGTCCGGCGGCAGCGCAGAACAATGCTGTCCGCTCCGCGGTACGTGACGACGTCGGGACGATCCCCGTTCAGTGACGTGCTCAACTGCTTCGCCTGCGCAAAACGCCGCAGGCTGTTCGGCGCTCGAACGGTCGGGCGGACGCGAACAGAGACGCGGGTTGACGGGTCGCCGCGGGAGCTCCCCTCGACCTGCAAGAGCAACCGATGGCCGATCACCGGTCCCTGCGTTGCTTCCAGGCCGCAGTCCGGATCGGGAAGTCTTTCGAACGAGACGCGTCGCACAAGGGTCTGCGTCGAGGCGTCGGGGAAGAGTTTCTCAATCGCGCGTGCCTCGCAGAGCGCCCGGCGGCGCAAGATCCGAGCCCCTGTCACCTGTGGGGCCTCGCCCACAAGATCGACCGTGAAGACCTCCGCTGGAGCCGCGCGCGTCGTGAACGTGACCTGCAAGTCCGTGGCGGCGCCCGTGCCGCCGAGGGGCGCCGCTGCGCGCCAGTCTCCGTCTGGAGCCGGCCATTCCGCGCTTTCCCATCCCATGTATCCAAAGAGGTCATAGGGCAGGTCGGATTGGCGCATGTCCCGGATCGGAGCCGCAGCGCCTTGAGGCCCCTGCTGCGCGGAGACGTCCCAGACGTTGGGTTTCCAATCCAGAGGTCTGACGCCAATCGGCGTGGTCGCCGGCCCCGCCGCCGCCTCGACCCCACCGGCGAATGCCCGGTCGTCTCGGACCGCGGCGACGGCATGGGCGGCGTTCCAGGCGGCGATCTCCTGCCGCAGGATGGCGCCGGGGCCGTTTGCGCGAGGCGCGTAAAGGCCGCGCAAGGCGGCCTCTGCGTCGGTTGATAGGTCGTTTGGCCAGCCTCGCAGCGCATTGGGCTGGCTGCGCAATTTGGCGCGCAACGGAAGATCCGCGGGCGCCGCGAGGATCTCAAAGCGATCGAAGTTCAATCGGATCAGATCGTGGGAAACCAGGCTTCGAAACAATGCGCCGGCGCTGAGATCCCTCGGCGCGATCTGCGCTGCGTTTCGCCATGTGCGCGTCGAGTCGACGGCGCTGGCGAAGAAGGAGAACACGCCAATGGCGGCGAGCACGGCGGCGGCTGCGAGCGTCCATCTGAGGCCTTGGAGCGCGCCCGTGCCAAACCCGCGAGCGCTGAGCCGCCGCTTGCCGCGCGCCGCAGATCGGGACAGAAAGGTCCTGAGTGCGCCGAGAGGGTCCATTACGCCATCTCAGCCGGTAAAAACCGAAAATGCACGCACCCGACCAAGAACTGCTCGCCGGGGCCGATCGACAGTTTCTGGCGTCCTGTGCTCGGCGTAACGACCCCGTCTTCGCCGACATGCGCCACACGGTTCGGCTGTTCGCAGGCGAGCTCGAGACCATCGCCTCGGACGCGACAGAACACCTCTGCGTCTCGGAGGCTCCATTCCGCCAACCCAAGCGGGCGGAGCGCGCCGCGGTCGTCGCGAAGATCGGTTTCGACCGAGGCGCAAGCGTTCACCCAGTCGAGCGAGATCTCCTCAGGGCTCAGCGAACGGAACGGATTGAACCGCTGGGTCTCCGCCTGGCCGATCTCCATGAAGCCAAGCTCTCGCAAGCTTTGCAGCGGTGTTCGCCAGACGTGCTGGGCCTCCTTGTTCTCGATTTGGAAGGGGGGGCGTCGAAACTCCTGCCCGGCGCCGAGTGGGACAGGTTTGGGCGCGACATACACGCCACGATCCGTGCGCTCCTTGCGGTCGAAGACGCGTACGGCTCCGCTTGAGTCGCTGGCCAGCGTCAAGGCGCGCTCGTCGAGCGGCTCGGTCGCCAAGCGTCCGATGGTGGTTGCGTCGATCCACCACCGTCGGACGTCGCGCAGCCATCCGACCGACGGCGCCGCCAGCCCCTCCACCGCCAGGCAGGGTCGCTGCGTCGTCGGCCTTCTGGCGCGCAACGCGGTGGGGGCGTTGTCTCCCCGCCATCGCATGTAGAAGGCCGGGCGCCCATTCGCGTCGACGACGGCGCGTTCGGGCATGTCGGTTCGAAGATCCTCCTCGAGCCGGTAGGCCATGCTGTTTTGCAAGACCGCGCCGTCCTCCGGACCGCTGCGGCGCATCGCTTCGAAGACCGGGGGGTCGTAAGGCGAAAGCCGGCCGAAGAAGAACAGATGATCGTCCGGCAGAACGCCGCCCGCCGCGATGTTCGGGGCAAGGGGCAAAGAGCTGGCGAAAGTGATCCCGCTCTGATCCCGGTAGAGAGCGGCGCGGCGACCATTGCGGCCGCCAAACCGCAGCGCGCCCCATTCTCCCGGTCCGCCGTCGCGCCCCAGATCCTCGGCGACCTCAAAGCGGCCGACGGGTTCCGCATCTCGGTCTGGGACAAACACGCCGTGGCCAAACTGAATGCGGAGAGTCACGCCGCGCGGCAGCAGCGGATCTTCGATATAGCAAATGCGCGCAGGACCATCGCTCCAGGCGCCGATCTGTTCTTGGAAATACGCCCGAAGGTTTGCTTCGACCGCGCCGCTTTGGGGGCCCCGCTCGGGCGTCGCCAGGACGATGTGTCGAAAGGGCAGGGCGCGCCAAGCGACGTCGGCGACGTCACTGTCGATCTGATCGAGGCGGACGTTCGGAAACGCCTCCAGCAAGCTGCGCAAACCGACGAAGCCCGACCGTTCGCCGCGCCACACGCTGTCAGCGTCGACCGTATTGTCAAAGTCTCGCAGGTCTGTACTGATCAGAATGCGTTGTCTGAGTTCGTCGGGTTTCAAAGGGGCGACGATCGACCCGAGAAAGGAACCAAAGCGAGGCGAGGGTCGTCGCATGACTCAGTATCTTTCGATCCTGCGCGGAGAACGCTCCGATGATCGGAGGCTCACCGCCACTCGGTGCGATTGAACAGGATGACCTTGGAGCGGACGTGGCGATCGCGCGCCTTGTCAAAATAGCCAAAGCTCTCGCAATCGATCACCAGCTCTTCGGATCCGGGCCCGGCGTTCGCGGCCAAGGTTCGCCGAACCGGACCGAGGTTTCGCAACCCGCCCGCATCCGACCAAGGTTCTGACTCGGCGCTTTCGATCGGGTTCAAGAGCAACACATAGTCGACGAAAACGTTCTGACGCCGCAGCAGGTGTCGAAGCGCGGAGGCGCTGGAGGCCAGGCCCAGCCGCAGGTCTCGCCATGCCGAGATGGTCGGGTAATAGGCCGTGGCCAATGCTTCGGCGCGGAAAAGAACGTGCGGCCACGCCTCTTCAATCAGGCCGGCGGCGACCCCGCGGCGGCCATCGTCGAAGTCTGCTCGCAGTGCCGCGATGTTTCGCATCGCATCCGCAAGCTTGGTCTCCCTCGCGAAGTCCTGGAAATTCGTATCGGTCTGCAAGGCTTGCGACGCGGTCCGGATCATTCGCCCGCCGTCGATCAGGGTCGACCAGAGGCTGTCGTCGGTGTGCGCGGCGGCCTGCGCGTGCGGTTGCGGCGCAGGCGTCGGCTGCGCCTTGAGCCGTTCGATTTCCGAGTCGCGATCCGCAAGCCGTTTGCGCAGACCCTCGACAGATCCGCCGAGCCGGGTGAGGTAGTCGATCGCGCCGGCGGCCGTCGACGTGTCAGGGCCAAAGCGCTCGCCAAAAAACGCGAACAGGCGGTTGGCCTCTTGCAGCCGAACCTCTGTTTCAGGGTCGCGTGCGGGGGGCGGGGCCATAGGAGCCGCCTGTGGCGCCGCTTGCGGCGGGGCGGCGCGCGCATGTCCAAATTGTGGCTCGCCGGCTGGCCGTTGTGCGAAGTCTTCGCCCGATAGACGCGGCTCATGCCCGGCGAAGCTTCGCGGCGGCTCGCCGGTGCGCGTTCTGTCGGCGGTCATCGGGGGCGGCAAAGCGCTTCGCGGCGCGGCGGGAACTGTCGGCAGAGGCTCGCGTCCCCGTCGACGCCGGTCTTCGATCTGCGGCGGCGCCGTCGCCGTGCGCGTTCCGCCGCGCCGCATCCGCGCGCCGGCGAAACCGCCTAACGCTGCGGCCAGCGCAACCATCGCAATCTCGGCGTTCATCGTCGCGAGATACGGACCGAAGGTGGCGACGGCGGTGTCCCAGATCTCACCGGCCGATCGTTTGAGGTCGCCCCACTCTTGCTCGGCGATCTGTCGAGATCCCGGCGCCGGCGCCGTTTCCGCCGCGATGGCGTCTCCGCCTCCAAGATCCTGAGCCTCGACGCCCTCGGGTTGCGGTGGAGCGGTGACCCGTTGCTGCGCGTCGCCCGGTTGAGCTGACGCCAGCGCGAGCATAAACGCCAGGCTCGATAACCACATTCTCCCGCCGGCTCGTGTCACCGTCTACTCCTCGCGACTACTTTGATCGGAACCGATGGCGTTGGCTTCTTTCGCCGCGTCGTCGACTCCGATGTCATCCAGCTTCAGCTCGTTTTGGGATACGTCAAACTGCGAGAGATACAAGGCGGGCGCGTGGCCAAACCATGATGCGTCGGCTGACAGGCGCGCGTCGCCAATGCGCAGTTCAGGCGGCTGCGCGGTGTTTTGGGGGGGAATCAGCCTTGGCGGCGGGGCGCCGGACCCCAGTCCAAGATCCCTCGGATCGCCGCCGACGCCCGTCGGAGCAATGAGCGTGCGCGCCCAGGGATCCCGGATAATGTCGCTCATGCGCAAACCGCTTGGCGCCTCGACGAGGCGCATATGCCCCGAATATCCTTGGATCTGCGAAAAGCTCGCCTCTGGCGCAAGTTGCTGAAAGGTCTCGCGGCCGTCCGCGCCCAATTCCGAGATCAGCAGCGCGTAATGCGCTTGGGGCGGTTCAAGAGCCGCCAGGTCGTTGATCGGCTGTCCGGGTTCAGCCGCGATCGCGTCAGCGAGTCGCGACAGGCCGCCACGGGCCGCCGCCGTCTTCATCAGAGTTTCCTCAAAAGGCTGCGCAAATCCGAACGCCGTCGCAACGCCGCCTTCGGCAAGCGTCTTCGCAAGCCCCTCCCAGATCGGCGGCCAAAGCGCCCCTCGTCCCGCGATGATCAGATAGTCAGCTTCTTCGTGGCGCGCGGTTTGGGCCGTGTCGCGGCGATCGAACGGCGCTTTGTCAAACGCGTGTCGGACCGCCGTCTCCGTCAGGAACCGGGTCAGCCGCGAAATCGCCGGCGTGATCACTGCGGATTTCTCAAATGACAAAACCAAGGATCTGTCTCGCCGCAGGAGAGACACCCCGGATCCGAGATCCTGGGTCGGCTGGATCGCGCTGCGCGCGTCCTCAACGACAGGCCAGGCCTCGGCGTCGCCGCCGATGACGCCGACCTGGACCTCGAACGGCGTTTCGTTCGGCCAGTGGTAGAGTTCGGCCGCAGTCGCCTCTCGACATCGACGGGTCAGCGTCGCCTTCGCGACCTGGATCGCGTCCGCCAGCCGCCGCTTTGCAATCAACCGTTCGTCGGGCGCGCCGGACCCATCCGCGCTGGCCTCGGTCAGGTCAAACCGCCTCCGCGCTCCATGGCGCTGAGGATCAATGCGCGACAGCGCGCGGTTGATCGTCAAAAACAGGAGAAGATCGAGGCTGTCTGCGCCGATATCTGCGCCGCCATGCGCCAGCGTTTGCGCAAAGCCCGAGCGTGATCCGTGTTCCGGCGCGATGCGCTCTGCTTCAACCACGGAAAGATCAAGCGAAGACCCGCCGAGATCGTAGACCAGGGCCCTCACCGTCTGGCGTCCGTCAAGCGGCAACTGGTTGATTGAAAAGCTGGCGACGGCGTCCGCGGCGGAGACCAGGACAGGCGCCTCCTTGTCGGGATCCAGGCCAAGCCGCCGCAACATCGCTCGCGCAGCGGCTCGCAGCGCGCTGCTGCGCTTTGCGCCCAGGCGATTTGGGTGGATCAGAACAACCTGTGCGCCGTCGCTTGCGATCCCGTCGGCCTCGCTGGCGGCGGTCAGCCATCTATCCGCGAACTCCTCAAGCGTCGCGCTGAGAACATCCCGTGACGACACTGCGTCGGTCATTGTGTTGGTTTCAACGCTCCAAACCGGCGTGGCCAACCTGATCGTGTCGTCGGCGAGACGCTTGATCATGGCGGCGACCGTCGCTCGCGGATCTGACTGCCGTCCTGCTGGCAGACCGACGACAAAGGGGCGTTGCCGGAGCGTCTCCAGACGCTTGGGCGCCAGATCAAAACCGCCGTCCGGCGCGTGCGCCCAAAGGGTTTCCGGCGCGCTCGAGAAACGAGATGCCTCTGTCGCGCTCAACGACGCCTCGCTTGCCAAAAGCTCGACGCCATCAAACCGCAGTGTTCTGACAGGCGCTCCCGGCGCGCTGATCGCAGCGCATGCCGCAGCGGCGCCGAAGTCTATCGCGATCGTCGCCCGGGCGCGCGCCTGGAACTGGATCGGTCGTTCAATCACAAGCGCCGCGCCCGGCGCTTCGCCGTCTCCGATCGCTGCGGGTTCGATCCGCAGCCTCAGCGTGACAGGTCGGTTTGGCGTGTAGGCGTCTTGAAGGACCTGTTTCAAACGCGCTTCGCTCTGCGCGATCAAAAGGCTCACGTCTAAACTGCGCCGACGATCTCGTCCCAATTCGAGCGCAAGCCGACCGTCCTCGGACGTTTTCTCCTGACCGTCGCCGCTTGCGGCGAGGCGCAGCATGCCCTTCACCTGGGTCTTCGCCGGGGCCTCGGCGATATCGGCTGAGATCCGAATGGGCGCGCTTTGCTTGAAAAAGATCCGCCCCGTCAACGTAAGACGAAGTTTCAAGGCGAGCGCTTCGGGCGCGCGTCGGTTTTCAAGATCGGCGAACTCCAGCAGCGGAGTCGACAAGATGCGTTCGTCGCGGCGTTCTGCGTCGAGGAGATCGAGATGGAAGCGTTCGATCTGCGCGTCATGCTCCAGCACGACGCCCTGAAGCGCCAGAGGGCCGCTCGGGGGATGCAGCGCGATCGCGTCGAGAGGCGATCGCGCGAGCGCTTCCACGCTTGCGGACGCGCCCGCGCGCCTCGCTGCGCGCAAGCGCGCTGAAACAGCCACCTGCCGAGTGCGCGTCGGTTCCGGCGTCGCCTCGGCGCCGCATAAAAGAAAGAGCCGCCGCTCGACCAT
Source organism: uncultured Neomegalonema sp. (assembly GCA_937911325.1). Lineage (GTDB taxonomy): Bacteria > Pseudomonadota > Alphaproteobacteria > Rhodobacterales > Rhodobacteraceae > CALDSD01. The sequence continues at coordinate 110,580 of CALDSD010000069.1, forward strand.
AGCCTGTCCGTCATCGCCCGCTGAGAGAACGATATCGGGCGCTTCGCGACCGTGAAGATCGCGAATGACGAACCGCGCCCGGCGTCCTTCCTGCGTCGCTTCGGGTTCCGGCGCGGACTGCTCCTCGACGATGTCGAGCATACCCGATAGCGGCTGGATCATCGCCGTGTCCGCGTCGCCGTGAACCAGGATCCGGCCGATCAAGACTTCAGACCCGCCCTGATCCGAGACCGGGAACTCCGCCTCCGCCGCGAGGTCGAGTTCGACGCTCACGCTCTCCGCCGGCCACTCGGCGCGCGCGATTTCGAAACGCGCTTCGACGGTTTGGCGCGGAGGACGGGCGGTCGCGCCGCCTTCCTGCCAGATCTCGACCCGGACGCTGAACGCCAACGCGCCGTCTACGCCGAAATCTCCGACGACCTCGCGTATCGCCGCGGGGTCGATCGCCAAAAGCGCTTTGTCGTCGGCGCCCGCCAGATCGGCGTAGTCTCGCAAAGGGCCCTGGGCCCCCAAACTCGGATTCTGAAAACCGATCAGCAGTCTCGCCGGTTCAAAACCGATGCGCGCATCGGCTCCGACGGCGACGGGATCCGCGATAGCGAGCTTCAGCTGGGTCGGACCGTCCGGAGCGAGCGGGCGGATAAAGCGCAACGGCGCCAGCGCTCTATCCCGGGGCTGGATCGCAATCGCCGCCTCAAGCACGCGCGAGATGTTCGTCACCGTTTGAGCGCGGATCTCGGTAAACGCGCGCTGCTCGGCGTGGGGGGAAACGGGATCCAAGCTCCAGGCCCCGCCAGCCGCGGGATCGTCAGGATCCTCCGGTCTCGTCATCGGGTGTCCTACTCCACGCTCGCCAGAGACGTCGGCCGCAACAACGGCTCCGCTTGCTCGGCGATGTTATGCCATTGCTCTATCGGGGCCGTCATACGGCGCTTGAGCCGCGCCGCCTCCTGCGCCCGCCAACTCAGCGACGCCGGGCGCTCGGCAAGCGGGGGCGATGGGTCTCCAGGCGACCAGTTGTGTGTGATCATGTCCAAGCTCCGCCGCAGCCGCCTCCAGAGTTCGCGCGTCGCGATCCAGTCGCGGTGGCTTTGCACGGCCGCGATCCATTCGAGCGCTTCACGAGGCGTCTCCCCGGCGCCTTCCGGGTAAGCGGCGCTGAGCAGATCACGGGCTTCCTCGAGGCGTCCATGCGACGCCATCTTGGCGGCGTCAAACGTCTCGCGCGCCCACGCGCTTCGCCATACGGGGGGCGCTTTCTTGAGCGCTGCGAAGTCCTCAAGCGCCGCAATCTCGTGGCGCATTGCGATCCGGTCGAGCGCCTTTGGCAGATGCAAGGCCGCGGAAAGTCCGCCCAGAAACGGTTCGAGCTTCTCGCTGGCCAGGTTCTCCGCGCTCAACAGACGCTGCGCGGCGCTTCGGACGCTTCGGACGCGCAGCGCCTCGAGCACGTCGCGAAGCGCGCGGTTCTGGCTGGCCAGGGCCGCCAGCGCGTCGCCGCGCGCAGGCGGAGAAAACGGGCGCGCCATCTTATCCCAAAGCTCTTGGTTCGTCGGGATGTTTGGAAGATCCGCCGCCTGAAACGCCGCGCGTAAGGCCTCGGCCTCCGCGTCCAGCGCCTGGCGTGCGTCGTCGATCGCTTGTGCGCGTCGCACGGCTTCGGACAACGTATCGGCGGAACCCTCCGCCGTGAACTCCTTGCCGAGGTCGGACAAAACGCGACGGGCGCGGTCGAGATCGGCGCTTTCCTCCGCGCCTGCGGCAAGGGCCGCGTTTACAATCTCCGGGGCCGGCAGCCCGGCCTCAAGCACAAACTGTTTGTCGCGCAGGCGGCGCAGATCGACCCCGCTGCGCAGCAGGCGCCAGGCAGGCGGCGCCTCGGCGATCGCAAGACCGTCCCACCAGGCTTCGACATCGAACATCGCGCCGGCCAATCGACGCGGGGCCGGCCCTTGCCGCAGTCGTTCGTCGGCAAAGGTTTCGAGCACGTTGACCGCCAGATCGGGAAACCGCAGCAACGCCCAAATGAGATCGGCGTCGCGTTTGAACGTCTCAAAGTCGAACGGGGTTCCGACGAGGCGACCCAGCGCCTGTTGCGTCGCGCCGGTGGCTCGGATCGCTTCGCGCGACAACGCCAGGAACAGTTCGACCGTCCCAGGCGCCGCCGTCGCCGATCCGCCGAGATCAAGGGGCGCGCCCAGCTCTGGCGCGGAGGCCGCCCTTTGCGCCCAGGTCATCCCGAAGGCCGTCGCGGCCTCGGCTTCATCGAACCCATGCGCGGCCGCAGCAGCGTGCGTCATTGCTTGGGCGACCTGAGCGGCGAGCGTTTCCGTCGACTGCTCGTTGGGTTCTGGGCGAAGCGTCTCTCCCAGATAAAGGGCTCCGATCGACCGCGTCGGCGGATAGTCGCGATCTCCCAGCCCCCGAAGAGCTCCGCCGGCGCGCAGCGGCAAACTGTTCTTGCGCGCGACGCCGATCAGATCGCGATGCTGCGCTTCCGACCAGATGTGACGCAGAACCCGGCGCCCGGTGGCTTGGTCCGCCAAAACCTCGCCACGCGCCAGCGCCCATTCCTGCGAATACCCGTCTCCGGTCAACGGCGCGTGCAGAAACACGAACGACTGGGCCACCCGTTCGGCGTGCTCGCTGAAACGCGTCAAGTCGATATCGACCATCGGCGCCCGCGACGTCTCAAAGCCTCGCAGAAGCAGAATGTCGGCATCCGCCTCGTAGGACTCCTCCGCCCAGCCGAAGTGAACCTCCAGCGGCTCCGCCGGGTCGGGATACGCGATCGCCGCGGGGCCTTGAGCCATTCCGTCATCGGTCCGCGCCCGAACGATCGCTTGCGCGGCGAACGGTTCGGCGGCGGGGTCGGAATGGTGTTCGCTCGCAAGCGTTTCAAGATAGGCTCCCGCCGTCGCTCCGTCGGCGATCTCGGGCCCAGCCAGGGCCTCCAGACCGCTCGCCGTCGCGTCCGCCAGCGGGGCAGGGCGCAAGAACCGCAGCGTCGTGCGCCAGTCCGGACCCTCTTCTCGCGCGGGGTCATAGGCCAGGCTGCGGTCGAAGCTGAAACGCCAGCGGGCCCGGCGGGATTCGGTGAGAGGTTCGGCGTCCTCCTCGAACAAAGCCAAGGTGAACCGCGTCCAGTCAGCTTCGGCGCGAAACACCCCGTAGCCGCAGTGCGCCGGGATCTCCCCCAGAAACACTCTGCTTCCGCCGATAAAGGCGATGGCGAACAGGGGCGCTGTCGGCACGTCGTTTGAAGCGAAGACGATCGAGAGCAACGCGGCTTCCGAATCCCACTCGCACTGCGTGCGTCCGACTGATCTCAATGTCGCGCCTGCCTTGGTCATCGTCTCATACGTTGCATCGCCCGAACCGCTCCCGGACCGGAGCGAAAAGTAAGTTCGAGGGGTGGTGCGGCGATTTTTTGATCCGGATCCCGCCAATGGGTCTCGCCGTCGACGAAGACACAAACACAGACGGTAACGTGTCGCTCGCCGCCGTCTTGCACCATGCGACGCCGCGCGCAATATCCCCTCTCTCGCGTCCAGCTTAAGCCCTCTTTATCCGCGGAAAAAGAGTCAACCGAACGTCGCGTCTGAGATCTGCGCGCTTGAACTGGCGCGAGTCTGCGCGCCATATGTGCCGCGATTGAGGGGTCGCGGGCGCGCCGCCGATGCGAAAACAGCGGACGAGAGATCCGACAGCCGCATCGTTTGCAAAGCGCCTGCCCGAACAAGGACCGGAACGCCGTCCATGGTATTGAGCTTCGCGCGAGCAAAGAAACACGCCGCACCCGCCTCGCCGCGCTGCGTGCTGATCGGTCCGGTTGGCGCGGGCAAGTCGACGCTGATCGCGAGCCTGAGACATCAGGCCGACGGGGCTCACTCCTATGTCGACCGGTTCGGCGTCGAGATCGCAGCCGCCGAGTCGCCGCTGAACGAGTTGGGGCGACGCGCGGAACCAGCAGCGGCGGACGCGAACAGTCCTGAAGCGGCCCCGAAAAGTCCCGAAAACCCTGAACGGGCCGCGGGCGCATCGGAGGACTTTCAGCGCTACGAGCGCATTATGGACAAATCGATCCGCAATGGGCTCGACTTCGAGGCGACGTTCACAGATCGCGTTTTCGAGCTTTCGTTTCGACTGACGTTGAGAGCGATGACGCGCAGCGGACTGTTTCGCCCGGATCGGGTGTATTCGGAGGTGTTCAAGACAATCGACGCGGCAGGCGGCCTGTTGCTGGACGATCCGCTGGAAAGCTCCGGCGACCCGGCGGCCCAAGCCGCGCGCTCCCGGATTGGCGAGGAACTGCTGGACGCGGAAAACGTTCTGCTGTGTTTGCCGACGAGCGGGTTTTCCACCAACCCCAATCGTGCGCAAGGCGAGGTCGGGGCGGTTATTTCGCCAGCGCATCAACGCGGGCTGGTGGATCTGCTGCGCGGGCTGCGCGAACACCCGAGCGCGAAGACGCGGCGTCTTGTCGTCGTGCTCACGAAGTTCGAAGCGGCGGTCTCGAGCTTCGGACGGCAAGCTTACCGGGTGGCGGCCTCGCGCGCGCACGCCCGCGACGTTTGTTCGGCCAGCCTGCACGATTATTGGGATTGGCTGACCCCGTCCCTGGTCGCCTTTGAAGAGACGCCCGGCCGCGACGTTTTCGTTCAGCCGGTCTCGACATTCGGCTTCATCCCCTACAGCGGCGGCCCCAATCTGGATCCGCGCACTGAGCTGTTGCGCACGCGGACGCCCCCGAAAGACAGCGAACCGCGGACGACAAAGACCCCGTACACTTTTGAAGCGGTCCACTCTTACTACTGGCGGCCTTTTCTCACACTGGACCCGTTCATCTTCATCGCCACCGGTGAACCTGGATACCTGACATTTCCCTTGAGCGAGGCGCTCGAGCCGTGAGCATTCTCGATCAGTTCCGCCGCGACGAACCGATCCGTGGCTCCGGGCGGGTGAGCGCCTGGCGCTATGTGTTTGGCAAACGGGTCATCTCGAGCGGTGGGCCGGTCGGACCTGGCGAAGAACTGCGTATCACCAGCCACAGCGAAGCTCTGCCTGAAACGCTTCTGCCATATCTCAACCCCCTGCGCCTGTCGCCAAGTGGCTCGGTTCGAAGCTTGATCCATGAAGAGGCGCCTGGGCGGACCGCCGCGTTGGCCTATCCGGTTCGAACGCGGGACGGGCGGTTCTACGTCGTTCAGAAAGTCGCCGCGCGCTCGGAAGGCGAGGCGAATTCGGAAAGCCGCGCCTACACGCAGTCGAATGCGCTCGTGTTTCCAGAGGCCGAGTGGGCCAAAGCTGCGCCCGCTTTGTTGCCGTACCTGATGAGCAACGGGCTGACGACGGACCCTGACCTCACCGAAGCCGATCCGGATCTGGAGCAGGGCGTCGTCTCGCTCGTTCTCCCGCCGATGGCGCCGGCGGGCGCGACCAGAGAACCAAGTTCGCTGTTGCTGGCCGCGCTGGAGCATCATGGCGAACTCGGCGCCTTCGCACGTCCGCAGATCGCCGATGCTGAGACGTTCTGGAGCGCCTGCGCCGGCCTGCTGACGGCTTTGCCGCCGGAGTTTCGTCCGTTGTGCTCGTTTGCGGACGGGTTCGCCGAAGAGCCGTCAGGCATCCTGCTGCGCCATTCGCCGATCGGGGGCGCCGGCGCTGCTGTGAAAGAGGGCCGTCCGCCGCGGACGCGCATGCCGTCGGCCGGCGGCTTGGAGACGCTTTGCGATCGCCTCGCCGATGTCGTTCCGCCTGAGTGGGACGACGCTCTGGATGCAGGCGGCGCTCTGCGGGATCTCTTGATCGACGCCGCGGTCGATGACGATCCGGCGCATTTAGAGGCGGTGCTGACGGATCCAGATCCGCCGGACTTCGCCGCGCCGTCGGGCGCCGCCGCCATTGGCGTGCTGCGCCGGCTCGTCGGCGCCGCCCACGCTGGCGCCGCCTTCAAACGCGAAATGCCGGGATATGGTCTTGCGAGAGCCGCGGCGCTGATCGCGGGCGCCACCGACCCGGGCTGGCGCGATGCCTGGGAGACGCTGCGCCGCGCGCAACCGGGACGCTACTTCTGGAGCGCTCTGCTGTTGCGCGAGCCCGACTGGGTCGATCCCGTCCCGATCGAAACGTTGAGCGCGCTGAATCGCTTGTGCCGGTTCGAGGAACGCATTCGCGAAGGCGTTGGTCCGGAGGCGCCGACGCCGATGGACGGCCCGGCTTACCGTCGACGCCTCTCGCGCTTGGCCGAGCGCGGCGGCGAGTTGCTGACATTGGCGCCGGACGCGCTCGTGTCCGAGTCGGGCGACGGTCCATCCGCTTGGGTTCGTTTGCGAGCGGCCCTCTTCGCCGACGTCTCGCCGCAGGCTCGGCGCGAGGTCTCTCACGCACTGGCGGCGATCGATCGCGCCGCACGGCTGTTCGGCGCTGACGAGCCGATGCTCAAGGCGGTGGATGCGGTGCGGCGGGCGTCGCTGAACAGCGCAGATCTTTCGACGCCGGAGCTTTGGGGGCGCGATCTGGGCGAACGCTGGTTGAAAGCGCTTGCCGCGCGCGCGCCTTTGGCCAGCGATTTTTGGCGCGGGGCCTTCGAACGGCATTTCGAGCAACGCGTAAGAGGCCTCGAACCCACCGAATTGCGCGACGAACTGATCGCGACCAAAACGGCGCTCGCGCTCGATCCTGCGCGCGGCGACCATGCGTCCGTCGCTCAGGTGCTGGAGGAGCTGCGGGCGGCCTCGGCCCCGGCCTTCTCTCAGGCCCCCGCGGCCGCAGGGTCGGAATTGCCGAAGCTGATCGCGCATTGGCTGGAGAGTTGGCGCGGCGAAGGCGCCGCTGTCGCGGGATCTCACGGACCGGCGCGCGACTGTGCGGCTCTGCTTCGGGCTGAGGCGTCTCTCAACATCGACGTTGGGGCGTTGGCGGACGACATGGTTTCGGCTCTGAAGTCAGTCGCAACGCGGGACGTAGAGGCGTTTGGCGTCTCTGCCGCGTTGACGCTTGCGGTGGAATGCCTGCAGGTTCTAACCGCGCTTGGAAGCAAAGCCCGCGAAGACGCGGCGGGGTTTCTGGGGGATCTCGACACCTTCCTCGGCACGCCGGGCTCCAGTGGATCGACGCCGATCGACGGGTTTCCCGATCGCTCCGACGTGGTGCTCGAGGAGGTGATGCGCCTCATCGCCTCCTGGAGCGAAGACGCGCATCCCCAAGCCTATTTGCCGGAGAGCGCGGCGCCGGGCCTGCGCGGGCGTCTGAGCGAGCGGCTCGGGGCTCCGATGGCGGCTTACTTGCTCGGCCTGGACGACCCCGCGCCCGCCAAATGGGATCGACCGGGCTTGGCTGTCGTGCTGGAGCGTCTCGGCCCGGCCGGCGAACATGCGATGGTCGCGAACGCGGTCCGCAGTTGGCGCGCGCTGCATCAAAAGTGGCGAGACAATCCCGAACCTGATGCGCCGAAGCGTCTCAGTCAGGAGCCAAGCGCCGACGCTTTGGTCAGCGAGGTGATCCTGAAAGTCGTCGCCCGCGAAGGGGCGGCGTCCGCGCGTTGGATCGGAGAGGACGTCGCCTGGGCGGTTCGGGAGCTCTCGGATGTGGCTGAGCCGGCGAAACCGGATGCGCGCCGGAAATCGCCCAAATCGATCTTTGAAGCTTGGCGCGTGGTCGGACAGCTTGAGCGTGGCGACGACCTCGAAGCGCCGCAAGGGTTCGTGCTGTTCGTGCTCACCCGGCTGCTCCGGGCGAGCAAGCAAAGGGGCGCGGGGCTCAACTCGGTGACCGGGCCGTTCTTGCAGTTCCTGACGGAGGACTTCTACGAGTTTCAGATCGGGTCCGCGGGGAAGGAATCCCGTGACGTGCGCGGCCTGCTGCGGAACTACATCTACGGGTCTGACAGACGGCATGTCGACGCTCTGTCGGATACGGGCCTGCGGGCGCGCCTCGATCGGTTGTTGCTGTTCTTGTCGCTGGTCGAGACAGTCGCCAGCGGCCGCGTTGACCCCGAAGCGCGGTTTCGAGCGCCTGTCCGCGTGAAGGATGAGCACGCCGAGCGGCTCAGCCCGCCGCGCGCGTTGGTGGAGCCTTTGGCGACGTTCTTGAAGAACGACGACAACGTTGTTTATCGCGATGCGCTCCGCGTGCTTCTGCGCGACGGGGGAATGAGCAATCTGGGCGCTTGGCCAGACTTGCTGAATGCGATCCGCGAGACGGATCCTGACGCGGGCGACGCGCCGAGCGGCATCGGAGCGATACGGCGGCGATTGTCGTCGCGTTTGCACAAAGGCTCCGACGACCCCGAAGAGGGCGGGGCGGACGGCGCGGCGGGTTAGCGCGACGATCGACGCCTCATCGATCACTTTCACGAAACTTTCTTTCGGGGCGGCTCGATTTCGCCCACTTGCGATCCACCCTTCCCGCCACAGGATCTTTCGCGAAAGGAAAGAAGATGACCACTCTCTCTCGACGCGCCGCTCTTGTCGGGCTGGGCGCAACCGCCGCGACGACCGCGTTCGCCAAAGCCCCTCTGCTGGGGCCTTCCACACCGACGCACTACCGGTTCGCGCTCGGCGCATACGAGGTGACGACGATCTTTGACGGCGCGATCCAGCTCGATGGGCCGCACCCGATCTTCGGCCAAGACCAGACGGCGGAGGCTGTCGCCGAACTGGCGGCTGAACGCCTTCTGCCGCCGACACGGATGGAGATCGGTTTCACGCCGGTGATCGTGAACACGGGATCTGAGGTGATCCTGTTCGATGCGGGCAACGGCGCGGGACGCCGTCCGAACGCAGGCGCGTTGCGGGCGCGGTTGTCGGAAGTCGGGTTCACACCCGAGCAGATCGACATTGTGGTCCTGACCCATTTCCATCCAGACCATATCGGCGGTCTGATGGAGGACGGGGTCCCGGCTTTCCCGAATGCGCGCTATGTGACGAACGCGCTCGAGTACGACTTCTGGTCGCCGGAGGACAAACTCAGCGGGGGCACCGAACGGGTGGCCAAGCTGACCCAGTCGAATGTCGTGCCGCTTGCCGAACAAATGAGCTTCATCGACGATGGCGAAGAGGTGGCGTCGGGCGTTACGGCGATGGCGGCCTACGGCCACACGCCTGGCCACACCGTCTATCACCTTGAAAATGGCGGCGAACGTCTGTTGCTGGGCGGCGATTTCGCCAATCATTACGTGATGTCGATTGAACGGCCCGACTGGCATGTCCGCTTCGACATGGACAAGGACGCCGCCGCTGCGACCCGCCGGAACATCCTCGGCATGTTGGCCGCCGACAAGATCCCTTTCACAAGCTTTCACATGCCGTTCCCGGCGGTGGGCTTTATCGAGCCGAATGGTTCGACGTTCCGTTATGTCGCCGCGAGCTATCAGCTGAACCTCTGACATGAGCCGGCCGCCGGCCATGAGATCGGCGGTCTCGCTCTCAAACGCCTTGTAACGCCGGCGGCCATCCTTTATCTCCGCCGGTGGAGACGTGGCCGAGTGGTCGAAGGCGCTCCCCTGCTAAGGGAGTATACCGGCAACGGTATCGAGGGTTCGAATCCCTTCGTCTCCGCCATTGCCTTTAAAAGATAGGCTGAACCAAAGGCTTAGGCGCTCATGGTTCCCGTTCCGACATCACCTCGAATTCCTGATTTCGCTTGGGGTCGCCTTCAGCTTCTTGGCGCAATGCCCAGTGAGGCTCGCCGAGCTCGAGAAACCGGACGAATATGCGATCGAGGATACCGACTTTGACGTATTGCGAAGCATCCAGATCGCCGCTTTGAGCTTCATACTGATCAGGAACGACTTCGGCGACATGCCGACCTGCGCCCGAAACAGACGCAGGAAGTGACGCTCGGTCAAACCAATCGACGCCGCTATTTCAGAGATTTTCGGATTCTCGGACGCTCTCTTTTCCAAGGACACAAGAGCTTTCTGAATGCGTGGATCGGTAACTTCAAGATGGCGAAACAGCCCGGTTCGATCCAGTTGGCCGAGCGATTCAAGTCCGGTTACCGACATCTGGTGAACGGCCTTCGCCGCCCGATCGGGACCAAGATGGTCGCGAATGAGACGCGTCATGAAGGAAAGGATAGAGATCCCCCCGGCAACCGTGAAAACGCCGTTTCGCCCCTCGAAATCAGAGCGTGTCGACAGTCGAAGGCCGGGAAACGCCTCTTTGAAATCGGCCTCCACGTAAGGATGGACACAGACAAGCCGCCCATCCAGCAGGCGCTCCTGAGCGAGAACGCAGCTGCCTGTACAGACGCCTACGACGCCACATCCCGCGCGGCGCGCCGAATGGATAAAGGCGCGGTGCGCGGCTGGCGCAGCGTCGATGTTCTTCAAAAGGCCGCCGATCACGACTACAAAGTCGAATTCGCTCGGGGCGGCGTAAGCATGTGTCGCGGCCACTTCGATCCCGCAGCTCGACCTGACCTTGGAGCCTGGTTCTCCCACAATCCGCCATCGCACATAACGCTGCTCCGAGTTGTCGCCATAGTCGCCGGAGTGCCGAAGGCTCTCGAGGACTCCGGTCAGCGACATCAACGCGAAATCGGGCCAGAGAAGCACCGCGATACGAAGGCGAACCTCGGGATTGTGGGGGGCAAGACTGCGTGTGCCCCAAAGTCCGTCGAGCCATTCAATATAGCCGTCCTTATCCGGCGCACCGTTTTGCATCGTCGTTGCCTTCATCCCGTCCGTTTGTTCGCGAGTGTCCGATATCTTTCAAAAATGTCCGATTTTCAGACGACACTCGTGGAATTATCCACCAGTCTCGCTTCATCGTCGAGGCTTTTCGCGAGCAAGTTAACGATCTGATGAACGCGCTTGCTTATGGTGACGCTCACCGCGAGCCCTGGCGAACCGGACGCGGTTGGAGGCGTTGAAAGAGTGAACAAGCGAAACAAGCCGGTGACCATTGGCATCTCGGTCGATCTAGATGCCCGCGGTTCATCCGAAGAGGCGAGATACTTTATCGGCCTCAACTACGTTGAAGCGCTCAGCCAGGCGGGGGTCGCGTCGGTGCTGCTGCCGAGTGAAATCGGCAATTTGTCCGCTTACCTGGACCTTTGCGACGGGTTCCTGGTGCCGGGATCCAATCCAGGCGAGATGGGAGCGCTTCGAAGACAGGAATTCGACCAGGCGCTGATCTCCGCGGCTTTGAACGAGGGTCTACCCATCCTGGGAATCTGCTACGGCATGCAAATGATCGGCTTGACGCTTGGGGCGGAGCTTGACGATTGCCCGAGCGGCGCAGGCGCGATCGAACACGATCCGTTAGCGATCCCTGATCAAGCCGCCCACGACATTTTTCTCGAGCCGAGCAGTTTGCTCGCTCAGGTCGCGGGCGGAAGTCAAAAGCCGATGCCGGTGAATTCGCATCACCGCCAGATGCTCATGCGCCATCGGGCGTTCGACGTCTCCGCGACCTCGGAAGACGGCGCGATCGAAGCGATCGAAGTTCCGGGGCGTCCGTTCGCTGTTGGGGTGCAATGGCACCCCGAATACCGACTGACGAAGTTCGATTGCGCGATCTTCTCGGCCTTTATCGGCGCGTGTCAGTCACCTTCGCCTCGATACCTGAGCTGACGTCTGGGGCGCTTTGGCTGAATTCCAAAGGATAATCGACGTGTCTGAGCGGCGGGCGCCGAGGTTGGTGATCGGCGCTTATGCTGTTCCCGCGTTCTCGCTGAAGCGCAACTTGTGGGTCCGCAACGTTTCAGAGGCGCCGGTCCAGACATAGGACAATAGGCAGGGCTCACGATCCGCCGTTGTGATGCAATGCTGTTGGCCAGGCGGGTTGAAAATCAAAGACCCGGGCGCCGACACGCCGGTGTCGTTCTCAGAAACATGCCCGGATATGTTGATGTAGCTCTCGCAGATGTCTTCATGGCTGTGGGTCGGATAGGTTGTGCTGGGCGCGAAGAGCACCAATCCGAGCTTGAGGTGATCGCTCCGTATCGGTCCGACAGGGCCCAGGATTTCGGCGAAGGCGAAGTTCAGCCGCAAGCCGTCCGGCACCTCGTCATATCCGTACCGCCAAACGAGATGTTCGCGGATGAGCCCGACCGACCGCGCGAGGCTGGCCGTGACGTAGTTTGACGCCCCTGACAGAGCCCGATCCAGATGCACGCAAACGGGCAGCGCCTCCCCCGCGCCGGCGACGACGGGCGGGTCTTCTTCCATTGCTTTGGCGAGGAGCGCGGACGCATCCGCCATATGCGCCCGGATCAAGCGGCTGCCGCCCGCTGAACCAGTGCGGTACAGCTGCAGATAGTCTTGCAGCAGGTACTGCCAGAGAGGCTGTTTCGACAAGGTCGTCGGAGAGCTTTCTTCGAAACCAGTCTTGGTGGGGCGGCTCGTCATGGCGCTCGGTCTGCTCAGCGTTTGGCGACACTTGGAGCGTTGTTCGCCTCTCGACAAGGTCGAAGATCAACTCAGAGATGTTTAGGTCCAAATTGTCGCGCGCATGCGCCGTCGACGCAGGGATGCGGCCCGGCGGAGGCCGCGAGCGCTCAAGGGGAGGTTTCGAGCGCGAACGACGGCTGAGGTTAGGCGTCGGCGACCTCCAGCGGGCGCGTCATCATTCCCAAGTGCTTGCTGCAGGCTTTCCGCAGCTCGCCAAGCGTGGTGATCCCTTTCTCCCGCAGCATCGGCTTCATCTTGAGCAGAACCTCGGCCGTCGCGGCGGCGTCGCCCGCGGCGGTGTGGCGGAGCTCCTCGGGAATGTCGACGGCCAGCCGCTCGGCGATGGCGTCAAGCGAGTGCTCGGCGTCGCCGCCGTACAGAACCGCGGAGATCAAGACGGTGTCCAAAATCGGTTGGTCGAACCGAGCGCCGATCCGTTTCTCATGTCGGCGCAGAAACGCCATATCGAACGGCGCGTTATGGGCGACGATCACGCATTCTCCGCAGTATCGGTGAAATTTCCCACCGATTTCCGAGATCGTCGGTGCGTCCGCGACCATTTCTTCGGTCACGCCATGGATCTCGATGGACGTTTGTGGGATGGAGCGTTCGGGATTGACCAGTTCGTCAAAGCTCTCTCCGGGCAACATGCGGCTGTTGACGACGCGCGTCGCCGCGATCTGGACGATTTCATCGCCGCGTTCGGGCTCCAGACCGGTCGTCTCGGTGTCAAAGACCACGAAGGTCAGTTCATCGAGTGCGCGATCATCCAGCGCCGTTTCTTGCGAGGCGTTCAACAGATCGAAATCGTAAAACTCCAGCCGGTTGCTACGGGTCGCCTCCGTCTGAAGCGCGCGGGCGCGGCGCAACGGCATGCGCAAAAGCGCGGTCGTCCGAGCTTCGGGTTCGCGCGTCCTCTCGGGCCAGATCTCGGATCCATGCCGATCCAGGATCTCGCGACCCGTCACACCGTGGTCTCCGACAAGATCTTCTGACAGCCAGTCCTCGACCGCGCCCATTGGCGCCGTCTCGCCACGCCAGCACAAGTCGATGACGGCTCCCATCTCTGCGCCGGGATTTGCTTCGTCGGCTTCTTCAGGCTGGATCCGCAGCGACAGCGTGTCCCCAAGTCCGGCGCTTGCGACGCGCTGCGCGACCGACGTCAGCAGCAGGGCCAGATCGAAGCCGTCGCAGTTGAGCTCCAATGGCGCCGTGTCGACGCTCAAGTCCACGCCCTGAACAGCGAGTTTCAGGCGGACCGCCTCGGCCAGATCGCTCGCGGCGATATTCGACATCGGCCAGGACGTGGCCGAGAGCGCATCGAAGCGAAGGCTCAGCTCGGCGATGGCTTCTGTCATCTCGGTGGTATCCGCGTCGAAGGCGTCGCGCAGCCGTTCTTCGAGCTCTGGCGTCAAAGTGGCTTGATCGCGCGAAGCGGACAAGGCGGTTTGCAGGTTCGAGGCCCGTCTGCGAACGCGTTCGAAAACCTCTCGCAGCAGCGCGTCCCGGTCGGTGTGTTTGGCGACCGCCTCCGTCACATCGCGGATGGTCAGCACGTAACCCGGTCCTTTGACGGAGCCCGCGCCCTTCGGGGTCAATTCAGGCGCAAGCCGCATGGTCGCCTCAAACAGCCGGGCGTCGTCTCTGGAAACACACAACAGTTCGGTCGTCGCTCCGATCGAGAGCGGCCTTGGAGACGATTGCTGCAATCGTGCGTATGCGTCCTCCACCGGCCCGCGGCGCAACAGCTCGAACAGCGGCCTGTTCAAGCCGAGATCGCCCGCTTGTTCCAACAGGCTCACAGCCTGCGCGTTGTACAAGGCCACCTTGTGATCCGCCGAGCAAAACAGAACCCCGGCGGGCGCATCGCGCAGAACGCATTCAAGACGCGCCTTCTCCAGCTTGAGGCGTTCCGTCTCCTGGGCCACGGCGTCTTCAAGCGCGCCTCGGGTTTCACGCAGATCGCGGGTTACAGCCACCGCGGCGGGGGCGAGGTCGCCCAGGTAGCGTGCGGGCGCGTGATCGATTTCTTTGTCCACCCCGGCATGTGCTCGGGCGCGCATTTCCCCCGACAGCTCCTGGATGGGGCGAGCGACGTTCTGGTCGAACAGCAGCCAGACCCAGGTCACCAGGCCAACGAGAGACAATGCGCCGGCAAAGCCAGTCAGGATGAAGGCGGAGCCGGGTCCGCTTTGCTCAAGGCGTGAAAATCCGAACATCGCCGCCGCGGCGATCGCAAGGCTGCCCAGCAAGGCGATGAGCGCAAAGAAAAGGAAGATCCGGAGGCGGAGGCTCCAGCTTTTGACGTCGGGAAGCTTAGTCATCGCCCAGCGCCTTCTCCGACAACAGACGGCGCGCCTCCGCCTTCACTTCGGTGTTGGAAAAAGGTTTGCCGAGAAAGGCGTCCGCGCCGAGCGCCAGCCCCTTGCGCCGCTCCGTTGCGCTGGCCCGCGCGGTGATCATCATGATTTTCACGTCGTCGAGGGCGGAGTTGAGCCGGATCGACTGGCAGACCTCGTAGCCGCTCGCGCCTGGAAGCATGACGTCGAGCAGAACGAGGTCGGGCGCGCGGCGCTTGATCTCTTCAATGGCGGATTTGCCGTCGGCGACGCGAGACACTTCGTATCCCTCCCGCTCGAGCAGAAACCGCAGCGCGATGGCTATGCTGTCTTCGTCTTCGACCAGCATAACGGACTTATTGGCGGTTTCTTTCGACATCGGCTCCTCCGCTGTCAGGTGTCGTCGCAGGCCTTTGCAATCAGTGGGTCGTCGGCTTCTGTTGGGCTCCACTGCGGATCGACCACGCGACCCGCCGTGTCGAAGGCGGTTCCATCGGCGATATCGGCGCGCCGCCGGCCAACGCAGTCGACGAGCAGAGGGGCGCGAACGATCGGGCGAAACCTTTCGAAAAGAAGCACTTCGACCATCAATTGGTCTGGAGCCGCGGCATTTCTGCGGGCGCCTTCGATATCGACGGCCGAGAACCGCGTCGTCATCGGCGCGACATGGGTCCAGGGGCGAAAAGCGGATCTATCGGAATGCGTGGTGACGATCTCGATGCCCGGCGGCAGTCCGCCGGCGGTGCGGGCGAACCAGCTGTACTCGGCCCAGATCGCAAAGGCGAACATCGCGAGGCCAGCGCTTGCGGGCACGAAAAACCGCGGCAGCGCGCCGCCTGTGATCTTGCGGACCAACAGGGCCAGGCCATAGGCCCCAAACCCGAGTGCGATCACCGAAAAACATGCGCTCCTCGCTTTACAGGACCGAAGCGCGGCCGTGGCCCAACGCCGATTGCATGGTTTTCACAACAACGAATGCGTCTCGCAAGTGGCTGCGCTCGAAGTCCGAGAGTGTCGCTGGCGGCATGAAGTTGTCCGGCTTCTCTCCGCGCCTGACCAAGTCGGCCTGGTGGATCAACCGCGTCTCCGCGATGAGATCATAAGCGTCGATCAGGTCCTTCGCGCCGCTGTCGCTGATGACGCCGGCGCTGGCGGCCGCCGTGAGCCTCGCGCGCGTATTGACCACGGGCAGGCGCCCTTGCAGGGCGTAGATCCTGCCCAAATCGACCACTGGGACGACGCCGTTGAGCTTCACGTCGATCGTGTCCTTGTGCTCGCCCGAGCGGATCGTCGCGACGTTGCGGAAGAGCCCGAGCGGCGGCGCGTGCTTGAGCGAGTTGGCGACCATATGCGCCACGAAGATGCTGTTCTTGGCGGCTGCGTCGAGCGTGTCGCGCACCAGATCGCCGTAGAGGTCCTGATCGCCGCCGATGGGCCGCAGGTCGAACATCACCGAGGCGAGCATCTGCGCGGTCGGATCGGGCTTGGCGATCCATCCTTCGAAATACTCCCGCCAGACCCGGATCGGCTGACGCCAGCGCGGGTTGGTCGCCATCATGTCGCCGGGGCAGAAGAAATAGCCGCACGTATCAAGACCGTTGCCGACGAAACGCGCAAGCGCCTCGAAATAGGCGTCATGCTCCGGGCGGGCGTCGTCATGCAGAAACAGGCAGTTGTCCTGATCGGAGACGCCGGATTGTTCTTGGCGCCCTTGGCTGCCGCACGCCAACCACAGATAGGGAACGGGAGGCGGGCCAAGGCAGTCCTCGGCGAGCCGCAACAGTCGCCTGGTCGCCGCGTCGGCGATGTCGGTGATCAGCCGCGTCGTGACCTCGTGACGGTTGCCGGCGCCGACCAGTTGCACAAGCATTTCGGGGATGCGCGCAACATATTTCGCGATGTGCTCGGCGTCGGGCGCGCGCACGATCTCCCGGATCAGTTTCCCGGAGGAGACGGCTTGTTGATGGGTGAGATCCGTCTGTGTCACGATGCCGACAGGACGACCCTCCTGCACAACCGGCAGGTGCCCCACGCCCAGTTCCAACATGGCGTGCAGAACATCGGATCCGAGCGCGTCAGGGCTGAGCCCTTTGGGATCTTCCGTCATTATCGCGCGCACAGTGGCGTCAGGCGACAGTCCCTCCGCCAGAACACGACTGACGAGGTCGCGATTGGTGACGATGCCACGCAGAAGATCGTCTTCGACGACCAATAGGCACGATACGCGCCGGTCGCGCATCAACCGGGCGGCGTCGGCGACGGTCGCCTCGGGCGAACAGGTGACGGGGTTCGGCGACATCAGGTCGGCCAATCGCATTGTGGCGAGATCGGCGGGCCGGGCGTCCGCCGTGCGGGAGCGGTCGAAGAAGCGCTCGAAGACGGGGTACGCCTTACGGAGCCGTTGAAACTCGTGCGCCGGCAACATCAGGACGCGCGCGTCGCTGGCCGCTGTAGCCGAAGTTCGCGCATTGCCGTCGCGCATCAAGCCGCGTTCGCCAAAGCTGTTGCCTGCGCCCAGGATCGACACGAGCGCGCCGTTGTCGTCGCGGACGTCAATCTGCCCCTCTGCGATCAGGTAGAGGCCTTCCAGCCGCGAGCCGAGGTGATAAAGCGCGTCGCCGTTTTGGAACGACATCGGCAGCATCGCCTGGGCGACGGCGACGCGCTCGAGTTCGGGCAAGTGATCGTAGGGATGCTGGCGCGCCAAAAGCGCTTCAATCTCGTCGCTGGGGATCTGCATCGCCGGACTCGCTGATTGAGGGCTCGATAAAGCGTCTGATTAGGCGAAGAGCGGGGGCCGCTCTTCGCCAGTTTTGTCGGATGGATCCGAGCGCGAGGGAGTGGCGCGCTCGGATCCGTCCGGTCGGGCTCAGTGGGCGCTCGCCGCCCCTGCGCCGCGAGGCACTCGGATGCTCTCAACGAGATCCTGGATCTCCTTCGGCGGCTGGTCAGTGGCGCGGGAGACGCCAATTGCAACCGCGAAGTTGATCAACGCGCCGATCGCGCCAATCGCCGTCGACTTGATGCCGAAGAGCGAGCCGGCGATGGTGTCCGGGAAGGACGCCGTGCCGGGGATGAAGAACCAGCCCTTGTGCAGGAAGATATAGAGCAGCGTGAAGATCAGGCCGGCCAACATGCCCGCAACCGCGCCCACATTGTTCACCCGCTTCGAGAAGATGCCCATCATCAGCGCCGGGAAGATCGACGCCGCCGCCAACCCGAAAGCGAGCGCGACCGTTTGAGCTGCGAACCCTGGCGGATTGAGGCCCAGATAGGTCGCCACCCCGATCGCGACCGCCATGGCGATCCTGGCCGAGAGCAGTTCGCCCTTCTCCGAGATGTTCGGCATCAACGCGCCCTTGATCAGATCGTGACTGACCGCGCCGGAGATCGCGAGCAGCAATCCAGCCGCTGTCGACAGCGCCGCGGCGAGACCGCCTGCTGCGACCAGCGCGATGACCCAACCGGGCAGACCGGCGATCTCAGGGTTGGCGAGCACCAGGATGTCCCGGTTCACGTTCAACTCGGAGCCCTTCCAGCCGTTCGCCTCAGCCGTCGCCGCGAAGGACTCGGACTTGTCGTTGTAGAACTGGATCTTGCCGTCGCCGTTCTTGTCTTCGAACTTCAGAAGGCCGGTGACCTCCCAGTTCTTCATCCAGTCCGGACGATCGTCATAGGCCAGCGTCTCGATCTGCGGGCCCGAGGTTCCGTTCGGGTGGATCGTGTCGATGATGTTCAACCGCGCCATGGCGCCGACAGCAGGGGCCGTCAGGTAGAGCAGCGCGATGAAGACCAGCGCCCAACCCGCCGACCACCGCGCGTCCGCCACCTTTGGAACGGTGAAGAAGCGGATGATGACGTGCGGCAGACCGGCGGTGCCGATCATCAGCGACAGCGTGAACAGCACCATGTTGAAGGTGTTGCCGTCATGGCTGGTGTATTCGCGGAAGCCCAGATCCGTGACGACCCGATCGAGCGTCTGCAACAGCGGCTCGCCCGAACCGGTGTGATCCGAGAAGAGACCCAGGGCCGGGATCGGATTGCCGGTGAGCTGCAGCGAGATGAAGATCGCCGGGATCGTGTAGGCGATGATCAGCACGACGTACTGCGCGACCTGCGTGTAGGTGACGCCCTTCATGCCGCCCAGAACCGCGTAGCAGAACACCACGCCCGCGCCGATGAAGAGGCCGGTCGAGTTGTCGACTTCGAGGAAGCGCGAGAACGCGACGCCGACGCCGGTCATCTGACCGATCACGTAGGTCACCGAAGCGACGATCAGGCACACGACCGCCACCAGACGCGCGGTCTGGCTATAGAACCGGTCGCCGATGAACTCTGGCACGGTGAACTTGCCGAACTTCCTCAAGTACGGCGCGAGCAAGAGCGCCAGCAGCACGTAGCCGCCGGTCCAGCCCATCAGGAAGCTGGAGTTGTCGTAGCCGGTGAAGGCGATCAGGCCAGCCATGGAGATGAACGACGCGGCCGACATCCAATCCGCTGCGGTCGCCATGCCGTTGGTGACGGGGTGCACGCCGCGGCCTGCGGCGTAGAACTCCGAGGTCGATCCGGCCATCGCCCAGATCGCAATGCCGATGTAGAGCGCGAAGGTCGCGCCCACAAACAGCAGGTAGAGAGAATTATGGTCCATCTGAATGCGCCCACCTTACTCTTCGTCGACGCCGCGATCGCGATCGAGCGCGTTCATGCGCCACGCGTAAAAGAAGATCAGGGCCAAGAAGACCAGGATCGACCCTTGCTGTGCGAACCAGAAGCCCAGATCGGTGCCGCCGATCGAAATGCCGGAGAGCATCGGGCGTAGGATGATGCCAAAGCCGAACGAAACGATCGCCCAGATGATCAAGCAGATGACCACTAGACGAATGTTCGCCGACCAGTAGGCGTTGGAGTCGGAACCACCGTCCATTGATTTTCCTCCTTTGAGCAGGCGCCGAGCGAACGGTGGTTATTGAAAGTGTCCGTCACGGCGAGGGATGGGCGGCGACTGTTCGCCGCCCGATGAACGAGAGCCGGCCGTCAGGTGGCGGGGCGGTTCTCAATCAGAGTGTCGACGACGGTTGGGTCGGCGAGCGTCGAGGTGTCCCCAAGCGCGCCGAAATCGTTCTCGGCGATCTTGCGCAATATGCGGCGCATGATTTTGCCGGAGCGTGTTTTCGGCAGACCCGGCGCCCATTGGATCACGTCGGGTTTGGCGATCGGGCCGATCTCCTTGCGAACCCAGGTGGCGAGCTCCGCGCGCAGCTCTTCGGTCGGATCGGTCTCGTTCATCAAGGTCACAAAGCAGTAGATGCCCTGGCCTTTGAGGTCGTGGGGATATCCGACCACCGCGGCCTCGGCGACCGCGGAATGCGCCACAAGAGCGCTTTCCACTTCCGCGGTGCCCATGCGGTGACCGGAGACGTTGATCACGTCGTCGACGCGACCGGTGATCCAGTAATAGCCGTCCTCGTCGCGGCGGCAGCCGTCGCCCGAGAAATAGTAGCCTTTGTACTGGGAGAAATAGGTGTCCATGAAGCGCTGGTGGTCGCCATAGACCGTGCGCATTTGACCCGGCCAGCTGTCGGCGATGCACAATACGCCTTCCGCCGCAGTGTCGGTGATCTCGACGCCTGTTTGCGGATCCAGCACCGCGAGCTTGACGCCGAAGAACGGGGTCGTCGCCGACCCTGGCTTGGTGGGCGTCGCCCCAGGCAATGGGGTGATCAGGTGCCCGCCGGTCTCGGTCTGCCACCAGGTGTCGACGATCGGGCAGCGACCTTCGCCGACCACTTCGTTGTACCAGCGCCAGGCCTCTGGGTTGATCGGCTCGCCGACCGTGCCGAGCAACTTGAGGCTCGAGAGATCGTGTTTTTTCACAAAGCTTTCGCCGGCGCCCATGAGCGCGCGGATGGCGGTGGGCGCGGTGTAGAACTGGTTGACCTTGTGCTTGGCGCAGACCTCCCAGAACCGACCCGCGTCCGGATAGGTCGGGACGCCTTCGAACATCAGCGTCGTCGCCCCGTTGGCGAGCGGGCCGTAGACGATGTAGCTGTGGCCCGTCACCCAGCCGACATCGGCCGTGCACCAGAAAACATCGCCTTCGTGATAGTCGAAGACGTATTCGTGGGTCATGGACGCGTAGACGAGGTAGCCGCCCGAGGTGTGGACCACGCCCTTAGGTTTTCCGGTCGAGCCGGACGTGTAGAGCACGAACAGCGGGTCTTCCGCTGACATTTCCTCCACCGGACAGTCGTCGGAAACCATGGCGGCGAGTTCATGGTACCAGTGGTCGTTCTGATTTCGCCACGCCACCTGACCGCCGGTGCGACGAACGACCAGACACTGAACGTAGTCTTCGCAGCGCAGAAGGGCGGCGTTGGCGTTGTCCTTCAGCGCGGTGACGCGTCCGCCGCGCGGGGCGTGATCGGCCGTGATCAGAACTTTCGCCTCTGAGTCGTTGACCCGGTCGGCCAACGCGTCGGCCGAGAAGCCGGCGAAGACGATCGAGTGGACCGCGCCGATCCGGGCGCAGGCCAGCATTGCGAAGGCGGCTTCGGGGATCATCGGCAGGTAGATGATCACCCGGTCGCCTTTGCCGACGCCGAGTTTCTTAAGCACGTTGGCGAAGCGGCTGACCTCGCTGTGGAGTTCCTTGTAGGTGATGTGGCGATCGGTCCGAATGTCGTCGCCTTCCCAGATGATCGCGGTCTGATCGCCGCGTTCCGCCAGGTGCCGGTCGACGCAGTTCTCGCAGACGTTGAGCGTGCCGTCCTCGTACCATTTGATCGAGACGGCCCCGTGCTCGAACGTCGTGTTCTTCACAGTCGAGTAGGGGGTGCGCCACTTGAGCCTTTGGCCGGCATCCGCCCAGAACGCCTCGGGATCGGCGATCGAGGCTTCATACATCTCCCGGTATTTCGCGGCGTCGATATGCGCGCGCGCTGTGAATTCTTCCGCGGGACGCGTAAGCGCCATTTGGTCGTCAGCCAACGGTATCCCTCCCTTTGAGTGCTTCGCGGCGATCGTCTTTAACCGCTCGTTAGTTGTTAGAAGCGGCGGGGACGATCCACATTCTTTGATCGACATCAACTTCCGGGGAGGGGAATATGCTTGTTCGTAAATTATCAAAGCTCAGAGGGGTGAGCTTGTAATTTTATGACAAATTGCGCCTGCCTCGTAGACGGGTAGCGCCTTCTTCAAAAATAGATCATAAAAAACAAAATTTTGAAGTTCCCGTTCTTGCTTTCGCATTCGGGTTTGGCGCGCGCCAGACCGTGACAGCATGTAAATTTCAGTTAATTTTTTGAGCGACGCCCGATGGCGCGTGTTGGATTTGTCCATGGCTGTGGGCGCCGCAAGAATCCGTGGTTCGGGACCGGGGTCCAGGTCAGGGTCGTCTGGGGACGACGGTCAGCCCGGGGCCTGACATGTGCTTTGGGACCGAGGCGCAGCGCCACGCTGATTGTTTCAATTTGCTTCGAAAGCGCACGATTCAGTCTCGACTGCTGAAATCGGCGCGAGAACTGTTTCAGGCCAATTGGCGAGAGCTGATCGACCACCTTCATCTCGGGGGCATCGAAAACGCCACCCTGAAAGTTTGAAGGATTTTACAATGGAGCTTGCTGTTTCTCATCCCGCCAGCGCGGTCTCTCGGGCTGACCTCGTTCGGACGATCGCGACGGTCCTGTTGGCCGGCGCCGCCGCGACGGTGGCGTTTGATTTCTTCGGGCAGACCGTCAGCCCGCTGCTCAAGCATTGGTTCGAGCCCTTTCTCGGCGCGAAACTCGCGCCGGTCCCCCTCGCGACGGCCGTCTTGTCGAAAGTCACCGGGGTTCCGGGCAAAGAGCTTGCGGCGCTGGGTCTGCCCTACGGCGTCCACACGCTGACCGGTGTGATCGCCTACCCGCTCGGCTGGCTTCTCGTGGTGAGACCGCTTCATAGAATGGTGGCTCCGTCCCTTCCATGGATCGTGCCGGCGATCGCCTACGGCGTGGCGCTGTTCGTCTTCGCGCTCTACGTGATGGCTCATCTGGTCGCTGGGAACCCGCCCTTTCTCGGTTGGGGAGGCCTCACCTGGGTGGCGCTATGGGGCCACATCGTTTTCGCGATTGTAGCGGCGGCGATTATCGAGGCGCGGTCGCCACGATAGCAGGACAACCGTATCGAAGGTCGCGGAGCCCCGAGGAGACGCTGGGCTGCGCGACCGTGTTTTGAAGGGCGCCGGCTTGGGGCAGGGAGCAGGCACGACGCCGCGGCGGCCGGAAAATTAGCCGCGGCTTTCACCAGCTCGCGTTTGACGACGGCCGCGTCGGGGTATTAGGCGAGGCGAGCCCCACGCAAAGAAGAACGGCTCATGTCCTCAGAGCATCGGCTTTTCAGCATCGAGACATCGCCGCCCTGGCTCACCGTGGTTCTTCCCGTTCCGCATCGGATCTTGAGTTGGGCGTTGAACGCGCCCGGCTATGTCACCGCGCAACAGGTCGTCTGGCGCGAGGTTCGCAACGCCGATCTGCCCGCTGACCTGGACGCCGAGGTGTGGCTGCGCAAAGAACTCGACAAGGCAGGTCTTTTCGGAACGCCTGCGATGGTCACCTCGCGCGAGCTGGAGCACGTTCTGGTCCGACAGGCGACGGTCGAAGATGTCGTCGTGGAAGTCGTCGCCACCGTTGGTCTCTCAAATGCGGAGCGGGTGGGGGCGAGGCGCGCGCCGCTGGTCTTTCCTGTGGGCACGATCAATCTCGCGGTGGTTGTTTCTCCTGGCCTCAGCGATGGGGCGATGCTTGAAGCGGTGAGCATCGCGACCGAAGCTCGAACGGCGGCGGTAATCGATCATGGCCCGTCGATCGAGACAGGGCGCGCAACCGGAACCGGGACGGACTGCATCGCGGTGGCGGCGCCGCACGGATCGCTTCGATATGCTGGTCTCCATACGGCGCTGGGGGAGGCGATTGGGCTTACGGTGTATGACGCCATTTCGGCCGGCGTCCGAAAATGGATGCGTGTGTGACTTGTGATGGTTAATTTTGATACTTTTTTGTTTTCGGCCTGATTGTATCGACCCATACTGAGGCGGTGTTGGTTCTGAATCGTCCAGTAATGGCGAGATCGGATTAATAGGGAATGCAGTGCGATCCTCTTGGGATCAAGGCTGCAGCTGCCCCCGCAACTGTAAACGGAGAGCCTCTCTCCAGATCGCCACTGACGCTGGGTTTTCGCGTTGGGAAGGCGGAGAGAGGCCAGGCGGTGTTCGCCGTCGCCCTCCGTGAGCCAGGAGACCTGCCAGCATCGTCACCTTTCCTGGGCGCGGGGCGCGCCGAGGAGCGGCCATTCGCTGCGGTGACTTTGTGCGCCGCCTGCGCGACTGGCCGTGAGGGAACTTCCCGCCGCACCAGCCGACAGGCTTTTGAGACTGGTGCGCCGCCGAACGGCGGCCGTGGGAGGTTGAGATGACTTTACTGAAGGGGCGTCGCTGGGCGACGACTGGAATTCTGGCGTTGTGCGGCGCGTCCGTCGCTTTCGTCGACAACGCCGCATGGGCCGATGACATTGATATCGGCGACGTCATCGTCTCTGGCGGCCGCACGCCGGTCGACGCGCAGAGTTTCGCGCGCGCCAACACGATCATCACTGGCGAGGAGCTCGAGCAACGGCAGGTGACGACCGTCGCCGATGCGTTGCGGCAGGTGCCGGGCCTCCATGTCAGCCGCACGGGCGGCGCAGGCGGGACGACGGCGGTTCGTATCCGGGGTTCAGAGGCCAACCACGTGTTGGTGCTGATCGACGGGGTCGAGACGGCGGACAGCTCGGCTGGTTTCGAGTTCGCCGATCTCACAGCGGCTCAGATCGAGCGCATCGAGGTCCTGCGTGGTCCGCAATCAGCGCTCTACGGGGCCGGCGCGACAGCTGGCGTCATCAATATCATCACCAGGGGCGGCATTCGCAATGCGCAGCGCGCGGAAGTGACGGTGGAAGGCGGCAGCGCCCCCTACAAAGCGCTGTCCGGGATCGTGCAACTGGGCAATGACTTCGCCGACATGGGCCTTTCCGTCTCTTTTCAGGATGACGAAGGCTATGACGCAGCCGACGACGGCGGCGAGAAGGATGGTCTGGAGAACTTTGTCATCAACCTGAGAGGATCGGTTGATCTGACGCCCGAACTCAGCTTCCGCGGAACCGCGCGCTATACGGACCGTGAGATTGAGTTCGACGAAACCGCCTTCGGATGCGGCGACCCGGATTGCTATGTGTTCAACTTCGCGAGCGAGACCGAAGGGGAAGACCTGCTGCTGAGCCTGGCGGCGGATTGGGAAACCTTCGGCGGGGCTCTGGTGCACACGCCGAGCATCTCCTTTGCCGCCGACGAGAACGAGAGCATCGGTCAGTTCGGCCCGAGCAGCAATGACGCGTCGACGCTGAAGGCCGGCTACCAGGCCGCGCTGACGTTCGGATCGAACGATCAGCATACGGTCGTTGGCGCACTCGATTTCAAACGCGAGAAGTTCAAAAGCTCTTTCGCCGGAGGCGACACCAAGGACAGGGATCAACTCGGCTACGTGCTGGAGTACCGCGGCAATCTCACCGATGACTTCTTCGTGCAGGTGGGAGGCCGCTTTGACGACAACGAGGATTTCGACGACGCCATCGCATGGTCGGTCTCCGCGTCCTACGCCTTCCCGCAGACCGGCACGCGGATACACGGAGCCATCGGGCAAGCGCAGACGAACCCGACCTTCTTTGAGCAGTTTGGCTTTATTCCCGGGACCTTTACAGGCAACCCGGATCTGGAGCCGGAGGAGAACTTTGGTTGGGACATCGGCGTTGAGCAGACCTTTTGGGAAGGGCGCGTGCTGATCGACGTCACTTACTTCAACGAGACGCTAACCGACGAGATCTCCGGTTTCGGCGCCTCGGTGGTCAACCTCGACGGCGACAGCGAAAGACAAGGGGTCGAGGTGTCGCTGAACCTGCAGCCCGTCGATGGCCTCGCGGTTGGGGCGAGCTACACCTACCTTGAGGCGAGCGAGCCTGACGGCTCGGAAGAAGTGCGGCGGCCACAGCACTCGGCCGGGGTGAACGCCGCCTATACCTTCTACGAGGAGAGGGCCACGGTCGGGGCCGACGTGACCTACTTTGGCGACAACGTTCAACGCGACTTCAGCGACGACAGCTTCACGTCGCCAAAAGTCGACGTAGACGGATACCTGGTGGTCGATCTCAATGCGTCCTTCGAGGTGACCGAGAACGTCTCGATTATCGGCAAAGTCGAGAACGCCTTCGACAACGATTATCAGGAGGTGCTGGGCTTTGGGTCGCAGCCGCTGGCCGCTACGGTGGGTTTGAAAGTCAAGTTCTGATCGTCTAGTGAGCGTCGCGCCGCCGGTCGTCGGCGGCGCAGTTTGCTGAAGGAGATACGTCATGACTGACGCGGCGACCTGGGGTATCTCATCAGTCCCGACTGAAGTGACGCGAACCGATGCGGGCGTCCTCAAACGCGAAACCTGGGAGATGCCGGTTGAGGAGGACTTTCTGCTCGCGTTCCTGAGCGACGTCTTTGAGAACCACTGGCAGGGCATCCGGTTCGGCCCGTTGATCGAAGGCGCGGCCTATGAATGGAAGTGTCCGACGGCGCCCGAGAAGATCAGCCTCTTCGACGCGTATCTCACTGTGATGTTTGGAAGCGGCGGACACTTTCATCTGTGCATCGGTGAGAATCGCGGATCGGAGACGTTCCCGACGCCGCCCGAGCTGACCGCCCGGCGCAAGCCTTCAAAGGCGCAGATGTTCCGCGGTTATGGCCGTGACGGCAAACCTGTGACCTGGGGATTTGAGATGTGGAACGGGGCTGGCGAGCCCATGATCTCGATCTTCTTTCCCAACCCGTTCATCGAGGACGACGACAGCCTGAGCGAGACGCCCGACTTTACGCGTCTTGCGTCCTGGCGCGCGATTTCCAAACGCTGGCTGGCGCGTGAACCAGAGCGGATCGACGAAGAGGGTGGGGGCTTTGGCGGCGGCCATGATTAGGCGCGGGCTCGCGCTTTTCCTTCTGTGGAGTGTCGGCGCGCCGGCGCTGGCGTTCGCCGCGCCCGAAAGGGTGGTGTCGATGAACCTTTGCACGGACCAGCTCGCGCTGTTGATCGCCGGCGAAGGGCAGTTGATCTCTGTCTCGCATTTGGCGCGCGAACAGCGTAGCTCGGTTCTCGCCGAGCAAGCGGCGCGCGTTCCGGTCAATCATGGTCGGGCGGAGGAAGTGTTCCTGATGCGTCCGGACCTCGTCATCGCCGGAACATTCACGACGCGGGCGACGGTCGAGATGCTACGCCGCCTGGGCATGCGCGTCGAAGAGTTCGCACCGGCGAATTCCTTCGACGACATCCGCGTCAACATTCGCCGAATGGGCGCCTTGTTGGGAAGAGAGGCGCGCGCCGAAAACCTGGTCGCAAACTTCAATGACGGACTAGCGGACGTCGAGGCGGCTGCTGGCGGGGCCGACCCGTTGGCGGCGCTGTACTACACCAACAGCTACACCTCCGGCGTCGGCACGTTGGCCGATGAAATCGTGACCGCGTCCGGGCTGCAGAACCTCTCGGAACGCTACGAGCTGCAGGGAACTGTGAAGCTCCCTCTCGAGTTGCTGGTGATGGGAGCGCCCGACCTCGTGATCGGTCGCGAGGCGTTCTCTCAAGCGCCGGCTCTGGCGCGGGAGAACTATCAGCACCCGGCTTTGCGCGCCTTCGGCGCTATCGCTGAAATGCAGTCAAAGTACTGGATCTGCGGCGCGCCGTTTACGCTGCAAGCGGCGACCAACCTGCTGGCGCTGCGTGAGCGGCATCTGGCCAACGAAACGCTCGGTCAGTGAGTAGTAGAGCGCCATCCTATCCGGTGTTGATCGGCGGTCTGACCGTTCTGTCGATCTTGCTGTTCGCGGCCTCGCTGTTGATCGGGCCGGCGGCCATCGGGTTCTGGGACAGCCTTGCAGCCCTGATCGCCGGCGAAGGGGAGGCCGCGACGCTGGTGATGCGGGAGATCCGGCTGCCGCGGGCGATCCTAGGGTTCATGATCGGCGCGACGCTGGGATTGTCCGGCGCAGTGCTACAGGGACTGTTGCGCAATCCGTTGGCGGATCCGGGGCTGTTGGGGATCAGCGCCAGCGCGTCGCTGGGCGCGGTCATCGCCATCTACACCGGGCTCTCGGCCGCCTTCGCCCTGGCTTTGCCGCTCTCAGCGCTTTTGGGCGCGGTGCTGGCGGTCCTCGCGGTGCAGGCGCTTGCGGGCGCCCATGGCGGAAATCTGACGCTCATCCTCGCAGGCGTCGCAGTGTCGAGCCTCGCCGCGGCTCTGACGTCGTTGGCTCTGAACCTGTCTCCAAATCCGTTCGCCGCGCTGGAGATCGTCTTCTGGATGCTCGGTTCGCTTCAGGACCGCGCCATGACCCATGTCGTTCTTGCGGCGCCCTTCATGCTGCTTGGCTGGGCGATGCTCGCCGGTTTAGGTCGGTCGCTCGACGCGCTGACCCTTGGCGAAGACGCAGCGGCGAGCCTTGGCGTGAATCTGCGTCGCGTGCGGCTTCTGGCCGTCTTTGGAACAGCCTCAGCGGTTGGGGCGGCGACGTCGGTCGCGGGGGCGATCGGCTTCATTGGTCTGGTCGTTCCGCACCTGTTGCGACCGCTGGTCGGCGGACGCCCGTCCCGGCTGCTTCTGGCCAGCGCCCTTGCCGGCGGAGCCGTGCTGCTCGCCGCGGATGTCGCGACCCGCGTGCTCGCCCCCGGTCGCGATCTGAAACTGGGCGTTCTGACGGCGATCGTCGGCGCGCCGTTCTTTCTCTGGCTGATCTATCGAACGCGGAGGGCGATGCTGTGAGCTTGCTCGAAGCACGAGAGCTCAGCGTTCGGATCGGCTCGCATCAGGTCGTTGAGAACGCTCAGGTCGTGGTCAACGAGGGGGAGGTGGTCGGCTTGATCGGTCCGAACGGCGCGGGAAAGTCCTCGTTGCTTCGGGCGCTGGTCGGCCTGTCCGAACATAAGGGCCAGGTTTTCCTCGCCGGTGAAGACGCCAAAGGTCTGTCGCCCCGCATGAGGGCGTTGCGCTTTGCGTATCTGCCCCAGGAGCGCGAAGTGAACTGGCCGGTTTCGGTGGAAACGGTCGTGGGGCTCGGCCGCAGTCCTCATCATACGGGGCCGGCCGCCATGTCCGACAGCGATCGACGAGCGATTGATGCGGCGCTCGCCGAGATGGACCTCACGCATCTGCGCGAGCGCCAGGTTCAGACGTTGTCGGGCGGCGAACGCGCGCGGACGCTGACAGCCCGAGCGCTGGCGCAAGAAGCGCCGCTCGTGATCGCCGACGAGCCGACCGCAGCGCTCGATCCCGCGCATCAGATCGGTCTGATGGAGACATTCCGGCGTTTGGCGAAGACCCGACAGGGCGCGCTGTTGTGCCTGCATGATCTCGGCCTCGCAGCCCGCTGGTGCGACCGGATCATCGTGATGAAGAAGGGCCGCATCGTCGCGGAAGGGTCCCCCGCCAGAGTGATGACAGCCGGTTTGTTGTCGGAGGTCTACGGCGTCAGCGCGTTCGTCGACGCCGACGCGTGCGGGCCGCTCGTCTTACCGACGGGGCTCGCATCCGCTAGCGCATCTTGAAAACGACATTTAGCGTGAAGCGATGGGGGCCCGGGCCGACGCCCGGCGGCGCAGCTTCGAAGGGAGCCGCGGCTCGTGTCGCCGCCAGAGCCGCTTTGTCGAGCCGGGCGCTTCCAGAGGACCCGACAAGTTCCGCATCGACCAGCGCGCCATCGCGCGCGACGGTTAGACGAAGGGGCGCGACGCCTTGCTCTCGCCGCTTGCGCGCGCGCTCTGGGTATCGCTTCTTGCGCGCCACGGCGCGGTTGATCTGTGCGCCCCAGGCGATCAGCGCGTCTCGGGCGGCGGCTCCGTCGGCGGCGCCGGCCGCGCCGCCGACGGCCTCGACCGACTGAGGGTCCTTGCCTTGCCCGCTCTGCTCAGCGCTCGCCGCCTCCTTGACGGGAGGCGCGTCCGCCTGCGCGCGGTTGTCCAAAGCCTGTTGTCGCGGCGCTTCAGGTTCTTGCTGCGGCTCAGCTCGGTCCGCCCGTTCATCGGCAGGTTCCTGGCGCTTCTTCCTGCGGTCTTCAAGCGACGCAGATCGAGCCTTGGGAGCCTGATCTGGACGGGTCTTCAACGCCGGAGCCTGTGAAAGCCGGGGAGGGCGCAGCGCGATCGCCTGTTCGAGCTGCGGGACGTCGACGCTAGGGTCTGGTTCGATTTCTGGCGGCTGTCGCGCCTCCGGCGATGCGACGTTCGGTTCTGGTTGGAACCGCTCGGGCGCAAACGGTTCGATCCTCGGCGGCGTGGTCCAGCGCGCGACCAGAGCCCCGGCTTGCGCCGAAGCGACGGAGAGGCCGGCCCCGTCGCCCTTGCCGGCGTCGCCGACGTTCGCGCCGCGATCCAGAAACGTCGTGGCGGCGAGCGCGTGCAGCGCCAGCGCTGCGATCGCCGCAAATAGAAAGTCTCTGCGTGCGATCATGGCTCGGCCCCAGACGCTCTTGGCCGGGTGGTCAGTTGGACATCCTCGACGCCCGCGTTCTGAAGCCGCCGAACGGCTTCGATCAGCCGGGCGGCTGGCGCGTTTTCATCGGCGCGCAATCGCAAAGGGCGCTCGCCGAGCGCCGCGGCTGCTTGGACCGCCTCGGCGCCTCGGACAGCGCCAAAGGCGAAGCGGCCTTGATCATCGATAACAAAGGACGCGCCGACGGCGCCTTGCGTGTCGACAGCCGCCGCTGGCGGCGTCGCATCCAGCGGATCGGACGGCGCCAAGGTCGCAGACATGAGAAAGAAAATGAGCAACAGGAAGACCACGTTGATCATCGGTACGACGCTTTCTGGCCGCTCTTTCCGAGAGGGGGCGGACAACCGCATGGGGCTTACTCCACCAGCGCGACGTTCGGGAAACCGCCGGCGCTAAGGGCGTCCAGCACGTCCACGACCCGCTGCACCGACGTGCCGTCATCCGAGCGTATGACGACCGTCGCCGATCGATCCGCGGGAAGTCGCTGCAATTGTTCTGGAAGCGTCTCGAGGGTCGTGGCGAAGCCATTCACTTCGAGCGTGTCGGCGCCGACCGTCACCAGCCGCGGCGGGCCGTCCGGCAGTTCACGCCCGTCGCCCAGACGGAGAGGGATCTCGCTTTCTACGCT
Organism: uncultured Neomegalonema sp.; assembly: GCA_937911325.1. GTDB lineage: Bacteria > Pseudomonadota > Alphaproteobacteria > Rhodobacterales > Rhodobacteraceae > CALDSD01. The sequence continues at coordinate 141,529 of CALDSD010000069.1, forward strand.
GAAGCGCGCCGCCAGCATGAAGAAGATCAGCAACAGAAACACCACGTCGATCAGCGGCGTCAGGCTGACAAGCCGCCGTCTCGGGCGCGCCGGGCCGAGATCGATCGCCGCCATCGCTTACTCCGCCGCTGTCAGATACGTCGTTTGTTCGGTCGTCTCGCCCATGGATGATCGCGCCGTGAAGATCTGCGTCGCCGCGTCCTCCATCCGCGCGCGAACGGCCTCTATCGTCGACTCGCACCAGCTCAGCGCGATCCCGGCGGGGATCGCCACCGCCATGCCCGCCGCCGTCGTCAATAGCGCCGTCCAGATGCCGCCCGCGAGCGCGCTTGGATCCGCGCGTCCGCCAGCGCTTTCGAGCGCCTGAAAGGCGACGATCATGCCAAGGACAGTGCCGAGCAGGCCCAAAAGCGGAGTGATCGTGACGATCACCTCCAGCCCGCGAAGCCCAACGCGCAATTCCGAAAGCGCGCTGCGCGCCACGCGTTCGGTCTCCTCGCGCGCAGTCGCCTCAGCGGCTCCCGCATTCACTCGCGACATGCCGATCGCCAGAACCCGGCTGACGACGCCCTGGCCCGACGCGGCCATCGCTTCCGCTCCGGAGTGATCGCCGCGCACCCAAAGCCGCATTGCGTCCTCGGTCCGCGCGCGACGCCAAACGCCGAGCATGGAGAAGCGCCAAGCCTTCCAGAGAACAATTGCGAGGGCGAGCACCGACGACGCGGCGATCGCCCAGAGCACGGGGCCACCGTCAACGAGCATCTTCATCGGTGTTCTCGGCTGGTTGCGACGCCGGACAACAAAGCTTCGACATGGCTCTGTTCGCCTGAGGTGGGATAGAACACCGCCCCTGGGACGTAGGCTTCCGGCAGCTGCAGATCGGCTGGCGCGTCAAGCCCTTGCGCGAGATGCGCCGGCAACAGGTGGGTATGCGGTCCCGGCGGCGACGCCCCGCCGGGCGCCGGGATGGGCGCATCGATTTCGACGCGGCCGATCCGGGTCTTGATCACACGCACCGGGCTTTCCGCGATCACTGTCGGACCGAGCGCGCTCAGCCAGTCAGGCCACTGAACACCCTGCGCGCTCTCCAGCGCTGAGAGCATCGTCGGCGTTTCGCTGCGGACACAAAACTGCGCAGCCGAGCGCCCGATCCCAAGATCGAAGAGACGCTGATCGTGCGCTTCCGGGACGATGGCGTTCGCATCCAACCCAAGATCCGTAACAGCCGATCGCGCCTCCAACGGCTGCGCCGCGCGTTTGACGGCGAGTACGACCTTAGTGGTCGTGTCTGGCGCTTCGACAATCAGTGTTCGGACGCTGTCATCCAAGTGAAGGCGCAGGGCCGCGCGGGGCACAACGGCCTCCAGCGTCTCCGCGCCGTGCTGATCCGAACGCCGGCGCAGCTCCAGCGTCTCGCCCGCCGTCCGCGTAAACTCTCCAACAGCGCCGAGAACGCCCAGGACCCAGGTCCCAGCCGCGTCTTTGATCGAGCGCTCGACGAAATCCATCGCCTGGCTCCCCGACCAGGGAAGGCGACGGGTCTGGACGCCCAACGCATCAAAGCGTTCCGGCAGCGCGTTCCAGATCGCCTGTCGCTCATCCTCGCTCGCCGTGCTCCACCGCGAGATCTCGTCGGATGTGCGCGCGCAGCCGCTGCAATAGCGCGTTTCCGGATCGATCCGGCAAACCCCGACACACGGGGTCGCCAAACCGCGCGGCGGCGCGACGGGCGCTTCAACAGCTGTGGTCATTGTTCAAACTCCGCGTAGATGTCCGACGGTCGCCGGCGATAATGGTCGCTGCGCCGAGGGCTCCGTTCTCGCCGCAATCCAACCGCGCTTCGCCGGCTGTCGCAGTGAAGGCGAACGGGCACGCGAAGCCGCAGCCCGTAAGCTCGCCCGATCCGGCGATCTCAAAGCTGTCGTCAAGCGCGTTTGCGCTTTGACGGATTGCGGTCATGAGAGATCGCGCACAGCGCAGGCCCTCAAGACAGGGTCGGCCCTGGCGCCGGCACCAAGTGCTCGTGATTTCAAACTCGTCTTCGAAGATAAGCATCGCGCCCTCCGCACGAGGGGCGGGCGGGGAGGAAGCCTGTCTGTCGTGAGCGGGTGCAAACCGCCATCGTCGTCAATCCTTCCTCCGGACGCCCCGCCCGGGTTACATGGACAATCGATGGCAGGTCTCCTGACTTGCGGGTCGCGGCTCCCCTGCGCCTTCCCACAATCAGCGAAGACGCTGAATTGCAGTGGCTTGATGCAGGTTTGCTCTCCGCTCACAGTTGCGGGGGCAGTCACGGAATTGGCCCCTGTTGGGTACGCCGCACCGTGTTCCCATTTCAGCCGGCCTGAGTGTTCAGGCCGACACCATCTATGGCGATGTTTGCATCGGCTTGCCGCGAGACGCAATCTGAAACGTCAGCCTTTGCGAGGGTCTCTGCCCGCGCTCGCTGCCGGCGCTCCGTCGGTTCGCTGTCTGACAACGCGATGAAGCGCGCGGCGCGAACGATCCTGAAGCTTGCGGACTAAAGACGATCAGGCCCGGGGCGACGCCCGGGCCTGACAGGTCGTGTGGATCTAGACGGGATCAGACAAACGACGAACCTTCCGCCAGGATCTGGATCAGATCCGGGCTCAGCGCCTCGTCGAAGATCTGAACATCCGCGATCTGGCCGTCGAACGGGTCCTTGAAACTGTCCTCGCCGCGTCCGCTGCCCCAACCAAGACCGCCGACTTGCAGCCATTCGGTGTTGGTGTCCCAGGTGGCGTCGATGCTTGTCGTCTCTTCAACCAGTCCGCCGTCGACCCAGAGCTGCGCCAGCGTGTCTGTCAGGACCACCGCGACCTCGTACTCCTGGCCGGCGTCCAGGTTGTCGAGATTCAGAACAAAGCTGCTGCTTGCATCCTGGATCCGAACGTCGAGATCATCGCCGTCTAGATACGCCGTGAAGTCGCCGCCATCGCCAAAGAACGACGCGTCCTTGACAACGAGGCCCTGCTTGCCGCTGAAGCTGTCAGCGACGAACGAGAACGCAACTGTGATTGCGGCTTGTTGCAACGCGGGATTAGGCGCGAAGTTGTCCACATCGGCATTGCTGTCGTTGTAGGTGTTCACGCCCGCCAGTTCGAATACTGGCGTCGGCAGCACCGGTTCGGCGCTGACGGTGATGTTCACTGTGCCGGTGTCGGTGCCGCCGCCATCGCCTTGAACCACATAGTCGAAGCTGTCCGGACCGGTATACCCGGCGTTCGGCGTGTAGGTGAACGTCCCGTCCCCGTTATCGGCGACCACGCCATTGGCTGGGTCGGTGTTGGAGACCAGCGACAGCCCGCCGTCCGCGTCGACGTCGTTTGCGAGAACGTCGATCACCACCGGCGTCTCCGCCGATGTCACGGCGTCGTCGTCGACGGCGATGGTCGGATCGTCGACAGGAGCCACAGTGACCGCCACAGTGGACGTATCAAAGCCGCCGTTGCCGTCGCCGACGACCAGTTCGAAGCTGTCGGCGCCAAAGAAGTTGGCGTCGGGCGTGTAGGTGACGGTGCCGTTTGCTTCGATCAATGCGCTGCCGTTCATCGGCCCTGAAGCGATCGCCGTCACGGTGAGATCGTCGCCGTCCAGATCGCTGTCGTTCTGAGTCGGATCGAAATTGGCGACGCCGTCCTCAGTCACCATCAACATGTCGTCGACCGCGACAGGCGGATTGTTCGGCGGGCCGTCCGCATGCAGCTCAGCGATCTGCCCCGCATCGAGGCTGACAGCATAAAGCTGCTTGTTGGAGATCGTGCCGTTAAACGGCGCATCGAAGCCCGGTGCTCCGCTAGAGCTTCCCCAACCTCGGCCGCCCCATTGCATGTACTCGGTGTTGTCTTCCCAGCTCACAGGGAGAGCGTCCGAGTCGGCGAGAACGCCATCGACCCACAGTCCGACCCCGTCCGGTCCAAAGGTCACGGCGACATCGTACTCTTGCCCGGCGACAATACCGCCGAAAGAGAGTTCCGCTGACGTATTCGTATCCTGCAGGCGGGCAGTTAGAGTGGAGCCGTCGAGATAGACGGTCGTGTGACCGCCATTGCCGAAGAAAGACGCGTCCTTAGCGAACAGCCCCTGTGATCCGTTGGTGTCGCCTGCGTTGAACGAGAAGTTCAACGTGCCCTCAGGTATCTCGTAGGTCGGTGAGTGCATCATCTCGATAACGGATGCGTTCGTCCCGTCGAAGATCATGTCGCCTGGCATATCGACAATCGGCGTCGGGAACGAGGTCACGTTGACCGTCACCGTCGCGGTGCTGGTCTCCAAACCATCGGTCACCGTGTAGCTGAAGGTCTCCTCTCCCGAGAAGCCGGCGTCGGGCGTGTATGTAATGGTGCCGTTGCCATTGTCGGCGACGCTGCCATTGGCCGGATCGTCGACGCTATCGATTGTCAGCAAGTCGCCGTCGATATCGGTGTCGTTGCCGACCAGGTCGATGATGACGGGCGTCTCCTCCGACGTCGTGGCGTCGTCGTCGTTCGCAACCGGCGGGTCGTTCACCGCGTCGACCGTAACGTTCACGGTCGAGACGTCGAAGCCGCCGACGCCATCGGTGACCTGAACCTCGAAGCTGTCGGAACCGTTGTAGTTCGCGTTCGGGGTGTAGGTGACCGTGCCGTCGGTCTCGACAACCGCGACGCCGTTCGTCGGGCCGCTCACAATCCCGGATGCGACGATCGGGTCGTTGTTGCCGTCGGTGTCGTTGGACCCTGGCTGGAAGTTGACAGAGCCGTCTTCAGCGACCGTGACGTCGTCATCAACAGCTACCGGAGGCGCGTTCGGCTCGGAAAGGACGGTCACCGTTACGGTCGCGGTGGAGGCGACGCCGCCATCAGGATCCTCGATCGTATAGGTAAAGCTGTCTGGTCCGGTAAAGCCGCCGGTGGGCGTGTAGGTGACGGTGCCGTCGCCGTTGTTGACGACCGTTCCGTTCGCCCCATCGGTGACCGCTGTGACGGTGAGCGCTTCGCCATCTGGTTCGATGTCGTTGGCGACCACATTGATATCGACGCTGGCGCCGGTGATCACCGAGTCCGAGTCGTCCACCGCTGTCGGATCGTCGTCCTCTGGGGTGACGGTCACCGTGACGGTGGCCGTATCGAAACCGCCATTGCCGTCAGTCACCTGTACGACAAAACTGTCTGTCCCGTTGAAGTTCAGGTCCGGCGTGTATGTCACCTCGCCGGCGCCCGAGACGATCGCCGAGCCGTTTGACGGGTCCGTGAAGATTGCGTCGACAACCACGGTGTCCGCGTCAGCGTCGGTGTCGTTGGCGACGACGTTGATGACCACCGGACCGCTGTCCTCTGCGATCGTCACCGCGTCATCGGTCGCGACTGGCGGCTCGTTCGATGCGCTCGAGTTGGCCGCGAGCGCAGCGATCTGGCTGGCCGTCAGCACTTCAGAGTAGATCTGCTTGTCGACGATGACGCCGTCAAACGGCGCGTCATTGCTGCTGCCCCAACTGCGCTCGCCCCAGACTATCTCCTCGTCGTTGCCTTCCCAGCTCACCGCTGTCGGATCGGAATCGACGAGATTGCCATCGATCCAGAGCCCGACGCCGTTGGGCCCGAAGGTGACCGCGACTTCGTACTCCTCGCCGGCGCTGAAGCCGTCGGAGCTCAGCTCTATCGAGCTATCGAGCGTCTGTAGGCGCGCGATCAGAGTCGACCCAGTGAGATAGATCGAGGTGTGGCCGCCGCCGCCGAAGAACGAGGCGTCCTTCGAGAAGTGACCTTGGGTTCCACTGGTGTCGTTGGCGACGAACGAGTAGGCGATCGTGCCTTGCGGGATCGCGAAGTCGCTGGTGTGCGGAACAGTCATGCCAGTTCCGTCCGTGCCGTCGAACTCCATGACCCCCGGCGCGTCATAGACCAGAGGCGCGCCCTGTTTCACCACCAGCGGCGCGCTGGTCGTGCTGACTTCGCCGTCCGCGTTGGTGACGACCGCCATGAAGGCGTTCAGCCCACCGGCTGGCGTGCCCGTCGAAACGATAAGGCTCGCCGGCACCTCGACCGTGCCGTCAAGGCCGATCGTTCCAGTGAACACCGCTTTGCCCGCCATCGCCTCGTTGGCGTAGAAGGGCAGCTCATCCGCCGCGATGTCGAACGGAGGTTCGCCGCTGGCGATGAACAGGCGACTGTCGACCTGAACGATATCGAAGGTCGCGCCCGCTTCGCCCTCGACCAGCAGCGTGAAGTCGGTCCCGCTGATATCGATTTGCGCGCCCGGCAGCGACGGGACGAGATCGCCTGTCTGCCCCACGACGCTGAGCGTCGGAGCTGCGACCGCATCGGCGGTGGTGACTTCGCCCGCGCCTCCGCCGACATTTCCTGCGCCACCGTCGAAGTAGTTCTCGTCGAAAAGCGCGCCGATACTGGTTTCGGTGTTCGTGCCGTCCGAGAACGTGACCGTGACGGTCGCGCCCATCAACTCATAGCCCGAGACCGCCCCGGCGGCGCCGGCCCCCGGCACGCCCTGGATGCTGTTTGGATCGACATCGGATGTGAAGGTGAAGGTTTCGCCCGCGTCAAAGTCGGTGAAATCGATGCTCAGAACGTCGAAACCGCCGTTTCGAGGCTGCGAGTATGGATCCACCGCACTGTCTGCGTAAGGGACGAACCCTGTCAGAGCGGCGCCCGTGTTCGCCGTGAACGGCGATGCTGTGGCGTCGCCGCCGCCGCCGGTCGGGTCAAAGACCATGTCTGGAAGAATGCCCGTCGACAGGTCGATCGTCACATTCGTCACAGTGACGCCGTCCACGCTGGCGTTGGTCAGCTGGAAGCTCTGTCCGGTGAAGGTGGACGCGCCCAGGCCGCCGCCCGGGGTGACAGCGATATCAAGCTTGCCGCCCTCGACCTGCTCTGGATCATTGTCCGAGATTGTGACGGTGTCGGAGTTCGTCGCCCCGACGACGACGTTGGCGTCGCCGCTCACAACGTTGGTCAACGTTATGGTCACGGTCTCGTCCGGGTCGAACTCGCCGTCGTCGGTCACCAGAACCGGAATAACAGCCGAGTTCGTGCCGGCCGCGATCACGACCTCGCCAGTCAGCGTGGCGTAGTCGTCGCCATTCGTCGCCGATCCTTCGATCAGGTAAGCGATCGTCGTGTTCTCGGAGACGTTTTCCTCGAGCGTCACGGTGAACTCGCCGTCCGCGCCGCCCTCCGCCGGGGCAGCGGCGGTCGCCGCCAGCGTCGCCTCGTTCGATCCGAGCAACGTCGCGTCCACGACGACAGTCGCGTCATCGTCGTCGGCTGTCGAACCGTCGCCGGCGATGCTGTCCGGATCCGCTTGATCGGCTGCGATGACCTGAGCGTAGTTGGTGTAGTCAGCCGGCTGTTCGCCGCCCACCTGAATGATCTCGATGCCGTTGATCAGCGGGTTGTCGGCTCCCTGGTGGAAGAACTCGATATCGAGCGTGCAGTCCGTCACCAAGATCGTGATCGAGATGACACCTCCGGACTTGTGACCAAAGAGAGAGACAAGATCGACGTCATCGAGGTTCTGCAGCAACTGGCCGTCGAGTTCGACGTCGAAGACGCGTTGCCCCACAGCGCTGGTGCCGTTGAAGTTGTTGCCCATGAACAGGCGGACTTCATACTCGCCCGCATCCACCGCGAACTCGTATTTCATCGTCGGCTGCGCGACTGGATCCCAACGCTCTTGATCAAAGAGCGCTGCAGGGGCGCCGGCCACCGGCGTCATGCCAGCCGTGTTCGAGACGTTGCCGCCGCCGGTTCCGACGCGCGCGTCGCTGGGATTGCCGTTGGTGTCGGCTTCCCAGTTAAGAACCGCATCCGCGATTTCGCCGCCGCCTGCGTTGACGCGGTAGATCACCGTGTCATCGATCGTGACGTCGCCGTTGACGGTCGCGGTGATGTTGAGTTCCGCGCTTTCTCCGACGCCGACCGCGCCGACGGTCCAGTCGCCGCTGACCGGGTCGTAGGTGCCGCCGCTGTCGTCGCCGACATACGCGAAACCGTTCGGCAGCAGATCATTCACCGCAACGCCGGTGGCGCCGACGCCGTCGGTGTTGGTCACCGTCAGCGTGAAGGTGATGGTGTCTCCAAAGGCCGGAGCGCTGTCGGAGACGGTCTTGCTGAGCTCGAGATCCGCCGTGTTCAACGCGGTGACCGAGACTGTCGCGTCATCATCGTCGCCGTTGGAGCCATCGCCTGGCGTCGAGTCGGGATCGTCTTGGTCAGAGGCGAGTACTTGCGCATAGTTCTCGTATGCGGCGGCGTCGATCATCGGGCCTTCGACCTGGCTGATCTGGATCGCCGCGATGTTGGGATTGTTCGCCGACCCCTTCAGGAGCTCGAGATTGAGCTCGCCGTCGAGCACTGTGACGTTGAAGCTCTCCTTGACCGTGTCGTTGTTGCCGTTGACGGCATAGGGGTCGAAGTCCGTGAGGACCTGCACGCCTTCCAACTCGACATCGAAGATGCGCTGGCCTGCCGAGGAGAAGAACAGTTCATCGAAGAACAGATCGACGATGTATTCGCCGTTCTCGACGTCGAACGCGTACCCGATGTTATTGGGGTTTGCGAGGGTGCTGAACCGCTCCGTGACGAAGAGCTCGTCAGGCGCCCCGGTCGCGTTCGTTCCCGGGCCGGACGGCGTGTTGTCGCCATAGGTGACGTCGTCATTGGCGACGCCTCGGTCGACAAGGTGCGTCGAATTCACGCCGAACTGAGACGAACCGTTGACTGCGCCGTCCGGCGTGGCCGCCTGATCGGCTTCCCAATTCGGGCCACCGTTCGGATCGATGATTTCTTGCCCGCCCGCATTGACGCGGATGATCGGCGTCACGATTTCCGGCGTGAGAACTTCCTCAACCGTCACCGTGATGTCGAGCGTCTCGGTTGCTCCGACGGCGACGCCGCCGACATCCCATAGACCGGTGCTCTCATCATAGGTTCCGGCGCTCGCGTTCGAGCTGACGAACGTGTAGCCCGACGGCAGCAAGTCTTCGACCTGCACGCCCGTCGCTGCGACGTTGCCGTCGTTGGCGACACTGAGGCTGAAGGTGATCTGGTCGCCTACGCCCGGGGTCGAGTCCGACACGGTCTTGTCGAGCGACAGGTCGGATTCAATCAGTTCCGCGTATTGCAGATACACTGGGTCCGTGACCGGACCGACCGGGAGGTCGCCATTGTTTGGATCGATCAGGCTGGCGACCATGCCGATGGGCAGCTGGCCCTCGACGTCGTCGTTCCAGCCGCCGCCGCCAACCGGGCCGCCGTTCACAACCTGGCTGAAGTCGAACAGGCTCGAAATGTCTTGCGGGGCGCCGGTGAGGACGACGTCGACGCTCTGGAAGTCGACCGCGTTGTTGGCCGGGAAGTCGCCGGCCGCAAGCGCCGCCAACTGGGCGTCGAGCTGGTCATGGTACTCGTTCGGATCGCTCGTATCCGGGAAGTTGTTCTCGCCCGGCTGAATGAAGCCCATGGTCAGAACGACGCGCGCCGTCTGCCCGGCCTCGCCGTTGACGATCACCGTCGGTCCGCCATCCGAGTAGGTGCCGACGCCGCCGGGCGCCAGCCCGTTCACGGTCAGGTCGACGGCGTCGCCCGACACATCCTGGGACGCGAGGCCCTGGGAACCGCCCTGTAGAGCGACGTCCGAACCGTTGGTCTGGCCTTGAAGTTGTCCGGTTGCAGTCGAACCGTCGGCGAAAGTGATCGTAAAGCTCGAGCCGATCAGCTCGGCGCCTGAAACCCCGCCGATGTCCCACGCTGGGTCGGCGCCGGGATCGAGCGTGCCTTTCGCGGCGCCGGCGATGGAGTTTGGATCCATGTCGACGGCGAACGCGACGGACTCGCCTGGATTGAAGCCGCCGTCTGTGCCCTGATCGAACTCGAGTTGGATGCCTTCAAACCCGAGCACGCCGCCGGCGCCGACATAATAGCCAGACGCGGGCTCCATCACGCCGGTGCTTGAGCCGCCGTTGATGGTCATCGCCTTGGCCGTTGTGTCGCCTGCGACCCCAAACGGATCGAAGACGCTGTCCGGATAAAGCGCGTTGGTGACGTCGATCTCGAAGGAAACGATGTCCTTTGTGCCGGTGTTGGTCAGCACGAAAGAGCCGTCGCCGAAGTTCGAGATCTGGATGTTGTTCGAGTTGTTGTTGACGGTCAGCGTCGCCTCGCCGCCGGTTGGGGTGGGCGGCGTGACGTCCCGGACCACGATCGCGCTGATCTTGGCGTTGTCCGACGACGCGCTGAAATCGATGTCGAGCGCGTTCGGATCGCCGAAGGTCTCCGGCATGAATGTCGCTGGAACTTCGATCACGATCGACTGGTTAAAGTCGCCACCCGTTTCTGAAAGGATGTCGAAGTCAACAAGAACTGTCTGGCCTTCGATGATCACGTCAAAGACGCGCGCGCCGATGCCGTCGCCAGCTCCATTGGGCTGGAAGATCTCGGCGAAGTAGAGCTCGACGGTGTACTCGCCGCCTTGCGCGACCGGGATCGCGTAGGACAATTCCGGCGTCTCCGGCGCTCCGCCAAAGCGCTCGGTCTCGAAGACCGTATTGTCGAAGACCGGTTGCTCGCCGTTGCCGCTATCCGCGTTGTCGGTGAATGTCGACCCGTTCTCGAAGTGGACATCCGCGGAGAAGTCGATGCCGTCCTGGCTCAACGCCGGACCGCCTGCGTTGATCGCCGCAACAACAGGAGCCGGCTCCGGGATTTCCTCGGTCACCAGTTCGAGCGTTGTTTTCGTCAACGCTTGGTTCTGATTGAACCAAAGCGTGTATTCGCCCGGCCCAAGCGGCAGGGGCAGACCGTTCGTGGGCTGGCCGGCGTTCTCGACCGTCGTCGACGTGAGAAGCGGCAGGAGGTCCTGGCCGATCTGGCCCTCGCCGTAGACCGTTCCGCCGTCAAGCGTCGCAGCGCCACTCTCGATATCGGCCTGGGTCGGCATGACGTCGCCCTGCTGCAGAGCGACGAATGTCAGGTTGCTCGGGCCGCCTTCGAACCCGAGGAGATTGGCGGCCACCAGTTGTTGGCCGTCCGCGACCGTGAAGGTGATGTAGTCGGCGTCGGACAGCTCGCCGTTGACGACAAGCGTGTTGGGGCCCAGTCCCAGCGACACGTCGTCGGGATTGTTGTTGTCGCCGGAGAAATCGTCTCCTGCAGCGGCGACGCCATTGAAGCTGTCGATCGGCACAGCGTCGCCCGCGACCAGGATCTCGATGCCCTTGATCGCCGGGTTTTCGATGTCGTGGAGGAACTCGATGTCGAGCGTCCCGTCAGTCACAGTAACGGTGTGGGAGAGCATGAACGCTCCGCCCGGACCCGCGACTTCATAGGGATCGACGTCGTTGAACACCGCCGGGACGGCGCCTTCGATCGAAACGTCGAACTGACGCTGATCCGCGGCCGTGATCCCGTTGAAGATCTCGGCGAAGAACAGATTGACGACGTATTCGCCAGCGGCGACCGGGAACTCCCATTTCATCTCCGGGGCGCTGTCGGCGTCGAAGCGCTCGGTGTTGAAGAGCGCGTCCGGGGCCGAAGCCGCAATGTTCGGGTCGTAGCTTGTAACCGGAACGGCGCTCCCCGAAGCTGTCGAGAAGGTGCTTCCGCCCGTGCTGTTCGCAGCCAGGTAAGGGCTGTTGCCGGCAGCGCCGATGTTGCCGGTGTCGGCCGACCACGCCAGCGCCGAGCCGTCTGCGGCGGCGAGCTCTGGTCCACCTGTGTTGACGCGATAAAGTGGCGTGCCCGCCGCGCTGGCGCCCAGGAACGTATAGCCGTCTGACAGCGCTGCGACCGCGTTGCCCGCCTCGTCCGTGACGCCCGAGACTTCAAAGGTGTAAGGCGTGTTGGCCGGCCAACCGCCGTCTGGAGCGTCGACGATGTACTCGGCGGTGATGGTTGTATCGCCGTCCGCGCCGCCGTTGAGGATGTTGACGACCGTGGGGTCCGAACCGATCGGTCCGCCAGATACGGTCAGAGTGGTCGCCAAGATCGAGTCGACGTCGAGGCCGGTCTCGTCGGTGAACGTGACGATGACGTTGATCGGTTGGTCGTTGCCGGGATCCGTGCTCAGCGGCTGAACGTCGATCTCGGTGATCACCGGCGCGATGGTGTCGGCCCCCGGCGCAGGGGCTGGGCCGATGATCTCGATGGCGTTGACCAGCGGGTTTTCGACGACGGCGCCAAAGTCGATGTCGAGAACGCCGTCGGTGACCTCCACCTCGTAGGTGAACATTCCGCCGACCTGATGTCCCAGCGTCGCGGATAAGTCGAGATCATCCTCGACCAGGACACCCTCGATGAAAATGTCGAAGACGCGTTGCCCTGCCGCGCTCGTTCCACCGAAACCGTTACCCATGAACAGGTTGACGGTATAGGTGCCAGCGACCGAGGCGATGAACTCCCACTCCATGTCCGGGGCCGTGCCCGCCGGGTCCCAACGCTCCTGGTCAAAGACCTCCTGAGGCACGTAGTCGGGAACGGCGTACAGGCCGGTCGCGGCGCGCCCGGTGATCCCATGGGTGCTGATATTGCCGGTGCTGACGGCGACGCCGGTCGTGGACTGCGCGCCCTGACCCCCGATGCCAACCCAATCGATGTCGCCGTTCGGATCGAGCGGCGCGCCGGTCAGCGCGTTGATGGTCGCCGATTGTGCGTTTACGCGGTAGAGGATCTGATCCGGCGAAACACTTGTCAGGACAAGATCGCCATTCACTTCCGCGGCCTGAATGTTCTCCGGCGGCACGTCGCCAGAGAATGTGATCGTGGTGTCGACATTGCCGTCGCCGGTGGTGTCGACGCCGATGATCGCCGAACCTTCCACTGCAGACAGGATCTCGCCGCCGGCGCCGCCCGTGATAACGACCTGATCGTCTTCGTCGAAGTCGCCGATCGTGTCGCCGTCGAGATTGGCGGCCGTGCCCGTCACGGTGTCGGCGCCGCCGCCGAGGTTTACGGTGTGCTGGCCGTCGCCAGCGGTCACTTCGTTGTCGCCGTCGTTGAGGCTGACGCTAACGCCGTCGTTGCTGTTGGACCCAAGGTCTACGTTTTCAAAACCGTCCGGAACGGTGATGTCCCCGGTTCCTTCGTAGTCGATCGTGTCCACGCCTTGCGTCGGGGAGGCGGCGTCAATATCCGCCTGATCGTTCGCAGGCGTGTTTGTCGGCGGGAAGGTCGTCGACGTGATCTCCAGATCGGCGAAGTTGGCCTGGAACGGCGTCTCGGGGCCAGTCGACGTCGCCAACAGCGACACAATCGCCGAGGAGGGAAGCTCGTCGCCGTTTTCGGCGGTGATCGTGTTGTTGCCCAGGACCGCATCAAGCACGTTGCCCTGCAGCACGATCGGATCGCCAATCGCCTTGGGCTCGGTCAGAACCATTCCGCCGCCCGGGCTCAGCTCGTAGTTGTAGAACGCCTGCGCCGTCGCCGCGCCGGGGGTCGACAGATCGACTGTGAGATAGAGGTTGAAGATCGCGTTGCCGGTCGCATTGTTCGCGGCGTTGTTAAAGTCGGAGTCCGCGGCGCCGTTTACGGTGATGTCGGCGACTTGGGTATCGTTTTCCTCGTAGAAGACCTGAAGCCGAGGCACGCCGCCGCCAACGCCCGCGACGACTTTGAGGTAGTTGCTTTGCGTGCCGTCGCCGAGGGCGAAACCAACCGATCCGAAGTTCTGGTCCAACCCCACGCTGGAGTACGGATTGAAGATCGGAACACGAATCGTGAAGGTCTCGACGTCTGACGCAGGGGTGAAGCCGCCCTGGATCGCATCGTTCTGGGTGTTGTTGCCCAGAAACGCGTCGCCGTCCGTCACCGACTTTATCTGGATGACGCCCGGCGCGCCGCCGCGAATGGTGTTGTCCAGATCGGTCAGCAGATCTGTCCCAGGGGTTTCGCTCAGAACGTCCGGGTTGATCTCGCCAACGCCGTCGATCATCCAGCCGTTCATGCCGATGTTGTACTCGCCGTCTGGCCCTGGATTGACGCCGCCCGCCGGGTTGAAGTCCCACAACAGCGTTTCGCCGCCTTGAAGGACTGTTTGGGTCCCGTTGTTCGGGTCGAATTGCAGCGGGTCGTTCTTGTCCAGAACGCCGTCATTGTCGGCGTCGAGATCGATGCCCGGAGGGTCGCCCGGCTCAAGGACGACGATATTGTTTGCCCCAATCTGGGCGACGAACAGCGCGCCTGCCCCTGTGCCGCCGCTGCCGGGGATCCCGGAGTTGTCCAGCGCCGTCACGTCAAGTGGCGTGCCGCCGACATTGATCGACTCGGTGTCGGTAACGGTTGATCCTGCGGCGGTGCCGTCCGTCTGGATCTCCATCAAAGTCAGGTTGCCGTTGAACGAAACAACCGCGAGATACTCAACGCCAGGGCCGCCATCGCCAATATTGTCGGCGGTGTATTCGGTGATGCCGTTCGACGACGAATTGATCGCCAACAGAGATTCGTCTTTAGGGCCAGGGCTGTTGTCGGGTCCGAAGTAGACGCCTTCGATCGGATTGGTGTTGCCGCCGGTGATCGTATCCCAGTCTTCGGGGAGATCGTCCCAAAGAGTGTCGTTCGGGTTTGTCTGCTCCCCGACGGGCGTCAGCTGAACATCTTCGCTGAGACCGCCTCCTTGGCCTGACCACAAGCCCGCCGCTTCGCCTGAGGCGCGGGTCGGGTTCGGGTGGCCGCCATAGGTGCCGTCCTGGATGATGTGCAGGTTGTCCGGGTCGCCGTCGCTGGTGTTGTCGTCAATGTTGGGCGCGTTGGTCGCCACCTGGGTATCGGAGGTGACCTCGAAGCCGTTTTCGTCGACGACGTCGCCGCCCCAGCCGTTGTTCGGGCCGTTGTCGAAGGTGTAGATGTTGCCGCCTTCGGTGATCACGACGTCATAGGCGTTCCGATAGCCGGGCGAGTAGACTTGGACCGGGCCTCCATCGTCGAACTTCGCCTGATTTCGCCCGTCATTGCCGCCGAAGGTGTCAGCCGCTTCGGCGTCCGCCGCGCCGGTCGTCCCGCCTGCGCTGTCCTGTGCGCCGTCGCCGGTGACGCCGTTGGTGTTGGTGCGGGTGGGGTCGTCCAGCGTCGGCAGAGCGTAGACGTACTCGTCCACGTATGCGGTCCCGCCCTTGAGGCCTTCAGTCGTCTCGATATCGGCGAGCTGCGTCAGGTCGACACGCAAAAGCGCGGCTGAGTAATAGTATTCCGGCGTATACGCGAAGTTGTTGGACGGCGCGCCTTTGTTGTCGTGGCCGCCCGACATCACGTACATGATCTCGCGCTGTTCGAAGACGCCAGGCGACACCTCGACGGTCTCCGTGCGGATGTCCATACCGTTGGTCGAGTGGTTTTCTTCCGACCTTGGCAGGCCGATCACCAGGTCAACCTTCGTCCCAAGCTGCGTGTTCAAGCTCTCCCAGTCGCCGTTCGCATCGGGCGTCAGACGCGAGATGATGCCGGAGTTGGTGTCGAGATTGACGTCATTTCCGCCGCCGCCGGCGCCGATGCGGGGATCGCTCGAGGTAACGTAGAGGATCGGGTTTTCCGCGGTTCCCTCGACCACGAGCCCGGTGACCTGGCGATTGTTGATCCCGTTGTTGAGATCGCCGTCGTCGTTATGGTTCGGGATGTCGTTGACGAGGGTGATGACCTGCTCGTTCGAGGCCTGCCACGTGTCTCCGACTTTGGCGACGTCATAAACTTTAATTATGCCGTTCTGCTGCGAAACGTACAGCCGCCCATCGGGGCCAAACTGCAGGGATGTGGGGTTACTGAGATTGGTTCCAGAAATCGTAGCTTGCGAAAATGTCTGGGTGATCGCCATTATGAATTTCCCCGCTTTGCATCCCTAGCCGCTTGTTGTTGCAGCCATTTCCGTCGATCACCCAAGTGTTCTTGGTGTGGGACGGGTTATACGTGTTTGCGTTTAACCCGGCATAATTTCGGCGATAAAGCAATAAAAGTTGCAATTCTTTAACCAATAAAAGCACAGTCAGGGTCGGATGGCTGCGCTCGAATGTCCCATAATGGTTGGTTATTGCAGCGTTGCTAACCAGCCTGAAACCTGGACGCCGACCTGCATCACGGCGGCGTCGGTAGCCTGGCTCTCGCCTTCAGGTTCGCGGTTTGGAACTTGCATGCGGCGAGGGTATCAGCAAATGTGGCTCGGCTATTGCGCCGAGGCGAAAGAGCTCATCCGGAGCGTAGAGGGAACGCATCACGGTCATGGCATCTACTTTGGAGACTCCGCTGCAATCAGCGATGCGGTCCGGACGCAGAGCCTTTATTTTTATTGGCTTCTTCAGCTTTTTTCTCAACTTGCTGATGCTCGTCTCGCCTTTCTACATGCTTCAGATCTACGATCGCGTTCTGAGCTCGAACAGCAAGGACACGTTGTTCTTTCTGACGCTGCTAGCGGTTGGTTTGCTGGCGATCGGCGCCGTTCTCGAACTTGTTCGCAGCCGCATTCTGGTGCGTCTGGGCGAGGCGATCGACGACGATGTCAACGCCGCCGTATACGATGCGATTTTTCGCCGGCGGCAGCAGTCTGGCGCGGGCGGCGGCCAACCTGTGCGCGATCTGGAGACCTTTCGCCAGTTCATGAGCAGCGCCGGCCTCGTCGCATTCTTCGACGCGCCATGGACCCCCATTTTCATCGCTGTGATCTTCCTGTTCCACCCGTGGCTCGGCGTCATTGCGCTGGTCGGCGCGATCCTGCTGTTCGCGGTCGCGCTGACGTCAGAGTTTGCGACGCGCGACAGGATGCGGCGCGCGGCTGGCGCGTCGATGACCGCTCATTCGATGGTGGAGTCGAATTTGCGCAACTGCGAGGTCGCCCACGCGATGGGAATGACCGACGCTCTGCGCGCGCGCTGGATGTCCCAACATCTCAGAGGGCTGGAAAACCAGACTGTCGCGAGTGATCGCTCGGGCCTTCTGACGGCGATCGCGAAACTGATCCGACCGGTCCTCCAGATCGGCATACTCGGGACAGGCGCGTACCTCGTGATCGAACAGCAAATCACCGCCGGCGTGATGATCGCCGCGTCCATAATTCTTGGGCGCGCTCTCGCGCCAGTGGAGGCCTCGATCGCTCATTGGCGCGCGTTTATCGCCGCGCGGGCCTCGTACGAGCGCATTCGCGAAATCCTGACCGCGCATCCAGCTCCTGAAGAAAGGATGCCGCTGCCGGCCCCGAGCGGCGCCTTGAGCGTCGAGGGAGTGACGCTGTTGCCGCCCGGCGGCGACAAGCCGATTCTTCTGGCCGTCAATTTCTCCGTGGCCCCGGGCGAGATGATCGGTGTGACTGGACCGAGCGGAGCCGGCAAATCAGCGCTGGCGCGGTTGATCACCGGTGTCTGGCCGCCCAAAGTCGGGGTGGTGCGTCTTGACAATGCTTCGCTCTCCGATTGGGACGACCAGGCGCTTGGACCGCATATCGGCTACCTGCCACAGGATGTCGAACTGTTCAGCGGCACGGTCGCCGAGAACATCGCTCGCTTCCAGCAAGTCTCGTCAGAGAGCATCCTCGACGCCGCGCGCCTTGCGGGCGCCCACGAGATGATCCTTCGGCTCGAGCAAGGCTATGACACGCAGATCGGCGAGGGTGGCGTGGCGCTTTCCGGCGGGCAACGCCAGCGCATCGGACTGGCGCGCGCCGTCTACGGCCTGCCGGCGTTGATCGTGCTCGATGAACCCAACGCCAATCTGGACACGGCCGGTGAGCAGGCTTTGTCGGAGGCGCTCTTGCGACTCCGGGAATTGAAGCGAACCGTCGTCTTGATCGCGCATCGCAATAGCGGCCTCCCACCCGTCGACCAGATCCTAACCGTCGAAGGAAAGCAGGTGCGCACGTACTCCAGTAAAGATAAGGACGCGGCCGGCGCAAACCCGGCGGCAGCCACAGGCGGCGGGACTGTCACGCCAATCGTGAAGTTCTGAATGAGCGGCGGCGGAGACAATGGGAGACATGTCGATGGATGAGCCAAAGCCTGCTCTCGAAGATGCTGCAAGCACTCGCGCTCCGCGGGCGTCGCGTGGCTGGATATGGCTCGGAATGGGGATGGTTCTGTCGATCTTCGGCGGGCTGGGCGCATGGGGGTCTCTCGCGCCGATCGACAGCGCTGTCATCGCGCCCGGGGTGTTCATCGTCGACGCCAAGCGTCGCACGGTTCAGCATCTGGAGGGCGGCATCGTCGATGAGATCCTGGTGCGCGACGGCGATCTGGTGGGCAAGGACGTTCCGCTGGTTCGGTTGAGCGATGCGCGTGCTAGGGCGTCGCTGGCGATCGTGGACCTCGCGGTTCGCAAGGATCTCGCGCTTGAGGCTCGGTTATTGGCCGAACGCGACGGCGAAGCCGTGATCGAGTTCCCGCCGGAGCTGCTCGCGCAGACGGAAGACGACGCGGAAGTCGCCGAAGCGCTCATGGCTCAACAAAGGATCTTTGACACGCGCCGTGACGCGATCGACGGCGAGATCGAGATCCTCATGGCTCGGATCGGACAGTTCGAGCGAGAGATCGAAGGTCTTGATGCTCAGGCGGCCTCGAAGAGCGGTCAGATCGAGCTGATCGAAATCGAGATCGCAGATCAAGAAACGCTGTTCTCGAAAGGGCAGTCGACAAAGTCCCGCCTGCTCGCCCTCAAGCGCGCGCGCCTCGATCTGCTCGGCGAGCGAGGCGAGCTCGAAGCGAATAGTGCGCGTACGGCGCGACAGATCGGAGAGACGCAGCTTGAGATCATGCAGCGTCGTCGCGCCGTGGAACGCGAAGCCACCGGCGAACTCGAAGAGGTGCAGGCGCGGTTGCGGGATCTGAGCGAGCGCAAGGTTGCCGCCGTGGACGTGCTGTCCCGACTTCAGATCGCCGCTCCGGTCGAGGGCGTTGTGGTCAATCTGTCGGTGAACACCATTGGGCAGGTGATCCAGCCTGGCCAGATCTTGCTCGAGCTGGTCCCGGCGGACGTTTCAACGTTGCTTGAGGTGCGAGTTCCCGTCCAGGACGTTGACGATGTCGAGCGCGGCCAGGTCGCGCGCCTGAGGCTGCTCGCCTACAACCAGCGCACAACGCCAGAGATTGACGGCGTCGTCGACTATCTGGCGGCGGACGCCACGACGGACGAGACCACGGGGTTCAGCTACTTCCGGGCGCTCATTCGGGTTCCGGACGACCAGCTCGCGCGTCTTGATGGCCTAGAGCTGCAGCCGGGAATGCCGGCTGAGGCTCTGATCCGCACCGGTGCGCGAACCGCCGTGGAGTATCTGACGCAACCCTTGGTCGACAGCATCAATCGCGCCTGGCGGGAGAACTGACCGCTTTGGTTGTCGGCGCTTGGCGCGCGCCGCGCGCCAGAAGAACCCGACACCTCCCGGTTAGACGGGGCCACGTCTCAGGAAATCAAGCAGCTCGTTCAGCGCCGCGTTCGTATCGTAGGAACGGTAGGCGATCCCATTGTCGAGCGTGAGCGGGCAGTCGGGGACCTCGACGACAACCGTTTGGGGCGGCGGCGACGCGGTGAGCTCGACCGGAACAAGAGCCGTGCCCACTCCGGCTGCAGCCGTCGCAACCGCGGACAGAAAAGAGCTGGCTTCCGCCACGATGACCGGCGAGACCCCGAGCGCGTGAGCAGAGCTGATCATCTCGTCATATAGGCGCGGCGCCCTGCGTCGTCCGTAGAAGATGAGAGGCTCCCCGAGCAGATCTCGCCACGATTGGCGCGTGCGCGCCGGATCCGTCGCCGGCGACCGGCGCAGTCCGAAAAACCGAGATGGTCGCCGCGAATGAACGGCGATGTCGGGATGATCGAGCGGCGGGTGCAGAAACGCGACGTCCAATTCGTTCGTCGCCAGCGCGCTTTCCTGATCAACGGTGCCCATCTCACGGATCTGGATCTCGATTTCCGGATGGGCTTCACGGAAGCGACCGATCGCCTCCGGCGCGGAGCTGAACGCCGCCACGGTGGTCAAGCCGACGCGAAGGACGTGTTCCTTGCCCGCCGCGAGCGCGCGAGCGACCCGAACAGACTCGTCGACGCGGTCCAGGACCGCCCGCGCTTCGAACAGAAAGTTCCGTCCGGCATGCGTCAGTCTGACGGCTCGCGTCGTCCGATTGAGAAGGGCGACGCCTAGCTCTTCTTCGAGGCGTTTGATCTGAACTGACAACACCGACTGGGTGACTCCGGCGCGCTTTGCTGCTCGACTGAAATGCAGCTCCTCGGCAAGCGTGACGAAGAGCCGATAGCGCTTGAACTCCATCCGAAACCTCTTGGCAATGATCTATCGGTTTTCACGATCAATTATTGCGCACTTAAAATTTCTCTGCAGCCTGTCGCAGCCCACATAGCAAATCGGTCGAAAAAGACCGCTACGGAAATACTTGCGATGAGGGAAGAATGCGACGAGTTTTCAAGAATTCCTATGCGTTTGTACTGGCGGCGGCAATTGCGGCCCCGGTTGCAGCAGAAACGCCGTATGCCGCGTTCGAAGGCTCCAAATTGGTCGCGATTAGCGATGGAGACATGTTGGCTTCGGCGTATGTGACGTTTCAGCTGGGTCCGCAGGAGGACCGGGACACTCTGTCCGTCCTGACGTTCTCGCCGGATTTATCGGAGCTGAACCTCGCCAGCGTCGAGGTCTCCAACTCGGTGGCGGGATCGCCGACCGCCGTGGCGGTGACGCCGGATGGACGGTTCGCGGTGGTGTCCGAGTCGTTCGGTCCGCGTCCGGAGGGCGGCGAGGGGTTCCGCGACCTCCCGATAGGATCTTTGTTGACGTTGGTCGACATCTCTGACGAGAGCGCCCCGCAGGTGATTGAACGGCTGGAGGTCGGCACGCGACCGGAGGGGCTTTCTCTGAGTCCCGACGGCTCGATGGTGGCGATCGCAATGCATCCCAGAGACGGGCGCGGGATCGCCTTCGTGCCGCTTGAAAACGGCCGGTTCGGGGAGCCGAGCTTCGCCTTGGCGCCGGGGGTCGAGCCTGAGCATCGCTTGAGCCATGTCGAATGGCACCCTTCGGGCGACTTTATCGCCATCAACGACGTGAACCGCGCGATGGTGCGATTTGCGCGCGTGAACAGAACAGACGACGGCGTCGAGCTCGAGGCATGGGGCAATCCGGTCCTGACCTCGAAGTATCCGTTCATGGGGCGGTTCACGCCGGACGGCTCCCACTACTTGACCGGCAACCTTTACTGGGGCGGCGATGTGGTCGGCATCTGGACTGAAGCCCCGGAAGGCGACATCACGTCGATCCGCTTCGCCAGCGAGGCGATCGACGATGAAGTAAAGCACTTCCTCGTTGGTCGCGCCCCGACGGGCGTCTCGCCGGAAGGTTTGGCGATCTCTCCGGACGGCCAGTGGGTGGTGACGACGAATCTCGAAGTGTCCTACGCGCCAGCTGACGATCCGCGGCACACGCCTTACGCGTCGCTGACTCTGGTGCGCATCGCACCCGAAACAGGCCGCCTCGCCACGATGGGAACCTTTGCGTTCGACGGCGTCTTGCCGGAAGCCGCCGCATGGGACGCGTCCAGCAGGCATATCGCCGTTGTGAACTACGACCATCTCGATCCCAGCCGGCCTGGCGGGTCGATCGACTTTTGGAAACTGGTCGATGGGGACGCGCCGCGATTGGTGAAGATGCGGCAAAGCATCGACACGCCGCACGGCCCGCACTCGATCGTGCTGTCGAACTGACTGCGCATAACCGCCGCAACAGATGAGACGGCCGGCCATTGTTGGCCGGCCGCGCTCGCTAGGCGGAAGACCGAAAGCGCGTCGCAGCGCCGGCTCGTCGACGGCGATCGGTCTGGACCTGCTACTCCTCACTCGCTCGAGCGAAAGGCTGAGAAGGCACGCTGTTACAATTGAGATGCGAAAGCGTTCGCGCTGACATCCGATCGATACATCGAAGCGCCATGTCCTTCGACATCGGAGCCGTTTAGATCCGCGCAATCCCGCGCGACGGCGTCCAAACCGTCGGAGGAACAATCAATGACGACCGCAAGTC
This sequence comes from uncultured Neomegalonema sp., assembly GCA_937911325.1. Taxonomy (GTDB): domain Bacteria; phylum Pseudomonadota; class Alphaproteobacteria; order Rhodobacterales; family Rhodobacteraceae; genus CALDSD01. The sequence goes on from CALDSD010000069.1 coordinate 163,531, forward strand.
TTTCTCAGGCCGCCCGTCCATCGATCCGCATCGGGGATGGCTTAAAACACCCCATGCGCAACGGTGGATCCGCTGTGTTTCAGGACTGGCGCCGCAGCGCCGTCGAAGTGGACGAGAACCCTTTTGCGCGGCGTGCGGAACTCGATCAGGACGAGACGCCGATCCACGTTGATCGCGCCGCTTAGGCCTACCCCGCAGCCGGACAGGTGAGACGTTCGGGCGATGAAAAGGGCGATCGTGGCTAGCCGCGGTCGCCGAAGATGTAGCCAACCCCTCGGACGGTCCGGATCACTTCAGGCTTCTGGGCGTTGGCCTCGATCTTCCGCCGAAGCCGGGAGATCCGGATGTCGATGGAGCGGTCGAACGGATCCCAGCTTCGATCATGCGCCTGTTCCAGAAGCTGATCTCGGTTGAGAACGCGACCGCGGTTCTCGGCGAACACCTTCAGCAGGCTGAACTCCATCGCCGTAATCGGGATCTCGGACCCCTCTGCGTCATAAAGCGAGGCCGCCTCCAGATCGAGCGTGCACGCTCCGAAAACGACCCGCCCGGTCGCCTTCTCGGACGTCGATGCGGCTTCAGGTTTTGAGCGACGACGCAGGACGCTTTTGAGCCGGGCCTCCAACTCCCGCAGATCGACAGGTTTTCCGAGATAGTCGTCGGCCCCCATCTCGAGCCCCAAGATCCGGTCGCCCACGTCCGCCGTCGCCGTGAGCATGATCACCGGCGTGTCCAGTGACGAACGCAGACGGCGCAATGCGCTGAGCCCGTCTTCTCCCGGCATGTTGATGTCGAGAATGATCGCGTCGGGAGCGGTTTCCTCGATTGCCGTGCGCATCGCCTCGGCATGGGCGGCCGTCGACACCTGGAACCCGCGGCGTTCGAGGTACTCGCTCAGCATCTCGCGCACGTCCTCCTCGTCGTCGCAGACAAGAACGTGGGCATGTGGCGCTTGGGCGCTCATGGGCGAACATCCTTCATAAGCTCGATCATGCAGTGTCTCTTCCTATATCGAGGCCGCTTGGGGCGCTTCGGTCAACTCTGCGGCCAGGCGGCGTACCTCGGCAGGCGTCACCGGGTTTTCGAGATAGGGCCTGCCAGCCCCGCGCAAGAAGTCGCCGACGCCGCGACTCATCGTATCGCCCGTGACGAAACCGAGCCGACCCTCCAGGTCTGGCCAGTTTTCGCGGATCGCCTGCAAGAACGCCCTTCCCCCCAAGCCTGGCATATTGATGTCGCTTACGATCAGCGAGAACCCGCCGGGCAAGCGCTTCAGAGCTTCCTCAGCCGAGCCGGCCGTCTCGACGACGAACCCTGCCCCGGAGAGGATCTGCGCCAACAGTTCGGCCACGTCCTCTTCATCGTCGACGACCAGGGCTTTGGCCAGTCTGCCTTCAACACTGACCGGAGCTGGTTCAACCGCCGCCGCCGCGTCCTTGGAGGTCGGGAGGCTCAATCGAAACTCGGCGCCGCCATTGGGGCCTTCGCCCACGGCGATCCGGCCTTCGTGGCTCTCCACGATGCGGTGACAAAACGCGAGGCCGACGCCAGTGCCTTCGCCGACGCCCTTGGTGGTGAAAAACGGCTCGAAGATCCGGGCGCGGATGCTCTCGGGTATTCCCGGACCGTTGTCATGGACGGTGGCGGCGACCTCCCGCCCATCGGCGGCGATCTGGGTCGTGATCGTCACGCGCGCCGCGGCGCCCATGCTCTTGAGCGCATGCTCGGCGTTCACCAGGAGGTTTGCAAAGACCTGCACCAGTTGATCCGCGTCCGCGGAAACGGGAGGGAGGTCCGGCGAAAGCACGAGGTCGATCTGTGCGCCCGTTGATTTGAGCCCGTACCCCGCGACCTCGAGAGCCGTCTCGACAACGGCGTTCACATCGACATCCTCGAGCTTGGCCGGGCGTTGACGCGCCATGGCGAGGAAGGTCTTCACGATGCGCGAACATCGCTCGGCCGCGGCTCCGATTTTTTTCGCCCGACGCTCAAGCGCCGCGTCGGCGACTTCCTCCTCCAGCATCAGCGCGTGCCCGACGACGACCGACAGAGGATTGTTCAGCTCGTGCGCGACGCCGGCCAGCAACTCGCCAAGGGCGGAGAGTTTTTCGCTTTGATGCAGCATTTCCGTCTGGTTCGCGAGCTCCCGCTCCATCGCGAGTCGTTCGGTCATATCGAACATGAAGGCGACGATCATCTGCTCGCCCTTGGACTCGACCAAGCGGGCGGAAAGCAGCGTCGGCGCGGCGCTCCCATCGGCGCGCAGCAAGGTGACTTCGAGACCGTCGACCTTTCCGGCGCGATCCAGAATCTCCCGGTAGGCCTTTCTCTCTTCGAGATCGACCCAATACTGTTCGGCATGAACGTTCGGACCGTAGAGCGCATCTGCCGCGCCCCCTCGAAACACCACTTCGCCGGTGTCGGCGCGGGTCATATTCAGCGCAATCGGGCAAGCGTCGAGCACTTGCCGCATGCGCTCATCGGCTTCGCGCTCAATGGCTTCGGCTTTCTTGCGTTCACTGATGTCGAGCCGAGTGATGACGAAGCCGCCGTCGGACGTCATGTTGCGAGAGATCGCATGCCAGAGGTCGTCGCCGAGATGAAATTCGTCGCGACGGACTTCGCCTGACGCGATCGTGCGCGCGCGGGCCCAGATTTCGGCGTCTGCGCCCAGACGGCCGGACTCGATCTCTCCCTCGACAACCCGGCGATGCGGCACCCCTTGTTCGATCGCGGTCGGCCCGCTCTTGTGCAACTCCGCGTAGCGCTTGTTCCAGATTTGCAGCCGTCCTGACGCGTCGTAGAGCGCAAAGCCCTCGTCGAGGGACTCAATTGCGTCTCGCAGTCTTTCATGGGCGCGCCGCAACGCCTGTTCGGCCCGTTTCTGTTCGGTCACGTCCAGCCAGGAGACGACAAAACCCCCATCGCGCGTCGGCCGACGGATCGAGGTGATCGACGATCCGTCAGAGAGCTCAAACTCGAACTCCCGCTCGGAGGCTTCCGAACCCGCCTCGCGTTCGTCGTCGTGGTTTTTCAACCAGCGATCGCCATCCAGAAGATGTCCGCTTTCAACCGCCGCGCGGACGACTTCGCGGCTGGTCGTTCCGGGTCTGATCGAGCCGGCGCAGGGTTCGTTCATATCGACATAGCGCTGGTTCGCCATGACCAGACGCCCATCGGCGTCATAGAGCAGAAAGCCTTCTTCAAGCGCCTCGATGGCGTCTCGCAGCCGTTCGTTCGCCTCGCGAAGAGCCTCGCGCGCGGCGACTTGATCAGTGAGATCAGTGACGGTCGAGACCATCACCTCCTCTCCCTTGAATTCGATCACACGCGCGGAGAACAGGGCAGGGAAGACGACGTCGTCCGCATTGCGGGCGTCGGCCGAGTAGTTCTCCACTTTGCCGGCGGCGAGCAGCTCGGTGAGAAAATCGGCTCGATCGCCGCGGCGTGCGAACTGGTCCTTTGCGGACGCGTCTGCGCCAAAGAGCGCCGCGCAGTCGGGCGACTGGTACAGGATCTCGCCGCCCCCAATTCGGGACATGCACAGGTTGGCTGGGCTTGCGTCGAGGATCTTCGAAAGCATCTGCTCGGACGCGCGCGCGAGTTCCTGCGCGGCCCGTCGTTGAGTGATGTCGTCCTCGGAAACAATAAACCCGCCCAGCGACGTCGGGCGCACGGAGACGCCGATCAAGGTCCCGTCGGCGCGTTCGATTTCAAAGTCTTCGAAGGCTTCCCCTAGCGCGAGGATGCGACGAACCCAAGCGCGCTCGCGTCCGACGGCGTGTCGGGCGATACGACGCTTGGCCGCCTCCCACAGCAACGTCTCCCAATAGACGCCGGGGGTCACGAACTCGGATACGCCGGCGTTCAGGTCCCGATAGGCTTCGTTGCAGGTGACGAGGCGGCCGTCCTCATCAAACAGCGCAAAAGCGACCGACAGCGACCTCAGGGCTTCATTCAGGATCTCGAGGCTCTTCTGGTTTTCAGAGGCGTCGCGGCGTTTCGCCGGCGTGATGTCGGTCGCCAGAAGACACCGACCGCCGGCGGCCGTCGGGAGCGCGGTGAGCAGCCTCCATTCCTCAGTTGCGGTTTTTCCTTCCAGCGCTGTCGAGCTTGACCACCAGTCCTGCGCCGCCTGGAGCCGACGTTCCGACGAGGGATCGCCGTCGATCTCGACGAACCGCTCAAGATACCCGCGCACAGCCGTTTCCGGCTCGCCGTCCAGGAAGCCGGGACTGGCCGCCACAAGCCGTCCGTCGGCGTCGTACTCGGCGAACAAGGTCGTCGACTGCGTTGTGAAAATCTCCTCGGTCATGTGTCGAGACTACCTCGCGCGTGTTTCACTCGATTTTCAGGCGCCCCGAGAAGTGTTTCAATTGTATCTGTGAAAACAGTGTCTGCGTTGGTGTTCAATCGCCATGCGTCTGAAAACAAACAAATAATTCTCAGGTTCGCGCGCAACGCATCCCTGAAACGTTCGAAACGCGATATCTCGTTTTGCGACATCGCTTTGAAATCTGCGCCCCCCAAGTACCGCCCCGTCGCATTCGAACGGGAGATGAGGACGATGTTGGTCGCAACCTTTGGACAGAAATTCGCTGGCGAACTCCGCGCCTCTACGGCGAGGTCCGAAGAGACCCGCGTCGCTGTCGAGTTCCTGCGCGCCGGCTTCAACTTTGCGCCGCATCGACACATGGTCCTCGCCGGGTTGGCGATCGCCGCCGCGCCGCTTCTCTACCTGACGCTTGAGCTGCCGAAGTGGATCGTAAACGGCGCACTGGGCGGCGGCGACTTCCATGCCCTTTGCAATCTGGGCGAGCTTGCGCCGGCCGCGGCGCTGGCGATCCTGTGCGTCGCGCAGCTTGTCGCTCTGACGTCTCTGAGCGCGCTCAAATACGCGAACAACCTTCTCTCAGCCAATCTCGGCGAGAAGTTCCTGAGGGCTCAGAGGCTGAGGGTGATGCGAAAGCTGCGTCGCGCGGCGCCGTCGCGTCGCGGCGCTGGCGCCGCTCCGATGTTGACGCAGGAACTTGAAGCCGTCGCCGGCTTCGCTGGCGGGATGGTCGCCACGCCGGTCGCACAGATGGTCGCGTTGCTGACGGTGATGGGGTTCTTGCTCGTTCAGGACTGGCGCCTGGCGCTGGCCGCGGTCGCCCTTACGCCGGCGCAAGCCTTTCTCGCGCCGTATCTGATGCGGAAGATCGGAGCGCTGAAGACGGAGCGTATCGCAACGATCCGGTCGATGTGCGCTCAGTTTTGCGAGGGCGAGGACCCGCGCTTGAGCGGCGCGATGCGGGAAGCGCGTCGGGCGCAAGATCTGCGCTTCGACATCCATCGCCGGAAGTTCATGATGAAGGCGCTCTATAACATGATCGGTCACATGACGCCGCTGTTGTACCTGTCCGTCGGCGGGTGGCTCGTCATCGAAGGCGAATTGACCGTGGGCGCGCTGGTCGCGGCTCTCGCAGCTTACCGTGAAGCGGCTGGCCCGTTGCGCGAGCTGTTCAGCTTCTACATGCGGTGGGCCGACGCGCGGGTTCGCTACAAGGCGTTGCGTCCGGCTCTCGGGTGAGACTTAGGTCAGGCGCAGCCTTGATCCTGAACGAAATTCCCGTGTTTAGTTGATCTGCAAAAGGGGAATGCGAATGTCCGCCACGCTCTATGAGAAATACGGAGGCTTCGGTTCGATCAGCCGCGTCGTGATGTCGTTTTACGATCGTCTGTTGGACTCTGACGAGGTCGGGCCGTATTTCGACGACATCGACATGAAACGCCTGATCGATCACCAGACGAAGTTTGTGGCTTCGCTGTTGGGAGGCCCCGCCGACTTCTCGGACGATCGGCTCGAACAGGCGCACCGCCATCTTCAGATCGACGGCGCCGACTTCGACGCCATGAAACAGATCTTGAGCGACACGCTGGCCGATTTTGGTTTTGAGGACGCGGATCGCGAGACTGTGCTGGGCGCGATCGAGGCGCGTCGGAGCAAGATCGTCGCTGGCGCATGAGCATTGAAGCAATCAACGAGCAGTTGCTGCGCGCGATCGGCGCCGGGGTGGCGATCCTGGACCCGGACGAGCTGAGTTTTCGGTTTTATAATCAGACGTTCTCTGACTGGTTTGAGACGGCCGCCCCCGGCGCCGCGTTCGCCGCCGTTTTTCCGGATCTCGACCGGACCGCTGTCATCGCGGCGCTGGACGGGTCGGGGCGTTTCGTCGCTGAAAGCAGTTTCCGTCGGAAACGTCGGACGCTCGTGATCGCGCTGACCTTCACGCGGACCGACGCCGGGGTTGTGCTGCTTGAATGTCAGAATATCACGCGCATGCGCGAGCTCGAGACGATGATTGAGAGCTATTCGAGCATGGTTGAGCGCAACACCCGCGAGCTCCAACGCGAAAAGGAGCGTGTCGAGAAGCTGCTGCTGAACATCATGCCGCGCTCGGTCTACGAAGAATACAAGACCTTTGGCACCGTCACGCCCCAGAGCTACGAACCGGTCTCGGTTCTGACGCTCGATTTTGTCGATTTCGACGAGACTGCGCGAGAGGTGGGACCGGCTGTGATGGTCAGCGAGATGAACGACATCTACGCGGCCTTCGATCGGATCGGCGAGCAGTTCGGATGTGAACGGATCAAAACCGTGGGCGACAGCTACGTCGCGATCTCAGGTCTGCCGGAGCCAATGGACGATCACGCCGAGTCCGTCGCCAACGCGGCGCTCCGCTTTGTTCGCTACCTGCAGCGCCGGAACGACAGCCATCCTCACAGCTGGAAGTGTCGCATCGGACTTGCAAGCGGCTCGGTCATTGGGTCGGTCGTCGGGATCCAGAAGTATGTCTACGACGTGTTCGGGCCGGCGGTGAACCTGGCGTCGCGTCTCCGCGATCACGCGGAGCCGATGCAGATCATCGCTTGCGATCTGGCGATTGCGTCATCTGATCGGGATCTGCTGATCGAAGACCTGGGCGATGCCGAACTGATGGGATTCGGCCGCAGACGCCTGCAACGCGTTGAAGGCGCCCCTTCGATCACGCGGTGATCAAAGACCTTTCCTGACCGCAATCTCGTCGAAGGCCCGCGAAACGTTTCGCGGGCCTTTCGCACGTCTGCCGGGCGCTTTCAGACGCATCGGAAAAACTCAGCCAACAATTGAAACACGTTCGGTCCGACTCTGAAATCCGATCGATACAGGCGACCCCCATGTTCCTCCTCGACGCGGCGAGCAGTTCGCAGCGTCTGCGCCCGAAACGGGCGGCGAACCAAAGGAACAGAGGGTCTCGACCATGATCTCGAACACACCGGATACGCCGACCGCAGACGGCGACATCGCAATGACGGCCGGCGGTTGGCGCGTCTCGACGTTGGCGCGCATTGGCGACCTCGTCGGCGCGCTCACCGGCGGTGGACGCTCAACGGCGCAAGGCCGCGACAACGCAAACGCTGACAAGAAAGGAAACGAAATGCAGACCCAATCAATCGCCAACAACGGTGTGAACGTCGAAGCGCTTCTGGGCGCTCGCGAAGCGCTTACGGAAGCGCCGGAAGCCGCCATGTTCAAGTGGCGCGCGCGTTGTGAATGGATCGACGGCGCGCATAGCCGTTCAACGGTGGACGGCTTTTTTGGCCTGGGCGCGGAGCAGCGCCGCCCGCAACCACATGTCGTCGATGCGGACCATCCAGCAGAATTTGCCGCCATGGACAACGGGGCCACCCCGGTTGAGCTGGTCCTCTCGGCTCTGGCGAGTTGTCTGACCGCAGGCGTCGCGTCCGTCGCGCAGAACCGGGGCATCCAGCTGCGGTCGGTGAAAGCGTCCGTCGAAGGGCACATGGATATCGCCGGCATTCTGGGCATCGACCCGGAGGTGCGGAACGGCTTCAGCATGATCCGCGTCCATTTCGACATCGACTCCGATGCGACTGCGGATGAGATCGCGGCGGTCGTCGCCCAGTCGCAGAAGCGTTCGGCGGTTTTCGACATCCTGACCAATCCCACGAACGTTCATGTCCAAGTCGACGTCCGCGACGACGTCCACAACGACGACGTCGCCTAGCGACGACGCCTCTGCTGGAGCGAGCCCATGACCCGCATCTCAACCGTCATCATCGGCGCTGGCCATTGCGGCCTGGCGATGAGCCGCCGCCTCTCGCAACGCAACGTGGACCATGTCGTCCTCGAGCGGGGGAGAGTGGCCAATTCCTGGCGGACGGAGCGGTGGGACTCGCTCCGGCTGCTCACACCGAACTGGCAAAGCACCTTGCCGGGCGATCCCTATGATGGACCTGCGCCCGACGGTTTCATGACCATGCCAGAGCTGATCTTTCGGCTCGAGCGCTACGCGCAGCGAGGGGGAGCGCCGGTTCAGACCCAGACCGAAGTTCTCGCTGTTCACGCCGAGGCTTCGGGCTATCGGGTGGAGACGACCCGAGGCGTGTTTCACTGCGCCAACGTCGTCCTGGCTTCTGGGGCCTGCAACATCGCGAACGCGCCTGCTGTCGCCGCGGAAGTTCCACGGTCGGTTCAGACGTTCACGCCCATGAGCTACAAGCGACCCGCCGACCTGCCGAACAAGGGCGTGCTTGTCGTCGGCGCCTCCGCGAGCGGCGTGCAGATCGCGCGAGAGGTTCACGCGTCCGGCCGGCCCGTTACGCTGGCGGTCGGAGAGCATGTTCGCGTTCCACGCAGCTATCGCGGACGCGACATTCAACGCTGGATGCAGCGCCTTGGGCTTCTGGATCAGCGCTGGGACGCGGTCGACGACCTGAACCGAGTGCGCAGGACGCCCTCGCTTCAACTCGCAGGCGGCGGTCTGTGGCGCACGCTTGATCTGAACGCGTTGACCGACGACGGCGTCCGCATCGTGGGGCGGCTGGTCGGCGTTCGCGCAGGCAAGGCGCAGTTTTCTGGTTCGCTCGCCAACATGTGCGCAGCAGCGGATCTGAAGATGAACCGCCTGCTGGACGCCATCGACGCGCATGTCGAGGAAACGGTCCTTCAGCACGTCGTAGGTCCGCAGCGGCGACTGGCGCCCACGCGGGTTCCAAGCGACCCGCTGCTCGAGCTCGATTTCGGCGGCGAAGCGATTGGCTCGGTGATCTGGGCGACCGGGTATCGCCCGGACTATTCCTGGCTGCATCTCCCCGTCACGGACCGCAAGGGCCGCTTGCGCCATGACGGCGGCGTTCTCGACGCGCCGGGGCTCTACGCCATGGGCCTGCCGTTCATTCGCAAACGCAAATCCACCTTGATCACAGGCGCCGGCGACGACGCGGCGGCGCTCGCCGAGCACCTTGTCGCTCGGTCGGCTCGACGCCTCGCCGCCTAGAAGGAGAAGTACGATGCGAGTAATATCTGGTCCCCGCCGCTACGACGTGGTTGTCGTCGGCGCACGTTGCGCCGGAGCCGCGACGGCGATGCTCCTCGCGCGAGGCGGCGCGAAAGTCCTCCTGATCGATCGTGACGCCTACGGCGCGGATACGTTGTCGACGCACGCTCTGATGCGCACGAGCGTCAGTCTCCTGAGCGCATGGGGCGTGTTGCCTGCGGTGCTTGAGGGCGGGGCGCAGCCGGTGCGTCGAACCCTGATTTCGTACGGCTCGCAACGGATCGAAGTGCCGATCAAGCCGAGCCGCGGCGTTGACGCGTTGTATGCGCCTCGGCGCACCACGCTGGATGCGGCGCTCGCCGACGCGGCGACCGCCGCCGGCGCCGACGTCGCGTTTGGCGTGACGCTGGACCACCTCAAGCACGACTTCAGTGGTCAAGTGAACGGCGTTGTCCTACGCGACAGGAACGGAAAACAGCTTGTCGTTCGCGCCGACCTCGTGATCGGGGCGGACGGGCGGAACTCGACGGTGGCGCGTCTCGCCAAGGCGGCGACGCTCAAGGCGCGGCCAGAGCGGACGGCCTGCGTCTACGGGTACTTCGACGGCCTCTCAAACAATGGCTACGAGTGGTTGTACGGCGTCGGGGTTGGCGCAGGCATGATCCCGACCGACGACGGCCGACATTGCGTCTTCGGGCTTATGGCCCCAGACCACTTCAAAGCAGCCATTGGCGACGACCCGCTGGAGGGTCTGGCAAGGCTGTTTGACCGCTGCAGTCCAGAGGCCGGCGCTCGGCTGAGAGCGGCGCGGTTGGAAGGTCGCTTGCGGAAGTTCGGGGGAGCGCCTGGCCACCTTCGGCAAGCCCACGGCCGCGGCTGGGCTCTGGTCGGCGACGCCGGGTATTTCAAAGACCCGATCACCGCTCACGGCATCACCGACGCGCTTCGAGATGCGGAGCTGATCGCCCGAGCGCTTCTGGGATCGTCGCCGAACGGTTTGGCCGGGTATGGCGCGACGCGCGATACGCTGTCGCTTCCGCTCTTCGATCTGACGTCAAAGATCGCCTCATTCGATTGGAGCCTTGAAGAGCTCAAAGCACATCACCTTGAGCTCAACGGGATCATGAAGTCGGAGCATGCGGCGCTCTTCGAAGCCGAGAGCCGTTTCGCGACGGCGGCCTAGTTGAGCCGATGGCGAAGTCTGCGCCGGCGGCGGATACGCACCCGGCGCGGACCTGAATACAGTTGGGATCTGCGGAAAAGCCGATACAATTGAAACGCGAAATCCCGTGTTTCGACCGACGACTGAAACACACAGACGCCATCTCAGTCGCAGCAAACGCGCTCACAGCACTGGAGACTTGAAATGACCTCAGCACCGCCCGTCGAGACGCCGCAAGAAGACACCGCCTTTGTGCAGTTCTGGAACGACGTCCTCGCGCCAAAGTTTATTCGGTTCAAACATGTTCTCGTCGACGGCCTCACTTTGCACAGCGAAGAGATCTTCCCGTCATTGCCGGTTCGTCCGGGCGACGCTGTTCTTGATGTCGGATGCGGGTTCGGCGACACGGCGATCAAGTTGGCGGGGATGGCCGGTCCAACGGGTCGGGTCGTCGGGATCGATTGCTGCGATGCGTTTCTTGACTACGCCCGCGAGGACGCCGCTTCGAAAGGCGTCGGCAACATCGAGTTTGTTCGTGGCGACGCCGAGGTTGCGCTTCCGACGAACGAGTTTGATTTCGTGTTCGCGCGGTTTGGAACGATGTTTTTCACCAACCCTGTCGCTGCAATGCGCAACATGCGCACTGCGCTGAAACCTGGCGGCCGGATGGTTCATATCGTCTGGCGCAACCGCGAAGACAATCCTTGGTTGAGCGAAGCCAAGGAGGTTGTCTCACGCTTTCTTCCGCCTCCTGGCGAAGACGCCTTGACTTGCGGTCCGGGGCCTTTCTCGATGGCCAATCAGGAAATGGTCACGGCGATGATGCGCTCCGCCGGGTATGAGGAGATCGAGTTCCGTCGGGTCGACGCAGAGGTCGTGGTCGGGAAAGACGTCCAGGACGCGATCAGCTTCCAGCTGGCTTTGGGCCCCGCCGGAGAGGTCTTCCGCGAGGCTGGCGAGGAAGCCGAGCGCAAGCGCGACGAGATCGAGGCCGCGATGGCCGCTTCGCTTAAGGGGCGGAAGCGAGGGCCGGACGGCATCTTGATGGACAGCTCAAGTTGGGTGATCAGTGCGATCAATCCGTCCTAGAGCCATCCGGTGAAAACGATGGAGGCGCGGCGGCGCCGGCGCGTGAATATGAGGGCCTGATGAGCGAAAAACTGCCGT
>CALDSD010000070.1 GCA_937911325.1 uncultured Neomegalonema sp.
AGCACCAGACTACGAATCTGGGGGTCGGGAGTTCGAATCTTCCCCGGTGCGCCAATAAATCAGAGTATCGCGAGACGACTGTCTTGGACTGACGTTGGGCGCGTGCCGACTTCCGGCCATGGTCCGCGACGCTCAAGCGTATGCACCTTCGGCTTCTTGCTTTGGCTGCGAGGCTCGATGCGATGGTTCCGCGCCCCCTCTTGGCGCCAAGAGACACGGGTCCAAAGCCGACGCCGCCCAAGGAGCTTGTCGTTTGCGAGGAAGCGGGATTTACGCGGCGCTTCGCGCGGCCCTTTCCGTATCCCAGACGGTGGCTCGCGGCGTGACGGTCCAGCGGTTCGCTGCGGGTTTTTCGGATGAGCACAAGCTTCGCTCCGCGCGTTGAACCGGCAGCAATCGCCAAGCGGTGCGTTCATCCAAAAGGTGTCGCGTGGCGACAAGCAAGAGCGCCAATCGCCGCTAAAACCTGTCCCAGCCGTCGCTCCCGCTAAAGCCGCAATGACATGGTCTCCTAGGCTGGTGGTTGACATGTCAGCCCCGAGCTATCGATAGGCGCGCCGGCTCTTAGGCAGGAATTGAGGTCAGCGCAAAATGATCATTCGTGAAATCCGCATCACTCCGCTCCGTCTGGAAACGAGAGTCCCTTACGTGTGGGCTCAGGGCGTCGAGCATGCCTTCACTGTCAACTTGATCGAGATGGTGAGTGAAGACGGAACGACCGGTTATGGGGAGACGACGGCCGCCCCCGATGCGGATGCGCAGAAGATCATCCTGACAAAACTGGCGAAGTCGTTCATCGGTCGATCTGTCTTCGACATTACGGCCGCGCAAGAGGACGCATACCGGCGGAACTTTTTGATATTCGGCGGGAACATGCAGAGATACGCCAACCAACTGTTCTGCGGTCTCGAGATGGCTGGACTGGACCTCCAGGGTAAGCTCCTCGATCGTCCTGTTTGGGAACTCCTCGGCGGGGAGAAACGCAAGGAAGTCGGATACTTCTACTTTCTTCAGGGAAAGAGCCCAGAGGAGCTGGCCGCCGACGCTTCAGCCGCCGCTCAAGCGGGTCATCCGGTGATCTACCTGAAGGTTGGCATCTCGCCTGAGCATGACGTCGCCAGCGTTCGCGCTGTTCGAGAAGCGATAGGGCCATCCCATCGCTTCAGGGTTGATGCGAACGAAGGTTGGCCGGTCGCTCATGCGTTGCGGATGATCCATGACATCGCGCCGTACAATATCGAATACATCGAGCAGCCGACGACGAGCCTTTCGCTCTTGCCGCTCAAACACCTCAAGGAGCGCTCGCCAATCGCGATCGGCGCGGATCAGAGCGTCTTCACCCTTCAAGAGGTTTTTCTGGCCTGTTCCAGTGCAGCGGCAGACATGATCGCGATTGGCCCAAGAGAGATCGGAGGGTTGCGGAACATGATGAAAGCATCTGCTATTTGTGAGGGAGCAGGGACCACGCTCTGCATTCACTCCAGTATGACGACGGGCATCACCACCTGTGCGGAGCATCACATCGGCAGAGCGGCCGCGAACCTGGACGACGGAAACCAGATCATGTGGCAACTGCTGAGAGAAAACGTCGTCGCCTCGCCTGACCTCAGCCCGGTCAGAGGCCGCCTCGCACTCGAAGACCGCCCAGGACTTGGCTTCGAACTAGATTTTGACGTGGTCGCCCGAGCCGCCGAAAATCACAGAAGCCATCTGAACGACTAAACGCCGACGACCGACGAAAAGAAGTGGTCCCAAAGCATGCCTGATGTAACGCTGAACGACATTGAGCAGACGACGAAGACGGCGCTGTTGCGTCACGGCGCGGCCGATTGGGTTGCGATCGAAGTCGCCAAAGCCGTTCGTAAAGCCGAGGCGATCGGGAACCGTATCTGCGGCCTCTACTATCTGGAGAGCTATTGCCAACAGTTGCGTAGCGGCAGAGTGCAGGGTTTCGCAGAGCCTGTCGTCTCTCGCCCTAAGCCTGGCGTCGTCGCCGGCGACGCCAAGTTCGGGTTTGCTCAGGCGGCTTTCGCTCGTGGTTTGGATGAGGCTGTAAAGACAGCGCATGAGTTGGGGGTCGCCAGTCTGGCGGTTTCACATGCTCATACCTGCACCTCACTTGGCTATTTCACAGAGCAGATCGCGCTGAAGGGACTCATAGGAATAGGGTTCACCAACGCGTCGCCGATTGTGGCTCCGCCCGGAGGGAAGAGCCGTATCATCGGCACCAATCCGATCGCCTTTTCGGTTCCAGACGGCGCTGGGGGCTTGGCGATGCAGTTCGATCAATCCACAACGACAGTCGCGCTCGGAAAGATCACAATGGCGAAAGCAGACGGCCGGCAGATCCCCGAAGGATGGGCGGTCGATGCGAATGGACGGCCCACAACCGATCCGGCTGAGGCGCTGAATGGGTCGCTGGTGTCGGTCGGAGGTTACAAGGGTTGGGGGTTCGGACTGATGGCCGAGCTTCTCGCCTCCGGGATGACGGGAAGCGCTCTCAGCCGCGACGTTCAACCACTGAAGGCGCCGACGGGCCGCCCACATGACATCGGGCAGTACTATTTGATGATAGACCACAGCGGTTCCCCAGAGTTCTTGGACCGACTGCTGAGCTTGAAAGAGCTGGTGGCGTCTGACCCAGGAACTCGTATGCCCGGACAGATGCAATCCGAGAGCGATCCAGTTCACGTGGAGACGTCGACTTGGCAGCTTGCGCAGGCGCTGGCCGAGTAGTCTGAAGCTCTTATCCGACCTGTCTTGGAGCCGCCGCCAAAGGCTGTTGAAGAGAGCTTTTCGGATGCAAGAAAAGCCGTAACGACGCGAAGCGACCCGTCAACGGGCGCGGCGGCCTCGAAAGCCGCTGTTCGGGCAGCTACGAAGACCTCGGATCACTTCCATTTGTGCGAGGTCATGTGTCTCGCCGTTCAGAAAAAACGGCTCTCAGGAAACCGAGAGCCGCTCGAGTTTTGAGATCTTGCGTGGTCTCTTGGTCAGTCGGCGCCGATCGCCGACGGCTCGGAAGATCTGGCGCTTTCGTTTCGCCTCCCTTGGGCCAACTGGCCCAGCCAACCCGACGTCACATAGAAAACCGGGGTGAACAACAGGCCGAACAAGGTCACCCCAAGCATCCCGTAAAACACTGATACGCCAAGAGACTGACGCATTTCGAAACCTGCTCCAGTCGCCAACATCAGCGGTACGACACCGAGAATGAAGGCGAACGACGTCATCACGATGGGACGGAGCCGCAACGTCGCCGCCTCAACCGCCGCAGAGCGTCGGTCCAGACCGCCGTCCTCGGCTTGTTTGGCGAACTCGACGATCAGGATCGCATTCTTCGCCGCCAATCCGATCAGGATGACAAACCCGATCTGAACCAGGATGTTCATATCGAGCCCTTCCATGAGCACGCCCGTGATAGACGACAAAAGCGTCATTGGCACGATCAGGATAACCGCGAGCGGCAAGGTCAGGCTTTCATATTGAGCGGCCAGCAGCAGGAAAACGAAGACCACCGCCATCAGGAACGCTAACGCCGCCGTATTGCCCGCCAAACGCTCCTGCAGCGCAAGTTCGGTCCATTCAAACCCGAAGCCCCGGCCGAGCTCTGACGCCACCTCTGCTTCCACCGCGCTCAACGCGTCGCCGGTCGAAAAGCCGGAGACCACGTCTCCCTGCACGGCCGCCGCAGGGTAAAGGTTGTAGCGAGCGACGCGATTTGGCTCGGTAACGGTCTGAAACGTCGCAACCGAGCCGATTGGAACCATGTCGCCCACCTCGTTTCGCGCGCGCAGTCTCGCCACGTCGTCGTCCGACTGGCGGAAGTCGGCGTCGGCTTGCGCAGTCACCCGGAACGGGCGGCCAAAGGCGTTGAAGTCGTTCACGTAAGCCGAGCCCAGGTAGACCTCCAGCGTTGCGAACACGTCCTCTACAGCGACGCCCAGCTGCTCGGCGCGCGCGCGGTCGATGTCGGTGAAGAGCTGAGGCGTGGCCGTATTGAAGATTGAAAAAGCCGAGGTGGCCGCATCGGTTGCGTTCGCAGCTGCGGCGATCTTCTGCGCCTCGGCGGCAAGCGCGTCGTAGCCGAGACCCGCGCGATCCTGGATGTAGCCCTTAAAGCCGCCCGCGTTCCCTATGCCGCGAACAGGCGGCGGGGGCACGACAAGGATGAAGGCGTCGCGGTTGTCAGAGAACTCTGCGCGCAGATCGCCGAGGACGCGGTTCACATCATAGCCCTCCGCGACCCGCGGGCCGATGTCGGACATCGTGAAGAACACGGCCGCGGCGTTCGAGGCCGTCGTCAGCGTGGCTCCGTCCAGCCCGGCGAAGGCGGCCGCATGCTCGATATGCGGATGCGCGAGCCCTTTGGCGATGACCTCGTTCATCACGGCTTCTGTGCGTGAGAGCGAGGAGCCGGCGGGAAGCTGAACAACCGTGATGACGTAGTTCTGGTCGACCGGCGGCACAAAACCTTTTGGCGCACGGTCGAGCTGGTAAGCGCCGACCGCCATCAGTCCGCCATAGACCACAAGCACCAGCGCACTGATCCGCACCAGCCGCTTCACCAGAGCCGAGTAGCCGCGCGTAAGCCGATCGAACCTCGAATTGAAAGCGTCGAAGAACGCCGCCAACGGCTTCTCCCAAAGCTTGAGTTCGCTCTTGGGTTTCTTGGGCTTCAGCAGCAGCGCCGCCATCGCCGGCGACAAGGTGAGCGAGACGCCGACCGAGAGTATCGTGGCGGTGGCGACGGTAATCGCAAACTGCTGGAAGAATGCGCCGGTGATCCCGTCGAGGAAGGCGGTCGGAATGAACACCGCCGACAGGACCAGCCCGCTCGACACGAGTGCGGATCCAACCTCATTCATGGTCGCGAAAGCGGCGTCCCGAGGGGCGAGGCCTTCATGGATTTTGCGCTCGACGTTTTCGACGACGATGATCGCGTCGTCGACGACGATGCCGATCGCCAGCACCATCCCGAAGAGCGACAGGGTGTTCAGCGAGAAACCGAAGACCTGCATCACTGCGAAAGCGCCGATCAGCGAGATCGGGATTGCGATGATCGGAATGATTGCGGCCCGGACGCTCTGCAGGAACAGGAACACCACGAGCGAAACCAGCACAACCGCCTCAAGGATGGTGTGTTCAACGGCTCGGATCGACTCGGAGACGAACTCCGTCGGGTTCCAAATCACCTCGTAGTCGAGCCCTTCTGGAAACGACTGCGACATCTCCTCGACCGCGCTGAGGATCCGCTCCGCGGTCGCCAGCGCATTCGAGCCAGGCTGCTGGTTGAACAGCATCGCCAGCGCCGGCTTGTCGTCGAGCTGCGCGTTGGTCGTGTAGTCCCGCGCGCCGAGTTCGACGCGAGCGACGTCGCCGAGACGAACCTCTTCGCCGCCCGATCCGGTCTTGATGATGACCGCCTCGAACGCGGCAGGCGTTTCGAGCCGTCCTTCCGTTCGAACGCTGATCTCGAAGGCGCCTTGCGCATCGTTTGGCGGAGCGTCCAGCACGCCGCCGGCGACCTCGACGTTCTGACTGCGGAGCGCCTCGACGATATCCATGCCGGTCAGGTTGAGGCTCGCCGCCCGATCCGGGTCGATCCATATCCGCATTGCATACTCGCGGAAGCCGAAAGACTGGATCTGGCCAACGCCCTCGATGCGCTGCAACGCATCCCGCATCTGCAAGCGCGCGTAGTTCGAGATGTACAACTGATCCCGGCTGCTGTCCGGCGAGTAGAGGTGCACGACCAGCAGAGCGTCCGGGTTCGCCTTTACAGTGGAAACGCCGAGCCTTCGCACGGGTTCCGGCAGTCGCGGTTCGGCGAGGGACACCCTGTTCTGAACGAGCACCTGCGCGGTGTCGAGATCCGTCCCCGGCTGGAAGGTGACCGTGATCGTGGCTGTGCCGGCTGCGGTCGACTGCGAGGTGATGTAGAGCATGCCCTCCACGCCGTTGATTTCTTCTTCGATCGGAGCCGCGACCGTTTCGGCCACGGTCTCTGCCGAAGCGCCTGGATATGTCGCTGTCACCTGAATGGTGGGTGGTGCGATGTTCGGGTACTGGGCGATCGGAAGCTGGAGGTATGAGAGGTATCCAACGATCACGAGGATCGTCCAAATCACACCGGCGAAGATCGGCCTTTGAATGAAGAAATGCGAGAGGTTCATGACTGCCTCCTTGGAGGGGAGCGCGCGCGGCGCGGATTACTGGATGCGAGATTTCTGAGCGATTTCAGCGACATCGCGCTCGGTTGGCGCGATGGGGGCGCCGGCCGCCACAAACTGTACGCCGCCGACGATCAGCCGGTCGTCGGGGCTCAATCCGGAACGGATCAGCCGCTGGCCGTTGATCACTGGACCGAGCACCACGGTCCGGCGTTCTGCCGTGTTCTGCGCAGTCGCCACCCAGACGAACTTTTCGCTCTGATCCGTCTGGATTGCAGCGTCCGGGATCAGGACCGCGTCGTAGGCGGCTGAGCCAGCTAACCGGATCCGTGCGAACATGCCCGGCGCGAAGACGTCGTTTGGATTGGAGAAAATGGCGCGCCCGCGCATTGTGCCGGTGGACGCGTCGAACTGATTGTCGACGAAGCGCATTTCGCCCTCGTGGGCGTAGTTGTCTTCATCGATCAGTTTCAGGAAAACGGTGT
The DNA here is from genome assembly GCA_937911325.1 of uncultured Neomegalonema sp. Taxonomy (GTDB): domain Bacteria; phylum Pseudomonadota; class Alphaproteobacteria; order Rhodobacterales; family Rhodobacteraceae; genus CALDSD01. Next base: position 6,659 of record CALDSD010000070.1, read on the forward strand.
TCGCGTTCTCGCGAGAACCGGCTCGGGCCCCCGACCGGTCAAGGCGCACATATTTGAGATAGTCTGCTTCGCTAACAGTGAACTCGAACTCGATCGGGTCGAGAGAGACGATGTTTGTGAGCATCGTCCCGCCGTCGGCGCCCCCGGTGATCAGGTTGCCGACGCTGACCGCGTCATCGCTGATCCGGCCTGAGACCGGCGCGCGAACCTCGGTGAAGGAGAGGTCAAGCTCGGCGCGCGCAACGCGGGCCTCCGCGGCTTTCAACTGCGCTTCTGCTTGCCGGAGGCCGCGCAGCCTGTCGTCCGCAGCTTCGCGACTGATTGTGCGCCGAGCCAGCAGCTCCTGACCACGGGTGTTTTCAGCGCGTGCGTTTTCAAGCACAGCCTGCGCGCTGGCAAGATCGGCCTGCGCCTCCGCAAGAGCCGCCTCGAACGGCCGTTGATCGATTGTGAACAACAGATCGCCCGCGGTGACGGTTTGACCGTCTTTGAAGTGGATCTCCTCGAGATAGCCGGACACCCGCGCACGAACCTGCACGCTGTCGATCGCAACGAAGCGACCTGTGTACTCGTCCCATTCGGTGATCCGACGGACGTCAGGCCGAGTTATGTCCACTGGAGTGGCTGATACCGCCTGCGGCGTTGCGGCGACCGCCGTGGTCGACCTCTCGACGGAGGTGAGAACGGAGGAGACAGTTTCGAAGACCGAGTTCGCATGCCCGGCGACGACGAGCGCTGCGAGCGCGGCTCCGCCGAGTAACGCCGCTCGGCGCCGGCTTTGTCGCCCTGTTTCGGTCCTTTCGGGCGCCAGATGGCGGTTCTGTTCCGCCTGGGCCCCATCCTGAGCCGATGCAATCGATTGTTGTGACATGACAAACCTCGTCTGTTCGGTCGCGTAGGCTTGCAGCGACCGTGTTGTGGCATCTGGTTGATGGTTGGTTGTGCGCGTCAGCGTATCGTGATTGACGACATAAGCCGCCGTTTCCGAAAGATTAGCCTTCGCTAGGTTGCTTCATCCGAAAGCAATACTTTTGAATTGTCCTGGCTCGCCGACTCGGCGCAAGCGACGCTCTCCTTCTCGACGAGGAGCGCCGCTGATCTGGCGAAGTCGACCCAGGACCGCTCGGCGTCGATCATGTCGTCGACCATCCGAATGGCCTCAGGCGTGCCCATCATTCGGTCATAAGCGTCTATGCTGGGCCAGCTGAGTTCGAGCAAAGCGTCTGGAGCTTGTCCCTCTAGACGCCGCACCGAAGACACGCAGTGTGAGCGTTTCGCACATACTCCAAACGCGAGCCGATGTCTGGTCGCGCCAAGACGCTCTCTGACCAGAGCGGCGATCCGGTTTTGCGATGCTCTCGCCGCTTTCTCGAATGCGGCCGGTGACAGATCAGGTCTTCGACGGATCATGTAAACGAACGTGACCATCGGCTAGGTCTCCCTTTCGGTCGAGCATGCTCACGCAGCTGGGCCAATCTCGGCGACGGCGACCTCATCGCTGTAGAAGGCGATCCGGCCTGCGATGACGCTTGCGAACTCAAGGGGCGCCTCATACCGCCACGCGATCGTCACGCCGTCGAGCGCCAGATACGACGCATCGCCCTTCAGCGGGCAATGGGTGGCTTTGTCGGCGACAAGCTCCAAGGTCTCGACGACATCTTCCGGCGGCACGTAGAGCACTGGATCCAGAACGTCTCCGGCGACTTCCGTGACACGGAGCGCGGCACGGCTTTCGGCCAGGACGACATCGCCTCTGGTGATCCGAATGAAACGCGAGACAGGCTTCGCGCGCATGAAGTGTCGAGGATCGTCAGGATTATGGATCGTCAGCGTGGCTTTGGTGACCGTTGGGTGCGTCATCTGCTTCTCCTGTTTGCGTACGCGGGCCCCTGAGGTTTTCGCGACTTTGGACAGGAGAGATCTAGGCGCCCTTAATCCGAAGCATTAGCCTTGAAATTGTTCATGGTGGCTAAAGCGGATCTTTCGAATGGCCCGACACGCTTCACCAGCGTTGGCCGCCTTCATCGTGGCGGCGGATCTCGGTAGCTTTGTCGCTGCGGGGCGCGCGCTCGGCATCTCGGCGGCGGCGGTCGGGCAAAACGTCAAACGTCTCGAGGATCAGTTCGGCGTGAAGCTGATCACGCGTACGACGCGGAAAATGAGCCTTACACCCGATGGAGTGTTGCTGTACCAGCGCGCACGCGCGCCGCTTCGCGAACTGGATGAGATCGACGCGTTGTTTGACGAAAGCCGCGGCGTTGTCGCGGGGCTCCTGCGCATCACTGCGCCGAAGCGTTTCGCGCGCAAGACGTTGGTGCCGCTTATCTCGAAGTTTCGGGCCGCTCATCCCAAGGTTGAGATCGATTTAGACGCGTCAGACGCCGTTCGCGACTTTGTGGACGACCCGGTCGATGTCGCGTTTCGCCATGGGCCGGCAGCCGACAGCACCATGATTTCCCGACCGATTTCCCGGTTGCCAATTCTCACGGTCGCCGCGCCAGAGTACCTGGCGAAGAGAGGTCGTCCAAACCATCCGCAGGATCTGGTGGATCACGAATGCCTGCGGTTTCGGTTCCTCTCGTCTCGTGAGGTATGGCTCTGGGCGTTCGAAATCGACGGCGAGATAGAGCGCGTAGATCCGCCCGGCGGGCTCCTTTTCAACGATCCGGAGACACTGTTGGAAGCGGCTGCCGCGGGCCTCGGACTCACGCAGATCGATACTTACTACGGAGCCGAACATCTCGAAGATGGGCGGTTGGTCTCGGTAATGGAGCAATTTGCTCCGACGCTTTTTGATCTGCACCTGAGCTACCCGAACCGCGAGAACATGCCGCTACGTGTTCGTCGCTTCATCGACTTTGTGCTCTCCGAAATACCCCGTGATTGTTTCGCAAAAGCGCGGAACGCTAACGCCCGCTAAGGCAGGGTCCGGCCCGACAGATTGAGCAGTTGGCGTGGACCAGGTGGCCCGCGCTTTTTCGGGCGAGCGCCGAAGCCAACGGGTTCGCCTCGGCGCCAAGTTCCGCTTGGGCGACGCGGATCCCAACGCGTGAGATCTTGTCGCAAGAACCATCTTCGAATTCGATCGCCTCCAACAAGATACTGCGAAGGTTCATGACCGAGCCGTCGCCATTGTCGCCGGGTCGATCGCGCGCATGGCGTCGATGACGGCTTGCTCGCCCGCCGATCCGGCTGCCGAGTTGTCGAACTCCATGCCGATTATCCCATCAAAGCCCTTCTCGGCGATCTTCCGCATGATCGGGCCGAAATTGATCTCGCCGACGCCGGGCTCCACACGCCCGGGATTGTCGGCGATCTGGAAGTAGCCGATTTCATCCCAAGCGAGATCGAGGTTCTCGATCAGATCGCCGCCATGTATTTGCTGATGCCAGAAGTCATAGAGTATTTTGACGCTCGGCATGCCAACCGATTTCGAGATCAAGTAAGCGTGGCCGATCTCGGTCAGGAACGCGCCTTCCCAACCTTTGTGGTTGATCGGTTCGACAGCCAGTATGATCCCTTCTTGGGCCGCAACCTCGCCGGCCCATTTCAGGTTCTCGATCATGTTGGCGGTTTGGTAGTCGCGCGGCAGCGAGCCGTGCGCGGCGCCCGATAACGTCGTGACGTGTGTCGCGCCGACCCGGCGCGCCACTTCTGCGGTCTCCCGAACCTCCTGCATCAAACGCTCGCGCTCTTGCAGATCGGAAAGCACGAAGGTGGGCTCGTTGTACTTCATCGTGTTGACGATGACGCCCATCTCCATGTCGAGGCGTTCGAGTTCTCGGCCGACGCGGCGCTGCACCTCGACATCGCGGATCTTCATCCAGTTGTCTTCCATAGCGGTGAAGCCCCGGTCGGCCATGAACTTCACCTGGTCGACGGGGTCGTCGCCGGCGTGGTGGCGGAACATGCCCGCCTCGGGCGTGAGGAGCCCAAGATGCGGCGCGAACTTCATCGAGAACGTCTCGTTGGAAGGCGTCGCGGCATGGGTTTCAGGTTCATCCAGCATGTGTTGGTCCTCTCTGTGGTTAGTGTTGCAGCCAGTTCTTCAGCCGCGCCTTTGCAAACGGCATCGCGACGTAGACCATCGCCGGCACCATCAGCGCCGTAAGCAAAAGGGTCCGAAGAGGCGTGGCGAGACCGCTTACAAGGGGCTCCAGCCCTATGAGGAGCACGGTGATCAGCGGATAGACGACCACCCAGGTCAGCAGCGCGAGCTTGTGTTTGTTCTCTTTCATGAGCTTTCTCCGGGGAACCTCGGGTCAAACGAGATCCCAGGCGGCCCAGTTCTGTTCGAGATGCTGGATCGACGTGGTCCCGGGGATCACGACGATGTTTGGCGAACGCTTCAGCAGCCAGGCGAGCGCTTCACGAGGTTCGAGCTTTGCGCCCTGGCGCATCGGATTCGCGCCGAGCGGCCCGTATGGGATGAATGCGACGCCTTTGCTGGCCGTGTAGTCGACAAGCTCGTCAGCGTCGGGTTCCGCCATATTGAAGCGGTTTTGAACGCTTGCGATTCTCGCCACTGCGAGTGCGCGATCGAGGTCCGCCCGAGTGACGTTGGACAGACCGATATGAGCAATGCGCCCGTCGGCCTGCGCTTCGGCGAGAGCGGACACCGAAACCTCAAGCGGGGTATTCGGATCCGGGCGATGAAGCTGGAACAGATCGATCCGATCGACCCGCAGATTGACCAGCGCCTTGTCGATCTGACGCAGGAGCGTGTCGCGTGAGCCGTCTACGGTGATCTGAACGCCGTCCCCGTTCGGACTGCGGCGCTTGTCGACGCCACCCTTGGTCGCGAGGAAGACATCGCGGCCTTCCAAGGCTTCGCCGACGATCTGGTCGGCGCTTTCCGGTCCATAGGCCCAGGCGCTGTCGAAAAAGGCGACGCCAAGATCGGCGGCGCGGCGCAGCAACGCCAGACCCCCCTCCCAATCCTCATACGGGCCGAAATTGCCAGGCTGACCGGTGAGGCGCATGGCGCCATATCCCAGACGGTTCACATGCAGATCGCCGCCAATCGCAAAGGTTCTCGGGGTTTGTTGAAGGTCCAACATCCTAACTCTCCTTTTATGCGCCGCGCGTCGTTCGGTTGCGCGGCTGACGAGTCAGAAAATGGCCAAAGCGCCCGAGATACGGTAGACAGTTGAAGCAAGAATCAGTTATCCGTTAAGTGCATGAGTAAGAGCCTGGATCGTTTGACCCTTCTCGAGACGTTCGCCCGCATCGCCGAGCGGGGTTCGATCAGCTCAGCCGCTCGGGATCTCGGCTTGAGTCAGGCGTCGGCCAGTCGACATCTGGCGGAGCTTGAGACGCGCTTTGGCGTCGAACTGGTGCGGCGAACAACTCATTCTCTCGCGCTCACCGAGGCGGGCGAGGATTGCCTCACCGAAGCGCGCAAGTTGATCGAAGGTTGGGATGCGCTCTCCGAACGTTTCGCGGAGAGCGACCAGGCGCTGAGTGGACGCCTGAAGATCATTGCTCCAGTTGCGCTTGGTCAACTCCAGCTCGCCGAGGCGGCGCTCACGTTTCAGCAGGCCCATCCGGGCGTCGTCCTCTCCTGGCTGTTAGACGATGCGCCTATCCGCTTCGCTGAGATCGGTTGCGACCTTTGGATCAAGGTCGGCGACGTGCCGGACGAAACCCTCGTCGTGAGACCTCTGGGCAAGGTGGAGCGCATGGTCGTCGCTGCGCCGAGGCTGCTTGGCGGCGACCGGCCTGGCAGGCCCGCAGATCTCGCGGATCTACCCTGCGCAGCGCTCCAACCCTTCGAGGCCACATCGATCCCGATGACCCACGCCGACGGCGAGAAGGAGACGCTGGCGGCGCGCGCGTCGCTGAGCACAAACAACATATTCTCAGCCCATAAGGCCGCCGTGATGGGGGTAGGATACGCCGTGTTGCCACGCTGGTTCGTCGACGAAGATCTGAACTCCGGCGCTCTTGTCGACGTCCTGCCCTGCTGGCGCGCGCCGTCGTTGACCGTCAACGCCGCCTACTTGCCCGCGCGACGGCGCACGCGACGGCTGACGGCTTTCCTTGAACATATCGGCGCTGCTGTGGCCGAGATCCCGGGGGTCGAGGGCTTGCGCTCCCGATCCGAACGCTAGGCGCGTCTGAGGCTTCTATCCCGAAGCACCCGGCCTGGCTTTCTTGCCCCAGTCCAACGCCCTTCAGCATGGCGCTTTCGTTTTTTTGGCGATCCGCTTCGACTCGGTTGCGCGTTGTCTGATAACTGACGCGGCATGCGACGCCTGACCTGAGGAAGCTCGTTATGAGTACGATCAGCCTGACTCTTCATGAAATCTACGACCTCGCCCTCGCCACGATGCTGGCCAACGGCTGCGATGACGAAAACGCCAAGGCGCTCGCAGACATCGTGACCCGCGCAGAACAAGACGGATCGCACTCGCACGGGCTTTTCCGTCTACCGGGTTACGTAAAGGCTCTGCGGAGCGGAAAGGTCGACGGCGCGGCCAGGCCCGTCGTGACCCGTCGAACGGCGTCGGTGATCCATGTCGATGGTCAGAGAGGGTTCGCCCCGCTTGCGCAGGCCGCCGGTTTGCCGGTTCTGGCGTCGGCCGCAGCGGAAACGGGCGTTGCGGCGCTTTCGTTGACCAACATCCATCACTTCGCCGCCTTATGGCCCGAGACGGAGTATCTGGCTGATCGGGGCCTCGTCGGCATCGCCTGCACCGCATACATGCCGGCGGTCGCGCCGGCGGGATCGACCGAGAAGCTGTTCGGGACCAACCCGATTTCCTTCGCATGGCCTCGGCCCGGCAAGAAGCCGGTCTGTTTCGACATGGCCACCGCTGCGATGGCCATGGGCGACGTTCAGATCGCCGCGCGAGACGGCGCGTCGGTTCCACCAGGCACAGGTCTCGACGCCGACGGAAACGAGACCACCGACCCGGCGGAGATTGCGAAGGGCGTTCTGTTGCCCTTCGGCGGCTACAAAGGGTCGGCCATCGCCATGATGGTCGAGTTGCTGGCCGCGGGGCTGACGGGAGATCAGTTCAGCTATGAGGCGGCTGAGACGGACAACCGCGACGGAGGTCCCCCGCGAGGAGGCGAGATGGTGATCGCGCTGTCGCCCGCGATGATCGCCGGCGCTGGGTGGGAGGCGCACGCAGACGCTTTTGTGAACCGTCTTAGCGGGCTTGAGGGCGTGCGCGTGCCGGGCGCCCGTAGGCACGCCAACCGCTCGGATCTCGGTCCCCGACAGATCCATAAAGCTTTGATCGAGACCATCCGATCGCTGGGGTGACCTCCGGATCGATTGAGTTCGACGCCCACTGGCGCCGCCAAAGACGATGATCCCAATTGCGTCGAGCGGGCTTGGCGCTGTCGCGAGGCGCACAACAGACCCTAGGCAACGGGGTTCGAGGGCCAGTACTCGCCAAGCACCGAGCTTTGGCGTTCGACCGTTGCGATCCGCTGCTGGGCCTCCAGCCCTCTGCGGCGCACGACATGTCCAATCAGCGTTTCGAGAAGCACAAGCATCGCTACATGCGACGGGAAGAATTGCGGGCTCTCCGTCGAAACAAAGAAGCTGGCGTCCGCGCACTCGACCAGAGGCGACGTCGCGGCGTCGGTCAGCGTAAGGACAAAGGCTCCCTGCGCTCGCGCGAGCTGGGTTGCCCGCACGGTTCGGCCTGCATAGGGCGACATCGATATGCAAAGGGCGGCGTCTTCAGAGCCGAGATCCAAGATCTGAGACGGCAACGAGGATCCGTTGCGACCGAATACGCTCCAGTTCGGCAGCGCCATTCCACTGACATAGCCGGCGTATTCGACAAAGGCGGCCGCGCTCAGCGCTCCGATAAGGGCGACCCGGCGAGAGGACGCCAGCCGAGCAGCCGCGGCGTCCAGGCGGGCGACGTCGATGTCGGCCAGCAACGCCTCGATCCCGACGACGCTCGCGGCGGCGTGCCGAACCAGCAGATCGTCATTGGCCGCGTCGACGCCAGAGGCGCCTTCGATAAGCTCAAGCGCGCGGTCAGCGAACCGTGTGGACCGCGCGCGGTACTCATCGCGGCACTTGTTGCGGAGCTCTTGATAGGAGGCGAAGCCCGCCGCCCGGGCGAGCCGCGAAAACGTCGGCGGCGCCAAATCCGCCGCACGGGCGACATGCCGCAAAGACTGGGTTGCGATCTCGTCGGGATTGTCGAGCACGTAATGCGCGGCGCGTTTGAGTTGGGGACTGAGTTCATTGAGCCTTTGTGAAAGCTGATCACGTATCGGCGTTTCGCTCGGCGTCGTCATCGTACCCCGATCAATGGCTAAGAAATATATGTTTCAACATCGTCTATGTAAGAAACATATGTTACGAAGCGTTGCAAGATCCTACAGTTTGGAACGTTCGGCGATTCGATAAGGAAAAGAGGCATGAACGCGCTGCGGATTCTCGCTTGCCAGATTGCGGTTCCGAAGATCCGGGACGCCAGCGCGCGCGACGCCCATCTCGAAAATCTCGCTCGGCTGATCGCCGCCAACGCGTCTCCCTGCGCGCAGGATGTGATCGTGCTGCCGGAGCTGTCTTCGATCGAGTACTCCGATGACGCGTTTGATCGTTTGGCGCTGCTGGAAGAGCCGTTGCAGGGCCCAAGTTTTCGTCGCTTCTCAGAACTGGCGGCCAAACTGCGGACAACGATTGTTTACGGATTTCCACGCCGCGGCGAAAACGGACGTCACATCTGCCAGGCGGCCGTGGGCCCCGACGGCCGCCTGCTCGGCTGGTACGACAAGCTGCACATCGCGCAATTTGGCGCGTCGGCGGAAGCCGCGCATTTTCAGCCGGGAGACAAGCTGTTTGTCTTCGAGGTCGCGGGTTTCAAGCTGGCCCCGATGATCTGCTATGATATCCGGTTCGCGGATCTCGCCGCACGCCTCGCCGCCGAGGGCGTGGACGTCGTTCTGCAAAGCGGCGCTTACTATCGCGACGTCTCTTTCCATAGCTGGCGGCCGTTCGTCGTGACCCGAGCGATCGAGAACAGCGTCGCCTGGCTCGGACTGAACCGGGCCGGAGAGAATTGGGGCGGCTCGATCTGGTGTCCTGGCTATGCCGACGATCAGACCCCCGAGGACGTTTTGGGTCGCGAGGAGACCTTCTGGCGCGTCGAGCTTCCGGCGAATTTCAAGGCGGCCGCCGCGTCTCGCCTGCCGTTCCAGCGCGACCGCCGGAACGACTATTCACAGCTGTCTGTTGCGGTGCTCCCGGAAAAGGACGCAGCGCATGAGTGAGCGAACCGGCCGAGCGTCCGTGATCGTGATCGGCGGCGGCAGCGTCGGTTGCTCGATCTTGTATCACCTCGCCAAGACCGGGAGATGCGACGCGCTCCTGCTCGAGCGGAATGAGCTGACCTCGGGCGCGACCTGGCACGCTGCGGGCAATGTCCATACGCAAAGCGCCTTTCCCAACCTCTCGGCGCTGCAGGCCTATTCACTGCGCCTCTATGACGGTCTCGCAGAGGAGGTCGGTCAGGAAGTCGGCAGCCATGTGGTCGGCGGTTTCTTTCTGGCGCAGACGCCGGAGCGGATGGAGGAGTTCAGGTTCCTTGCGGGCAAGTTCCGGGCGCTTGGGATCGAGTACGAACTGGTCACGCCCTCGGAAATCAAGGCCAAACACCCGCTGATCGCGACGGACGGGCTCGTCGGCGGAGCCTGGGACCCGGAGGAGGGCTATGTCGATCCCTATTCAGTGACGATGGGGCTTGCAGCCGGAGCGCGCCGCTACGGCGCCTCGATCCTCCGCGAAAAGCGCGTCGATCGGATCGAACGGCGCTCCGGCGGCTGGCGCGTGCATGTCGGCGAGGAGTGCTGGGACTGCGAAATCCTGGTCAACGCCGGCGGGTTCTGGGCCGATGAGGTCGCGCGCATGGTCGGCGCTCGGCTGCCCATCACCAATATGGAGCATCATTACATCGTCACGGAGAGCATGGCGGAGGTGGCGGCGCATCCGAATGAGTTGCCGATGATCCGCGACACCGACTCCCAGTTCTACATGCGTCAAGAAGCGGACGGGTTGCTCCTCGGGCCGTGGGAAAAAGACTGCCGTGCGGCCTGGGGCGGCAAGGGCGCGCCCTGGAGTTTCGGGATGGAGCTTTTTGAGGACGATCTCGATCGTCTCTCTGATGAGCTTGCTGCGATCCACGCTCGCGTGCCGGCGTTGAACGCGGCTGGCGTGAAGCGGATCGTCAACGGCGCCATTTCCTTCGCGCCGGACGCGCGGCCGATGATCGGACCACTACCGGGCGCGCCGGATTTCTTTGTCGCCTGCGGTTTTCTTGGCGGCATCGCTCAGGCCGGCGGCGTTGGTCTGGCGATGAGCCAGTGGGTCCTGGACGGCGAACCCGAGATGGACCTGTCGTTCATCGATGTCGCTCGGTTTGGAGACTGGACGACGCAGACCTTTGCCCGAGAGCGCACATACGAGGTGTTCCCGATCCGCTATGAGATCATCTATCCTCAGCTAGAACGACGGACGGGGCGCCGATTGCGGACGACCCCGATTTATTCGACGCAGCTGGCCTATAGCGCCGTCATGGGGCAGGCCTACGGATGGGAGAGACCGCTCTGGTATGCTCCCGACCATGTCGCGCCGCGCGACGAACCGAGCTTCGAGCGACCCAACTGGTTCGAACATGTCGGCGAGGAATGCCGCGCCGTAGCCGAGCGCGTCGGCCTGATCGACATGAGCGCGTACAGCAAGTTTCTGGTCGAAGGGGCGAACGCGCACGCCTTTCTGGACTATGTCGGCTCCGCGAAGGCGCCGACCGTCGATGGGCGCATGCGCCTGTCGCTGTTGCTGAACGAGAGAGGCGGGGTCGTCGGCGACGTCACAATCTGCCGCCTCAGCGAAACCTCGTTTTACCTCGTAGGCGCAACGCTTGCCGAGGGCGTCTACCGGCGTTGGCTCGAGCGCCATGCCGCAGCCTTTGACGTCTCCATCTCGATGGTGACGGCCTCTCGGGGCGTCCTGGGGGTCAGCGGACCGAACGCGCGGGCTTTGCTGCAATCGCTGAGCGAGGATGACTTTTCGACGAGCGCCTTCCCTTTCATGACATGTCGCCCTGTCGAGATCGGACGAGTGCGCGGTCTCGCGCTTCGGGTCTCTTATGCGGGCGAGCTCGGTTGGGAGCTGCATTGCCCGATGGAGCACCTCTACGACCTGTTCGACACGCTGCTGGCCGAGGGCGAGCTCCATGGGCTGCAGCTCGTCGGCTCTCGGGCCTTGAGCAATCTCCGTCTTGAGAAGGGCTACCGCAGCTGGGGACATGAGCTGACGGTCGAAGTCTCGCCCCGAGCGGCTGGGCTGGAAGCGTTTTGCTCGCGATCGAAAGACTACATTGGTCGCGCGGCGGTCGACGCCGCCCGCGAAACGATCCCACAGCGCGTTCTCGCGACACTCGCGGTTGAACCTCGCGGCGGCGACAGGCGTGAGGCTGATTGCTGGGGTTCGGAGCCCATTTTCCAGGGTGAAACCCTTGTCGGCTACGCCACGTCAGGCGGGTACGGTTGGCGGCTCGGGCAGAGCCTCTGTGTCGGCTGGATCAACTCGGACGTCGCCGAACCAGGCGGAAAACTCGACGTCCAGATACTCGGCGATCGCCGCGCCGCCACTGTCGTCGCCGATCCGGCGTTCGATCCCGATAACGCGAGACTTCTTTCGTAAGCGGCAACCGCTTTCGGACCGAAGAACCGCAACGCAAGGAACCTCTGCGATGGCCGACTTCCCATCCCACGCCTCAGTTGTCGTCATTGGCGGCGGCGTTATGGGCTGTTCGACGCTGTACCACCTGGCCAAAGACGGGGTAAGCGATGCGATCCTGCTAGAGCGCAACAAGCTCACATCCGGCACGACCTGGCATTCCGCCGCGCAAGTGCGCGCGTTGCGCTCGACGCGCAACCTCACGGAACTGATCCGCTACTCTGTCTCACTGTACTCTCAGCTCGAAGCTGAAACAGGCCAGCAGACCGGCTGGATCAACAAGGGGTCGTTGTCGATCGCGGCAAGTGAGGACCGCATGACCCACATTCAGCGGCAGGAGGCGCTGGCGGCCCTGTTTGGCGTGCGGACGCAGGCAATCTCGGCCGGAGAAGCGAAAGAGCGCTGGCCGCTGATGAACGCTGACGACGTCGTCGGCGCCGTCTGGTCTCCGGATGACGGGCGGGTGAGCCCGTCAGACCTTTGCGCCGCCTTGATCAAAGGCGCCCGCGCGCGGGGCGCCAGGGTTTTCGAAGATACGTCGGTCGCCGGCATCCAGACACAGGACGGCCGCGTGGTCGGCGTCGAGACCGCGAACGGGTTGATCCGCTGCGACGCCGTCGCGCTGTGCACGGGGCTCTGGAGCCGAAATGCGGCGGCGATGGGCGGGGCCAAAGTTCCGGTCTGGCCCTGCGAGCACTTCTACCTTCTGACAAAGCCCGTGGACGGGATCACCGGCAACCTGCCCACGCTTTCGGACCATGACGGCCACCTCTACATCCGTGACGACAGCGGTGGACTGTTGGTCGGATGCTTTGAGCCGATGGGCAAGCCAATCGATCCTGACCGTCTGGGCGAAGACTTCGCTTTTCAACTGTTGCCGGAGGACTGGGATCACTTCGAACCGATGATGCACAATGCGCTGCACCGCCTGCCGCCGCTTCAGACAGCGGAGGTCAAGATGCTGCTCAACGGTCCTGAGAGCTTCACCCCGGACAGCTCGTTCCTGCTCGGGGAAACCGCCGAGACCCGCGGGCTGTTTCTGGGCTGCGGCATGAACTCGGTCGGCGTTGCGACCGGCGGCGGCGCAGGCATGGCCCTGTCGCACTGCATCCAGCACGGCCACCCGCCTGCGGACCTGCACGAGGCCGACCCGAAACGGTATCCCGACTGTCTGAACTCGGTCGAGGCGCTGACCGCACGCGCGCCCGAGGTGCTCGGAAAGCACTATGAAATCGCCTATCCGGGCCGGAACTGGTCAAGCGCGCGGAACCTTCGTCTTACGCCGCTGCATGAAAAGTGGGTCGATGCGAAAGCGCATTTCACACAGGTGTTCGGTTGGGAACGCCCCGTCTACTTTGGAAAAGAGCGCGAGCCGATCCTGAGCTTCGGCAAGCCGGACTGGTTCGACAACGTCGCCGCTGAGGTGGCCCATGCGCATGAACGCGCCGCGATCTTCGACCAATCGACTTTTGGGAAGATCGAAGTCGAAGGCCCCGACGCGGAGAGCTTTCTTGACCGTGTCTGCGCAAACGACATGACGCGTGCGCCGGGCAGAGCCACTTACACAGCGATGCTGAACCCGGCCGGCGGCATCGAGAGCGATCTGACAGCGGTGCGCATCACGGACGAGCACTATCGTCTGTTTGTCGGCACCACCGCGATCCGGCGCGACATCGCCTGGCTCAAGCGGCATCTAGGCGACGATCGGGTGACGCTGCGGGACTCGACTGAAGAGTTTGCGGTCATCGGTCTGATGGGCCCTAACGCGGCCGACATCGCGCGTAGAGTAGGGGCCTCGGAACTGACGGATCTGGATTACTTCCGCGTTGGGGAGGCCGAGATCGCCGGCGCCCATGTCCGCGCCGTCCGGCTTTCCTACGTGGGTGAGGCTGGTTGGGAGATCACCTGCCGGGCCGCAAACGCGCCGAAGATCTACGACGCGCTCTACGCCCAAGGGGCGCGTCCCGCCGGCGCCTATGCGCAAACGTCGATGCGGATCGAAAAGAGGTTCCTTTCCTATGGTCATGATTTCGATACCGACATTTCGCCGTTGGAGGCCGGACTTGGCTTCGCGATCGCGTGGCAGAGCGATTTCGTTGGCCGCGAAGCGATTGAACGGCAGCGGGACGAGGGGCGGGCGAACCGTGTCGTCAGCCTGATCCTGGAAGACCCCGACGCCAACCCCTTGGGCAACGAACTTGTGCGGTTCAACGGCGCGATCGCCGGGAAGACGACCTCGGCCGCGTTCGGCTATCGCCTCGGTCGCCCCGTCGCGCTCGCCGACCTGTCGCTATCGGACGCACGTGTGGCGCAATCGGAGGTCGAGATCTCGATCGCCGGGCGATCCTACGCGGCGCGTGTTTCCACAGCCGCGGCGTTCGATCCAAAAGGCGTTCGGATGCGGACAGGATCCAACTAGAACGAGCTTATCTCTTTGCTGACCTGTAGCAGGAACTCGTTGGTAACCTTTCGCGACTTCGCCAGAGGGCTCTGAATCGCGTAGAAGTCGACCCGTTCAGAGACATACTTCTTGATGTTGAGCCTTTTGAGACGACCGCTTTTTACGTGATCTGAGACGGCATGATCGATGATCTGGATGACGCCCGCGCCGGCGACGGCAAGGTCAATGGCGAGTTGTGACGTAGATACCGCGCACACCGCGCGGGGTTCGAAGTAAAAGATACCGCCCTGTCGCAACAAGGGTATCCGCTTTTGAGTTTCAGAGAAGCCGAAAATGATGAAGTTCTTTTCCTGAATATCTTGAAAATACACCGCCTGTTTGTCGAAAAGGCTGTGGTTTTTCCCAACATAAAGACCGCGAGGGCTTGAAAAAATCTTTCTTGAAAGGCTTCGCTCAATTTTCGGAGGTTTTCCCGAGATGATTATATCATAATTTCGAAAATCATCAGTTGGCTTGTCTTCTTCATCGATCCGGAATGCAATGTTTGGGTATTTTTTTAGGAAGTTACTAATTGCTGAAACAAGAAATTGCCTTGCGAAAAAGGTCGGACAGCAGACCGAGATTTCAGCGACTGTTTCTCGGTTGATCGTTTTGATGCTCTCATCGAGACTGCGCATCTCGTCGTAGATCGCCGAGATTTTCTCCAGGTACATCTCGGCGTCTGACGTCAGCGCTATGTGCCGCGTCGTCCGGTCTATCAGCCGACAATCCAAACGCATTTCCAGCCTGCGAATGGCTTTTGAAACCGCCGAAGGAGAAATGCCGAGCTGCTGGGCGGCGTCGGTGAAACTTCCGGCTCCCTGCACCGCGATGAGGCAGGCGTGCTCAGTCGGGAGAGACCCATATTTTGGCGCGGACTTCATCGCTGCCTTCTGGAGAACGTTGAGGCGCACGTTTGCGCGACCAGCCGCGAGAGCTTCACCTCAACTAGTTTCGACTTGCTCCTTATGGATTTGGGGTCGCTAGAAAACTTTTCAATAAAGCGGCCTATCACAGGACTTTACGGCGTTAACTTAATCGTTACGCTTGATTACGTGGGAGCTTTCTTTGGGTTCCCAAATTGGGAGAGCCGTTTGAATGTCTGAGGACAAGCGTAATAGCGTCACGTCACTTTTTGACACTTACGTTACGTTAGGTAAGGCGATTGAAACGACCGGCGACGACAGCTCTGACGGTCTTGGAGATTTTTCCCTAGGCGGTGCGATGGACGCGCAGCTTGAGCTGGTTGGATCTGTTGCGAAAACGCCATCGAGCACAGCGGCGGAGCTATTGCGCAAAGTTCTGATCTTTGCCGAGGGGTCAGAGTTCTTTGCCGATAAAGACAACAAAAGCGAAGCGGATCACCGTCTTCTCACATCTGTCTTCCGGGACATCGTGCTTTGCCTGCGACCCTATGTGGACGACCGCGACTGGAAGCAGCTGCTCGCGTTGAGCGAGAGCATGGGGTCCCGTGAGATCTTTGCGGTTCCCGAGTGCTACCTGAAGCGCGGCGATCCCATCCGATCCTTGTTCAACGAACCGAACATCGACGAACACCCGGCCCGACGAGCGGCGGCCGACTGAGAGAGCGGCGACTGGCGCGCCTGCAGCGGTCTCCACGCTGCAGGCGCAAGTTCTTCAATCGTCCGGTCGATCGCGTTTGCTCGCTAACCGACCCCGTATCCGCGGACCAGAGCGCCTGCCAACAGCGTCCATCCGTCAGCCATGACGAAGAAAGCGAGTTTGAACGGCAGCGAGACGACGACGGGCGGCACCATCATCATACCCATCGACATCAGCACTGAAGCGACGACGATGTCGATCACCAGGAACGGTAGGAAGATCATAAAGCCGACTTCGAAGCCACGCTGAAGCTCGGACAGCAGAAACGACGGCAGCAAGATCGAAAGCGGAGGGTTGGCGACGTCCACGTCTCCCCGGCCTGGAGCGACTTCGATCATAGCCTGAAGGGTGTAGGGCGAGACTCGCATCAACATGAACTCCCGGAACGGAGCAGCGATGCTTTCAAGAGCCTGGTCCTCGTCGATCGTGTCTTCGAGCAGAGGGAGCACGCCCGTTTGCCATGCTTCGGTGAAAACGGGCTCCATGACGAAATAGGTGAGAAAGAGCGCGAGCGTCACGATCAGCATGTTGGGCGGCGCCTGCTGCAGACCGATCGCCTGCCGCAGGATCGACAGCACCGTCACCATGAACGGGAAACAGGTGACCATCATCGCGATCCCGGGCGCGAGGCTCAGAATCGTAATCAGAACGAACAGTTGAACGGCGCGGATCGACAAAGAGCCTTCGCCGCCCAGATCGAGCTGGACGGTTTGAGCGATCGCAGGAGTCGCGGCGAGGGCGACCACCAGCGCGCTGGCGACGACGAGACCCTTCATCATGAGGGGTTTCATGGCAGATCGCTCCGAGGATCGAATTCCAGGATTTCGGTGAGGCGCACGCCCAGACGACCGGATCCATCTTCGAGTTCATGCAGCTCGCCCCGCGCCAGAACGCGATCGCCGACGAGGATCTCCACTGGATCTTCGATCTTGGTGTCGAGCGGTATCAGCGCGTCCTTCTCCATGTCGAGCAGATCGCAGATCCGTGGCCGCGCGCGGCCGACGGAGACGACAAGTTCGACGGGGACGGAAAAGATCGCTCGGTTCCGCCGGTTCTCAGCGGTCGTCTCACGCCTTTCCAGGATCGGAGCTTCTTCTGGGTTCGGCGCGATCACTTCTTCCGCAGCCAAATCTTGGGTCGCCAATTCTTCGGCGCTCTGTTCAGACATTCTGTCCTCCTCAACCTCGCTCAAGTTCCTGTTCTAGTGAATAAATTACGCGAGCAGCCGCCGCGGACGGATCGAACGCCAACGACCCGTTCGGCCATTCAAGCCGAACGAGTTCAGGCAGATCGGCACACGGCTGGATCTCAATGGGGTGGTCGGCGAAACGGTCCTTCAGGCGCGTCATCGCCTCCTCGCCAAGGTCGTCGCTCAGACGAAGCAACATCTTGTCAGTGAAGCCAGTGGACACGGCGGCGTTCAACTCAAGCTCCACTTCGCGCAGCGCACCTGTTTTCGCCAGGGACGGCAGGGTCTTGCTCAACACCGTCGTCAAGAGCGCCAACTGATGCCGCCGATGCGTTTCCTCCGCCGTTCGGAAAAGATCGATCGCTTCGTTGACGGCGTCGCCGACCTGATGGGCTGTGGCTTGCTGCGCGCTTTTGACGGCGGCAAGCGCCCCCTCTCGGCCGCGCGCCTCGGCGTCGCGCAGGAGCTTCTCCAACTCGTCTGGCGACATTTCGAGCTTTACCTCGCGATCGATTTCCGGCGCCGGCTCAGCTGTCGTTTGCGGTTCGGTGCTGAAGTCTGTCAGGACGAGAGGCGAACTCATGACAAGACCTCTCGGCTCTCAAGCGGATCGTCCCGAAGCCATCTGTGCAGCACGCTTCGCGCTTCTTCCGGCCGATCGCTGACCAGCGCTTGAAGCTCGTCAATGGGGTCTGGCTGCATGTCGATCGGCGTAAGCTGTGCGTCGTCGCCCAGAGGCGTCGGGCTGTCCGTATCGGAACCGCCTGGCAGCGCAGGCGCGTTTTCCGCGGTCAGGGCCCCTGCCGGAGACGCGGTTTGCGTACGCAGAAGCGGACGAACCACAAACAACGCGGTCACAATGGTCATCACCGCCAGCACGCCCAGCTGAATGAGGGCCAAGGCGTTTTGTTCGATCAGTCTTGTCGCGAGGCCGGGGACGGGCTCTGGAGTTGGGACGTTGGGGGTCGAGAACTCGAGGCTCCGCACCGTCACGACGTCGCCGCGCGCTTCATCGAAGCCGATCGCGCTTTTGACCAACGCTTCCA
This sequence comes from uncultured Neomegalonema sp., assembly GCA_937911325.1. Taxonomy (GTDB): domain Bacteria; phylum Pseudomonadota; class Alphaproteobacteria; order Rhodobacterales; family Rhodobacteraceae; genus CALDSD01. The sequence goes on from CALDSD010000070.1 coordinate 24,673, forward strand.
CCGACTCGAGCTCTTCGGGCGACACCGGCGTCATGACCGTCTGGCCATCGTCCCCGATCGTTTCTTGCGCGTCGATCAGAACCGCGATTGCGATCTTGCGGACTTGCCCCGCTTCACGACGGACTTCACGGCGAACTTCAGAGAACTCGTAGTTCGTGCGTTCGCGGGTCGTGGTGCGCTGCGAGTTCGACTGACCACCGCCGCCTGCATCGCCTTCGGGCAGGTTGCTCGCGACTGTGACGGCCGCGCTTTCGTCTGCGGATGTCTCTTCCGCCTCTTCCACATCCGTGTGAATGGCGACGCGACTATCCGGGTCGATGCGCCGTTCGGTCAGCGTTTCGGACTCGGGGTTCGTGTCGACATTTGCGGTCACCCGAACCTTGCCGACGCCGTAGCGCGCCGACAGCAAGTCGGTGACGCGCTGCTGTATCGTGTCGCTGAGGCGACGTTGCTGGGAATGCCCGCCGAAGGCGACGGCGTCGTCGCCCGGGCGCAGCAGAACGCCGTCGGCCGAATCCAGAATGGCGACTTGCGCGGGCGGCAACCCTTCGACGGCTAGGGCCACCAAGTAGCGGATCGCCATGGCTTGTTCTTGCGTAAGCGGAACCCCGCTGCGGCGCGTCACGGTGACCGAAGCCGTCGGCGTCACGCGCTCGCGCGAGAACCCGCGCGGCTCTCCCGGGGCCAAGTGGACGCGGACTTTACCGACGTTCTGCATCGCGCCGATCGTCCGCGCGAGCTCGCCCTCTTTCGCGCGCCAAAGGGCGGCGTCGAACATCTGCGTCGTTGTCCCAAAGCTCGACAGTTGGTCCAGGATCTCGTAGCCGCGGCCGCCCTGATCCGGCAAACCGTCTTGAGCCAGCTGGATCCGGACCCGGTCGCGCTGAGCGGTCGGAACGAAGATCGCGTCGCCGCGGATTTCATAAGCGACGCCCGCGCGGTCCAGCTCTTCCATGACCCGTCCGGCGCTGGCCGGCTCGAGATTGGCGTAGAGCAGCGACATCTCGGACGTGCCGGCCATTCGCAGGACGAGGCCGAACATAAGCACCATGGCGAACGTTCCCGCCGCCAGCACGATGCGCTGACGCACGTCGAGCCCTGTCCAGGTTGTCTTGAGCCATTCCATCGCCGGCTACTCCAAATCCTTAACGCGCGCTTTACTTTTGGCGCGCCCTACATGCCGGCAGAATTTCTTTTTTAACCTTAATATGTAGTTAAGAACTTTGCGCCTAGATGGCGAAAGAAAGACGAAAACTTGGGTGCAAGGCGAAATGGCCGTAGAAGCGGAAATCGAGGAGAAACCTGCGCGCAAAGGCGGCTTTATGTCGATCCTAATCGCCCTGGTTTTGTTCTTGGCGACCGGCGGCGGAGTCGGTTTCGCCGTGTATTCGCAGCTTATTCCATTGGATCTGGGATCGAGCGGCAAGGCGGAAGCGCCAGTTTCGACGGCTGTCCTGGCCAAGGACGGCTATTCGTATGTCGCCATTCCTGAAATCGTCGTGTCCTTGGGCAATCGCGCGTCGGCGCAGCATCTGCGCGCCTCTTTGTATCTGGAGACGTATCCGGCGAGCGAAGCGCATCTGACAAAGCAGATGCCGCGGATCATCGACGTCGTCTCCGCCTATTTGCGCGCCGCCGAAGAGGCCGATCTTGGCGATCCGGCGGCCGTCATTCGCCTTCGGTCCCTGCTGTTGCATCGCGTCCGCCTCGCGGTGGGCCGCGAGTTGGTGACCGACCTGCTCATCACTGAATTCATCTTCAACTAGCGGAGCTGGCAATGTTCATAATCGCAGACTGGATATTGGTGCTCGGAACGCTCGCAACGTGTTTTTACTGCTGGACGGTCAGTAAAAGCCTGCGTCGGGTGCAGGAGCGCACTGTCGAAATGCTCGCCGCGCTTGAAGGTCTGGAAGGTCGCGCCGAAGCGGTTCGCGAGGCGGGCCGGCGCGTCGTCTCGGATCTGAAATGGGTCGAAAACTCGTTGATGGACGAGCGCGCACGCGCAATGCGCGCCCTGGAAGTCGCCAGCGACAAGACCAACCAGGTGCGGACGCTGGAGAACCGCGCCGGCGCTGCTGTCGAGCGTCTTCTCGAGGCGGCGCAGTCTGCTCGCGAAGCCAAGCACGAGATCGTCGAGACGATGACCGACTACGAGGCGATGCGCGCTGTGACGATGTCCGACATCGCCAGCCTTGAAGAGACCGTGAACCGCCTCTCGAAGCTCGATCCGATGCAGGGCGAGGTGATCGAGACCAAAAAGACGCGCAGTCGTGCGAAAGCGGCGTCGACCAGCCGGTCGACGACGAGCCGGAAATCGGCGCCGAAGACGACGCGCACCCGCAAATCCACCCGATCCAAAAAGACCGAAGCGCAGTTGAGCTTCGACGAGGTCGATCACTTCGAACCGATTGGTTAGAGCCGCCGCTTTGGCGGTGAAGGAACTGGAGAAGAGCAATGAGGACCCGGAGCAGAAGCGCGGAAGTGATCTCGGTGATCATCGTGTCGCTCGTTTGCTCTGCGGCGATGCGCACGATCAGCGCGACCGCTGAAGGTCTTCCCGAGGATTTGGCGCCCGAGGCGCAGATCGCCGCGCAGGTCGACACGGATTCCGGTTCGTTCCAGACCGGCGCAATCGACACGTCAGGCGACGTCGCATCTCTGACCGCGAAGTTTCAGAACCGCGCGTCGGAACTCAACCGTCAGGAAGCCGAATTCCTGGAGCGTGAAAAGGAACTTCAGCTGCGCGAAGCCGAGCTCGCAGCGCTGAACCAACACTTGAACAACAAGATCGAGAAGCTCGAGCAGTCCCGTTCGCGCCTTGAGGAGACGCTGCAGCAGGCGGAGGTCCGCCAGAAGCAGGACGTCGCGCATCTGATCGCCGTCTACGAGGGCATGAAGGCCAAGAAAGCGGGCGAGATCTTCAACCAGATGGAGCCGGAGTTCGCAGCCGGGTTCCTGGCCGAGATGCGCAGCGATCGCGCGGCGGGGATCCTGTCGAACATGTCGCCCGAGAACGCGTACGCGATCTCGGTGATCTTGGCGAGCCGCAACGCAGAACAGACCGAGGGGTCAGAGGGATAACCGAGGATCAGCGCGTCGGCGCCGCAAGGGCCTTTGATCCTTTTGCTTATGAGGTGGTGAGGGAAAAATGGGTAGTATAGTTGGCGTACTGATCACCTTCGCCATGGTGTTTGGCGGCTATCTGATCGCAGGCGGCAAGATGGGGATCATCCTGTCGACCCTGCCCTACGAGATGATGATGATCGGCGGCGCGGCGGTCGGGGCGTTCATCGTCGCGAATGACGGGGCTACCATCAAACACACCATGAAGGACCTCGGTAAGGCCGTCAAAGGTCCCAAGTGGACCAGAGACGACTACACCGATCTTCTGTCTTTGATGTTCGAACTCCTGAAATGCAGCCGTTCGGATCCGATGGCGCTAGAGCAGCATATCGAGAACCACGAGGAGTCCGAACTTTTTGGGAAGTACCCGAAAATCCAGGCGGACGGCCGCGCATGCGAGATGATCTGCGATACGCTGCGAGCCGCCTCGATGAACTTTGATGATCCGCATCAGGTCGAAGAGGTTCTTGAGAAGCAGCTCGAAGCTGGGCGAGAGCATTCCCAACATTCGTCGCATGCGCTCCAAACGATGGCCGACGGCCTTCCAGCGCTCGGCATCGTGGCCGCCGTTCTCGGCGTGATCAAGACGATGGGCTCCATCGATCAGCCGCCCGAGGTTCTCGGCAAGATGATCGGCGGCGCTCTTGTCGGCACGTTCCTTGGCGTGTTTCTGGCCTACGGCGTGGTCGGGCCGTTCGCGTCTCGCGTCGGCACCGTCAATGAGTCCGATGAAGAGTTCTACAGCCTGATCCGCGATATTCTCGTGGCCAACCTTCAGGCGCACCCGCCTGCGACCTGCGTTGAAGTCGCTCGGCAGAACGTGCCGCGGGCGTTGCGTCCGAAGTTCGCTGAGGTCGAGGAGACCCTTAAAGAGCTCAAGAAAGCCACGACATGAGGCGTCTCGCCGTCATAGGCGCTCTTTCGGCGGGCCTTCTGGCGACGAGCGGCGGAGATGTCTCCGCCGCGTCGCTGCAGGTTTGGGCCGGCGAGCATGGCGAGTACTCGCGGATCGCCTTTCGGGTCGATTCTGCGGTCTCGATCGAGCATGCCTTTGACGAGCGCAGCATCACGCTGCGATTGGACGGCGTTCAAACCGTCTTTGACACCTCGCAGGCGAACCGCAAACGCCGCGCCCATCGAGTGCGCGCCCTGCGGCCTCGGCTGAGCGCCGGCACAACCGAACTCGCGATCGACTTCAACTGCGATTGCGGGGCGAAAGTGTACCGCCTTCCCAATGACGAAGAGATCGTCGTCGTTGATATCTCCGAAGGGCCATCCTATCCGCGCGCAGCGCCGGCGCAGGATATCGAGACTGCGGAAACCCCTCCTGCCGCGGCCGCCGAGAACGCCGAGAGCGCCGACGCCGCGCCGGACGAGAAGGCGGCCGCGCAATCCGACGAGGGAGCGCGCAAAGGCGATATCGCGGTTGATGTTGCGAAGCTGCAATCGGTTCTTGTCGAGCAGCTGTTGGCGGCCAGCGAGCAGGGCATCATTGATCTCGCGGAACCTGCTGCAGGCGACAAAGACGTCCCTAAGGCGACGCCGGAAATCGTCGTCGATCGCGAGTTACCCGTCGATCCGACCGATGACGCGACACCCGATGCGGTGATCATCGTCCGAGAACCCGAGTTAGAGTTGCCGGATCTTTCAGAGGATGTGGCGCCGCCCGAGTTTCCCGAGATCGAAGACGAAGCAATCCGCTTCGAGGCGGCATTGGCGCCGCCGCTCTTCTTTGATCCTAACGCCGAGCCAGAGGCGCCCGGCAGGGTCGAGGACCAGGCCGACGTGAACCTGAAGACCGTCACGGGTCCTCCGATCGACCAGATCACTCCTGAGATCCCTCCGGATGTTCAGCGGGACATGAAGCGGGAAGCCGCACGGCAAGAAAGGTGGCGTTGCCAAGATCCGGGTCGTCTACGCCAGCTCGTCCATAAGGCGAGCTATGTGCCTTACACCGCAACGGCGCGGTTCCGCTTCGCCCTTTTTGACGAAGAGGGCGTTCTTGATCCTGTGGCCGTCGAAAACCTGGCGGGCGCCTACATCCGCCAGGGTTTGTTCAAGGAGGCCGGCACTCTGTTACGGATGCTCGGACCCCGGGATACGCTCGACGTCTACCCGATCGTCATGATCGACCTCGCAGGTCTGCTTCAGGGGGTCCGGCCGCCGTTGGACAGCCCGTTGATCCATTCCGAGGTTTGTCCGGGCGTGCAGTCCCTGACCCATGCGGTGCTTCACGCAATGAACGGTGATTGGGACGCGGCGGTCGAGTTGGCGGAAGAAGAGCACAACGTGCTTGTCAGCACCGCCGATGCGGTTCGCCGAGGATTCACCGACGCCTTGCTCGACGCCGCGTTGAGCGCCAATGACCTGCGCAACGTCGAACGGTATCTCGCGATCCTGCAGAACGATCCGGACTTCTCGCAGAACCGACTGAAGTTCTACGAGGCGCGACGCGATCTGCAGGATGGCGAAAAGATCCAGGGGATCAAAGGGCTGTGGAAAGTGGCTCAGGGCGACGGTCGCGCTGCGATTGAGGCGAGCCTGATGCTCGTCGATCTCGTCCCGCTCAGTACGCAAGACGAGCGGACCGAGCTGGAACTGCTGTTCGATGCGGCCTCTTTCCTCTACCGCGAAACCGACATGGGCGTCTTGGCGTTGATCGAGGCGGCTCGCCTGCGGTTGAAGGATGGTCGCGCCGACGAAGCGCTGCAACTTCTCGAGCGCGAAACGCGCAACGCCATTGCGGTGGGCGACGCGATCAAAGCCAAAGCCCTCGCGATGCTGGCGGAAGTGGCGCAAGCGCCTGATTTCTCCCATGGGGTCAATGAACTCGACACGATCATCAGCGCGCTTCCAATGCTTGAGGGCGCGGGCGCCGATTTTGTTCCCGCTTCCCAAACCCGTGTCGCGTTTGCGCGATTGCTGGCCGAACACGGCGCCTATGACATTGCGCTGACGCTTATCGACCCGCTTGGGTTCGGCGATCCGGTCGTGGACAACCTCCGTCAGGATCTCAGTGAGCAGTGGTTGGCGGCGCGGCAGGTCGAAGCCGTCGTCGCCGCGCAAGTCGATCAGGAACAGGAAGAAGCGGTTCAGGCCGCGCAAGTCCTGGCGGCCCGCGAGCGTCGCCGCGAAGAGGTCCAGGCTGCGGTCGAAGATCTTGTTCGCGAGCAGCGCTGGGAAGAGGTCCTCGCGGCGATCGGGCAGCATCCGGAAGACGATCTGAGCGATGCGGTGCGGCGCTGGCGTGTGCTCGCCGGGTACGCGCTCGGCGTCGAGACGCAGCTCCAGGACAATCTGGTGACCGGCGACGCAGTCGCTTCGGCAGGCGAAAGGACGGCGTCCGGGGCGGCTCCCAAGGCGCCGCGCGCCGCCGCGCGGAACTTGCTCGACGACACGGCGGAGGATGCGGTTTTAGCGAGGGAGCTACTCTCAGATGGATAACACGGGCTATATCGCCATCACGCGGCAGTCTTCTCTTCTCAAAGAGCTCAACAGCGTCGCGAACAACGTCGCCAACATGAGCACGCCTGGCTTCAAACGCGAGGGCGTCGTCTTCTCGGAGCATGTCGAAGCGCTCGACGTGGCCGAAGGGTCGATCTCGCTTGCGACAGCTGGCGCATATTACGTCGACCTTACCCAGGGATCGCTGAAGCAGACCAACGGCCAGTTCGATCTCGCGATTGAAGGCCCGGGCTTTTTTCAGATCGACACGCCGGAAGGATTGCGACTGACGCGCTCTGGGTCGTTCTCACTGAACGCTGAAGGTCAGATCGTCACCATGGACGGCCGCGCATTGCTGGGCGACGGCGGCGGACCGATCGTCACGCCACAGGGCGTTTCCGATTTCAGCATTGCCGCTGACGGCACGATTTCAGCTGATGGCGACCCGATCGGCCGGGTCGGTCTTGTCGACGTGGCCCCCGAAACCCTTCGTCGCGAAGGCGCGAACCTGTTCAGCACCACCGGCGCTTTGGGGCCCGCCCCTGACGGTCGCGTTCTGCAGGGGTTCGTCGAAGGGTCAAACGTCAATCCTGTCCAGGAGATCTCGCGTTTGGTCGAAGTCCAACGCGCCTACGAACTGAGCCAGAGTTTCCTCGAGCAAGAGGACGAGCGGATCATGAAGACCGTTCAAACAATGGGTGAAACCCGCTGAGTAACTGCAGAAGCAGAAAGGTGAAACGATGAAAGCTCTTCAGATCGCCGCGACGGGGATGGATGCGCAGAAGATGCGCGTTGAGGTCATCTCCAACAACATCGCGAACATGAGCACGACCGCATACGACGCGCGCCGCGCCGACTTTGCGGACCTGCACTATCAACAAGTCCAAGAAGCCGGGACGGTCACATCGACGACCGGCACCATCCTGCCGGCAGGTGTTCAGGTCGGCCTCGGGGTCCGCACCGCAGCTGTCGCGATGAACCTGGATCAGGGTTCGCTGAAGGCGACGAACGGCGATCTGGATCTGGCCATCGAAGGCGGCGGCTATTTTGAGATCACTCTGCCTTCGGGCGACCCGGCCTACACCCGCGACGGGTCCTTCAAGCTCTCTGGCGAAGGTCAGGTCGTCACATCCGACGGCTACGCGCTGACCCCTGAAATCACCATTCCAGCAGATGCGCGCAGCGTCTCGATCAACGCGCAGGGCGAGGTCTTCGCGTATTTCGAAGGCGAGGTCCAGCCGCAGCAGATCGGGGCGATCACGCTTGCGAGCTTCACGAATGCGATGGGTCTTGAAGCGCTGGGGTCGAACCTGTTCCGGGCGACGGAAGCGTCTGGCGATCCGATTGTGGGCGAACCCGGTCTGGATGGTCGTGGAACGCTGCGTCAGGGCTATCTCGAAGCGTCTTCTGTGGATGTCGTGACCGAGCTGTCAGAGCTGATCGAAGCCCAACGCGGCTACGAGTTGAACTCGAAGGTCATCACCGCAGCCGACCAGATGCTGCAGTCGACGACGCAGATCCGATGATGAGCCGGCTCCTTAAACAGATCGCGCTGGGCATCGCCTTGTCATTGGGCGGCGCGGCGCCGGCGGTTTCAGACGTCGTGGAGGCGACGACGGTGCTGCGCGCTGGTCAGTTGGTGCGCGCTGTCGATGTGCGGCTCGCTGACAAGGAGGCGCCGGGCGGCATTCCTGCGGTCGAGCATGTCGTTGGTCGAGAGATTATCTCGACGATCTATCCGGGCCACGTGCTGCGCCCGAGCGATCTGCGCGCGCCGACTATGATCGACCGCAACCAGATCGTCGAAATGATCTACCGCGATCGGGGATTGACGCTGCGCTCGGAGGGGCGCGCGCTCGATCGCGGCGCGATGGGTGATCTGATCCGCGTGATGAACCTCGCTTCCCGTGAAACGGTCACTGGCCGCGTCACCGGGCCTGGAAAGCTGGATATGTCGAGATGAAAAACTTCGCCAGAATCGTCGTCTTGCTGATGACCGGCCTTGCGGTTTCGGGCTGCGCCCGTCTGCAGGCGATCGGCAAGCCGCCGGAAGTCACCGCGCCGGGAGGGCAGGTGCAGCAGATCCAACCGATCGCGCCGAAACGCGTCGCACTGGCTCCGCCGCCACCGCCTGAGCCGGCTGAACATATCGCAACCGCCTCGCTCTGGCGGTCTGGCCCGAAGTCCTTGTTCGGCGACCGTCGGGCGCGCGGGATCGGCGACATCCTGACTGTCGTGGTTGAGATCGATGAGGAAGCCGAGATCGAAAACAAGACCTCGCGCTCGCGCTCCGGCGCCGACAGCGTCGCGCTTACCGAATTGTTCGGCGTTCAGAACCAAATACAGAAAATTCTACCGAAAGGCGCAGCGAGCCCGCCGGGCGTCGACCTGAACTCGACGTCGACAAGCGCAGGCGACGGCAAGACCGAGCGCGCCGAGGAAATCACCTTACGCCTTGCAGCCACTGTGGTTGACATGTTGCCGAACGGGCATCTGGTGATCGCCGGCAGCCAGGAAGTGCGCGTGAACTTCGAGCTTCGCGACCTCCAGGTCGCTGGCGTCATCCGGCCAGAGGATATCTCGCGCCAGAACGAAATCACCTACGATAAGATCGCGGATGCACGCATAATTTACGGTGGTCGTGGTCAAATAACGGATCTTCAACAGCCGCGTTACGGTCAGCAGGTGCTGGACGTGATCTTGCCTTACTGAGGATCGGTTATGAACAAGCTCATGCTTGTAGGCGTTATCGTTGCAGGAGCCCTGGCTGGCGGAGCCGTGGGTTTTGTCATGATGCCTGAACCTCCGGAGCTGACGGAGGAGGAGAAGAAAAAGGCCCAGGAAGAGGCGAAGAAAAAAGCCAAGGCCGAGAAGATGGCCAAGAAGGCCACGGAATACGACTATCTCCGACTGGATCGTCAGTTCGTCGTGCCGATTATCGAAGACGGCTCGGTGCGCAGCCTTGTCGTGCTCGAGCTCAATCTCGAGATCGAACCCGGAGCTTCCGAGAGAATCTACTCGATCGAGCCGCGCGTGCGCGACGCGCTTCTTGCGCAGCTGCATCGAACCGCGCAGGAAGGCGGCTTTGTCGATCGTTTGGGAACGTCGTCATTCCTCAACGAACTGCGCGAAGACCTCAGACTGGCGTTGAAGCCGTTTCTCGGCGACGACCTGCACAGCGTTCTCATCGGCAACATCGTTCGCCGCGACGTCTGATCCCGCATTTATCGCGATCGTTCGTGGCGGCGGCGAAAGCCTTAGCTGCTCAGACCCGTCAATTCATCCGTGGATCTTACCGAACCATCCTCGAACACAACCGAATAGCCATCGGTTGAGGGACGGACTTCCGAGATCGTCACATAGGCTTTGGCGGCTTCGGTTCCGACGCTCTCACCGTCGCGGAAGTACTCGATCTGCGCCGAGTAGAGGCCCGGTTCAGCGACGTCTCCGTCCGCCAAGGTTCCGTCCCACTCAAAGGTTTCCGCGTCGCCGCTCAGCGTATAGCTCGCCGCGAATGCGCCGTCCGCGCTTTCGATGGTCAATGTCGCCCCGTTCGCCTGGATGTTCCCCTCTGTGCGGAAACTCACGGGCTCGCCGTCAAACTCCGTCGCGCCGCCCTCGACTTCCGCCGAGAGGCCGATCAAAGACGCGGCGTCCGTGAGGTCTTGCGCGGTGAAGCTTTCGATCAGCTGGTCGAGTTTATCGTTGGTCGAGATCTGCTGCTCGACGGACGAGAAGGTCGCAAGCTGCGCGACGAATTCGGTCGGGTCGGCCGGGTCGAGCGGATCCTGGTTCTCCAGCTGTGCGGTCAGCAGCTGCAGGAACATATCGAAGTCCGACGTGATCGAGTCGCCGGTGGACCCCGTATCCTGCGTAGCGGACCCGCCGCCAGAATTCGCTGCGGCCGTTGTGGTCTGAACGGTGTTCGTTGTGTTGATGTCAGTCATCGGCGAAGACCTCTCTAGGCTCGAAGATCAAGTCGATCTTCGATCAGGAAACGTTGGGGTTCGACGTCAGAAGCGCCGTCACCTGAATAACCGCCCAGGAAGGGCTCTCGCCGATCACCGGCGCCGGTATCGTCTTGGGCGTCTCTGTCGGAGAAGTTGATGTCGAAGCTCTCATAGCCGGCATCGCGCAGATGGCGTTCCAGCACGTCGGCGTTTCGACGCAGCAAGGCCAAGCTCTCTTCGCGTTCCGCTGAGACCAGAACGTGTGTCGATCCTTCGCGTGTCGCGATCTCCAATTCGATCCGACCGAGTTCGATCGGCTCCAGTTGGATCTCGATGACGCCTTGCGCCGTGTTGGTGCGCAGCGCCGCCGCCACCTGCTGAGCAATCGAGACCCCGACCGACGGAGGCGGTCCAACCGGCGCCGGCGGCGGGGTCGCCGTGGCTCCTTTGGGCGCGTCCGAAATCGAGGCGGCGAACGGCGAAGCTTGCTCGCCTTTCAAGGTCGCGTCGTCGACGATGGAAACTGTCCGACCGCCAGCTGCGGCGACCGCGTTCTGATTGGCGGCGGCCGCCATGGCGACTTGCTGACCCGGAGCCGTCGCGCGAGCGGCGACCGCAGGCGCAACGCCTTGCGCATTTGAGAGCTGAATGTCAGGTTCAACGCGAGCCTCCGGCTGCGCGACGCCGATCAAAGGTTGCGGCTGCGTTAACTGCTGGGCCTGCTGTTGGGGATCCGCCGTCCCTCCAGTCGCGTTTGCCGACGCAGCTGGCGCTGCAGGCGCGTCGCCTGTTTCGGTGATCTGCTGATCACCAGCCAAGTCAGCGTCTGCGGGCACCTCGGGATCAACCGTGTCGCCCGACGGTTCGATGACCGACGTCAAACCTTTCGTCTGCGCCGGTTGGTTTTCAGTCTCTTCCGCCTGGAGCGTTTGAGTTGGACGCAGGGCTTCCGGAGCGGTCAGCTTGTCGGGTTCGATCCTGTCCGCTTCGACGCTCACCGGTCGTGCTTCGACGGGATCCACCCCATTAGCCGCTGGATTTTCGAGTGTCGGCTTGCCTGGTCCGCCGGCTTCGTCGGCGACCTTGCCGAGCTGATTGGCTGCCGGCTGCAGCGGCGCCGGCCCATCAGGCGTATTGGCCACAACCTTTTCGACCGCCGCCTCCCGGACGGAGGCGGTCTTGTCGATCGCCTGCGAATTGACGGCCTCGGCCAATTCAGCTGGGGCGGTTCGATTGATCTGCTCGGGCCCCGCGACAGGCTGCGCGCTATCGGCGATGGCCTTCTCGACCGCCTTTACGTTGTTCTCGTCCAGGGGCGCCGCCTTGTTTTCGAGCACTGGCGCGCCGTCGATCACGTCCGTATCGCCCAATACGCTGTCGAATGTCCCGGACCGGTTGGCTGGATCGGCGTCGAAACTCTCGACCGCCTCGCCTGATTGGCGCTGCGTCGGCGTCTCAAGCGCTAACTGCAGATTGAGTTGTTCCCCTTGCGTCTGAGCCTTGGGCGCCTGCGCGTCCTGAGGGCTTTCGGCTGACGCATCAGCTTCGAAGAGCGCCGAGAATTGTCCCTGCGCGTCCCCTGATTTCTCTCGATCGGCCGGCTGCTTACTCTTGGATTCTCCAAGTTGGGCAGGCCTTAGGATCAGGTCTATGGCGTTCTCGCTCACGTGCCGTCCTAGCGTAAACATGTATCGTTAATTTCGATAAATAGATGAAAATGGTTACTATGTTTTTACCAAGATCTGGCTTTTTGGATGGTGCAGAAAGCGAGATCGAACGATGACAGAAGCGTTGTCTTTATCCGTCCTTCAACAGGGCGTCCTTTCCACCACCAGCCCGAAAAAAGCGGGGGCCGGCGCCGATGGCATGTCGGAGCGCGACGCGTTGGCGTGGGAGAAAGCCAAGGAGTTTGAGGCTGTCTTTCTGGCGCAGATGCTCGACCATGCGGGTCTTGGCGCGACGCCCTCAGCTTATGGCGGCGGGCAAGGCGAAGACGCCTACGCCAGTTTCCTGACCCGCGAATACGCCCGCATCGTCGCCGAGGAAAGCTCGGTCGGCATTGCAGAGCAAGTCTTCCAGGCCATGGTTGAAGGAGAGGACCTAAAATGAGCTATGACGTTGAGATTTTGAATAAAATTGAAGCTTTGATAGAGCTGCAGAAGGAACAGCGCCTGGCGCTCACCGAAGGACGTTTTGATCAGCTTCAAGAAATTGACGGCCGTACGGACGCCGCGCGTCAAAGCCTTGAGCAGGCGATGGATGGCGCGCCCCCAGCAGGGGCGTACAAGAACAAGCTCGTCGAACGGATCGGAGAACTCCAGGAGATCTCCAACGCCAACCAGCAGCTCGCCCAGGCGGCCCAACGTGGTGTGAAGTCGGCGCAGATGCGGATGTCGGACATCAAGGCCGCAAAGTCGGAGATCGGCGTCTACAGCGCGTCCGGCGCCAAAGTCGCGCGCCGTGCGGAAGGCGATCGTTTCGGAGAAAAGTACTAACCCGACGAATACGGTAATCGCCGCTTAATCATTTACGTTCACAGTTGAAACATGCGCTGAAAGTTCGGCGTTTAGTAAAATTCGTCAGAATGACGGATGCAATATGGGTGAAGCGCGAGAACAGCGATTGATCCCGGTGGACACGCGTCAGAGACGCAATTGATCAAGAGGGAATACAATGTCCAGCATCCTCACTAACAACAGCGCAATGGTCGCTCTTCAGACCCTGCGTTCGACCAACAACAGCCTGGCCGAAGTTCAGAGCCAGATCGCGACCGGTAAGAAAGTCGCTTCGGCGAAAGACAACGCCGCGATCTTCGCAATCTCGACCGTTATGGAAGCAGACGTCACCGGCTTCCAGGCGATCAGCGACTCGCTGTCGCTCGGTTCGTCGACCGTCGCCGTTGCTCGTAACGCTTCGGAGTCGATCGTTGACGTTCTCGAAGAGATCAAAGGTAAAGTCGTCGCAGCTCAGGAAGAGAACGTCGATCGCACCAAGATCCAGGCTGACATCGATCAGCTGAGCGAGCAGATCACCGGCATCGTCGAAGCTGCTCAGTTCAACGGTCTGAACCTGCTCAAAGGCACGGACGCTGTGAACGTTCTTGCGTCGCTTGACCGTAGCGGTTCGGGCGTCAACGCATCGCAGATCCAGGTTGCTCGGAATGACCTTCAGGTTTCGGCCGGCGCAGCTGCTGCAAACCTGACCGGTTCTGACAACGTGCAGGCTGGCAACGCGTCGATCATCGGTTCGGTCGCCAACGGCGCCGACGTTGACGTTGTGATCGCAGCTGAGGCTGCAGGCGACGTCTTCACGATCGATATCGGCGGCACGGTCGCAAAGTACTCCGCTGGCGCCACTGACGGTGTTGGCGATGTTGCAGCCGGCATTCGTGCAGCTCTGATCGACGCTGGTCTGTCGGTTGGCGCGGGCGGCTTCACGCTGGACGCGACGACAACCGCCGGCACGCTGACGATCACCAACAACACCGGCGCGGCCGTCAACTACACCGTTGACTCGACCGACAACACGACCGGTGGTCTGGCTGAGCTGGACGGCATGGACGTCACCACGGACCTCGGCGCAAGCGACGCTCTGGATGACATCGAAACGCTGATCGACACTGCGATCGACGCTGCGGCTTCGTTCGGTTCGTCGGAGAAGCGGATCGAGATCCAGAACGACTTCGTGTCGACTCTGATGGACTCGTTCAAGTCGGGCATCGGCGCGCTGGTCGACGCGGATCTGGAAGAAGCTTCGGCTCGTTTCCAGGCTCTGCAGGTTCAGCAGCAGCTGGGCACGCAGGCGCTGTCGATCGCCAACCAGGCGCCGCAGGCTCTGCTGTCGCTCTTCCGTTAATCGGATCCCTAAGCTTCCTTGGAGCGGCCCAACCGCTCCAAGGATCCCAACTGAGTTCATTCGTTAGACCATTTAAAGAGGCCTGAAGTGCTCGATAGCTCAACCCAAGCGCGCAACGCCTATGCGACGACGCAATCCGCTGCGGCCACCCCGCGTGCGCTCGAGTATCAGGTCTTCTCTCAGATCACTGCGCGTCTCTCGAAGGCGAAGGACGCCGAGACGCCGAAAGTCTTCACTCAACTTGCGGAAGCGCTGCACGACAACGTCAAGCTCTGGACCATTCTGGCGGCCGACGCTGCCGGCGACGGCAACCAGCTGGCGCCGACGTTGCGGGCTCAGATCGTTTCGCTGGCCGGCTTTGTTCGCGGCGAGACCAAGCGCGTTCTGGAGAAACAAACAGGACCAGAGACCCTGATCGATCTGAATACATCGATGATGCGTGGGCTGCGAGGAGCAGCGGAAAACGGGAGCTGACAGAATGTCGGGCGGGTTGGTTTTAAGGCTGAAGCCTTTTGAGAAGTTCATCGTCAACGGGGTTGTCATGCAGAATGGCGACCGTCGTTCAACGCTTACAATTCGCTCTGACGGCGCGTCCGTGCTGCGCATGCGCGACGCCATCCATCCGGATGAAGTCGATACGCCGGTCAAGCGGTTGTGCTACATCACCCAGCTGATCGTCGCGGGCGCGCGCGAGCCCGAAGAAGCCGTCGCCGAGCTCCTGCCCGGCCTCACGGAGATCGACCGCGCTTTCGGACATCAGCCGATTAGCGAGCGGATCGAGAGGGTCCGGGGACTGATCGACGAGAAGAACTATTACCTGGCGCTGCGCGAGCTGCGGAACCTGCTTCCGATCGAGGCGATCCTGCTCGACCATGAGCCAGGAGCGTTCAGAAAGACGGCCTGATGTTTCAGCCGATCGTTCCCATTGGCGGCGTGGCGGGATGGAAGCTGCTTGAGCGGACGCAGGACCGTCAGCTCGAGGCTTTTGTGAACTCGCCTGAGATCAAGCGGAACATCGACCACTTCCGAGAGAACGCTGGCAAGATCAATACGATCGACGAGTTTTTCGCGGACCGGCGCGTATTGGAAGTCGCGCTCGGCGCCTACGGTTTGCAGGATGAAATCTTCAAAACCGCCTACCTGCAGAAGGTTGTGTCAGACGGTGTGTTTGATGACAGCGACTTCGCCAATCGCCTGACCGACAAACGCTTCGCCGAGTTCGCTCAGGCGGTGGGCTTTGGCGATGGCGTTCCGTATCTGCTCAAGGCCGAAACCGTCCGCGAAAAATTCATAACGAGGTACATCGATCGCGCTTTCGAGGTCAGCCTCGGCAACGTCGATCAGAACATGCGTCTGGCGTCGAACTTCAAGCGGGAGATCGCTGAGATCGCGTCCGACCCAAGCGCCGACTCTTCGGGTTGGTTCAAGGTGTTGGGGCGCAGCGATCTGCGCGCAGTGCTTGATGGCGCGCTTGGCATGCCCAGCGAGTTCGCCGGGATCGATGTCGATCAGCAGCGCGCCGAGATCGAAAGCAGAATGGCGTCGCTCATCGGTTCTCGCAGTCCAACAGCGCTGAACGATCCGGCCAATGTCGACAAGCTGATCCAGCGGTTTTTGTTCCGCGCCGAAGCCGAGGCCGGGCCAAACGCGCTGACGCCTGGCGCGACTGCCTTGACCCTTCTGCAAAGCAGCAGCTTCAGCGGCGCCGGCGGCCAGAACCTTTTCCAGTCACTGCTCTGATTGCGGTTGATCTTCGCCGCCGCCCAGGATCGCGCGTAGCGCGTCGAAGCTTGCGTCGACGCCGCCCGCTGCGGGGGACCCAAGAAACGCGTCAACATGCGGGTAGAGCGTTATGGCGGCGTCGATCTCCGGGTCCGAACCGCTGTTGTAAAGCCCCGCCTGCAACATGGGCTTGGCGTCCTCGTAGACTGAGACGACGCGCCGAGCCAACCCGATCAGGTCGTTCTCTTCCGAGGTTGCGGCGTCGGGCAAAGACCGTGAAACGCTTTTCGCAAGGTCGATCGCGGGGAACCGGCCGCGCTCTGCGATTTCGCGCGTCAGAACGATGTGGCCGTCGAGAATCCCGCGTGTCATGTCGGCGACGGGTTCGTCCATGTCGCTGCCGGCGACAAGAACGGACAGCACCGCGGTGATGTCGCCTTGGCCATCGGCGCCGGGGCCGGCCCGTTCGGCCAGCCGCGCGATCATGTTTCCCGTGGATGGAGGGTAAGCCCGGAGCGCGGGCGTCTCGCCGGCCGCCAAGGCGATTTCGCGATGCGCCTCGGCGACCCGGGTCACCGAGTCCATCACGCACAGAACGCCTTTGCCCTGATCGCGAAAGTACTCGGCCACCGCCATCGTCAGATAGGCGGCCCGTCGGCGAAGCGGCGCCGGCTGATCGGATGTGGCGGCGATAATGACGGATCGCGACGACGCGCCGTCGCCCATGACGCGCTCCGCAAAGTCGCGCACTTCGCGACCGCGCTCGCCGATCAAGCCTATGACCGCGACATCGGCCTCGAGAGAGTTCGCCAATGTGGCGATCAGCGTCGACTTGCCGACGCCGGAACCTGCGAACAATCCGACCCGCTGACCTCGGCAAATCGGCAAGACCGTATCCAGCGCCGTAACGCCGGTCGAAAGTCGCGCTCCCAAGCCGCGGCGCTCCACCGGCGACGGCGGGGTCCCGCGCAAGGTCACGACCTGTTCGCCACGGGCCGGCGCCTGGCCGCTCCACGGGCGTCCGAAGCCGTCCATGATCCGGCCGAGCCAGGCGTCGGAGGGGCGGATCTCGACCGGCGGCGCGAGCTCAACCGGGCGATTGGCGCTGACGCCCTCGATGTCGCCATACACCATGGCCACGCAAGAGTTCGCGTCGAGGCCGACGATTTCACCGTAAAGCGCATCCGCATCCGGCTCCTCAGTCGGGCGGATGAAACGGACGAGATCGCCAATCTTCGCGAACCCTGACAACCCGACGATCTCGACGGAGTTTGAATTGGCCTTCGAGATCGACCCACGGACCCGTCTGGGCGAGATGTCGGCGATCGCCGCCTCCAACTCGGCGTAAAGGCGCGTTTCAGAGGGCATATCTATGCTCGATCACCCAAAAACCTCTGGTTTCCAGCCTCTTAACAGTTCGCCGGGCAGTTTAACGCTAACCGGTAATTAACCTTAACGCAGGTATAACGAAACCAGAAGGTGCAAAGGGCGAAAGACCATGGATCTCAAGATCTTGTCGATGGCGTCTGCGCTCGCTCGGCATGGAGCGGCGCGTCACAGCGTTGTCGCCGAAAACATCGCGAACGCCGATACGCCTGGCTACCAAGCCAAGGACATCAAACCCTTTGCGGAAACGCCGATTGCCCAGCGGGGGAGTGGCGACTTTGCTGCGCGTGCTACGCGGCCGGGTCATGTCGCCGGTGATGCGAGCAATATCGCAGAGACTGTTTTCGAAACCGTAAAGCGCGAGGCGACTTCTCCCAACGGAAATGGCGTCTCTTTGGAGGCGGAGATGCTCAAGAGCGTCGAGGCGCAGGGCCGTCATGATCTGGCGGTGACGATCTACCAAAAGTCGATCGACATCCTGCGTCTGAGCCTCGGTAAGAGCCGATAGGAGAGCGAAGAGATGGATAGTTTCCTCAAGGCGATCGCGGCGGCTTCGAGCGGCATGGACGCGCAGAGCACGCGCCTGCGCACCATCAGCGAGAACATCGCCAACGCAGATACGCCGGGGTTCCGCCGCAAGCTGGTGACGTTTGAGTCCGTGCTCGACCGAAGCACCGGGGCGACCCGGCTTGAGATCGGCGATGTCAGTCTCGACCCGTCCGAGCTCGAACTCGAGCATCGCCCGGGTCACCCGCTCGCAGACGCCAACGGCTACGTGGAAATGTCGAACGTCGACATGCTCGTCGAACTCGCCGACGCGCGGGAGGCGCAGCGAAGCTACGAGGCCAATCTGCGCATGTTTGATCAAGCTCGAAAAATGAAGGGGTCGATCCTCGATCTTCTCAAAAGGTAGGCAGCCATGGATGTGAATGCGAAGAACGCGGCCCAACTCTACAGCGCCGCTCGAGAACTGGTGAAAGACGCCGGCGCCGCGCGCACGACGGCGTCGGAAACGCAAGAGAGCTGAACGCGCCGGAGAGCAGGGGC
>CALDSD010000071.1 GCA_937911325.1 uncultured Neomegalonema sp.
GTGTCGCGCAGATGCGCGTATTTTTCCGGCCCAGCGGTCCCATAGCTCAACTGGATAGAGCAGCTGGCTTCTAATCAGCAGGTTCGAGGTTCGAGTCCTCGTGGGATCGCCATTTTACCCCGATGGATTGAGGTCTTTGCGTGCTGCGCCGTCCTGATCAGGCGGCCAATGCGTGAGCCGTCCTGAGTTTGTCGCGCGACAATTCCGCGATGGTTCGCACGCCCATCAGCTTCATGTCGCGTTCGATCTCGGCGCGCAGCAACGAGAGGGCGCGTTCGACCCCAGGCTGTCCTGCCGCGGCCAGTGGATACAAGTAAGCCCTGCCGACGCCCACGGCTTTGGCGCCCATCGCCAGAGCCTTGAGAACGTGCGTGCCGCGTTGAACGCCGCTGTCCATTAAAACGTCGATCTTGTCGCCAACCGCGTCAACGATCTCGCCCAATTGATCGAAAGGCGTGCGCGAGCCGTCGAGCTGTCGGCCGCCATGGTTGGAGAGGATGATCCCGGTGCAGCCGATATCGACGGCGCGCCTTGCGTCCTCCACCGACATCACGCCCTTCAGGCAAAACTGACCGTCCCACTGCCGCACCATCTCGGCCACGTCGTCCCAATCCATCGATTGGTCCAGCATTTCCGAGAAATACTTGCCGATCGAGACCGCGCCTTCGCTCATATCGACGTGTTCCTCCAACTGCGGCAGGCGGAACTTCTCATGCAGCATGTAGTTCACGCCCCAGGCGGGCTTCAGGGCGAACTGCGCCATTCCTCCAAGCGTCAACCTCATGGGAATCGAGAACCCGGTGCGCAGATCTCTTTCGCGGTTGCCGCCCGTGATCGTGTCGACGGTCAGCATCATCACGTCGACGCCGGAGTCCTTGGCGCGCGAGAGCATCGCGCGGTTGAGCCCGCGATCCTTGTGGAAATAGAACTGATAGGCCTGCGGCGTGTCATAGGTCTTGCGCAGCTCCTCAAGGCTGGTCGTGCCCAGTGAAGAGCATCCGAACATGGTGCCGAATTTCGACGCCGCCGCGCCGACGGCCTTTTCGCCCTTATGGTGAAAGAGGCGCTGCAAAGCGGTTGGCGAGCAATAGAATGGCGTCTCGAGCTTCTGGCCCATAACCGTCACCGACATATCGATGTCCGCCACGCCGCGCAGGACATCCGGCACGAGATCGACGGCTTCGAAACTCGATGTGTTCTTGCGGTAGGTCACCTCGTCGTCGGCGGCCCCATCGATGTAGTTGAAGATAGGGCCCGGCAGCCGACGGCGCGCGAGCTCCCGAAAATCTTGAAAGTTATGACAATCATTCAACCGCATGAGAAAACCCTTTCGACGCCTGTCAACATGATGGTCAACTAACTTGACCGAGAGCGCCGGTCAAGTTAATTTACCACAGGCTTTGGGCCAAATTGGCGTCGCTGGTTGAATCGAGGATGGAATGAACGCTCCCGCCAAACCCGTCGCCGACGCATTGTTCGAGCCGATTGACAGCGATCCGCTGGCGAAGAAGGTCGCTGAGCAGATCGAGATCCTGGTCTTGGACGGCCTGCTTAAAGAGAACACAAAACTCCCGGGGGAGCGCGAGCTGGCGGAGCAGCTCGACGTCTCGCGTCCCAAGCTCCGAGAAGGGTTGAAACTGCTTGAGCAGCGCGGGCTTGTGCGGATCGTCGCGGGCGAGGGCGCGTTTGTCGCGACGCTCTCGGGGCCGGCGATGTCTCCGGCGCTGATCGCGCTCTACAACCGCCATCCCGAGGCGCTGGATGATCATTTGGAGTATCGCCGCCATCAGGAGGCGTTCGCAGCCCGCCTTGCCGCCGAGAGATCGACGGCGGACGATCATGCGCGCTTGTCTGCGATTGTTGCGACGATGCAAACGGCGCATGACCGCGGCGATGCCGCACGCGCGCCGGAACTCGACTCGGATTTCCATCTCGCAGTGGTCGAGGCGAGCTACAACCGGACGCTGATCCACACCATGACGGCGCTTTACGAACTCAATCGCAGCGCGGTCTTCTTCAGCCGGACCGAGTTGTTGACCAGCGCCGATGTGTCCGCGACCCTGCTTGAGCAGCACCGGGGGATCGCCGAAGCAATTGTCGCGGGCGACGCCGACCGCGCGGAGCGGGTGTCGGCCGAGCACATCGACTATGTGCGCGGCGCGACCTTGCAAGCGTTCGCTCAACGCGACCGCGCGAAGCTCTCGAAGAAGCGTCGCTTAGCTGGGACTGCGAGGGTTTAGAGACAAGAGACACGGCGCGGCAGCTCCTCCGCGCCGTCGCGCCGTCGCGCCGCCGCGCCGACGTTCAGGCGTCGGCGTCCCATCCGCTGACAGCCTTGACCTCGCAGAAGTCTTCAAGACCCCAAACACCCCCCTCGCGTCCATTACCGGAGGCTTTCATGCCGCCAAAGGGACTCCCGGCGCCGCGCGACTGGCCGTTCATTTCGACCATGCCGGAGCGTAAGCGCCGGGCGACGCGATTGCGTTTTGCGCCATCCTGGCTCTGAACGTAGTTGGTCAGGCCGAACGGCGTGTCGTTGGCGATGGCGACGGCCTCGTCCTCGGTGTCGAACGGGATGATGGACAACACCGGCCCGAAGATCTCCTCGCGTGCGATGGTCATCTGGTTCGTCACATCGGCGAAAACCGTCGGACGCACATAATAGCCGCGGTTCACGCCCTCAGGCCGGCCGATCCCGCCCGCGGCCAGCCGCGCGCCTTCGTCGACACCCGTCTGGATCAGCCCCTGGATCTTGTCGAACTGAGCCGCGCTCACGACCGGACCGATATGCCGCCCCGCCTCGTTGGTCGCGCCGACTTTCACCGAGTTCGCAGCCTCAGCCGCGGTCTCCACGGCTTGGTCGTAGACCTCGCGCTGAACCAGCATGCGCGTCGGCGCATTGCAGGATTGGCCAGTGTTGTTGAAGCAATGCAGAGCGCCGCGCTTCACCGCTTTCTCGTCGGCGTCGGCGAAGACGATGTTGGCGCCTTTGCCGCCGAGTTCGAGATGCACGCGCTTGAGCGTGTCGGCGGCGTTCTTCGAAATCGCGATCCCCGCGCGCGTCGAACCGGTAAACGAGATCATGTCGACATCGGGATGTCCGGACAGCTGCGTCCCGACGCCGACGCCGTCCCCGTTCACAAGATTGAAGACGCCAGCCGGCGCGCCGGCCTCGTGCATGATTTCAGCGAACAGCATGGACGAGAGCGGTGCGATCTCAGACGGTTTGAGAACCATCGTGCACCCCGTCAGCAGGGCTGGGATCACCTTCAGCGTGACCTGGTTCATCGGCCAGTTCCAAGGCGTGATCAGCCCGCAGACGCCCATGGGTTCGTAGAGGATACGATCGTTGGGAGCGTGCGCGCCGAGCGGACGTTCGAATTCAAAGCTCTCGGCCGCGCGCAGGAAGTTCTCGATGTGCCATGTTCCCGAAGGCGCCTGCTGCGTCTTCGCCATGTCGATCGGCGAGCCCATCTCGAGGCTGATCGCTTGCGCCATCTCGTCGACGCGTGCGGCGTAGACCTCGTGGATGCGTTTGACGAGCGCGATGCGCTCGGCCTTGGAAGAACGCGACCACGTCGCAAAAGCCTCCTTCGCGGCCGAAACGGCGGCGTTGGCGTCGGCGCTGGAGCCGATCGAGATGACGGCGCAGGGCTCTTCGGTGGACGGGTTGATCACCTCCAGATCGTTCGTCGTCGAAGGAGCGACCCAATTTCCGTCGATATAGAAGTCTCGTTTCTCAAGCATGTTAAACTCCGTGGACGCGACGCTCAGATACAAGGCGTTCTGCGGTTACATGGCGATCGGCGAACCGTCGTCGAAGGGGGCGATGAAGGAAAACGCGTTTTAACGAGCGAGACCCTACAGGGCGCTAAAGTCCTCAACAAGACGCGACCGCGCCAATGCAAGTGTGGTCTTGAGCGAACCGTTCGTGACGTCGGAAGTGGCGCAAGCTCGTCTAGTCTGATTAGCTATCTTTCAGGAACTCGGGCGGCATCGACCGCGCTTGAACGGCGGGAGGAGAAAATGGCGTTTTCACTTTTCAACTGGTTGTTCGGCTCAAAGACGGAGAACGCGAATTCCGAGGAGGAAACGGTGCGATCGGCTCCTGTTGCCGAACCCGAGCCGTCTCCCGTGGCCGTTTCGCAACCGGAGCCAGCGCCCGAACCGGCTCCTGAACCAGAACCGGAAGCGGAACCGGTGACGACAGCGGCCGAGACGCCCGAGCCAGAGCCGCAAGCCGAGCCTGCGCCGCAAACCGAGGCGGCGCCGCAAGCCGATCCCGCGCCCGCAGCGGCTGGGGCTGTGGAAGGCGACCGCGCCGCGGCGCAAGCCGCCGTACTTGCGGATGCGGCCGAAGCGCCGGCGCCGACCGCTGGGGCGGCAGCCCCGGTCGCATATGAAGCGGCTCCGCTGACCCAGGCGGAACCGGCGCCTGCGACGGTTGTCGACGCTGAAAAGATCGCCGCAGACGACGCTGCGATCGCCGCAGCCGCGGCAGCGCGAAAGTCGGACTCTTAAGCTGCGGAATAGGAGCGCCTGGAGAACCAGGCGCTGCCTCACATCGGCGCCGGAGCGACTTCTTCGCTCTTGTCGCGGGTGCTGGGAGCGCCGCGTTCGCGGTAAGGGGTCCGATCGAAGTGGCTTCGATAGCACTTCGAGAAATGCGACGGCGAGGTGAAGCCACACGCCAACGCGACGTTGATCACCGACATGTCTGTCTGTAGCAGCAGGTTGCGCGCGCGCTGAAGGCGCAGCTCCATGTAATACCGCTTGGGCGACCGGTTGAGGTAGCGACGGAACAACCTCTCGAGTTGCCGAGTAGACATTCCGGCGTCCTTTGCGAGGATCGCCGGGCTGATCGGCTCCTCCAGGTTCTCCTCCATGATCTGAATGATCGAAACCAGCTTCGGATGACGAACGCCGATCCTCGCTGGAACGGACAACCTTTGCTCTTCACGCCAAGCGCGCACTGGCGCATGGATCATCTGATCTGCGACCAGGCTGGAGAGATCCTGCCCGTGCTGATCGGCGATGATCTGCAAAACCATGTCTGCCGCTGCGGCGCCGCCGGCGCAGGTATAGCGGTCGCGGTCGACCTCAAACAGATGATTCGTCAGTTCGATCTCTGGGAACTCTTCGCGAAACGCGGGTTGGTTCTCCCAATGGATCGTACAGCGATAGCCGTCGAGCAGACCCGCCTTCGCCAGCACCAGAGCGCCGGTGTCGACGGCGCCAACCGAAACGCCCCGACGGGACTGCTTGCGCAGCCAGGTCAGCACCGGCTTAGTCGCCGCCTGATGCGCATTCAGGCCCGTGCAAACGAGAATGATCGCGTCCTTGTCCACGTCGACGAGATCGGT
This sequence comes from uncultured Neomegalonema sp., assembly GCA_937911325.1. Lineage (GTDB taxonomy): Bacteria > Pseudomonadota > Alphaproteobacteria > Rhodobacterales > Rhodobacteraceae > CALDSD01. The sequence goes on from CALDSD010000071.1 coordinate 5,364, forward strand.
GTCCGCCGCGATGTTGACGCCGTTCGAGCAGATCTGCTGGGACTGCCCTTCGGACGCGATGCGCCATTGAAAGAGGGGCTTGTTCGACAAGCGGTTAGCGATGCGCAACGGCTCGATCGCGCATGCGAAGGCGATCATCGACAGCTGAGGCGTGATGAGGAAGACAAACTCATGAAAGCCGGTCCGGCTTGAAACCGCCATTTCCGCCAACCTGCAATGTCTAATCCGCGGACCGCTCGGCCTGAGCGGTGAAAGAACCGTCACGCTAGGTCGCCTTATCGGGGGGCGCAACCCGCTGTTACGGTAAATTCGCGCTATTCGCCTCTCAGACGCGCGTGATTGAGCGAGCATCGCCTTCGAAGGCTTGCGGTCCAAGGCGTTCCTGTGGAAAACACGCGCGCCCGGTGTTAAATCTCGCCGGCGCTCTGAATAAGGATAGGGATCATGGACGACGGCGTCCTCACATCTGCAGCGGAACTGGATCTTTCTCCGGCGGTCGAATGGTCGCCAGAGAGCTGGCGGGACAAGTCCGGCCTGCAGATGCCCGAGTATCCCGACGCCGGCGCGCTCGCCGACGCGACGACTTGGATCTCGTCGATGCCGCCGCTGGTCTTCGCCGGCGAAGCGATGCAACTGCGCGCCCGACTGGCCAAAGTGGCGGCCGGCGAGGCGTTTTTGCTCCAGGGCGGCGACTGCGCCGAGAGCTTTTCAGAGTTCTCCGCCGACAACATCCGCGACACGTTCCGCGTGTTGCTGCAGATGGCGGTGGTGTTGACCTACGGCGCGAAGCGTCCGGTGGTCAAAGTCGGCCGGATGGCGGGACAATTCGCCAAGCCGCGCTCCTCTTCGGTGGAGAAGGTCGGCGAGGTTGAACTGCCCAGCTACCGCGGCGACATCGTCAACGGATTCGATTTCACCCCCGAGGCGCGGATCCCCGACCCGGATCGGATGCGCGCGGCCTATACGCAGTCGGCGGCGACGCTGAACCTTCTGCGCGCTTTTGCGCAGGGCGGCTACGCCGATCTTCATCGCGTCGCAAGCTGGAACCTGAGCTTCGCCGCCAACTCGGCGGCCAGCGAGAAGTACAGGGGCATCGCCGAACGCGTGGCGGATGCGCTGGACTTCATGGAGGCGTGCGGCGTGACCCCGCGCAACACCCAGGCGATGCGGGCGGTGAATTTCTTCACCAGCCACGAGGCGCTGTTGCTCGAGTACGAGCAGGCGTTGACGCGGACGGATTCGATTTCGGGTCTGCCCGTCGCCGGTTCGGGCCATATGATCTGGATCGGGGACCGCACTCGCCAGCCCGACGGCGCCCATGTCGAGTTCTGCCGCGGCGTTCTCAACCCGATTGGCCTGAAATGCGGCCCATCGCTGGACCCCGACGAGCTGGTCCGGCTGATCGATCTGCTGAACCCAGAGAACGCGCCCGGCCGTCTGACGCTGATCGCCCGTTTCGGGGCCGGCAAGGTCGAAGATCATCTGCCAGCCTTGCTGCGCGCAGTGCAGAGAGAGGGCCGCTCGGTCGTCTGGTGCTGTGATCCGATGCATGGCAACACAATCAAGTCGAACACCGGGTACAAGACCCGCCCGTTCGACAGCGTTTTGCAAGAGGTCCTCGAATTCTTCCGCGTCTGCGGCTCCGAAGGCGCGTATCCGGGCGGCGTGCATTTCGAGATGACCGGTCAGGACGTCACCGAATGCCTTGGCGGCATGGGCAATGTTCTGCCCGAGGATCTTTCGAAGCGATATCACACCGCGTGCGATCCACGCCTGAACGCCACGCAAGCTTTGGAGCTGGCGTTTCTGGTGGCGGAGGAGTTGGAGAAGCCAGCGCCGAAGCATCGCGCGGCGCTTCTCGAAAGCTAACGCCGTGAGTGTGCTGATCCTGACGAGCGCTGCGGGCGTCACCCAGGAAATGGTGGCGCGCGTACGCCATGCGGCGGATCTCCCCGCCGCCCGGCGCCTGGGCCCCGGCGGCGTTGATTTCGCCGCAACGCCCGAGGCGCTGCTGGCCGCGCGTGAGGCGCTTGAGGAGTTTCCCGTCGATGTGAACCTGCTGCCGCGCCTGAACCGCCGCAAGCGGTTGCTGATCGCCGATATGGACAGCACGATCATCACAGTCGAGTGCATCGACGAGATCGCCGACATGCTTGGCGTGAAGCCGCAGGTCGCCAGCATCACCGAAGCGGCGATGCGCGGAGAGCTGGATTTTGAACAAGCGCTGACCGAGCGCGTCGCGCTGTTGAAAGGGCTGCCTTCGTCGACATTGCAGCAGGTGTTCGATGAGCGCGTCACCTTGAGCCCTGGCGCGGCGACGATGGTTCAGACGATGCGGTCGAACGGCGCGCTGGCGGTGCTGGTGTCGGGCGGCTTCACGTTCTTTTCCGAGCGCGTCGCCGCCGCCGCCGGTTTTGATCGCCATCGAGCCAATGTTCTCATGATCGAGGACGGGGCGCTCAGCGGCATGGTCGCAGCCCCGATACTGGGTCGTCAGGCGAAGCTCGACATGCTCCGCAGCACCGTCGCCGAAATTGGGATCACCTCGGACGAGGCTCTGGCGGTGGGCGATGGGGCGAATGATCTTGCGATGTTGTCAGCGGCAGGGATCGGGGTCGCCTACAAAGCCAAACCAGTTGTCGCCGAACAAGCTGACGCTCAGCTTGATCATTCGGACCTGACGGGCGTGCTGTATCTTCAGGGTTATACTGAGTCTGATTTCGTGAGCGTCTGACGCTCAATCGGGCGCTTTAAGGGCGGGATGACAGCGTGATCACCGCCCCTTGATTGGTTCGTCAAGCGCATCGCCGCTAAGTTAAGCGCTGTCTTACAGGAGAGCCCCAATGCACTTTATCCGCCGTCCTAGCTGGGCGCTTAAGGAAAGCGCCGTCACCCCAGAGCATCTGGCGCTCAACCGCCGGGGCTTCCTGCGCGGCGCCGCGGCTCTGAGCGCGACGGCGATCCCGGGCGCAGCGGCTGCGCAGGGCAACTTCTTGGGCAAGCTCTTTGGGCAAGCGGATGTTTCTCAGTATCTCGACTTCCCGCCGTTTGAGCCGAAGCCCGCTTTGAACCCAGAATACGCCGACGCCGGGCGCGAAGTGACGGCCGAGCGGATCAACGCGACTTACAACAACTTCTATGAGTTTGGCACGTCGAAAACCATCTACGCCGAAGCGCAGGTGCTGCCGACCGATGGCTGGACGGTGACGATCGACGGCATGGTCGAAGAGGCCAAAACCATCGCTTTCGAGGATTTGCTCAAGGCTGTTCAGATAGAAGAGCGCGTCGTCCGGCACCGCTGTGTTGAGGGCTGGTCGATGGTTGCGCCTTGGATCGGGTTTCCGATCACCGAGCTGAACAAGCTGGTGAAACCCTTGTCGGGCGCGAAATACTTGCGCTTTGAGAGCTTCGACAAGCCCGAGGTCGCCTCCGGACAGCGGTCCCGCACGTCGCCCTGGCCGTACACCGAAGGCGTCACGATCGAAGAGGCGCAGAACGAGCTCTCATTCCTCGTCGTCGGCGCTTACGGCAAGGTGCTGCACAAGCAGTTTGGCGCGCCGATCCGCCTGCACCTGCCGTGGAAATACGGGTTCAAGTCGATCAAATCGATCGAGCGGATCACGTTCACGGACGAGCGGCCAGTGAGCTATTGGGAAGAGCTGCAGGCGCGCGAGTACGGTTTTTGGGCGAACGTGAATCCGGAAGTCGCGCATCCGCGTTGGAGCCAGGCGACCGAGCGCGTGATCGGCGAGGTCGAACAACGGATACCGACCGTGATCTACAACGGCTATGGCGAGCAGGTCGCGTCGCTTTACGCGGGTCTTGAGGCGAAGTACGCCGACCGTCTCTGGAGATGACGGTTAAGCGGCTTCGCCCCCGGTGATGTCTAAGCTGCAGCGTTGAACCGCTGCACTTCATCGATCATGAACTCCCGGAACAGGGCGATCCGCCGCGAGCCGCGCAGCTCCTCGGCGTAGACCAGGAAGATCGTGTAGTGCGGGCTTTCCAACTCGGGCAACACATGCACGAGGCCGCCCAGATCCTGCGCCATGTAATCGGGGATCGCCGCCACGCCCAGGTCGTTCCGCGCGGCCTGAAGAACGCCGTAGTAGTTGTTTACGGTCATCAACTTGCGTCGGTTGCGCAAATGCCGAAAGAGCCATGTCATGTCGCGAACCGGCTGCGGCGCGTTGGGGCTGTAGCAGATCAGCCGGTGTTCGTTCAGATCCTCCAGAGACTCTGGCTTGCCGTGCTGCGCCACATAGGTCTCGGAGGCGTACAGACGGATCGCGACATCCATTAGCGGTCGACGAATGACGTCGGGTTGGTTCGGTTCGCGCATCCGGATGGCGACGTCGGCCTCTCGCATGGGCAGGTCCAAAACCGCCTCGTTCAACATCAGGTCGATCGTCATGTTGGGCGCCTGGTCCAACAGCCGCTTCAGGCGCGGCGCGAGCCAGAGCGTGCCAAAGCCCACAGTCGTCGTGATGCGCAGCTCTCCGCCGACATTCTCGCGCGCGTCGCGGATCCGTGCTTCAGCGGCGGTGACTTCGCGCAAGATCGCCAGGGTCGCTTCGTAAAGATGCTCGCCTTCCTGCGTCAGGATCAGCCCGCGAGGGTGCCTGTGAAACAGCGTCGCGCCGATGTCTTCCTCAAGCCCGCGGATCTGTCTGCTGACCGCCGACTGGCTCAGGTGCAACGTCTCGCCCGCGTGCGTCAGGCTGCCCGCATCCGCAACCGCGTGAAAGACCCTCAGTTTGTCCCAGTCCAATTGGGGCTCTCCTCAATCATTTTGCGCTGCAACATAGTGATTTGCCGCCTCGATCGCCAGATGCTGCTCTTTCAGCTAGGCATAGTGTGTCGGATACGCCAGCGATGACTTGGTTTGGCCGTGATCTGCGAGTGTTTATTCGTTGTCGCGTTGGGGGTAGTCAGAGCGCGAGACGCCGCCCAAAAGGCGGCGAGTCGCCAAATGCGCGGTCTTTTCGGACACGCGATGGTCTTAGGGGAACTGGGAGAGCGGGATGCGGATGCTCGGAATGCTGGCCTGTCGATTGCTCAAAGCGGTCCAACACCTTGCGTTGGCCGTGGTGATTGGCGTCGCCACGAACGCCCACGCGCAGGACCTTCCGGCGCAGCTGCCCGGCGGCAGCGACGCCTTGGGAGGCGGCTATTTCGGTATTGAGACAGCGTCAGGCTGGCGGATGAGCTTGATGCCGAACGACAGTGGGTTCGACGCGATCTTCACAGACCGCGCTGGTCGCGACACGGCTTTTGTCGCTGAAGGCGACGCGAATGCGGCCGCGGGACAGGTCGAGATCGCTGGCAGTCCGGCGCTCTTCGCCTTTTCTCCGCGACCAATTGGGATGGTGTTGTTCTGGTTCCCCGTCAGCGCTGACGGAAAAGTTCAGACGACGGGCGCGAAGCCGTATCTCTTTCTTCGCGACGGAGAGACCTTGCCGGAACAGCCGGCGCTGTTTCAACCACCGCCGAAGGAGCTGGGCGAACGCGTAGACCCCTTTGTGTTCCTCTACAGCTATCAGTTCTGGACGCCCTCGGAAGTTGGGCGGGGCTACATGGGGATGCGTGATCGGCATCGCGCGTTGATTCGCCTCTACGCGCATGTCCATACCGACATCCTGTGGCGGTTGTGTCAGTCGACGGACTCTCCGGTCGGCCGCGCGGAAGCGCTCGAAGGGCAGAACATCACCTGCGAAGGGGTGATCGACATCATGGATGATGTGCAGCGTCGAGGGCAGTTCGCCGCATACAAGCAGGGTTTGTCGGAAGAACGCGAGAAGCTGCTCGATGCGGTGAGATGCTCTCAGGGCGGATTGAGCCAGGAAACCTGCGTTCTCGTCTCGCAATGGACGGCGCGCGCGGCGGTGTCGCTGGAGACCGCGCAGACGATCCTGAGCCGCTACTAGCTCGTGAACGCTTTCAGACGTTAGTAGAACTGCGCGGAGATCATGTCGCCGAGGCCGTCTAACAGGCTGCCTTCGGCGAGTTTGCATCTGCCGCGCGCCTTGAGCGCGTCGCCGTTGGAGGGCGTCAGCAGCAGGCTCACGTCGAGATCGCGGATCGCCTCAACGCATTGATCCATCTGCGCCAGAAGTTGCGCGCGCTCGAAGCGCAGCGTCGGATCGTCGGGCTGCGCCTCCACAGCCAAATCGAGGTCTCGCTTGGCGGCGTTGAGTTGTCCCTGCTGCTGGTAGACGACAGACCGCAACCGAAGCGCCTGCACGCGTTCATGGCCGCGTAACACAGCCCGATCGAGTTCCCGCGCGGCGCGGTCGAGGCGCTGGGTTGATCGCGGCGTCACGCTGAGATGCGCTTGCGCCTTGGCCAGCGCGATCTTTGTGTCTGACCCCCCGAGCGCTTGGGCTGTTTCCAGGATCACGAGGGCAGCTTCCGGGCGCCCGGCGCTGACTTGGGCGCGCGCCTCTAGAAGCAGCGCCTCCACGTCGTCAGGTTCCTGCAGCGTCAGCTCGGCGGCGCGCAGCGCGGCCGCCTCGACAGCGCCGATCGAGAGCAGGCTGCGCACCTCGCCCTGACGCGCTTTCGCGCCGCGGGCCGCAGCGTATCCGGCGATCGCTCTGTCGGGCCGGCCCACGGCCTCTAGAGCCAGCGCGCGCGGCAAGTTCAGCGACAAGGTGCGCGCTCCGCTCGTCTCCACGGCCAACAAGGCGTCGAGGCCGGCTTGCCTCTGACCGGCGGCGAGAAGCGTTCGGGCGTGCGCGTATCCGATCGCCGCATTCCGGGGGGCGAGATCGACGGCGGTCGACAGATCCTGCCGGGCGCTCGCGGAGTCCTGGAGCGAGATCTTCGCCAGCGCTCGATTGTAAAGCGCCGTGGGATCATTCGGACGCACGGCCAGGGATCGGTCGAAGGCCGCTTTCGCAGCGGCGCCCTCACCCAGCATCAGCAAAGCGCGCCCTCTTTGAAACTGAGCTTCCGCGACAATGCGACGTTCGCCGCCATTCCGGTCCAGCAGCTGGTCGAGGAGACCCAGCGCCTCCGATGCGCGCCCCAAACTGATCAAAGCGCGCGCTGCGCCATACTGGGCTGCGGCGTGCGCCGGCGCCGCTGCGAGGGCGCGGCGATAGGCCGTCAAAGCGCCTGAAACGTCGTCGAGGCGCCGCCGTAGGTCTCCGAGCGCCGTCCATAGATCTGGTTGATCTGCGGAGGGAGACCGCAGCAAGAGCGCGCCCGCATCGTCCGTATCGATCCGCGCGCCTTGACGATCTCCGAGTTTTTCACGCGTGAAGGCGCGCCGCAGCAGGCTGACGCCATCCATCGGCGCGGCTGCAAGCGCGGCGTCATACGACGCCAAGGCGTCGGGGTGTCTTGCCTGCGAGTATCTCAGGTCGCCCATGGCGCGGTCGGCGCCGGCTGGACGCGGGTCTGAAGCGATGGCTTCGATCAGAAATCCCTCCGCCGCGGATTCGTCGCCGTTCAAGCGGGCGAGAAGGGCGTTTCCGAGGGCGAGACGTCCTGCGAACGCCGCGTCGGGCGCGGCTGCGGCGACGATGGCGGCGTCAGCGCTCGCGAGGTCGGCGGCAGCGTCGGAGAGATGTGAGAGATCGGTTTCAAGCGAAGCGATCGAGAGCCGCACAAAGGCGCGATCGAGAAGCCGCCCCGAATCCGTAGGCGCCCGAGCGACGCGCGCGTTCAGCGCCTCGAGCGCCGGAGCCCATTTCCCCAGCGCAATGAGTGATTCGATTCGTCCACTGAGCGCCGTGTCGGAGGTCGGACGCGCTCTGAGAGCCTCGTCGAACAGAAAAAGCGCCGCGCTGGCCTCGCCGTCTCGCAACTGCGTTTTCGCGCTTCGAATGATCTGCGCGACGTCTTGGGAGGTCGCCGCAGGCGCATCATCTTGCTGCGCGTTGGACTGTCGCGCCGGCGCCAAAACGATCGTCATCATGACCGCGCACGCCAGTATTCGGCGCGCGCATCGCCAGCGCGTCATGGCTTTTGGCATTTCCGTTTCGCCTCAGTTCTCGGCGGCTGATCAAAATTGCGGATCGACGCAGGCTACTCGCCTGGATCCGCCCCGCCAAGATCTAAGGTTAATAAAGCAATAAGATGACGCGCCGCCCAAGTGCGCGTCACTTTCGCTGTCTATTCAGCGGCTTGGAGAGCTTCACCTTTGTTGGCGGCGCCCCAACGGGAGCCCCATTCGCTCAGGCCCGACAGCGTCTCTTCGAGATCCATGCCTTTGTCCGTCAAACGGTATTCCAGGCGTCTCGCACCGACGGAGATCGGCGTCTTCTCCATAATCCCGCAGTCGACGAGGCGTCGCAGTCGTTCAGCGAGGATGTTTCGGGCGACGCCGAGCTCTCGCTGGAAATCGTCAAACCGGCTGACGCCGCGAACAGCCGACCAAATAATCATCAGCATCCAAGCATCGCCAACCTGTTGCAGCGCAAGCGAAAGCGGGTTGTCCAAGTCGTCTCTTGATTTTCGCAACATCGGCAAAAACTCACTCTGCGAAGGGCAAAATTGTTTCCCTTCAATCTACAATGTAGTCTGAAAAAGTCGGGTTGGCGAGTTAAGAGTTACCGCCTCGGCAAAAAACTGTCAGATTTGGGTGACATATTGATTATCTCTTTAACTGGACACCGTGTCTTGGTCACGGGCGCGTCGAGTGGTCTTGGCGCACACTTCGCGCGCGCTCTCTCCGCTGCAGGCGCGCAAGTCGCCGTCGCCGCCCGGCGCATCGATCGGCTTGAGGCGCTGGTGAACGAGATCAGCGGTGCTGGGGGGCGTGCTGTCTCCATCGAAGTGGATGTCGCCGACGCCAGCTCGGTGGGGGAGGGCGTCAGCGCCGCCGAACGCGAACTCGGCGGGCTGACAGGGCTGGTCAACAATGCCGGGGTCGCCCATGGCGGGCTCGCCTTGGAAACCAGCGACGAGGCCTGGCGCCGCACGATGGCCGTCAATGTCGACGGCGCGTTCCGGGTGGCGAGACGCGTCGCTCAAGGGATGATCGACCGCGGCGTCCGAGACGACGACCTCGGGGGGGCGATCGTAAACATCGCGTCGATCCTCGGAAAAAGGGTCTCCAACGGCGTCGCTGCGTACTGCGCCTCAAAGGCGGCGATCGACCATCTGACACGCGCATTGGCCCTGGAATGGGCCCGCGAGAACATCCGGGTGAACGCGCTGGCGCCCGGTTATTTTCCAAGTGAGCTGACGGCGGATCACCTCACGGGCGAAAGCGGGGAGCGACAGCGAAAGATGATCCCGATGAGACGGTTTGGTCGGCTTGAGGATCTCGATGGTCCGTTGCTTTTGCTCATGTCGTCCGCTGGCGCCTACATGACGGGCGCGACGATCGCGGTCGATGGCGGGCACCTGGTGTCGCCATTGTGAGCGACCGCGGTAAGACTGAAAACCGCGACCTGCCGCGATCGAGCGATCTGCAGCCGTTGGCCGTCGGGCTGTTGTCCGCGGTGATCGGTTTCGCGGCGGCTGTCGCCGTCGTTTTGCAGGGCTACGCCGCGGCGGGCGCCTCCACGGCGGCGGCGGCTTCCGCCCTTCTGGCGCTCTGTGTCGTCAAGGGGATGCTCGGCGTCTGGCTGAGCGTTCGGACGCGAATGCCCATCACAATCGCATGGTCGACGCCGAGCGCAGCGCTTCTCGTCGCCGTCGGCGCGCCGGCGCAGGGCTGGCCTGAAACCGTCGGGGCCTTCCTGATCGCCGCAGCGCTGATCGTGTTCGCCGGGCTGTTCAAGCCATTTGCGCAGTTGATCGCGCGGATCCCCACCAGTTTAGCCGCGGCGATGCTCGCCGGCGTATTGTTCGAGCTGTGCCTTGCGCCGGTGCGCGCCGTGGAGGCGGACCCGATGCTCGCCGCTCCGGTTGTGATCGTCTGGGCGCTGGCGCTCAGGTTCGCGCGTCTTTATGCGGTGCCGTTGGCGGCTCTGGCGGCGACAGTGATCATTGCGGGGAGCGTCGATTTACCAGCCGGCGCGTTCGCCGATTTGTCGCCTCAGGCGGCGTTCGTGACGCCGGTTTTCACGATGGATGCGGCTATTGGGCTGGCTGCGCCGCTGTTCATCGTCACGATGGCGTCGCAGAACATTCCTGGTCTTGCGGTGCTCAACGCCAACGGCTACCGGGCGGATCCCGCGCCGATCTTCGTGTCCACAGGGCTCGCCAGCGGCGTCATCGGCTTGTTCGGCGGCCATCAGATCAATTTGGCGGCGATCACAGCCGCGCTCTGCGCCGGGCCGGAGGCGCATCCCGATCCGGCGCGCCGCTGGTTGGCCTCCGCCGCCGCAGGGACGGGGTATCTGCTGTTCGGGCTGACCGCGACGGCTGTCACCGCCTTCGTCGCAGCGGCGCCGCAGCTGCTGATCCAGGCGGTCGCGGGACTGGCGCTGCTGTCGAGCCTCGCCGGCGCGCTGGCGACGTCGCTGCGCTCGGAGGAGCAGCAAGCGCCCGCGGTGCTGACCTTCGTCATCGCCGCCTCCGGAGTGACCTTTCTTGGCGTCGGCGCGGCGTTTTGGGCGCTTGTCACAGGGGGAGCGCTGTTGATCATCTTGTCCATTGGGCGGAAGGCGTCGGCCCGCACAGACGCGGGGACTGCGCGTTGAGCGATTACACAGACAGTTTGTTCGACTGCGTTTTCAACCGGTGGACGCCAAAGATCGGCGATCCATCGATAATGGGATGGGTGACTGTCGGGGGGTACTTCGCCGCCGCCGCGATCGCTTTAGTAGTCGTTCTGAGCGCTGACCGCTTCCCTGAAGCGTCTCGGCGGCGCGAACAGCTCTTTTGGACTGGCGTCGTCTTGTTCATGATCGTTCTGGGGATCAACAAGCAACTGGATCTACAGTCTTTTTTTACGGCGACTGGACGATGTATTTCGAAATTCGGCGGCTGGTACGAGGACCGGCAACCTGTTCAGGCGACTGCGGTTCTCATACTGCTGACCCTCTGCCTTCTAATGGGGTTCTTCCTGCTCCGGCTGTTGCGGGGTGTCGCCTCCAGGTACATGTTGGCTCTGGCAGGAGTGGTTTTCATCGCCGCCTTCATATTGGTGCGCGCCGTCGGGTTTACGCATATGGACGCGCTGATAAACATGCGGATCGCCGGGTGGCGAATGAACTGGGTGCTTGAGCTTGGCGGAATTTTGCTGCTGGCCGCCGGAGCGATCCGTATTCTCGCGCTGCCGCGTCCGCGACACGAGCCATAGGAGCGTTGGATGGACTTCAACCTTTCCGCCGAGTGCGAAGACTATCGCCGACGCGTCGCCCGGTTTGTTGAGGACGAGATCCTTCCGGTCGAAGCCGATCGGGAGAACTGGGACGCCTATGAGAACATCGCGCCCGATCCGCTGCGCGCGCTGCAACTCAAGGCTCAGGAACAGGGGCTTTGGGCGCCGAACGTGTCCAAGGATCTTGGTGGGCTCGGGTTGCCCTTTGTCGGGCTCGCCGCGTCCTATGAAGAGATGAACCGCTCGATCTTCGGCCCGGTCTGTTTCAACGCGGCGGCGCCGGACGACGGGAACATGCGGGTCGTTTCGCAAGTTGGAACGCCGGCGCAGAAGACGGCATGGCTGCAGCCTGTCGTCAACGGCGACGTGAGATCGGCGTTTTGCATGACGGAGCCGCATCCGGGGTCAGGGTCGGACCCGACGATGATGTTGACGCGCGCCGAAAAACGAAACGACCGCTACGTGGTCACCGGGCGCAAGTGGTACATCACCGGGGCTGGCGTTGCGCAGAAATTCATCTTGATGGCGCGCACGTCGGAGGATCCGCGAAAGGGCCTGACGGCCTTTTTGTTCGACGCGGATCAGCCCGGATGGCGGATCGAGCGCCGGATCCCCATCATGGGGCCAGAAGAACATGGCGGGCATTGCGAGCTGATATTCGACGGGCTCGAGATCCCGTTCGAGAACGTCTTGATGCAAGAGGGCGACGGTTTGAAAGTCACGCAGATCCGTCTTGGCCCGGCGCGTCTGACCCATTGCATGCGTTGGCTGGGGCTCGCCAAACGCTGCATGGAGATCGCCGCCGCCTACGCGGCCGAGCGGCAAGGTTTCGGCGTGCGGCTCAAAGACCGCGAAAGCGTCCAGATCCGCCTCGGCGACATCGCGCACCGGATCGAGGTCGGACGCTTGCTGACGATGAAGGCCGCCTGGCTGCTCGATCAGGGCGACAGAGCGAAAACGGCGGTGTCGATGGCCAAGATCCATGTCGCCGACACGCTCCACGTGGCTGCCGACGGGTGCCTGCAAATCTGCGGGGCTCGAGGATACTCGAAAGACACTGTGTTGGAGTGGATCTACCGCTATGCGCGTCAGGCGCGATTGGTCGACGGCGCTGACGAGGTCCACAAGATGGTGATCGCAAACGCCTATGGGGCGGAGGGTCCAGACTTGTGGCGGTGGCAGGCGCGTCCGCAACGATAGACTCGCCTTTGACGGCGATCAAAGCAGCGCGGGCCAAGCACAGGCTAAACGACCTAGGAAAAACCTGCTGGTGCAAAGCGGCAGGCCAGAGTGGAAAGGTGGGACATGCAGGATCAGGCGACGACGAAACCGGCGGAGGCAAACCCAAACGCGCCGACACAGGAGACCGTCCTGTCCGTTCATCACTACACGGATCGCTTGTTCAAATTCCGGATCACGCGGCCGGCGAGGTTCCGGTTTCGCTCAGGCGAGTTCGTGATGATCGGCCTGCCGCAGGAGAACGGTCGGCCGCTGTTGCGCGCGTACTCGGTCGCCAGCCCGGCCTGGGATGAGACGCTCGAGTTCTACTCCATCAAGGTTCCGGATGGTCCACTGACCTCGCGCCTGCAGAAGATCGAGCCTGGCGACAAAATCCTGTTGGCGCGCAAACCCACTGGCACGCTGGTGCTCGATGCGCTGACCCCGGGCAAACGGCTCTATATGTTTTCAACCGGCACCGGCGTCGCACCGTTCGCCAGCGTGATGCGGGATCCCGAAACATACGAGATGTTCGAGAAAGTGGTGCTCACCCATACCTGCCGTTTAAAGGCCGAGTTGGAATACGGGTTGGAGTTGGCGCGGGATGTTCTCGACGACCCGCTCGTCGGCGAGGAGGCGCGAGAGAAATTCGTCCACTATGCAAGCTGCACGCGCGAACCGTACCCGGTTCAAGGGCGAATCACGACGCTGATCGAACACGGAAAGCTGTTCAAGGACATCGGCGCGCCGCCTTTGAACCCCGCCGAGGACCGGGTGATGATCTGCGGGTCGATGGCGATGCTTCAGTCTGTGAAGGCGGTGGTTGAGGCCGCCGGCCTCAAAGAGGGATCGAACTCCAGCCCTGGAGACTACGTGATCGAACGCGCCTTCGTGGGGTAAGGCTGCGGCTAAACCACTTGAAAAACTGAAAAAACTGGCGGCGCTCAGCGGCGCCGATCGTCTTTCACCCGGATGGGCACCGGCTGGGGAGCTGGTTTCGGCGTCAGACGCTCGATCAAATCGGATAGGGCTTCGAGAAGCTTACCCATCAGTTCTCTGCTCCACTGCTCAACTTACGGCTCTGCGCCTGCGGCGTTTCACACCGCAATATTTGTGCGGTTATTGCGGCGCGTCAACGCCCAGTTTCCATATGTTACTTTTGCGTCATCTGATCACAGACGACGTTGAGCGCCTCAGGCCTTCTTGCGTGCTTGCCTGGGCGGCAGGGGCGCCGCATAAGCTCGCGCGATGGATCCAAGGTTAACGGACGCTCTGCGCCGCTTTGCGCGCAATGAAATCGATCTCTTCTCGACCCCGTTCGGGTTGGGCGAAGACCATGACCTCGGTTCGCCTCTCTCCGCGCCTCCGATCCTCAATCCGACGGATCCTGAGACGTTCAAGCGTTTCGCCGTCTGCCTCGCCATTCATCGGCTCGATATCCCGGCCGTTTCTTATGACGAAGCGTTCATGGACGACGCGGGCGAAGGGTTCGCCATTGACGGCGCGGCGATCGCGGTGGGCGATGAACCGATCTTTGACGTCGAAACCGCGCGGGCCGCGGCGCTGGAGGCGGCCGAGGCAGGAGATCCGGATCATCCCGGCGCACGTGCGCTTCGAGCGCGGCTGCTGCTTGTTCATGCGATCGCGAGCGAAGAGCTCTCGGTTGGGGAGATCGACCGTTTCGGACAAGACGCGCAGATGCTGCTCACCCGAGAGCCTGACGCGATCACCGCGACCTCGATCGAGTTGGGCCGCATCGCCGCGTTGATTTCGGCGATGCGAGACGCCCCGCGGCGCGCCCAGGCCGCGTTTTCGCCGCGCGTCGACCTTGTGTTGGCGTTCAGCGGCGGTTGGTCCTCCAGCCCTCGGGCGCAGGCGGCGATCGAGGTGCGTCTGGCGGATCTGCGCGCGGCTCTGCCCGGCGCCGAGTGCCGTTTGCATGTCTGGGATGCGGACGATTTGAACGCCGCATATGAGCGGGTCGCGCTCTCGACGGTCGGGGTTTTGCGCGACGCGCGTCTGCTGCCGCTGCCAAAGGGCCCCGCCATGGGGTGGATCGGCTATGCGCCGGCCGCCTCGGTCGTGGATTTGATCTTGGCGCCGGACGGCGCTCCGGATCAGCGTCTCTTCTACGACAATGTGCGCCACTATCTGGGCGAAAGCGCGAAGTCGAACCCAGGCGCCGCGGGCTTGACGCGCTCGCTCGCCGCCGGGGAGTCGCAAGAGGTCGTGCTGCGTCATAACGGCGTGACGGTGGTCGCCAGAGAAGCTCAGTTTGACGAGCAGGAGGGTGACCTGATGGTGCGCGAGTACCAGATCGTCAACGGCGCTCAGACGGCGTTCACGCTGTTTGCGAACCAGGCCAAGCTCGACCAGGCGCATGTTCCGATCAAGATCGTCGTGACCGAGGACGAGCGCGTCAAAGACGGCGTCGTCCTGGGCGCCAACACGCAATCCGCCGTCGACCGGTTCGACATGTTGGCGCGGCGGCCCGAACTGCGCGCGCTGCAACATGGTTTCGAAGCCATTCCCCCGGGCGCGCCGGAGAAGCTCTGGCTGCAACGTCGGCGCGAGGAGCCGTTTCGAGGCCGCGTGAACCCGCAACGGGTTTTGACGCCTCGCCAGTTGATGGAGGGCTTCGCTGCGACCGTTATGGGCGCGCCGCATCGGGTGCACGACAACGCGCCGCAGCTGCTCGAAGACGTGCCGGGCAAGATCTTTCAACGCGACCACGATCCCATGGTCTATCTGGCGGTCGGCTGGCTGATCGTCGCCGGGAGGCGATGGTCCGAACGCCGGGAAGAGCGTTGGGCGGACCGGGTCGGCGAAGGTCGATCCGACGCGTTCCCGGCGCGGTATCAGTTTCTCTATGCGCTCTATCGTCTGACCGACCCGGATCCTGACGCGCCGGACGTGTTGCGGTCCGATCGGGCGGCTGCGCGATATCGGCGGATCGCGGAGATCTTCTCGGCGCGAGAAGGCGCCGCGCTGACCGACCTGGCGGGTGTGATCGTTCGCGAAGCCGCGGGGGCGGAGGGGCTCTCGCGGGACGTCGTCCGCCGAGTGGGTTTCACCGACGCTGTGAAAGAACTGGTCAATGAGGCGCGGACACAACTCTATCGGAGCTGAACAGCCATGATCCGGATGGCGACGTTGAACCTCTACCATTGGGCGGCGCCTGGGATCTGGTGGTACGCGCGTCGTGACGCCAACTCCGAAGGCGATGATCAGTCTGTCCACGACGCGTCGAGCTGGAACGGCAAACAGGCGTGGCTTCGCAGTTTGCTTGGCGACATGGACGCGGATCTGGTCGGGTTCCAGGAAGTGGTGAGCGTCGACAGCTTGCGTGAGCTTTGCGCCGAAGAGGGGTATCCGCATTTCGCCACGGTCGACGCGCCGATCATAGAGGGTGGAGACGTCTATGTGCGCCCTGTGCAGGCGCTTGCATCGCGAACGCCCTTTGAGGCTGAGGCGTTCGTCGCCCCGGACGGCTTCGCTGAAGAGGCGGGCCTGAAGCCTGATTGGCGCATCCGCCGCCCGGCTGTGAAAGCAACCCTGGCGCTGCCTGGAGTTGGCGAGACGCTGGTCTATGTCTGCCATCTCAAATCAAAGGGGGCGGAGCCGAGGAACTTAAGATTTGAAGAGAGGACGCCTCTGCAGCGCCAAGTCCGAGACACCGTCGCGGCGATCTCCCGAGGCCATGTGAAGGCGACGATGCAGCGAACCGCCGAGGCGTCCGCGCTCTATCACGAAGCGCTTGCGCGCGTTGCGGAAGATCCAGACCGGCCCATTGTTGTGATGGGCGATTTGAACGATGATCCCGGATCGCCTGCGCTCGAAGCGCTTGCTGCGACCAGCTCTCCCAAATCGATCGGCGGCGTGGACCTGGCGGACATCGATCCCGCGTCCCGGGCCGCGATCGCTGATCACGTCGAACGTTGCCGCTTGTTCGACGCTTGGAGACTGTGCCCCCGAGATCCTCTGCGGGAGGCGCGGCAGGACACGCATATCGGGTCTCGCGGCGCGTCGGTTCTCGATTACATTCTGGTGTCCAACGCGCTGAACCCGCACAATCCGGATGCTGTCGCCAGCGTCGTCCGGCATCAGGTCTACTCGGCTCATTTCCGGGGACTCGGCGGCGACGCGTCAAACAGCGACCATGCTGCGGTGGTCGTCGAGATCGCGCCGCGCCAAACTGCGTAGCCATGCAAAGCAATACGGGAGGGAGAGAATGGCGCTCAGTTCCAGACGATTGAGCGTCCTCGCCATCGTGGTGGCTTTCGCGCTCGGATCCGTTCTCGACGTCCGAGCCGAGGGGCCGGATGAGGGTTTCCTCGAGTATGCGCCATCAAGAGCCTTCGCCGCCCCCGCGGCGCATTCGAGAGCTGTTTCCTTACGGATCAAGAACGAGCTTCAGCAGGAGCGCAATTGGTGTTGGGCGGCTGTGGCGAGACAACTGATCGCTCGCCGCAAAGGAGCCAGAGCGCCGTTTCAGTGTGAGTTGGCGGCGCGGCTCAAGGGCGTGCGCGCCTCTTCATGCTGCCTCGGCGCCGTTGCGTGTCGAGGCACGGCGACGCTGGAGGAGCTCTCGCTTTTGCTGGGCCGCGAAGGCGTGCGGAGCCGCAGGATCTTCAATCCCACTCCAGCTGCGCTGTCAGCCGAGTTGTCAGCCGGACGGGCGCTTGTCGTCGGCCTTCGCGAGCCCAATCGTCCCCGACATCTCGTCGTCGTCCGCGGCATTCAGTGGCGGAACGGCGCGCCCGAGCTTTTGATCAACGACCCCGAAGGTCGGCGACCGGCGCGTATGTCCTATGCCGACATCTCCCGTTTCTGGGACGCTGTGTTGGCGGTTGAGTAGGTCGCTTGGAGAAATGCGCCACCTCACGCAACCGTGCGCTGCTTTTTTGAAACGATCGGTTTAAAAGGCGGTCGTCATCAAGCCTCCAAGGAGCCGACCTATGCTAATTCCTGATCAAGCCGCCCCAGCCCTGAACGTGCCGACCGTCGCACATGGCGCATTCGACCTCGCGTCCGCGCGACCTGAGCGCATGACGTTGGTCAACTTTTATCGCGGGCTGCATTGCCCGATCTGCGCAAAGTACCTGGCTGAGCTCGAAGAGCAGGCTCCGGCTTTCGCCGAGCGCGGCGTTGACGTCATCGCCGTCAGCACCGATCCGATGGACCGCGCGCAGGGCATGGTCGACAAGATCAGCGCGAAGCATCTGAAGATCGGATATGACCTTCCCCTTAACGTGGCGAAGGAGTGGGGGCTTTATCTGTCGCAATCCAAGGGCGCGACCTCGATAGGCATTGAAGAATCGCCCATCTTCGCCGAGCCGGGCTTGTTCCTTGTGCGCAATGACAACCGCGTCTTCTACGCCTCGGTTCAGTCGATGCCGTTCGCCCGGCCGAAATACGCAGAGCTCGTCGGCGCGCTCGATTTCGTCATCGCCAACGACTATCCGGCGCGCGGCACATACACTGGCGCGGTGTAAGTCCTCGTTGCTCCCTCCCGCTTGTTGACGGGAGGGGCGCATCGACTGGTCGTCGGCATGTGTGTCTCAGCGGCTGAAAAGGCGGGGGTCAGCCGCGCCCTCGGCGGCGCCGCCGTCCGCCGCCATCGCCGCTTGCGGGAGCGATCGTAACCTGCGGCAGCGTGACGACTTCTTCGAGCTTCGGGAACGGCTCGGTCTTGTTCGGCACGGCCATCGCGTTCACGAAGTGCTCCTGGAACTTCGGTTCTACGGCTGTTTCGATCTTTTCGATCTCGCGCACGACCCGCTCGATTTCGCGGCGCGCGGCCGAGTTGAGCAGCGCGATCCGAGCGCCGGTGCCGGCCGCGTTGCCGACGGAGGTGACCTTGTCGACTTCGCAGTCGGGGATCATGCCAAGCACCATCGCATGCAGTGGCGAGATATGCGCGCCGAACGCGCCAGCCAGAACGATACGATCGACCGTCTCGACCCCGCGCTTGTCCATCAGCAGTTTACAGCCGGCGAACAGCGCCGCCTTGGCGAGCTGGATCGCACGCACGTCGTTCTGGGTCACGGCGATGCGTGGCGCGTCGCCTGCGCCGTCCGCAGCCCCGTCGTGGAGCATGTAGGAGAATGTCCGACCGTCCTCGAAGATCCGATTACTCTGCGCTTTCAGCCCGCCGTCGATCGCGCCGTCCTCGTCGATCACGCCCGCGAGGCGCATCTCGGCGATGACTTCGATGATGCCGGAGCCGCAAATACCCGTCACGCCGGTATCCGAAACCGCCTCGGCGAAGCCTGGCTCGTCTGACCAGAGGTCGGAACCGATGACCTTGAAGCGCGGTTCCTTCGTCTTGGGATCGATGCGCACGCGTTCGATCGCGCCGGGCGCCGCCCGTTGGCCGCTCGAGATCTGGGCGCCTTCGAAAGCCGGACCCGTGGGCGAAGAGCAAGCGAGCACGCCGCCCTGGTCGCCCAGAACGATCTCGGCGTTGGTGCCGACGTCGACAACCAGCGTGAGCTCTTCCTGCAGATGCGGCGTTTCGGACAACACCACGGCGGCGGCGTCTGCGCCGACATGCCCCGCGATACACGGCAAAACATAGATCCGCGCATCCGGATGCATCTGCAGCTCGATCTCGGTGGCCCAGAGCGTGATGCCGTCATTGGTCGTGAGCGCGAACGGGGCGCCGCCAAGCTCCACCGGGTCGATTCCCAAAAGCAGGTGGTGCATGATGGGGTTGCCGACGAATACGCCTTCAAGCACGTCGGCCCGGGCGATCATCGCCTCGGCGCAGAGTTGCCCGATCAGTGCGTTGATCGCTTCGCGCACCGCGGCCGTCATTTCGGCGGCGCCGCCGGGGTTCATCATCGAATAAGAGACCCGGCTCATCAGATCTTCGCCAAAGCGGATCTGTGGGTTCATCAGGCCGGTCGAGGCTTTCACGGCCCCGTCGCGCAGGTTCACCAGATGCCCGGCGATCGTCGTCGAGCCGATGTCGAACGCGACCCCGTAGACGCCGCCCTGATAGACGCCTGGCCAGATGTTCACGATCCGGCCGGTGGAGCGGCCGCGGCCCACGTATACGGCGACGGTGACTTTCCAGTTTCCTTCACGGAGGACCGGCTGGATCATCTGCAGGGTCCGGAGGTCGCCGAGGATGTTGGCGAGCTCCCATTGCTCAAAAAGCGCTTCCTGCAGCCGCTCGAGATCGCCCGAGGGATTGTGCATGTCGGGCTCTTCGACCTCGACGTAGTAAAGACGCGTCGCCGGGTCGAGCACGATGTCGCGCGCTTCCGCGCGTTTGCGGACGATCTGTTTGTGAACCTGGCTGTCCGGCGGCACGTCGATGACGAGATCGCCTTGGATCGTCGCCTGGCATCCGAGCCGGCGCGCGTCTTTCATCTCGCGCTTGGATCTGTAGCGCGCCTCGACCTTGTTCCATTCCGAAATGTGGTCCTGCGCGACCTGAACCCCGTGCTTTGGGAAATCGCCGAAGGACGGAATGATCTGGCAGCGACCGCAGATGCCGCGGCCCCCGCAAACGGTGTCCAGATCGACGCCCAGCTGCCGCGCTGCGACCAGCACTGGGGTGCCAAGGGGAAACTTGCCGCGCTTGCCGGACGGCGTGAAGACCACCAGCGCTTCAGTCTTGGTGGACGCCTCCGGCGCATCGGTCGTAGTTACGTCTGCCTCGGCCATTTTCGCCCCTGATCTTTGTCGCAATCCGTTATCGCCCGGAGGAGGCGGGTGCTGACTGACCTAACCGACGCAAACGCCGATTCAAGCGACATCGGCGCTGGAAAAAGGCTGGCATTCGACCTTTGGGTCTTTTTTCGAGGGGTTCGCCAAGCATTTTAGCGTGGCGCTTAACGGTTTTGGCCGATGGGATGCAAAGATCTCGAGGGAACGACAGCCTCCACGGCGAAGGGGTGGAGGGGCCGAGGGGCGGAGGGGTGCGGGACGGGGCGGGGCGGAGAAAGACGCAGTCCAATGAGCGATTCAATGCTACGGCGACGCTTAACTAGTTGCGCGAGCCGCGCCGAACCGCGCCTCGTCGACACAGGCCAGGAAGGCCCATCCCGATGGAACAACGCCCAGTTTGGCGCAAAGCGCGTTCGAGGCTTCGTTCTCTGCTCGCACGCCGGTGACAAACCCAGTCATGCCGAACCGGTCCGCGGCCTCGACCATCGCCTGCGCCCCAAGCGCGGCGGCCAAACCTTGGCCGCGGCGATCCTTTCGGGTCGCCAGAAACCCCCAAAACGCGTCTGTCGCGTGGGGACCTTTGGGATGGTTGTAGACAACCGACCCGGCGGCGGCCGCGACCTTGCCGTCGGCGTCGACGGCGTAGACCGTAACCCCAGGACGGGCGACGCCGCGCATCGTTGATCCGGAGATGGGCAACACGCCGCAGTCTATCTACACGCTGGCGATCTCGTGCAGCGTCGCGTCCGATGTCGAGGCGTCGGCAATCCGAACGGTAAGATCATCGGGCAGCGAACATTCGGCGAGGTGGTTTCGCGCGCTCTTTACGGCGGTCAGATCGCCGCGGAGGTGTTCGTAGCGCGTTGTGACCACGCCGCTCTCGCGAACGGTTTCCGCCAGACCATCGACCTCTTCAACCGGGATGTAGTGTCCAGCGCCGACGGATTGGATCCCCGCCAGCGCCAAAAGGCGTTCGGCGGCGGCCTCTCCTCCACCGACGCTGTTTACAAGTCTTCCGTTGAAGCCAAACCGTGGATCATCGTGGACGAGCCGCCAAAGCGCCCAGGCGCGCCGTGTCGCCTCCGCCGCCTGAGGACGTCCGAAGTAGAGGTCGCGGTCCACGTTCGGCCCTCTTCTGCAGAGACGGGCCTAACCGCGACGGCGTCCGCCGCGGCGACGTCCGCCGCCTTCACCGCCCGCCTCGGTCGGGGCCTTGTTGAAGGCGATCCAGGCGGCGCCGTGCTCATCGTTGTTCATCAGGAAATTCGCCGCGCGGATCGCCTCAAGCTCCTTGGACGGCGATCCTTTGGTCGGAGCCATGCCGAGGGCTGGCGCCAGCTTGCTCCAGTCCGCGTCCTCCGGGATTGTGATCCCCAGCGCTGCGAGCTGTTCGGTTTTTTCCGCAATCTTCTTGGGCCCTGACGGCAGCTGAACAGGGTTCATGATCGCGCTTGTCATGCCGGCCTGGATCGCCATCGGAAGGAAGGCGTTGTTGATGCCGTGACGGTTCGGCAGACCAAACGAGATGTTGGACGCGCCGCATGTCGTGTTGACCTTCAGCTCTTCGCGCAACCGTTTCAGCAACGCAAAAACCTGCTGGCCCGCGGTCGCCATCGCGCCAATCGGCATCACCAGCGGATCAACGACGATGTCATGGGCTGGAATGCCGTAGTCGGCGGCGTGCTCGACAATCTTCTTTGCCACGGCGAAACGCACGTCCGGATCCTCGGAGATGCCGCTCTCGTCGTTCGAGATCGCCACCACCGGCAGCTTGTGCTTGCCACAGAGCGGCAGGATCGCTTCGAGCTTCTCTTCTTCACCGGTGGTCGAGTTGATGAGCGGACGTCCTTCGACGACTTCAAGCGCCGCTTCGATCGCGCCTGTGACCGAACTGTCGATGCAGATCGGCAGGTCCGAGACTTCCTGCACGCGTTTGATCGTCTCGACCAGCAACGGCGGCTCGGTCTGGTTGGGATCCGGGTTGGAGTTGAAGACCACGCCGGCGTTCACGTCCAAAACGTCGGCGCCCGCGGCGGTCTGTTCGATGGCGTCCTTGATCACCGTGGAGAAGTCGCCGGCCTCCATTTCGGCGGCGAGCTTCTTTCGGCCTGTGGGGTTGATCCGTTCGCCGATCACGCAAAACGGAGCGTCGAAGCCGATGAGGGCGGTTTTGGTCTTCGACTCAAGGACTGTGCGGGTCATGCCATCTCCTGACGCTGGCGGTTCGGCCGGCGGGGCTGCGAGGCGGCGCCCGGCCGCCTCTCGGTGTTCAAGTCTTCGATCGTTTATGGGGGCTTAGGCGGTTTCCGCGGCTGCGGTCGCGCCCTCGACGCGGAGGTTCGCCCATTCTGCGCCGCGTTTTATGCCGCCCAGAGGGAAGATGTGGACTTTTTCGATATTGAACCCTGGGGTCGCCGCAGCATGCGCCGCGAGTTCGTCGACGAACTCGTTGGGCTCGTAGGGCAAGAGCAGCTTGGTCATGTCCATCGCCCGGCGCTGGAGCACCCGAACGGAGGCCCCGACGCCGCACTCGATCGCGAACTTGATCATCGTCTGGAGCTTTGCGGGGCCAGCGACGCCGATATGGATCGGCAGGTCGATCCCTTCGGCCTTGAGACGGTCAGCCCATTTGATCACCGGCGCCGACTCGAAGGCGAACTGCGTAATGATCGCCATCTCGGCGTCCGTGCGGTCATTGAATGACTGCTTCCAACGGATCGCGTCCATCACGTTGCGGTCCGAACCGTCGGGGTCGATGTCCTTGTTGCCTTCAGGATGGCCGGCGACGTGGAGCCGTTTGAAGCCGGCTTTGTCGAACAGGCCCGTCTCCAACAGCTGCATCGAGCAGTGGTAATCGCCGCGCGGCTTCGTCACGCCGCCCGCGAGAAGCAGCGCCTGATCGACGCCGACGTCCTGATAGCGCTGGATCCAATCGGCCAGAACCGTTTCATCGGCGATGATGCGCGCAGGGAAATGCGGCATCACCTGGAAGCCATCCTCCCGCAGGCGTTTGGCGGTGGCGAGCATGTCTTCGATCGGGGTTCCGTCGATATGCGCGATGTAGACGCGCGTATCGGCCGGCAGGAGCGCCTTGAAGTCTTCGACCTTGGCCGCGGTGCGTGGCATCACTTCGATCGAATAGCCGGCGAGAAACGCCTGAACGGCTGCGCTGTTGGGCGCGTCGGTGGCCTCCGCCGCGGCGGATCCGCCGGTGAAGAGGTTGAGTATCTTCGCCATGATCACCGTCTCCTCCTAAGCCGACGCTTCCCAAAAGTCATCTCGGCTAAGTATACGCTAGTCGCCGCTGCGGGAGGCCTCCGCCCAACCATCGTTCGCGATCAGCGCTTTTATTCGTTCATTGTCGTACTCGGCGTCGAGGCTCGATGCGGTGCGATCTGCGACATCTTCTGCATCGCCTTCGACCTCGACGGGTTCGCTCTTACGCCACGAAGCGAGATAGGCGTCTTCGTCTTTTGCGCCCACTTTCATCGCGCATCGGTCGATCGCCTGCTCAAATCGCTCCGGCAGTTGCCGTTTCGTGGCGCGGCGGCCGGCGCCGACAGCGACCATGCTGGGAATGTCGCGCCAATAGGTGATGACGAGTGCTGGCATTTGGATCTCCCGCAGGCGTTGGCGTTTCGTGTTATGGATTTGGGCTGTCTCTAAGGCGCGGCAAGCGCCGCAGGTCGGCGAGAACGCGACGGGCGCGCTTCACTTTGCGACTTTCTAGAACGCGATGGCCGAATTTCGCGCTGATGGTTCGACATCAGCGCCGAAGTTGGTAAGGGCTTCGGGCATGATCTTGGTGCTGACACAGTGCTTCCCCCCGGTGTCGGGAGGGATCGAGACCTATGTCGCGGGCTTCGCCGAGGCCGCGTCGGCGGTGGGGCGGGACGTGGTCGTCTTGGCGGATGGCGGCTCTGATGCGCAAGCCTATGACGATCGAACGTCGCCGCCCTACCAGATCCGCAGGTTTGGCGGGGCAAAGCTCATCCGGCGACCGTTGAAGGCGTTGGCGGCGCGGCGTTTCGCGTCGTCATGCGAGATGGTTTTGGCGGACAGCTGGAAAAGCCTCGAATGGGTGGACCCGAAGCCGTTTCGGGCCGCGGGCGCGCGGATCGCGTGCCTGGCGCACGGGATGGAGTTTCCGGAGGCGCCGTCCGAGGGGAAACGCCGCCGGATCGCCGCCTCCCTGGCGAAGGCCGATCGGGTTTTGGCGAACTCGACATACACGAGGTCGCTGGTCTCGGAGATCGTCTCTCACGCTGGATTGGAGCTCGCAACGCCGCCGATCTCTCCGCAGCCTGATCCGACCCCTGCGCAAGTCGAACAGCTCTCGAAGCGCATCGGCGCGGCCTCCTTCGACAGACCCGTCATCGCGACGCTGTGCCGCTTGGAGCCGAGAAAGGGCGTTGATCGGGTGATCTGCGCCTTGGGACGCTTGAAGTCTCGGCATCCCACGGCGGTCTTTGCGGTCGCCGGAGCTGGGGACGACCGACTTCGGTTGGAGACGCTGGCCAATGTGGAGGGTCTCACAGATCGCGTGATCTTTTTGGGGCGTGTCGATGATGCGGAAAAACATGCCCTTTTCTCGAGGGCTGATCTCTTCGCGATGCCGACCCGTCGCGTCGGCTCCAGCGTCGAGGGGTTCGGCATCGTTTATCTGGAGGCTGGCTGGCAAGGCGCGCCGGCGCTGGCGGGCGCCGAGGGCGGCGCGAGAGACGCCGTGCTCGACGGAGAAACGGGGCTGGTTTGCGACGGGGCCGACCTCGACGCGGTCATCGAAGCTCTGGACGCGCTGTTGGGCGACAAGCCACGGCGTGAGGCGATGGGCCGGGCGGCGGCGAAACATGCCAGGGAAAACACCTGGGCGGCGCGCATCGACGGGTTTCTGGGTTAGTCGCTTCCAGCCGAATTGGGTCGGTGCAGTCCGCGGTGACGCTCGTAGCTTTTGACGTCGCGCATGAAGCGTCCGAAAGCGACGGCGCGCGCGATCGCAAACCCGTACAGCCCTTGCCGCCACAATCCGCGCAGGAAGTAATGGCGAAGAAAATAAAACGGGGGCGCGAGCAGCATCCGCGAAACGATCAGCCATTTCGGCTTCAGCTTGGTTTCCTTCGCTCGAACCGAACTGACCCGGTTCCACTTGGCCATGTATTGCTCGAAGTCGCGGAAGGAGTGATGAAGCAGCGCGCCGTCGACGTCGCCGATCTCGACCTCTTCCGACAACTCGAGCTGATCCCAGGCCTTGTGGTCCGGCATTTGATGCCGCCGGCCGTCATAAAGCTTCGCGCGGGGGTCGACATTCGTCTTCCACCAGGGGTCGCCGATCGGCGGTACGGTGATCAACGACAGGCGATAGGCGCTGAGCGGAGGGGCGCCATCCTTGAAAAGGTTCCGGATATTGGCGGCGAGATCCTCGGAAACGATCTCGTCGGCGTCCAGATCCAGCTTCCAGTCATAGCTGCAAAGCGCCTCGCCAGCGCGCTTTTGCGCGCCGTTGCCGAGCCAGGGCTGATCCACGAAGCGCGCGCCGGCGGCGTCGGCGATGTCGCGCGTGCGATCTGTCGATCCGCTGTCGACGATCACCACCTCGCGGGCGACCTTCAAGGCGGCGGTCACCACGGCGCCGATCATCCGTTCTTCGTTCAAAGTGCGGATGTAACAAGACAAAGGTGGGCGCGCATCGACGCTGTCCCTTGGCTCTGGCGCTTCGTTTGGAGTTGGAACGGCGGTCATCCGATGGATCTTTGCGGCTGCAGCGACCGTGATTTGAACCATGTCGAGCGATCGCGGACAAGCGGCGGTTAAGCGCGATGTCTTATTGCAACATTTCAACTCTTTGATACGATGATCGCGACTGGAAAAATATCGGGATGCTCCCGTGACCGAAGACGCCCGCGAGGGCGCGTCGCCCCAAGCCGCTAAAAGTGGTTTGGAAGGCGTTTCGGAGGATCGGGCGACTGCTGCGCAGAGCGCGCGTCGATCCGGGACCGAAGACGCTGGCGGCGGTCCTCGGCGACCAAATAATACGGCGCGCACCAGGCGAAACAAGCCTGGCGCGTCGGGGCCGGACGCAGCTCAGGCTGCGCGAGGGTCCAATGTGACGCGCGATGGTGGACGCGCGCACGGGAAAGCTCATCCAAATTCGCGCGGTTCGGAAGCCGGGGCCAACCGGTCCTCTGGCAATGACGGGACAGGTCGCGCCGATGGTCGCGGACGCCGGCGTCGCGGCGGAGGGCCGTCGATCGCTGCGCTGGATCTTGGCACCAACAACTGTCGTTTGCTGGTCGCGCGCGCCGATGCGGACGGCTTTTTTGTCATCGACGCGTTCTCCCGTGTTGTGCGCTTGGGCGAGGGTCTCGCCGAGACGGGGCGCTTGAGCCAGGGGGCTATGGACCGCGCGCTCTCGGCGTTGTCCGTCTGCGCGGATCGGTTGCGAAAGCACCGCGTGCAGCGGTTCCGCGCAATCGCCACCGAGGCGTGCCGCCGCGCAGAGAACCATCGAGAGTTCCTGGATCGCGTTCGCGATGAGACCGGGCTCTATCTCGACATCATCCAGCCCGAGGAAGAGGCGCGGCTCGCGGTGGCCGGTTGCGCGCCGCTCTTTGACACCAGAGCCGAGCACCTCCTGGTGTTTGATATCGGCGGCGGGTCAACCGAGCTGATCTGGGTCGATCTGGCGAAAACGACGCCGCAACGCCGCAAGAGCCTGCTGATGGCCCTGGCCCATGGGGCGAGCCGGTCGGATCGGGCCCGCGCCGCGGCCCAGCATATCGCCGACTGGGTCTCTTTGCCGGTCGGGGTGGTGACGCTGCAGGAGAAGTACAATCACATCGCGGACGACACCGAGAAGTTCGAAGCGATGCAAAAGCATGTCGCCGATCTCATTGTGCCCTTTGCAAAGAACCATTGCGAACCGACGGCTGAGCGTCTGTCGCGGATGCAGTTGCTGGGCACCTCGGGCACGATCACGACGCTGGCGGGCGTCCATCTCGATCTGGAGCGGTACTCTCGCCGCGCTGTCGATGGGCTTTGGATCGCCTCGAGCGCCGTCGATCGTGTGATCGAGCGCCTTGTGGGCATGAATGGCGAACAGCGCGCCGCGATCCCCTGCATTGGCGAGGACAGATCGACCAACCTGATGTCGGGCGCTGCGATCCTGCGGGCGATCTTGCGCGCGTGGCCGACCGAGCGCGTCCGCGTGGCCGATCGCGGTCTGCGCGAAGGGATGCTCTACGGGCTTATTCAAGACGCCGCCGAACGCCGTCAGCGGCGCGGTCGGCCGAGCTCACGTTAAGGGCGGCGGAATGGCTGACAAGAGCAAGGGCGGCGGCGGTTCCGGGCGCGGGGGAGCAGACCGACGGCTCAAGGTGCGCGTGAAGACGGCGAAGGGCCGCAAGGGCTCGTCCACCCGCTGGTTGCAACGTCAGCTGAACGACCCCTACGTGGCGCGCGCGAAACGAGAGGGTTACCGCTCCCGCGCGGCTTACAAGATCCTTGAAATAGACGACCGGTTTCGTCTGCTGAAGCCTGGCGCCCGAGTTGTCGACCTCGGCGCCGCGCCGGGAGGGTGGTGTCAGGTCGCCGTAAAGCGGGTGAACGCGCTTGGTGAAAAGTCCGACAAGCAAGGGTTTGTGCTGGGCGTTGATCTGCAAGAGATGGAGGCGGTCCCCGGCGCCGAGCTGATGCTGCTCGATTTCATGGAGGATGACGCCGACGCGCAAGTGAAAGCCGCTTTGAGCGGTCCAGCCGATGTGGTGCTTTCGGACCTGGCTCCGTTCACGACAGGTCACAAGCAAACCGACCACTTGCGCATCATCGCTTGCGTGGAGGCGGCCGCCTATTTCGCTTTCGACGTGCTCAAGCCTGGGGGCGCATTCGTGGCGAAGGTTCTGCAAGGCGGCGCGGAAGGGTCGCTGCTGGCGGTGTTGAAGAAGCGCTTCGAGAAGGTTCAGCATTTCAAACCACCCTCCAGCCGGCAGGACAGCGCCGAGATGTTCGTGGTCGCGACCGGATACCGCGGAGCGCGCGACCCCGCGTCGGAGGTCTCAGGTGGCGTCTGATCGGATCGCTCGGTTCTGGGCCCCGGCTGCGCTGCTCCTGTCGTCTGCGGGATCGATGGCGCTCGAGATCGCCGCAGGGCGTCTGATGGCGCCTTATGTCGGCATGTCGCTCTACAGCTGGACCGCGATCATCGCGGTGGTCCTCGCCGGGCTGTCGGTGGGCCATTGGATCGGCGGGGTGATGGCGGATCGCTCGCGCCGGCCGGCGCTATGGTCTGGGAGGGTCCTGCTCCTCGCGGCGGCGCTGACGTTCCTGAGCCTGTTTATCCTGAGGGAAAGCGCGGGATGGGCGCTTGGAGCCTTCGCGCCGCTGACGGCGATGAGCCTCCTCGCGATGCTTGCGTTTTTCGCGCCCAGCTTGGCGGCTGGCGTTCTCTCGCCGCTGCTCACCAAAATGGCGCTTGACGCCGCCGCCCCGGAACCGCGGGGGCGCGTGCTCGGACGGATGTTCGCGCTCGGCGCCGCGGGAGCCATCTTGGGAACCGTCGCCAGCGGCTTCTTCTTTATCTCCTGGGTTGGATCGTACGGCACTGTCCTGAGCATTGCGGGGCTCTATGCGG
Source organism: uncultured Neomegalonema sp. (assembly GCA_937911325.1). Lineage (GTDB taxonomy): Bacteria > Pseudomonadota > Alphaproteobacteria > Rhodobacterales > Rhodobacteraceae > CALDSD01. The sequence goes on from CALDSD010000071.1 coordinate 34,112, forward strand.
TTTTGGCGGCTCCGGTGCTGGCTGTCGGCGGACGCGCGGCGGTGGTCGCCATCTGCGCTCTGGCGGCGGCCGGACCACTGGTCTTCGCCGACCTGCGGTCGCCCTGCGACGCGGAGAGCTCCTATTTCTGTATTCGCGTCGATGACGCGCCCAGCGGCGGCGCGGGTCCCGCCCGGGTCCTGGCGTTGGATCATCTGGCTCACAGCGTGAACGCGCGAAACGATCCCGAATTCATTTTGTCGCCCTATGTGCAACTCGTCGACGAGATCGCCCGCCGGCGTTTCGTCGGCGACCGGCTGGATGCGTTCTTTGTCGGCGGCGGCGCTTTCACATTGCCACGGGCGTGGGACGTCGCCTGGCCTGACGGTCGACGGATCGCCGTGGAGATCGATCCGGAAGTCACGCGAGTGGCGCAAGAGCGGCTTTGGTTCGCGCCGTCGGATCGCCTGGAGATCGTCCACGGCGACGCCCGAGCCGCTTTGCAGGCGTTGCCGCGAGCCCCCCTGTTTGACGTGGTCTTTGGCGACGCGTTTCACGATGTCGCCATACCGCAGCATCTGGTTACGGATGAAATGCATGCGGAGATCGCCGCGCGGTTGAAGCCGGGCGGTCTCTATATGATCAACGTGGTCGAGGCGCAGCGTGAGCCGCCCTTCCTGTTGTCGCTCGCACTGACGCTGCGACAGCGGTTCTCCCATGTGGAGCTGTGGATCGACCCAAGCGCCGTCACGCCGGGCGAAGGACGGACGACCTGGGTCGTCGTGGCGTCGGACGAACCGACCGGGCTTGACCGCATCAGATCGCGCCGCGGTCCAAATCGCGAGTGGCGGCGGGTGCCGACAGATGCGATGCTGCAGGTTCTTCCGAGCGAAGAGCTTGTGATCCTGACGGACGACTTCGCGCCTGTGAACCGGCTGATGCGCCATGTGTTGCTGGACCCGTCCTTGGTTGAGTAACCTCGCATCGACGTGAACTGGGGGGGGCGAATGCGATCATATCTAGCCGGCGGCGTCGTGTTCTTTCTGGGCGTGCAATCGGCGTTGGCCGGTTCATTTGACTTGCCGGCCGACTGCGACGGCGTCGCGACGATCGTCTACGAAGACTGTGTGATCGTTCATGCGGCTGGGTGCTCCGCGTCACCCGGCCGCAAAGTGTTTTTCCAGATCCGGGACGGCGCGTTGAGTTCCGTCGTCACCCGCTGGGACGGCGTGCTGGCGGAGGAAGTCCTGGACGCGTTCGGCCGCGAGATCGTCCGGTTCTCGATGGACTACGAAGGGGCTGTCGCGCAACTCCAAGCGAGCCGTCCCGGGGATCTGATGGAATGGCGGTTCCAGCGCTATGCGCCAGCCCTTGCGGAAGATGGCGTGTTGGGAGAGCAGACGTTCGAACGCCTCCCAGATCGCATCCTCGCGCTTGAAACCGGCGAGGAGCGGGTTCGGGTCTACCGGGTCGAGGCGTCGATCGCGGCGGCTGGCGAAAGAACGCTGGCGGAACGGTACTACTCGGACGACCTCGGGCTCGAACTCGGCCGCGAGGTCGTCGTCGATCGCGCCGGATTTCCGCAACGGTCCATCGACAGGCCAGTGTCGATCTACAGGCCGGGCGAGCCGGGCTACCTGGAGAACGAGGCCCTGATCTGTGGCGCGACGACGTGATCGCGCCGCGGCGAGGGCCTTCAACCGTTCCCGGCGTGGTGGATGAAGCCGAGAAAGTTCAGCAGAAGTTGCGCGGCGAGGATCTGCGTCGAGCCTGAGGGATCGTAGTCTGGCGCGACCTCGACAAGGTCGATGCCGACCACGCGGTTCCGCTGCGCCACGGCCTGCAGCACTTCCAGAACCTCATAGTAGAGAAAGCCGCCATGGCTTGGGGTGCCGGTTCCCGCCGCGATCGAGGGACAGAAGGCGTCGATGTCGATCGTGACGTAGACGGCCTTTCCTTCGGGAATGCGCTCCGCCGCGGCGCGGGAGCCAAGGGCGCGGATCTGGCGGACAGACTGGATATCCGATCCCATCGAGCGCGCGGCGTCGTAACCTTCCTTTGCAGTCGACGACACGTTGCGGATGCCGAACTGACTCAGGCCGGAGACATAGGTCTTCTCGGCTGCGCGGCGCATCGGATTGCCATGACCGAAGCGCACGCCGTGACGCTCGTCGACAAAATCCAGATGCGCATCGATTTGCAGGATATGCAGGTCGTCGCCGTGCAGGTCTTTCCGGCCGGCAAAGGCGTTGACGCAAGGAATGTTGACGGAGTGATCGCCGCCGAGGACGACCGGCAGCGCTCCGGCGTCCAGAATCTTCGCGACGCCCGCCTCGATATTGCGATGAGACGGCTCGGTCAGCGTGTGGACGATGTCGGCGTCTCCGATATCGACAATGCGGACGTCCGCCCCGAGATAGGTCGCGTCGTCTTCGTGGTCGTAAGCGCCTGCGTGCCCAAACGAGAACAGCGTGGAGGCGTCGCGGATCGCTCTCGGCCCGAATCGCGCGCCCGAGCGCCACTGCGTGCCAGCGTCAAACGGAGCGCCCAGCACGGCCACATCGGCGTCGATCGCGTCCCAGTCGTCGACAAAAGGTCTCTTGCCGAAGGTCGCGATGCCGACAAAGGGCAGGTTCAAACGTCCGGATTCATACCCGTGGCCGCTCATGGGATTCTCCTGTTCCGCCTAGTTTTGGGGCGAATGCATAACTTTTTTGCATAGCAGCTTTCGAAAACTGTCGATTCTCGAAGACCGGTTCGCACCCCATTTAACCGGCGAGGCAACTTAATCGAAGAGAACGAGCGATGAAGACGATCTACGACTACATGCTGCAGGGCGCGACATACAACGGCGCGGCGACAATCGGTTCGGCGAAAACCCCGGAAACGGGTTTCCTCAGCCGGTTCTTCAAAAATTGGCAGGCCTGGCGTGCGCGCTGCGATACGATCACGCAGTTGAGCAGACTGAGCGATCGTGAATTGGAGGACATCGGCCTGACGCGCGACGAGATAGAGGCTCGCTACGGCGACCGCTGAGCGGGATCCAGTCGCAGCGAAGACGGGCGGTCAAGCTGCATCGGGGCCACACAGGCTTTCGGTTCAAAACGAACGATCCAGAGACCACCGGTCCTGGGTCGTCGTGTCCCCAAGGTCTCTTTGCGGGCGGGAAAGCGACCGATTTCTCACCGCAGGCTAGAGAGCGTTCGGTGATATCGGCGTCGTCATGGCAATTCGTGGATGGCCTTGAACATGCCCCGAGCGCGCCGATTTGGACTGGCGCTTCGCTTGCCGAAGGCGCTGCGCCGCTGGCTCTTAGATGGGCGCGCGTCCCCGCCTCTGAACCACGTGTCCGAAGTGTCGCGGCGCTTTGTGCTTCCCTTTCCGGCCCGCGCAATCCATATGGACACGCCAACACCGAACTCCCATGCGAGGTTCTTATGGAGATTCGTGAGGCCCTGCCCTTCGATGACGTGCTGTTGGTTCCGGGCGCGTCGGAAGTCTTGCCCGCTGACGCCGACACCCGTACCCGCGTCACCCGTGAGATCAAACTGAACATCCCCTTGATGTCTTCGGCGATGGACACCGTCACCGAGGCGGAAATGGCGATCGCCATGGCCCAGGCTGGCGGATTGGGCGTCATTCACCGAAATCTGGACATCGAAGTGCAGGCGAAACAGGTCCGCAAGGTGAAGCGGTTTGAATCCGGCATCGTCTACGCGCCGGTGACGCTGCGCGCCGATCAGACCTTGGCCGATGCGAAAGCGCTTCAGGACCGGCATAGCATCACCGGGTTTCCCGTCGTCGCGAAGGACGGCAAGCTCGTGGGCATTCTCACCAATCGCGATATGCGTTTCACCGAAGACATGGCGACGCCGGTCTCGGAGCTGATGACGGCGCAGAAACTCGCCACCGTCAGAGAGCCCGTTGATCTGGAAGAAGCCAAGAAGATCCTCCAGGCGCGGCGGATTGAGAAACTGTTGGTGGTGGATGACGCCAATCGGTGCGTCGGCCTGCTCACCGTCAAGGACATCGAGAAAGCGGTGCTCAATCCGCAGGCCTGCAAAGACTCCATGGGTCGCTTGCGCGTCGCCGCGGCCTCGACGGTTGGCGACAATGGTTTCGCCAGGTCGGAGGCGCTGATCGACGCGGGTGTGGATCTGATCATCATCGACACGGCTCACGGCCATTCGGCGGCGGTGGGCCATGCGGTTGAGCGGATCAAGAAACTGTCCAACGCCGTTCAGGTGGTGGCGGGAAACGTGGCGACGGCGGAGGCGACGCGGGCGTTGATCGGCGCCGGCGCCGACGCGGTCAAGGTGGGTATTGGACCGGGGTCTATTTGCACCACTCGGATCGTTGCAGGGGTTGGCGTGCCGCAGCTGACGGCGGTGATGGCGTGCGCCGAAGCGGCTGAAGACGCAGGCGCGCCGGTGATCGCCGACGGCGGCGTGAAGTTCTCGGGCGATTTGGCCAAGGCGATCGCCGCCGGCGCCCATTGCGCGATGGTCGGGTCGATGTTGGCGGGCACCGACGAGGCGCCGGGCGAAGTCTTTCTCTACAACGGCCGATCCTACAAATCCTATCGCGGGATGGGCAGCCTGGGGGCGATGGCCCGGGGCTCAGCCGACCGCTATTTTCAATCCGAGGTGAGCGACACGCACAAGCTCGTGCCGGAGGGCATCGAAGGGCAGGTGCCGTACAAGGGGTCGGTTGGCGCGATCCTGCACCAGATGGTCGGCGGTTTGCGGGCGGCGATGGGCTACACGGGGTGCCGCAACATCGACGAGATGCGCGCCAATTGCAGCTTCGTGAAGATCACCAACGCCGGGCTGCGCGAGAGCCATGTTCACGACGTGACGATCACCCGCGAGGCGCCGAATTACCGCGGGAACTAAGCTTGGCGGCGGGCGGCGTCTCCCGCCCCGGCAAAGGCGGCGTTTGCGGAGAGGCCTCGCGAGCCCACCCCGACGCCGCCCGCCGCAGGTAAGCGCATCATGACCCCGTCCGCCCGATTGGCCGCCGCGATTGAGATCCTCGACATCTACCTCGACGCTCCGACCGCTCGTCTGGAGCCGATTTTGGGCGGTTGGAGTCGTCAAAACCGGTATGCTGGATCGAAAGACCGCGCCGCCATCGCCGATCGCGTCTACGACTGCGTCCGCCGCCGTCGGAGCTATGCGGCCCTGTTTGGGGAAACCGGGCGCGGGTTGACGCTGGCCAGCCTCGCGGAGGAGGGCCTCGCCCTCGTTGACGTCAAAGCGCTGTTCTCAGGTGAGAAATACGCGCCCAACCCGCTCCGGGCGGAGGAGGAAGCCGGCTTCTCCGCCGACATTCCAGCGACGAAGCCGATCGACTGGCCGGATTGGTTGTGGCCAGCGCTTCAGCGCTCTGTCGCCGATCCGGAAGCCGAGGCGAAGGCGATCGCTCGCCGGGCCTCTGCGGATCTCCGTGTGAACACGCTCAAGGCGTCGATCGAGCAGGCGCAGGCTGATCTGGCGGCTGATGGCGTCTCGACGCAGCTGACGCCCGTCTCACCCCTGGGCTTGCGTCTCGCGACGCCGCGCAAGATCAGGGGGTTGCAAGCCTTCCGGAATGGATTGGTCGAGCCGCAGGATGCGGCGAGCCAAGCTGTCGCTCTTCTCGGCGCCGCGGCGGTTCGCGACCGCGCCGCGCCGCGCGTGATCGACTACTGCGCCGGCGGGGGTGGGAAGACCCTGGCTCTGGCTGCGGCGCTGCAAGGGCGGGGAGATCTGCTCGCATATGACGTGGCGCCGCAGCGCATGGCGGACATCCCGGAGCGCGCGCGACGCGCCGGCGCGCGCATTCAGATCGCTGGTGAACGCGATGATCTTCGCGGTGAAGAAAACCGGTGCGATCTTGTCCTGGTCGATGCGCCTTGTTCGGGCTCTGGCGCCTGGGCGCGCCACGCGGACGAGAAGTGGCGTTTGACCCAAAGCCGGCTGAACGCGCTTCGGCAGGCTCAGCGTGACGCGCTGCGCGAGGCCGCTGGCTACGTTTGCGCCGGAGGGCTTCTTCTCTACGCGACCTGCTCTGTGCTCGCCTGCGAGAATCACGATCAAGCGGACTGGTTTTTGGGCGAAAAGACGAAGTTTCGGCCTGAGCCGCTGGCCCAGCACTGGGCGGCCGCAGGGATCAAGGCCAGCGCGCCGGACGGCAATACGGCGCGCTTCACGCCCGCGCGCCACGGCGTCGACGGGTTCTTTCTGGCGCTGTTTCGGTGCATCGGTTAACGCGATCGCAACAGGTGTTAACCGTTAATTAACGGAATGCGGCTATCGAGATCTAGCGGTCTCGACATCACCAGCATCTAATTGTAGACGCTCTGGAGAGGATGGCGAGGTCTGATCGTTCAATCGATTCTACCGAAGGGAGAGGCGCCATGAGCAAAATCGCCAGTGCGAGAGCCCAGGGTGTGAGACTCGGCGGCGCGGAGGCCGACCCCGGCCCTCAGGAGCATACGACGCGCGCCGGCGAGACCCCGGCCCCGTTCCTGTTGTCGTTGGCTGCGCTCGGCGTCGGCGCCGGCTTCGCGTATCTCGCGGCGATCGAGCAACAGGTCCATGTGACGCTGGCGCTGTTATCGGGCGCCGCCGCCGCCGGAGGTTTTGGCGTCTACGGCGTCGCCGAACGGCTCATGCTGAAACTGGAAAATGCGGGACGCGACGCAGGCGACACCTTCGAAAAACAGTATGGCGTCGCTCCCGAGCCGACGGCTTTGCTCGATTCCTCCGGACGGGTGCGAGCGCTCAACCGCGCGGCTCGCGCCGAGCTTCCAGGGAAGGTGGATCGCGCCGTCTTGCTGCTTGAGGGCGTCGAGGATGCGGACGCCCGCGTGTTTCGGTTGCTGCGCGATGCGTTCCGCGGGCGCTCGGCGAAGGATCGTATCCGTCTCGGCGACGGGCGCTGGATCGAAATCAGCGTTTGGCCCAGCGAACGCGGCCTGGCGGTCTGGCGCTGGAAGACGGCGGCCGGATCCGAGTTGAGCGGCCCCGCCGACGCCGCCCGACTCGGATGGTTGCGGATCGACGGGTCTGGCGCCGTTGTCGAGAGCAACGCGCTCTTTGACGGATGGGTTCGGCCGCCAGGCGAAGTCGGCCCTGCGACGCTGAACATCAGCAACATCTTTCCCGAGGCGGCGCGTCGCCTGCTTGGCGGCGGCGCCGAGCGCACCATGACGCGCACCCGGATGATGGGGGGCTCGTCGGCGCCGCGCTCGGTCTCTTTGATGTACTCGCCGACCGGAGAGGACGGCGGCGTATGCGTCGTGGCTCCGGCGGCTCCGGGACGCGATGAAGCGAATGTTGTGGCGGCGGGAGCGCCGGACAAACTGCTGTCGGCACTGGATACGCTGCACACGGTGCGGCTGGTCGAGGACGCGCCGATCGGCGTCGCCGTCCTGTCAGCCGACGGCAAGGTCCTCAGATTGAATGGGGCTGCGGATCGCCTGCTCAGCGCGGACGGCGCTCTCGGCGCGCCTTTGATCGACGCGATCATGGAAGAGGACCGTCCGGAGGCGGTTCGGCGTTTGACAAGCGTCGCTGCGTCGACGGCCGCCGACGGCCCGGCGTTTGAAGCGCGGCTGCGGGCGCCGGATGGTCAGACGGAATACGAGAACCCCAAGGTCGCCCAGTTCTATTTTAGTCGCGTCGAGACGAACAAGGGGCGGCTTTTGCTCGCCTATATTGTCGACGCGTCCGAGCAACGCGCGCTCGAGGAACGGTTCAATCAGGGCCAGAAACTGCATGCGGTTGGCCAGTTGGCTGGCGGCGTCGCGCACGATTTCAACAATCTCCTGACGGTGATCAACGCCGCGAGCGAGATGCTGTTGCAGCGCCACGGACCTGGCGATCCGGACTTCGAGGATCTCAACGTCATCAATCAGAACGCCCATCGCGCCGCCAATCTGGTGCGTCAGCTGCTGGCGTTTTCGCGGAAACAGACCATGCGTCTGGAGCAGGTCAATCTCACCGACCAGATTTCGGAGGTCGGGCATCTGCTCAACCGTCTGATCGGGGAAAAGATCGTTCTGCGCCAAGATCTCGCCGACGAGCTTTGGCCGGTCAGGGTTGATGCGAACCAGTTCGAACAGGTGATCACCAACCTTGTCGTGAACGCGCGCGACGCGATGGCGGAAGGCGGCGCCATCGCCATTCGGACGCGCAATGTAAGCTTTGCCGGCAGCGAGCCGACGCCTCATTGGGCGATGCCGCCCGGCGACTTCGTGTT
>CALDSD010000072.1 GCA_937911325.1 uncultured Neomegalonema sp.
CGCGAACGCTGTGGTGCGCAAGATCGGCGAAATGACAAAGTGGGACTCCCCGGAGGTTTGGCGTCGCCTCGAGGGGGGGCTTTTGCCCTATCTCACTGTTGGGAAACCCAACGAGTTCGCATCCATGCCGGTTGACGGCGTTTCGACTGGAACCGAGACGGTCCAGCGCACGCTCTACCTCGATGAGATCAAGTACATTCGATATCTGCTTCTCTCTTTGCAGCCTCTCTTGGCCAAAGAGCTGAGAAAGATGGGCGCGGAGTGATGGAGGGGCTTCCCTTCATCCAGGTGACGCCGCCGCCGTTAGTCGCCACAGCTCCAAAGCGCCTGTCAGACACGCGCGAGATGCTCTCCGCGGAGCAGAACACGCGCTGGGAAGGTCTCGAGCTTGAAGCGTATCTCTGCCCTGCGGGCATCTGGACCATCGGCTATGGACACACCGCGACGGCCAAAGAGGGAATGCACATCGACCACGCCAAGGCCGAAAAACTTCTCCGCCAGGATATGCAAAAGTTCATGGCCACGGTTGAGGAAGTCGAAGCAAAGCTGCCTAGGGCGCTCACAGAGCAGCAGGCAGGGGCGCTGATCAGTTTTTGCTACAACGTTGGCCCGACGCTGTTCCGCCGCTCCAAGAGCGTTGTGGGGCGCTTGAAGGCAGGGGACTATGAAGGCGCGGCAGACGGGCTCTTGCTCTACAACAAGGCGCGCGTTGATGGAAAGCTGACCGCGCTGCGCGGGCTGACGAACCGACGCGAAATGGAGCGCGCCACGTTCCTGGAGAATCCCGAGCCGCCGCAGTATGAGGTGCCAGCGCCGACCAGCTCTCAGGAAGAAGAGGTTTCGGACCCGTCGGACCATCCCGCCGCGAGCACAACGCTAGTCGCCGTTTTGCTCGGGATCGTCACACAGGTCTTTGATCAGTTCGCTTCGCTCAACCCCATGATGCAGATCGGGCTTGGGCTCGTGATCGTCGCGCTCTTCTCATACATCGGCATGGAGCGGCTGCGGAAAAACCGCACAGCTGAAATCGGATGATCCCCGCGCTTGCCCCATTCTTCGCATCTCGCGTGTCCAGCGTTGTTCTGGCTGCGGCCGGCGCTGCTGCGTTCGGAGGGCTCGTCTACTGGTACGTCGAGGGCGAGCGGGACCAACGTGAAGCGCGGGTGCGCGGTGAGATCGCGGAACAGACCCACGACAAAGAGCAAGAGATTGAGGCCCAGACCGATGAGATATTTCGCAGCACTGGCACTGATGATGTCGTTGACAGCTTGCGCCACGGACAATTTGCCGTGGGCGGGCTCCCCGAATTTGGTTCCAAAGCCCCCCGCGTGGAGCGCGTCGGACCAAACCTGTCTAGCGGACGCCCTGACGGCGATGGAAGCGGGGACGCCTATGACGCCCTTGCAAACTCAATGCACCATCCGCGCGGTGACGGAGTACGGGGCGCTGAGAGAGGCGAACCGCGAAGCCAGGGCGACACTCAACTAACCTGCACCGACGCTCGAGCGGCCACGACCGCGGCGCTGCAGGCTGAAATCAAGGCGTGTGCGAGGGACCGTCATGGAAGGACTACCACCGATCGCGACGCCGCAGCACCAGGCGAGTAGGGCAGAGATACCGGAGCCGGTGTATTTCGCGGCGCCCGTCACTGAGCCGCAAAGCAGGCGATTGGAGGCGTGGATGGATAGGCGCATCGCGCACATCGCCAAATGGGGTATTGGGCTATTCTTGGGCTTTGTCGTTGGCGTCGTGGCGGAGAACCGCTTTGACATCATTCGGCTAGAGGCGTGGACCGTGGTTATTGAACAGATCGATGAGCGCGTGGACCGTCTCGAAGAGCAGATGCTTAGGAGGTCCGACTAATGGACATCTTCCCTCTAGAGGCCGTCTCTTTCTGCGTTGGGATCCTGTGCGCCGTGATGGTGTTTTAGCACCCCGCGCTAGCGTCATACGGGTTCACAGCCGCGTCTACGCCGAACACAACCGCGCCGCTGTCTTTCCGGCCCGACCAGCCGCATGGACATTGAATCAGCGTGTGAGGCGGTTTCTCGCGCAGCTCTACAGCCTCAGCGCCGGTCCACTCTGTGCGAACGTCGCAGGATGGGCATTGGAAGTAGGCGAAGGGGGTCACCCCTCAGGCGTCCAGTCGGGCTCGTTCGACCAGCTTTCCCCCTCGCGACTTTCAACGGTAACGCGCCCATCGTCTGATTTTTCGATGTGCCAGTGGTCCGAGGTGTGTTGATCCAGCACGATGAACGCTGTGATTTTAGGGCGCTGATGGATTTGATCTACGCACCAAGCAGTAGCGGCAACGGCGTCATGAAAACCGATTGTCATCTCGCGATCGTACAGGATCATGTCGTCAATCGCTCTGGCGGCGTCTGACATTTCTACATTAGGGTCGCTGATCTCTCGGTGGATCTGAGGCCCAAAATCGCTAGAGTGGGCCACACGGAAAACGCGATACCGTCGATGCCCAGACCACGACACGATTTCGTACGATGATCCATCGGGTCGCGTTCCGTGATAGACGCGTCGTTCGCCCATGTCGCTCAACGCCGGTTCTCCGCATACTTTTTCAGCGTTGGCCGGGACCATTCGTCCATAGCTGAGATCGCCGCGTTTTCGCATATCTCGATAAAGCGCGAGCTGATCAGACCGTCGCCGTTTCCGATGCACTTCGCAACCACATGCGCCGCTGTTGGCGGAGGGGCGAAGCGATCAACCGCGACAGTCAATCCCCACACGACAATCCCCAAAGCTGCAACGCACGCCCAAAAGCGGTGTGTTCCGAGCCTCACGTCCAGCTCGTCTTTCGTCGCCGGCACGCGCTGTTTGCGCGCGTCAATGATCTTCCGCGCAGGCCCGCCGTGCTCTCCAGTGATCATCCTGTCGGCTCCTCTGGCTTGGCGATGAACTCCGCGTGGATCTTCTGGCCGACAGCGACGCCGGTCCACGCCGGGATCGAGAACGTTATGAGCATGAAAAAGATCGCTATGGCCGCTGGCATCAGGTCTTTGAAGCTAATGGATGAGGGTACGAAATCGACGTCCGCCCAACCGTTTATCAGTCCGCAAAGGACCCCAACGACAAAGAGGGCGCCGGAGACAATTAGCATTCCGATCACTGTTTCTTGAGGGATCACGACGTCGGCTCCTCTTCCACAGTCAGGATCTCGAAGATCCGGGGGTTGTATGAGACGCAGGGCCCGGCCTCCCCGGCGAAGCAGAGGATCCGCCTCGGGTGGCGGCGGTGCATGTCATCGAGATCGGCATGCGTGAACCTGCCGTTCATGATGTGCAGCGTTGAGCGGTCAGCGACGTTCGCCGCGTCCATGTCCGTCATGCGCCCGGCGTGGTCCTTGTGGAAGTAGCGCCCGCCGTCTTCGACCGCGCCGCCGACAGGGAATTCCGACCAATCCCGCCGCTTGATCGCGGCTTGCTCGTTGATCGTGACTTCTTCCAGGTAGCTCTCATAGCTCTGCAGCTGCGGCGCTGTGGCGTAGGCGAAACCGCCAGACGCGAGGAAGGCGATTAGGACTGCTCTCATTGTTCTTTCTCCTGCTCGGGTGGGGTGTGCTTGGCGAGGAAGGCGTCGCGCTGTTGTTTGAAGTCTTCGACGACTTTCGTGCTGGCGTGGTAGTCCTCGTCTAAAACGTTGTAGTAAAATGCAGACGTGACGTTTCCTTCCTCTTCGAGAACTTCGTCTGTCATTTCCAGCAGCCGCAGCGCCTCAGCGAGATCACGGTCGGGGGCGCGGCGAGCCTCTTGGACGGCTTGCGCGATCCAAACAGTCACGTCATTTTCGAGAGGAGTTCCGCGAGCATGTTTGAACGCCGGTTTATCGCGGATGCGGCGATCAATCTCGGCGACCAGTTCTGTCCAGCCTATCGGCAGCGTCTCTGTCATTGGTCAGAGGCCTCCGTCATGGTTTGTACGGCACGTCAAGGCCTGCATCGATGTAAGCGGCCTCTAGCTCGCTATCATCGACTACTGATCCGCAGGAGCAGTCGAAACAGGTCATGGCGACGGTGTAGGGGCCAGTATTACATCCGCCAGTCGACCCCCACACGTAGCCGGTGTTCTCGCATGTCTCGCAGTCGAACTCCCGCTCTGGCTCCGGCTCTGTCTTTGGTTTGGCGATGTCGTCGGCGAGCTGTTTCGCCCATGTGTCGAAGTCCATCACGCGCCCTCCGTCTCTGGCGCGGGCGGGAGGGGCATCCAGTGGGTGGGGAACCAATCGCAGTCGTTAGGGTCGTCGAAGCCGCACAACGGGCTCTCGTCGCCAACATCCATAGCGAAGGTGACCTGCATAACCCCCTTTTCGTTGACGCCCAGAAAACGCGGCCCAGTCGCGGAGCGCCAACCTTCTGGCGGCGCGCTGTCTATTGGTCGCCACGGGGACGGCGCTGGGTTAGAAAGGGTGCGCTTGGCGAGATCCAGTGCATCTAGCGCCTTGTGTGGCGCGTCATCGAGATTTGCGTGAACACGCTCGTGTAGGCTGTCGTGAACCTCTTCCAGAACTACGCGCAAAACCTGCTCCGACGGCGCGGGGGTGGCGCTCTCTGCTGCGAGGGCGGCGTTGGAAAGCTTCGCCATCGCTCGCCACTTTGGCCCATCGATCAAGTCAAGCAGAGCGGTCACCGCCTGACGCTCCGTCTGAATGCGGGTATCGCCGGGCTCTAGGTACATTGTCAGGATCTTCTGGCACCCATTGAGGATATCAGTGCCGCTTTCCAGTGCCTCGCGCAGACGGGCATTGTCCTCGCGCAGGCCGGCGTTTACGACCAGTAGCGTTTCGGCCGTCGCCATTGGCTGGTTCAGCGCCTCCTCAAGATCTGCTCCCAGCTCAGCGACGCGCGCCTCTGCGGTCTCTGCGCGCCTGCGCCAATGACACTGCGGGCAGTCGCACTCAGATCCCAAGACGCCTAAGTTTTCACAGTCGGTCATATTACAAACCCCGCTATGGTTGCTGCCACGCGCAGGACGAGCACGGGCGGTGAAGACCAGAATTCGGCTAGGACTTCCCAAAGCGACCGATCATCCGGCGCTTCCTCGGTCGGGGCGGGGGCGGGATCTCCCGCCTGAAGAACCGCTCGTTGCGAGTGGTCAATATCCCCATCAGTTTCGAGATGTTCATTTCGAAGCTCGTAATGTTCCAACTCGTCGTTCTGGTCTTCGACAGTCCACGCATAGGTTTCTCCCGTCATGTCAGTGAGGGCGCAGCCGGGCAGGGCTGACAGAATTGCGATGATCAGAAAGCCCGCGATGATCGCGCTAAGGGTCGCTTTCACCATGACGACCACACCGAAACTGCGATGATCAAAACGAGCAGTATGCCAACGGTCTGAAGCATCACTTCGCCCCCGCGAACATGTCGCTTGTCTCGGTGCAGCGCTCCGCCTCGTCGGCTAGTTCGGCCATCTCGTTGTAAGACGCCTCTTTCTCGCGGATCTCTTCGACGACGTCGGCGGGAACCTCTGGCGCCTCGGTCACGTCCTCGATCGCGTCGCCCGCGAGTTGCGCGCCCTGGGGGATCTGCGGCGGCTCTGGCGTGATGTCTTTTATCTCAGCCGGCGTGTCGATCGCCTCTTCCGCGGTGATGATCCCGACCAGCAAGCCGCTGTCTTGCGCTGCGTATCCGCGCGCGCGGTGCATCAGCATCCGCTTGGGGTAGCTTTCCCACGGGCCTTTCTTCTTCCACAGCCCGGCTTTCTTCGCGTCCTCAACCGTGAAAGTCGCGGCGGAAACGATCTTGCCTTTCTCGTCGCGCACTTCCGCGCTGGCGATCATAGCTTCGCCGTCGCCCTCAACCGTTTCCACGAGCTCAAAGCCCTTGCTGCGGATGATCGCGGGAATAGCAGAGCCCCAGACGCTCACACGGCCATTGATAACGGCAATGCGCTGGATCGCCTGTGTGGGGGCTAGGCCCAGAGAAAGGCCCATATCCACCGCCAGAAACACGTTCTCAGGCTTGCCGCGATAGTCCTGCGGCACCAGAGAGGAGGCGGACAGAACCTGCGCCAGGCGCCACATCTCGTCAAAGCCCTGCGGAACAAGAGATCCGCCGCGGTTCATCGGGTTTACAGCGACTTTGTTGCTCATAGCTCGGGACTCCAGTTCGCTTGATGAACGCGCCATGCGTTCTTCACTTCTTCAAACTCGGCTTTGGTGACGGGCGATTTCGCGAGCCAGGTCCACATCTCTTCCGCGTCGAGAACCTTGTCGCCCACGAGGCAGATGTGGAATTCATCGGTCGCCAGCTCGCCGTGTTCGATGATCTGCGCGAGATCGATCCGCGCCGGTATCCACTGCTTTGATCGTGGGGCGCTGCGGATCTTGAAGAACCCGCATTGCGGCTCGCCGTCATGCACGGGCGGCGCGTTCCCTGCGATGGCGTCGCGCCACCATGCGAAAGCCTTTTCTGGCGGTGTTGGCGTTCTCATTCTGCGGCCTCCACCTTTGGTGCAGGAAGCGCTTTGATTTCCTCAACGTCCGGCTCGGGAAGCGGCGTCGTGGTGTCTTCTGGGAACCGCACCGCCTGCGGCTCTGGGCGGGGTTTCACGTCGCCAAGAAAGGCGAGGTCGCCCAGGTCCAGCTGCGTCTTCGGCGTCACGCGCTTTGCGTCCTGGACCGTTTCAAAGCCCGCCGCCATTGAAGCATCCAAGCGATACGGGTTTGGCCGACCCATGTCGTCGAGCAACGCTTGCGCCTTGTCGCGGGTGACGCCCACGCCGCTTTTGTAGATCGATGCGGCTTGCTCGGCCCAGCGCTCGGTGCGATTGCGGAAGGTCCAATCCTGATGCGTGAAGGCTTTGCGCCATGCGCGGGTCGGGTCTTTTTTCAGCAGAGCCCAGACCGTCGCGCGCCAGATCGCGGGCGGACGCGTCGGCCATTTCCAGCCCGTGCGGGGCAGCGGAAACCCGCCGTAGAAAAGAGGCCCGCCGAAATCCACCAGGAACGCGAAGAACAGCGCCATTGGAACGGCCATCCACTGTTCCCAGCGGCCAAACGTGAACGCCTCCCATGACGCGCCGGCGGACGTTCCACGCGCGCGCTCCTTCGTCGCCTCACGCGCTTCTGACGCGGCGGTGATCTGCGACAGTATCTGAGCGCTTCTCACTC
>CALDSD010000073.1 GCA_937911325.1 uncultured Neomegalonema sp.
GATATCCGAGTTGAGCATGCGGATGATATCGTATCTTTCGTTTGAGACGATCGTCTTGCGCTGCGTGTCCCAGAGCACTGGCACCGTGACGCGTCCGGAAAAGTCCGGCTTCGCCGTCGTGTAGATCTGGTGCAGGTATTCGGCGTTGTTGACCCCGTCGGGGATGACGCCCTCGCCATCCTCGAAGGTCCAGCCATGGTCTCGCATCAACCAATGGACCGCCGACACCGAGATGATGTCTTCGAGGCCTTTCAGCTTGCGAAAAATGATGGTTCGATGCGCCCAGGGACACGCATAGGAGACATAGAGGTGATAGCGTCCCGCCTCGGCCTTGAACCCACCCTCGCCCGAAGGACCAGCGGCGCCGTCCGGCGTCACCCAGTTGCGGAAGGGGCTGTCCCACCGAATAAAGCGTCCTTTGGTTTTCTCGGTGCCGTAACCTTGTTGGGTCCACTGACCGTCGACGAGCATGCCCATCGGAAATCTCCTATGTTCCTGATGACCAGATAGATGGCTGAGGCGCGTCCAGAGACAAACAGCGTCTTTTGAAAATGATTGTTTCCAAGGAGGCGGATGCGGATGCGGATCGATATCGAATATCTCGGCGGCCCGGAAATCGCGCAACTGGGCCTGACCAACGACGAGATCCTCGAAGCTGTCGAGGCGGGGCTGATCGCGGCGGGGCAGGGCCAGACGGTGATCGAGCCGCGCATGCACCTTCAGCCGGATCCAGCCTTCAACGGGCATTTCAATGTTTTGCGGGGCTACATCGCGCCGATGGGGTTGGCGGGTGTGAAAGTGGTTGGCGACTATCACCAGAACTACCAGCAGGGTCTGCCGTCGGAAATGGCGCTTCTCAATCTCTTCGATCCCAAAACAGGCGCGCCGAAAGCGGTGATCGACGCCGCTGGCCTGACGGACATGCGAACGGGGGCCCTGACGGCGCTTGGGGCAAAGCATCTGGCGCCGGAGGCCCCCAAGGTTCTCGGCCATATCGGCGCGCGCGGGACGGCTTACTGGAACGTCAGACTGCTCGATCACCTCTTTGATTTCGAGGAGATCCGCGTGCATTCGCGCCGTCCGGAAAGCCGAGACGCGTTCGCCGAGCGGCTGACACAGGATCTGGGGAAAGAGGTGGTGGCGACAGCAGATTGGGAGACCTGTCTTGCGGGCGCCGACATTCAGGTGGAAGCCTCGCGCTTGCTGGAGCCTGCGCCTCTCTTCAAAACCGAGTGGGTCCCAAAGGGCGGCTTGGTCGTCCCCTACGGCACGATGAGCACGTTGCCGCTCGACTTCACCGATCAGTTCGACAAGTTCGTCATGGACGATCTCGGGCAGCTCGGGGCGGGTCCGTTTGGCGCTCTGCGTCCCCACATCAACGCCGGCAAGATCTCGACGGCCAGCTTTTATGCGGAGATCGGCGAGATCTGTGCGGGTATGAAGCCCGGACGCCAGAGCGCGGAGGAGACGATCCTGTTCTGGCATCGAGGGCTCGCGACGAGCGACATCGCCTTGGGGGCGAAGATGCTCGAGAAAGCGCGTGAGATGGGGATTGTGCAGACACTCCGCTACGCGTGAACCGAGAAAGCACCCCGTGAGATCAATTCCGCCAGGGCCTCGACCTCGTGAGAGATCGAACGGTCGGCGGAGGGAGCAGGGGAGGCGCGTCGAACCTCCTGGACCGTTGTGACGCTCTCGGGCGAGGGGCTGTCCGGCGCGCGAAGTTCAAACCCTGTCGCGCCGACGAGGAGCTCAAGCGCGGTCAGACGCATCAGGGCTGCGAGGGCGCGCTCCAGATTCTGAGCCGCCAAAGCAGCGTTTGTGAGGCCGTCCTCGATTCCATCTGCGTTCAGACTTGGCCAGATAGGCGTCGGCCCGCCCGCATGCGAAACTTCGGCGGCGAGCGCCTCGGCGACTTTCAACATCGGCGCGTACCCGTTTGAGGGACCGTCGGCTGTCTCGAGGAACTGAGACAACCCCGTCAGACGCTCGGTCAGCAACGCTTTG
Source organism: uncultured Neomegalonema sp. (assembly GCA_937911325.1). Classification (GTDB taxonomy): domain Bacteria; phylum Pseudomonadota; class Alphaproteobacteria; order Rhodobacterales; family Rhodobacteraceae; genus CALDSD01. The sequence goes on from CALDSD010000073.1 coordinate 2,008, forward strand.
ATGCGGGCGACTTGAGCCATCGCCATGAATGCGAGACTGCGGGCCGCGGTCTCTGTCGAAAGGGTCAGCATTGGCGTATGGAACCCGCCGCCTGAGAGTGTGGCGCCTGTCTCCACGAGGACGACCGGATTGTCCGAGGCTCCGTTGATCTCGGTCTCAACGTCCCCGATCAATCGATCAAAGGCCGCGCGGGCCGCACCATGGATCTGTGGCAAACACCTGATCGAGATCGGATCTTGAAGACGTCGGGCCTCCCCGGTCTGGCGCAGGGCGGATCCGGCGAGCAGGTCCGACAGCTCACGCGCAGCTGCCGCTTGTCCCGCTTGCGGTCTGATGTTGAGCAAATCTGGATCGAAGGCGCTGAGATTGGCGCGGAACACTTCCAGGCTAAGCGCGGCTGCCCGTTGAGCGGCCTGATATGCGATGACGCCGCGGTGGGCGGCCATTGCGGCGAGCGCCGCGCTGAAGCTTGAGTGATTGGCGAGCGCGAGACCGTCTCGCGTGCCGAGCTTTGGAGGCTCGATGCCGGCCGTGAGAAGGGCTTCGGACGCGACGCGCTCGCCCTCTGGCGTCGATAGCCGCCCCTCGCCGATCAAGGCTCGGCCCATTGTCGCGCCGAGAACCAAATCGCTCGCGCCAATGGTCCCTATGGAGCCGATCACTGGGGTCAAGTCGGCGGTGAGACATGCTGCGAGATGTTCGGCGACGGCTGGCGATACGCCCACGGCGCCGGTTGCGAATCCGTTGAGCCGGACGATCATCGCTGCGCGGACCGTGTCCCGAGGCAAAGGGACGCCGATGGCGTGTGCACGGCCGCGCAACGTATCGTAGGAGAACTGAGCCAGCGTTTCCGACGGCAAGGCTTCGTTCGCACGCGCCCCGAGCCCGGTCGTCACGCCATAGAGGGGGCGGCCGTCGCGAACAGCGTCGTCGACAAGGGCCCGACTCGCGGCGATGCGCTCTTTGGCGTCGTCCGACAAACGGATGCGTGGGCGTTGGCGCGCTGCTTCCGTCAGAGCGGCGACGGAGAGCCCGGCGCCGTCCAAAATCAATGCGTTCGGCAATGTGCTTTCCATCAGCCTCGCGCCTGATTGAACGTCCGTCTCGTCGGACACTGCGTCTCAGACGACGATAGGCGCAACCGACAGAGGAAGAAATGCCTCATGTTGCGGTCACACACCTTTCATACAGCTGATTTTGTGGCCCCTTATTGTCTCTGCGATGCGGAGGGGCTATCAGGGGTGGCAAAGATAACCATAAGAGGCGCACGCGATATGGCGGGCAGAGCAGCCAATCTGGCGAGACGGGTGGACGATATGGCGCCTGATCAAAATGCATATGACGCCAGTCAGATCGAGGTCCTTGAAGGGCTCGAGCCGGTCCGGAAACGTCCGGGGATGTATATCGGGGGCACCGATGAACGCGCGCTGCATCACCTGGCGGCGGAGGTTCTGGACAACTCGATGGACGAGGCGGTCGCCGGACACGCCAACCGGATCGAGGTTCGGTTGGAGGCGGATGGTTCGGTGTCCATCGCCGACAATGGCCGCGGCATCCCGGTCGATCCGCATCCGAAGTTTCCCAACAAGTCCGCCCTCGAGGTGATCTTCACTGTTCTGCACTCCGGCGGGAAGTTCTCGGGCAAAGCCTACAACACGTCGGGCGGCCTGCACGGCGTCGGGGTTTCCGTGGTGAACGCGCTGTCGGAATGGGTCGATGTCGAGATCGCGCGGGATCGCAAACTGTACGGGCAACGGTTTTCACGTGGGCTGCCACAAGGCGCGCTCGAAACGCGCGGCGCAGCGCCGAACCGGCGCGGAACCACCATTCGCTTTCGGCACGATGAAGAGATTTTTGGACCGCGTCTCGCGTTCAAACCCGCGCGCCTGCACCGAATGGCGCGGTCCAAAGCGTATCTGTTTCGCGGCGTTGAGATCCGCTGGTCCTGCGCGCCCGAGCTTCTGGGCGAGAATGACGATACGCCTGCGGAAGATGTCTTTCACTTTCCGGGCGGCCTGTCGGACTTCCTGCTCGCGCAGATCGCTGGCGCCGAGACGTTCTGCGACAAGCCCTTCGCCGGCAAGGTGGAGTTTGCCGAAAAGTTTGGCGCGAGCACCGTCGGGTCGGTCGAATGGGCGATTGCATGGACGCCTGCGCGCGAGCCTTTCTGTTCGTCCTACTGCAACACGATCCCCACACCGCTCGGCGGCACGCACGAGCAGGGCTTTCGAACGGCGCTGACGAAAGGACTTCGGGCCTATGGCGATCTGATCGGCAACAAGAAGGCCAACCAGATCACCGCCGACGACGTGTTCGGCGGCGGCTGTGCGATGATTTCAGCTTTCATCCGCGACCCTGAATTCGTTGGGCAGACCAAGGAAAAGCTTTCGACGTCTGAGGCCTCGAGGTTGGTCGAAGGCGCGGTGCGCGACCATTTCGACAACTGGCTGGCGGCGGACCCCAAACGCGCGGGCGCGATCTTGGAATTCGTGATCGAAAGGGCGGAAGAGCGGCTCAAGCGCCGGCAGGAAAAAGATGTCGCGCGCAAAAGCGCGACGCGGCGTCTGCGGCTGCCGGGAAAGCTCGCGGACTGCTCCGGCGCCGGCAAGACGGGATCAGAGCTGTTCTTGGTCGAGGGCGACTCGGCTGGTGGTTCCGCCAAACAGGCGCGAAACCGTCAGTTCCAGGCTGTGTTGCCGTTGCGAGGGAAGATCCTCAACGTCGCCAACGCCGCCGCCGGCAAGCTGGCGCAGAACCAAGAGTTGCAGGATCTGCTTCAGGCCCTGGGCGTGCAGACGGGGTCGAAATACGTCGACGATGACATCCGATACGAAAAGATCGTCATCATGACCGACGCGGATGTGGACGGCGCTCACATCGCCTCGCTCCTGATGACGTTCTTCTTCACGCAGCTGCGCGGCATGGTCGACGCTGGCCGGCTCTACCTGGCGGCGCCGCCGCTTTACCGGCTGACCCAAGGCTCGATCACGGCCTATGCGTCTGATGAGACAGAGAAAGACGCGCTGTTGGAGCAGGGTTTGGGCGGCAAGGGTAAAATCGATGTCGGTCGGTTCAAAGGTTTGGGCGAGATGATGCCCAAACAACTCAAGGAAACGACGATGGATCCTGCGACCCGGACGTTGATCCAGGTGACGATCGACGAGGACGAGCCGGGCGAAACGGGCGATCTCATCGAGCGGCTGATGGGTTCGAAGCCCGTCCATCGCTTCGAGTACATCCAGGAGAACGCAAGGTTTGTCGAAGACGTCGACGTCTAGGACATATCGAAACGCCAAAGCCACGAGCGCTGGCGCGCAGAGAGGCGCGGCGATCGGGTCCGGGGTTGTCGGTGAGTGCCGGCGCCGCAGTCTG
>CALDSD010000074.1 GCA_937911325.1 uncultured Neomegalonema sp.
ACCCATCCCCGCTCGCGTAGCTGCTCGTTCCTTGTCTGATGCGCCGGCATGTCGCGGACGATCTCGTATGCGGCATGGTTGAGCGGCAAGACGTCGACCGAAAGCTTTGGCGCGTCCGCCGGCGCCGCCGCGTTCAAAGCGGGTGTCTTGAACGCGTCGGGCACCTGCGCCGAGCTCGACGCTTCGACGGTGTCGACATCGATGCCCAGTTTCTCGCCGACGCGTCGCGTGAGAGTGCGGAACTCCATCTCCTTCAGGAAAGCGACGAGTGTTCCGTCGCCGACCCTCTCAGGCAATGCGAAGTCGGACAACGGCTCGGGCACCGGAGCCTCGAGATCCAATGCGACGAGCTTGGCGGACAGCCGGATTTGCTCAGCGTGATCGATCAGCGTTTGGCGGCGCTTGGGTTGTTTGATCTCTTCGGCGCGCGCGAGCAGCGTTTCCAGATCGCCGAACTGATCGATCAACTGCGCAGCGGTTTTGATCCCAATTCCTGGGGCGCCCGGCACATTGTCCACGCTGTCCCCGGCAAGCGCCTGAACGTCGATCACACGCGTTGGGGCCACGCCGAATTTTTCGATGACTTCGTCATGGCCGATCGTGCGGTTCTTCATCGGGTCGAGCATGCCGACCCGATCGGTGACGAGCTGCATCAGGTCCTTGTCGGACGAGACGATCGTCACTTCGGCGCCGATGGCTTCAGCGTGGCGCGCATAAGTGGCGATCAAGTCGTCGGCCTCGTAGTTCTCGACTTCGACACATGGCAAGCCGAATGCGCGCGTCGCATCGCGGATCAGCGCGAACTGCGGCCGCAGATCTTCCGGCGGTTCGGGACGATGGGCCTTGTATTGATCGTAGATCTCGTTGCGGAAGCTCTTGGAGCCCTTGTCGAAGATCACGGCCAGATGCGTCGGGCGGTCGTCGCCTTCCATACCGTCGAGCATCTTCCACAGCATATTGCAGAACCCGGCCACCGCGCCGACTGGCAGACCGTCCGATTTCCGGGTCAGCGCTGGAAGCGCGTGATAGGCGCGGAAGATGAATCCAGAGCCGTCGATCAGATAGACGTGATCGTTCGCGCCCAGGTCTTTTTTCTCAGTCATGGGGTCAGGACGTCTTCGCGGCCGGATCGACTTTCACGTATTTCCGATCGCAGTAAGGGCATTCGACAAAGCCCTGTTCGCCGATCGTCAGATAAACGCGCGGATGTCCTAGCGCTCCGCCGCCGCCGTCGCAGGCGACACGGTCGGTTGTCACTTCGATTGTCTCAGGCGCGTCAATCATCGCGGATACTCCTCGCCCGTCCCGGCGACCACTAGGTTTTGGTTGAGCGGCATGATAGCCACGCCGCGGTTCGCGGCAATGCTTTCCGAGTCGCGTTCCACCAGAAGTTGGGAGTGTTGGTTTGGTCGACCGGTCATGAGTGAGAATGCGATCGAGGCGCGAGATCTCAGGAAGACCTATCGCCGGCAGGGCGCCGAGGCGGAAAAGGTCGCGCTTAAGGGTGTCGATCTAACCGTTCCAACCGGGTCGGTTTTCGGATTGCTCGGCCCGAACGGCGCGGGCAAATCGACGTTGATCAATATCCTCGCCGGCCTTGTGCGCAAAACGTCGGGAACGGTGCGGATCTGGGGGTTCGATCAAGACGTGAACCCGCGAATGTCGCGCGCCTCGATCGGCGTCGTGCCCCAGGAGCTGAACATCGACCCGTTCTTGTCCCCGGCTCAGGCGCTGGAGGTGCAGGCCGGCCTCTACGGCGTTCCAGCCGAGCAAAGGCGCACGCGCGAGATCCTTGAGGCGCTCGGGCTCGGGGACAAGATGGACGCTTATGCGCGCACCCTATCGGGCGGCATGCGGCGACGTCTACTCGTTGCGAAAGCGATGGTCCACGCCCCTCCCGTCCTGGTTCTTGACGAACCGACGGCGGGCGTCGACCTCGAGCTGCGGCGACAATTGTGGGACTATGTCAAGGAACTCAACGCTGGTGGCGTGACCGTCATCCTCACGACGCATTACCTCGAAGAAGCACAAGAGATGTGCGATCAAATCGCCATCATCCATCAGGGCGCTGTCGTCACGTCGCAGCCCACCGAAAAGCTTCTTGCGTCGATTGATCGTAAGACCGCGATCATTCGCCCTGCCGGAACGGTGGCGGAGCTGGACGACCTCGCGCGGGCGCTGCCGAAAGGCGCGACAGTCGTTCGGCGCCCTGAAAGCGCCTTGGCGATCGAATTCGCACGACGGGACGTTTCGCTTGGTCAGATACTCCAGACGCTGACCGAAGCTGGGGTCGAAATCTCTGACCTCAGCACGGAAGAGCCGGACCTGGAGGACGTGTTCTTGGCGCTAACGACGAGTGGGGGAGTGGACGGCTTGGCTGAGACAGAGGGAGGCCGCCATGAGCGCTAACGCAACCAATGGCGATGATTTGCTCGCCATTTGGGGTCGTCGCGCGCCGGTCCTGATCGCGGTCTATATTCTGGCTCTGCTGATCCTGCGGCTGTCGTTCTCGCCGTTTTTGGAAGTCGACGAGGCGCAGTTCGTCGGGAACGTCGACCTGCGTCTGGTTTACGCGAATTCCCACCCGCCGCTCTACAACTGGCTCCTGCGGCTGATCCTCGAGCTGACGGGCTGGAACTGGTCGCTATCCACAGGATTGTTGAAATACGCCCTTTTGGGCCTCTTTCATTTCCTCACCTGGGACGCCGCTCGTCGTCTCGGTGGAGATCGGGCCGGCCTTCTCGCTCTCGCGGCCTCGGCTTTTCTCCCGCAAATCGTGTGGATGTCGGTGCATACGCTGGCTCACTCGATCATGGTGATGACAGGGGTCGTCGCGTTGGTTCACGCTGCGGTCTTGCTCGCCGAAAAACCCTCGCGCGCAGCCTATGCCTGGTTGGGCGCAGCCGCTGCTTTGGGGGCCCTGGCCAAGTATAATTTTCTGCTGTTCGCCGTTCCCTTCGTCGGCGCGATTCTCGCGTCGCAGCGCCTACGGTCAATCGTCTATCGTCGCGACGCCTTGATCGCAGTCGGCGTCTTCACGGTTTTAACCGCGCCTGTGGCGATCGCCGCGGCGATGGATGCGGCGACGAGCCTTGATCGCATTTCCAAGCTCTATCGAGCGGATGAGGATCTGGTTTGGTACGATGTGCCCGGCGTCGGGATCGACGGCTTTCTGTCGTTCCTTACGGCCTCGATCGCGTGGGCGGGGCCGGCGCTTCTGGTCTGGACCGCGGCGACATGGTGGGAAAGCCGGCGCGGCGAGCTTCCGGCGCCAGCCGATCACGCCCTGTTGCGCGCTCTTGGCCGACCGATGGTGGCGTCATTGGTCATTTTCGGGTTGATCGTCCTCGCGGCGGACATGCACCGCGTCCATGAACGCTATCTAACCCCGTTGCTGGCCACGCTTCCGATCTGGTTGGCGGCAGCGCGTCCGACCGGGCGCCTCTCCGGTTGGATCTGCGCAGTGGCTGGCGTGGCCTATATCGCGGCGTTGATCGGATTCTGGGGCATGGCCTCTTATGGCAAGCACCGCTACGGCTACGACTACGAGGCGATCGCTGCGCAAGTCAGACGGGTTTCTCAGCAGCCGCTGCCTCTGATCTCGCCACGGCACGACGACCGAGCGAACATGGTTCTGGCTCTCGGATGGCCTGGCGCGAGTTCGCCGCAGACGCAACCCGTCGAAAGCCGTGCGATCCTGTTCTGGCGGGGACGCTCCAAGCCGCCCATGCGTTCTGCGCCAGAGGGATTTCAGCCTATGGGCGAGGTCTACACGGTTTCGACCCCGTTCCGAAATCGACGGGAAGAGTCGACTGTTTACAGATTTCAGTTGATTGGGCGTCCGTCGGGTTGATCTGGCGTTTCCTCCACGACGGAGCCGGGATCCGAGTGTCGCCGGATCAGCCAATAAACGCCAACGGTGTCCAAGAAAGCGACAGCGGCGCGGTCGAAAAAACCGTACTTTGAGACGCCAAACTGTCGTGGGCGATCACCGATCGGTTCCTCCAGAACGTCGAGACCTGCTCTCCGAGCAAGAGCCGGAAAGAACCGGTGCATGTTGTCGAAATATGGGAGCGAGCGGGCGAACTCCGCAGGCATCAGTTTGACCCCGCAGCCAGTGTCGCGGCAGTCGTCCCGAAGAAGCCGTCTCCGCACGAAATTGGCCGTGCGCGACGTCAGCCATTTGACGGCGCCGTCGTTTCGTCTTTGCCGCACGCCTGCGACGATCCGGTCGGGCGTTGCGGATGCGGAGGCCCGCCAGAGACGCGCCAGGTCTTCGGGAGGGTTTTGCCCATCCCCGTCCAACGTCAGGACCCATCGGCCCCGCGCCGCCGCAAACGCGGTCGTCAGCGCTCTGGATTTCCCTGCGCGCTGCGCATGTTGCAAAAGCCTCAGCCGTGGTTGCGAACGCTGATGGGCGAGGACTTCTTCCACCGAGCTGTCAGCGCTTTTGTCGTCCACGATCACAAGCTCGTAGTTCTCGTCCTGGAACGCGCGATCAATCTCGGCCAGCAGCGGCCCGATGTTGCCGGCCTCGTTATGAACTGGGATCACCAGCGAGAGATCGGGAGCGCCCATGCGACGGTTCTCATAAGATCTTGTGTAGAAACGGAAACGCCGACGAGCCTTAAAGACTTCCGAAACAGCGCTCAAGTCATAACGCTTGGCTAAGTCGCCGAGCGGCCATTGCGTGACGCGAGCCCATCGGCTATCTCAACACGCTAGGCACCCGTAGCTCAGCTGGATAGAGCGCTGCCCTCCGAAGGCAGAGGCCAGAGGTTCGAATCCTCTCGGGTGCGCCACAGCTTGTTGGACTGGACGCGCGCGGTGTTGGCCATATTGCCAAGCGATGATGGTTTCGCTTGCGTCTCCCGAGTGCCGCGCCAGCATTGCCGCATATGTCGCGCTGCGCTAAGTTCGCGGCGATTTCAGCATCGATAAGGTGAGACGGCATGGTGTTCGCGACGCCAGGAAACCCTCAGGCGCTTCTGAACGACGCGCGTGCGTTGCTTTCCGCAGGTCGGCTCGACGAAGCGGCGCAGCGGCTGCAGATGGCGTCGATGTCAGCACCGACAAACCCCGCGATTTCCATGAATCTCGGCATCGTCGAACTCAAGCGACGACATTTCGACAAAGCGGCCGAAGCATTTGGCAGAGCCGCGAAAACCGAGCCTGGAAACGCCCAAGCTTGGATGTTTCTGGCGGAGGCGAAGCAGGGCGCGGCAGACCATTCGGGGGCGCTCGAGGCTCTTGATCGTGCGTTGTCCTTGCGGCCGACCGAAGGCGCGATCGTCGCGCGACGCGCGGAAGTCCTTGCGCTCCTCGGGAAGGACGCGGAGGCGGCCGACGCCTACCGCATTCTTGTGAAAGCAGCGCCCAAGGAGCCGGGGTTTTGGCACAATCTCGGGAACGTTCTGATGCGTCTCGAAGACTTTGCCGGCGCGCGCGACGCGTTTGGTCGAGCCGACGCGCTCAAGCCGGATGATGCTGCGATCCTTTATGGGCTTGGCCGCGCTCACCTGTTTGATCAAGACTATGAAGCCGCGTTGCCGCAGCTTGCGGCGGCGCTTGAGCGGGCGCCGCACAAGCTTCAGATCATCTCGTACAAGATCATCTGCCTTCGCCATCTTGGCCGGAACGAGGAGGCTGACGCCCTGGAGGGGCTCAACGATCTCGTGGTCGGTCTGGAGATTGAGGCGCCGAAGGGGTTCTCAAGCGTTGATGCGTTCAACCAGGCCCTTTCAGAGGAGATTCTGAACCACTCGCGTTTGACTGAGGTGGGCAGACATCGCGCGACGCGAAACGGCGCGAAGCTCGACAACATGTTTGACGTGGAGCCGTCGCCGCTCTTCCAGGCGTTTGAGGTGCAAGTCAGAAACGGCTTTGACCGGGCGCTCGCTGCGATGCCGAACAAGCAAGGACATCCCCTGCCGCTGTCGCCGCCCGACGGGTATCGCTTTCTCAACATGTGGTCGAACGTCATGCATCGCGGCGGCCACCAGGCGCCTCACAACCATCCGTCGGGCTGGTTTTCAGCCTGTTACTACAACCTGATGCCACAGGCTGTAGAGACGTCTGGGGACGATCAGGAAGGTTGGATCGAGTTTGGCGGCGTCGCTTATGACCTACCGGGGGTAGAGGACGCGCCTGTGCGTCGGATAAAGCCGGAGCCGGGCATGCTCGTGGTCTTTCCGTCGTATATCTTCCATCGGACAATTCCGTTTGAGAGCGACGAGATCCGGATCTCTTGTGCTTGTGACGCTCGCCCCGGCGCTTGGCCCAACTCCGTCAACGGATAGGGGCTCCGAGCCTCGACCGGTGCAAACCTGTGTCCAATCGGTGTCGCAAGCAGTCCGCAGGCGTGTCAGACGCTTTATCGGCCGCGAACAAGAAAGGATCGCTCATGTTCTCCTTGAGAACCGGGCGGCCAGGCGTTGAAGCGGCGAGAGCGTGTTCTCCGGGTCTTGCGCATCCTCTTCTCGGGCAGGCGATTGATCCGGAGTGGTCTCAGCGGCTCGAGGCTTTTCGGGCGGCGTCTTTTCCGGCGCGCCGGCGGCGGGCTTCAGCGTCGCTTTCGGCGGCTGCATCCGCAGGGAGACCTTGTTCATGAAGCTGGGCGGATCGTCGTTTGCGAGCAGCGGCGCGCCATCCGCGATCCCCTCGAGCAGCGGATCGATCCAATCCCAGTCGGACTTGGCGAAGTCGTGCAGCTCAAAGCCTGACACCAGACGCTTGTCACCCGGATGTCCGATGCCGATCCGAACACGCGTGAAGTCGGCGCCGATATGGTCGTGCAGCGAGCGCAGGCCATTGTGCCCGGCATGGCCGCCGCCCTTTTTCACCTTCAGTTTTCCGGGCGCCAGATCAAGCTCATCGTGGAAAACCACAACGTCTTCCGGCTCGAGCTTGAAGAAGCGCATCGCTTCGCCAACCGACTGGCCGGACAGATTCATGAAAGTTTGCGGCTTCAGGCAAAACACCTTCTGCGTTCCGATCTTGCCCTCGGACAACAGCGCTTGAAACTTCGATCTCTCCGGCGAGAGCCCATGCGCGCGGACGATCTCGTCAATCGCCAGAAACCCGATGTTGTGTCGGGTTTTCTCGTACTTTGCGCCCGGGTTTCCAAGGCCGACGAACAACTTCATACCGGCGTCTCCAAAAGAAAGCGTCGCTGAAATCGAAAAAGCCGCCCACATCGGGACGGCTCTTCCATATCACAAAGCGGCGACGGATACGCGTCAGCGGCCTTACGCCTCGTCCGCGACTTCTTCGCCCTCGGCGGTTTCGCCTTCGCCTTCGCCCTCGTCGCTTTCGCTGGAACGCAGACCCGAAGGCGCTGCGATGGTCGCAACGGTGAAGTCGCGATCCTGGATCACCGGTTTCGCGCCGCCTGGCAGCTCCATCGATGAGATATGGATCGTGTCGCCGACCTCCCAACCTTCGAGATCGCAGATCAGCGCTTCCGGAATGTTACCGGCCCGAACCTTAAGTTCGACGTCGTGGCGAACAACGTTCAGAACGCCGCCCTTCTTGATGCCTGGGCACTTGTCCTGGTTGATGAACTCAACCGGCACGAACAAGTTGATCCGCGAGCGCTCGCTCAACCGCAGGAAATCGACATGGATCGGAAGATCCAGAACGACATCGCGTTGAACGTCGCGAGGGATGACTTTGATTTTCTCGCCGTCGACATCGAGTTCGAGCAGCGATGACAGGAATTTTCCGCGTTTGAGAGCTTTGAGCAGCAGGTTGTGCTTGACGCTCACTGCAACAGGGTCCTTCCCGTCGCCGTAAATCACGCCGGGGACGAGCCCCTCGCGACGTACAGCTCGGGCGGCCCCCTTGCCCACTCCCGCACGCGCCATGACAGGCAACGTGTTCAGTTCAGCCATATTCATCTCCATTGATGACCCGCGCATCCTCCAGGGGTGTAAGGCGCGGAAGCCGGCTCTATAAGGCGCCGGGGCGGGGAAGGAAAGAGCCATATTCGGGACAGGATAGCGACTTTCGCTGCGTCGGCGCTGCACCTTGAGATCGACGCCATGATGTTTACGATCTCTCGCAAGTTGCTAGGAGAAACGAGCATTGTCCGCCGTCAACCGACCAGACCACCCGTGGGTTGGTCTTTTCGTCACCTGTCTTGTCGATCTTTTTCGACCGACAGTCGGCTTTGCGAGCGTGAAACTGCTCGAAGACGCCGGCTGCACGGTCGAGGTTCCCAGCGCGCAGACCTGTTGCGGTCAGCCAGCGTGGAACTCAGGTGATCGCAAAACGTCTCAAGATATCGCGCGCCAGGTGATCGCGGCCTTCGAAGAGTACGACTACGTAGTCGTCCCGTCCGGGTCTTGCGGCGCAACACTCAAGAAAGACTACCCGCTGATGCTCGCGGACGACACGGCATGGGCGCCGCGGGCCCAGTCGATTTCGGCCAAGACCTTTGAAGTCGTCTCATTCTTGACCGACGTCATGGGGGTCACGGCCGTTGAGGCGCGGCTCTCGGGGGCGGCGACCTATCACGACAGTTGTTCGGGTTTGCGGAGCCTAGAGATCCAAGACCAGCCGCGCCGCCTGCTCGCGAGCGTGGACGATCTGGAACTCAGGGAAATGAAAGACTCTGACGTCTGTTGCGGATTTGGCGGCACCTTCTGCGTCAAGTTCCCCGACGTTTCCAACGCCATGGTCGAGAAGAAAACCGGCAACATCGCCGCGACCGAGGCCGACTTGCTGCTTGCCGGAGATCTCGGGTGCCTGATGAACATGCAAGGTAAACTCGCGCGGCAAGGCCGCGACGTCAAAGCGAGACATGTGGCCGAAGTGCTGGCCGGGATGACGGATGAACCGGCGATCGGAGAAGAGAGATGACCCATCAGCCGACATCAAAGCAGTTCAAGGCGAATGCTCGTGCGGCCCTGTCCAACGAGATGGTTCAAACCGCCATGGGCAAGGTCGGCGGCGGGTTTGTCGGAAAGCGTGCGGCGGCTCGAGCCGAGGTTCCGGAGTTCGATGCGCTCCGGGACGCCGCGCGGGATGTGAAGAACCACACGCTTGCGAACCTGGATCTCTATCTCGAGCGCTACGAGGCGCAAGTGCAGGCGTCGGGCGGCCATGTCCACTGGGCCGAAACGGCCGAAGACGCCCGTGACATCATTCTTGGGATCGTCGCTGAAGCCGCCCGATCGGAAGACGGCAAAGCGATCGTCAACAAGGGCAAGTCGATGGTCTCCGAGGAGGTGGCGCTTAACCCCGCGCTCGAGGAGGCCGGTCACAAGGTCGTCGAGACGGATCTGGGCGAGTACATCATCCAGCTCCGAGGCGAGATCCCGTCGCATATCATCGCGCCGGCCGTGCATGTGACCAAGGAGCAAGTCGAGCGCGAGTTCCGCGAGGCGCACCCTCAGTTCGACGCAGATCGCACATTTCCCGACGCGGCCAGTCTGGTGCGTGAGGCGCGGACGGTCCTGCGCGAGAAGTACTTTGAGGCGGATGTCGGGATCACCGGCGCCAACATGCTGATCGCCGAGACCGGCCAATCGGTGATCGTGACGAACGAGGGCAACGGCGATCTCACCCAGTCGCTGGGCCGGGTGCATGTGGTGATCGCCAGCCTGGAGAAAGTCGTTCCCACCCTTGATGACGCGGCCACCGTGATGCGGGTGTTGGCGCGGTCTGCGACCGGGCAGCCGGTGACGGTCTACACCACCTTCTCCCGCGGGCCGAAGCGGGCCGAAGACCCTGACGGACCCGAGGAGTATCATGTCGTACTGCTCGACAACGGTCGGACCAACATGCTCAGCGGTGAGTTTCAAGACATGCTCCGCTGTATCCGTTGCGGCGCCTGCATGAACCATTGCCCGGTCTATCAGTCGGTCGGCGGGCACGCCTATGGCTGGGTTTATCCAGGGCCGATGGGCGCCGTTCTCACGCCGTCGTTGATTGGGGTCGAGGAGGGCGGTCAACTGCCCAACGCGTCGACCTTCTGTGGGCGGTGCGAGGCGGTTTGCCCGATGCGGATCCCACTGCCCAGAATGATGCGGAGTTGGCGGGAACGCGAGTTCGAGAAGCATCTCACTCCGTCGGCGACGCGTTACGGGTTGGGTTTGTGGGCGTATTTCGCCAAGCGTCCTTCGCTCTATCAGTTTGCGACGCGGTGGGCGGTCTGGAAAATGAAGCTCTTCGCAGGCCGAAAGAACAGGATGAGCTGGCTGCCCTTCGCGGGCGGATGGACGGCGCATCGCGATTTCCCGGCGCCGGAAGGCAAGACCTTCCAGCAGATTTGGGCGGAGCGGAAACGATGAGCGCCCGTGATCGGATCCTCGCGGCCGCCAGTTCGAAGCTTGGCGACGCCAAGAGCCGAAAAGCGGCCGTCGATGCGAGACTGGGCGCAGGGCGGCAACCGTCGCTGAAGCCCGAGATCGCGCTGACCGATGGCGCTGAACGCGTCGAGCGCTTCATCGCGCAGGCGGAGGCGGTGCAGGCGACGGTGTCGCGCCACGCCGCCGTGTCGGAGTTGCCGGCGGCGTTGTCGGATCAGCTCAGGAACCGAAACCTGCCCCAGGCTGTCCGCGCCGGGTCCGAGCCGGACTTCGCCGGTCTCGACTGGGGCGGCGTCGAGGTCAGCCATGGCAAAGGCCGCGTCGACGAGCCGGCGACCCTCTCGCGCGCCTTCTGCGCCGCCGCCGAAACCGGCACGCTCGCGCTGACCTCCGGTCCGGAAAACCCGGTGACCCTCACCTTCCTGGGCGAGACCCATTTCGTTGTGCTGAAAGCCTCCGAGATTGAAGCCGGATATGAAGGCGTCTGGGATCGCTTCCGAAAGTCGGGCCGGGATCCGCGGACACTGAACCTCGTAACGGGCCCCTCGCGAACCGCCGATATCGAGCAAAAACTCGAACTCGGCGCGCATGGCCCTGTGGCGCTGCACATCTTCCTTGTGAATGACTGAGTTCCAGCACTGGCCGAGGTCTTGCTGAGGCGTCGTGATCGCCCTATGAGCGATGAATTGTTTCTTTGACCGAAACGCCCTGAGAGATGATGTCCATGTCCGCGCAGACCAAGAGTTTCAAGAAGATCCTCATCGCCAACCGCGGCGAGATCGCGATCCGCGTCAGCCGCGCGGCTAACGAGCTGGGAAAGCGGACAGTTGCGATCTTCGCGGAAGAGGACAAGCTGTCGCTGCACCGGTTCAAGACTGACGAGGCCTATCGGATCGGCGAAGGTCTCGGTCCTGTGAAGGCCTATCTTGAGATCCCTGAGGTGATGCGGGTTGCGCGGGAGTCTGGGGCGGACGCGATCCATCCTGGGTATGGCTTCCTGTCTGAGAACCCGGAACTCGCTGAGGCCTGCGCGGCGGAAGGCATCACCTTCATCGGCCCAAAGCCCGAAACCATGCGTTTGCTGGGCGACAAGGTCTCCGCCCGCGCCGCGGCGGTCGAGGCTGGCGTTCCGGTCGTGCCGGCGACCGAGGTCTTGACCGACATCGAGACGAAAAAGGGCATGGCGGCGATCCGCAAGCAGGCGGAAGAGATCGGCTATCCGCTCATGCTCAAGGCGAGCTGGGGCGGCGGCGGGCGCGGCATGCGGCCCATTCGGTCGGCGGATGAGTTGGATCGCGAAGTTCTGGCCGGCTCGCGCGAAGCCGAGGCCGCGTTTGGCCGCGGCGACGTCTATCTCGAGAAATTGGTCGAGCGCGCCCGTCATGTGGAGGTGCAGATCCTCGGCGACCTCCACGGAAACATCGTTCATCTGTGGGAACGTGATTGCTCGGTTCAACGCCGCAACCAGAAGGTCGTGGAGCGGGCGCCCGCTCCGTATCTGGATGACGAGCGTCGGGCGGAGTTGGCCGAACTGGGCCTTCGGATTGCGCGCTACGCGAAGTATCAGCTCGCCGGCACCATCGAATTCCTGATGGATGCCGACACCGGCGCCTTCTACTTCATCGAGGTGAACCCGCGGGTTCAAGTCGAACATACCGTCACCGAGGAGGTGACGGGCGTCGACATTGTAAAGGCTCAGATCCGCCTCGCCGAGGGCGCGCGTATCGGCGATGAGACCGCGTCGGGGGTTCCGGTCCAGCACAAGATCCATCTCAGCGGCCACGCGCTGCAATGCCGGGTCACCACTGAGGATCCGCTGAACAACTTTATTCCTGACTATGGCCGGATCACCGCCTACCGGGGCGCGACGGGTTTCGGCATCCGCCTCGACGGCGGCACCGCCTATTCGGGCGCGGTGATCACCCGGTATTACGACTCGCTTCTGGAAAAGGTCACCGCCTGGGCCCCGACCCCGGAAGAGGCGATCCGGCGGATGGATCGCGCATTGCGCGAATTCCGGATCCGTGGCGTGGCGACCAACCTCGTGTTCGTCGAAAACCTTATCAACCACCCGAAGTTCGTGGCGAACGAATACACCACCCGGTTCATCGACGATCACCCAGAGCTTTTCGAGTTCAAGCGCCGCCGCGACCGGGCGACGAAGCTGCTCAATTATGTGGCGGACATCACCGTGAACGGCCACCCAGAGGTCGCAGGCCGCGCAAAGCCGCCGGCGCATGCGCGCGAACCGCGTCCGCCCAAACTACGGGTGGATCGTCCGGCGCCGGGCACAAAGCAGATCTTGGATGAACAGGGTCCGAAGGCGGTCGCTGATTGGATGCTCGCGCAGAAGCGCCTGCTGATCACCGATACGACGATGCGGGATGCGCCGCAGTCGTTGCTCGCAACGCGGATGCGCAGCCTCGATATGCTGCACGTCGCCGACGCGTACTCTCGCAATCTGCCCAACCTGTTCTCGATGGAATGCTGGGGCGGCGCGACCTTCGACGTCGCCTATCGCTTCCTGCAGGAATGTCCGTGGAAGCGGCTTGTCGATCTGCGCGAGCGGATGCCGAACCTGCTCACCCAGATGCTGCTGCGCGCGTCGAACGGGGTCGGCTACACCAACTATCCGGACAACGTCGTCGAGTTCTTCACCGACCGCGCCGCCAAGTCCGGCGTCGACCTGTTCCGGGTGTTTGATCCGCTCAACTGGGTCGAGAGCATGCGTGTGGCGATGGACGGCGTCTTGGAGACAGGGAAGATACTAGAAGCCGCTCTGTGCTACACCGGCGACATCCATGATCCGAACCGGGCGAAGTACTCGCTGAAATACTATGTCGACCTCGCCAAAGAGCTTGAGGCGGCGGGCGCGCACATCATCGCCATCAAGGACATGGGCGGACTGGTGAAACCGGCTGCGGCCGATGCGCTGGTGCGCGCGCTCAAGAATGAGGTCGCCCTTCCGATCCATTTTCACACCCATGACACCAGCGGCATCTCGGCGGCGTCGATCCTGGCGGCCTCGGCGGCGGGCGTCGACGCGGTTGATTGTGCGATGGACTCCTATTCCGGCCTGACGTCGCAACCGAGTCTCGGCTCGATCGTTGCGGCGCTGCGCAATCAGGAGCGCGATACCGAGCTTGATGCGGAGGCGATCCGGGAGATCTCGGACTATTGGGAGAGCGTGCGTCTGATGTACACGGCCTTCGAGTCGGACATGCGGTCGGGCACGTCCCAGGTCTACGAGCACGAGATGCCTGGCGGCCAGGTCACGAACTTGCGCGCGCAGGCGCGTTCCATGGGCCTTGAGCATCGCTGGGACGAGATCGCGAAAGCCTACTCGGATGTGAACATGATGTTCGGCGATGTCGTGAATGTGACGCCGATCGCGAAAACAGTCGGCGACATGGCGCTGACCATGGTCGCCGGCGGGCTCAGCGTCGAGGATGTTCTCGACCCGTCGCATGAGGTCGCGTTTCCGGAGTCGGTCGTGACCTTCTTCAAGGGAGAGGTCGGCCAACCGGTCGGGGGCTTCCCAGAGGTGCTACAGAAGAAAGTGCTGAAGGGCGCCGAGCCGATCAAGGTGCGGCCGGGTAGCCTCATGCCGCCGGTGAACCTCGAGGCCGTTCGCAACGAGGCCCAGGACCAGATGCCGGGCATCAAGGTCGATGATGAAGACCTGTGCTCCTACCTGATGTACCCGACGGTTTATCTCGACTACATGGGTCGCCGCCGGGACTATGGCCCCGTGCGTCAGCTTCCCACCCCGACCTTCTTTTACGGCATGACGGTCGGACAAGAACTGTTCGTCGACATCGAGCCTGGCAAGACCCTCGTCGTCACGCTGCTCGCGGTGGGCGAGACCGACGAGGAAGGCATGGTCAAAGTCTTCTTCGAACTCAACGGTCAACCCCGCACGGCGAAGGTGCCGAACCGGTCCGCCAGCGCGAGCGCCAATGCGCATCCAAAAGCCGAGGACGGCAACCCCGCACATGTGCCTGCGCCAATGCCGGGCATGGTGGCGTCGGTCGCCGTTGAAGACGGGAAGAAGGTCGCCAAAGGCGATCTTCTCCTGACGATCGAGGCGATGAAGATGGAGACGGCGATCCACGCGGAGCGCGACGGCAAGATCAAACGAGTCGTCGCCAAGGCCGGCAGTCAAGTCGACGCCAAGGACTTGCTGGTCGAGTTTGAAGGCTAGCCGGGCGCCATTGTCGCAATTGACATGCAAGCCGGCCCTTGCCAGATGACCGGCTTCGATCTCCAGACGCGTGAAGGATCCGGCCATGGGCTTCAAATGTGGCATTGTGGGGTTGCCGAATGTCGGCAAGTCGACGCTGTTCAACGCCTTGACGCGTACGGCGGCCGCCCAGGCGGCCAATTTCCCCTTCTGCACGATCGAACCCAACGTCGGGGAAGTCTCGGTGCCCGACACGCGGCTTGAGACGCTAGCGGAAATGGCTCAGTCGAAAGAGACGATCCCAACGCGGCTGACCTTTGTGGATATCGCCGGTCTGGTGAAAGGCGCTTCGAAGGGAGAAGGGTTGGGCAACCAGTTTCTGGCGAACATCCGCGAAGTCGACGCGGTCGCCCATGTTCTTCGCTGTTTTGAGGATGACGACGTCACGCATGTCGATGGACGGGTGGATCCGATCGCCGACGCCGAGACGATCGAGACCGAGCTGATGCTCGCGGATCTTGAGAGCATTGAGCGTCGACAGCAGAACCTCGTCCGCAAGCTCAAGAGCGGCGACAAGGAGGCGAAAGAGGCCGAACGCCTGCTTGGGCTTGCCAAGACGGCCTTGGAAGAGGGCCGTCCCGCCCGGACCGTTGTCGTGGAAAAGGAGGATCTCAAGGCGTGGGAGACGTTACAGCTCTTGACGGCCAAGCCTGTGCTGTATGTCTGCAATGTCGAGGAGAGCGCTGCGGCGGAGGGCAACGAACACTCCGCCAAGGTCGCTGCGATGGCGGCGGAACAGGGGGCGGGCTCCGTCGTGATATCCGCCGCGATCGAGGAAGAGATCTCACAGCTCGACGACGCCGAGCGCGCTGAGTTCCTGGAAGAAATGGGTCTGACCGAGGCGGGCCTGGATCGGCTGATCCGCGCGGGTTACGACCTGCTGGGACTGATCACCTATTTCACCGTTGGACCCAAAGAGGCCCGGGCCTGGACAGTTACCGAAGGCACCAAGGCGCCGCAGGCGGCTGGCGTCATTCACGGCGATTTCGAGAAAGGCTTCATCCGGGCGGAGACGACAAGCTATCTCGACTTTGTGGAGAACGGCGGCGAGACCGGGGCGAAAGAGGCGGGTAAGGTCCGCCTTGAAGGCAAGGAATACGTCGTTTCAGACGGCGATGTAATGCATTTCCGCTTCAATACGTGATTAACAAGAGCTTTCAAAAATTAATACTAACAAATTTCAATTATTAATATCGAACTATTTGCAGTTTTAGTCAGATTTATTTAAGCACGAAAACTGCATAAAGCTATCGAGTTTGCCGGAATAGAGAGCAGCACGATGGCGCTTCAGTATCTTTACACGCGGGCTTTCCGCCGCAACGCACGTAAACTTGCGGGCGATGAAAGCGGTGTGACGTCAGTCGAGTTCGCATTCCTGTCCATCCCTTACTTCCTGATCATCGCAGGGATCATCGAGATAGGCATGGTGGCCCTCTCGGGGTCGACGCTTTAGACCGGTGTTCGGGTAGGGGGTCGTTTGACGCGGGTCGGCTTGGGCGGCTGTTTGAGCCAAGAAGAGTACAAAGATCTGATCTGCGAGAACTCGAGCTTCGTGCCGGAGTGCGAGGCGAAGCTCAGTTTGAAACAAGAGGTCTTCAAGACCGGGTGGGAAGACGCCGACACCGATAAGGACGACGACGACATCTATCAGGATGCGACGGGCGGCGACGTGGTGCTGATGACCGCGAAGTATCCTTGGGAAGTCATGTCGCCGTTCATGTATCCGTTCATGGCCGATGGTCAGGGCAATCTAGCGATTGCGCGCAGCTTCGTGTTCCAAACCGCAGCTAGGCAGACGACCAGCTGCGGCCCGGAAGATGAAGAACAGATCGAGGCGGGCGAAGAAGATCCGGTGAACGCCGGGTAGTGAAAGCCGGCGTCAAGGCGACGACTGAAAGAAACGGAAAGTCGAAGATCGAGTTTGGCAAGCGATTGACGGTGTGATCGAGCCTCGCTCGGAAAGGACAAAGAAGATGAGAAAGCAGTTTTCCATTCGCCGACGTCTACAGGCTTATCGCCGGGACAAGAAAGGCGTGGCGGCGATCGAATTCCTGTTCTTGCTGCCGATCCTGTTGACGCTGCTTCTCGGCGGTCTTGAGGTCGTTCTCTACACTTGGCAGGCGGGCCGGGTGCAAGACACCGCGTCTTCGGTCTCTGATCTGGTCTCGCAAAACGCGAGCATGGACGAGCAGCGCATTCGCTCGATCTATTCGGCGGCCCATCGGATGTTAGACCCGCTGGATGAGGGCGATGTCGACCTGGGCGACTTCGAGCTGACGGTGTCCTCGGTCATTGGCTGCCCGTGCAACGGCGACCTCGAAAATGCGACCGAAAACTCAAATTACTGCTACACGGTTCTCTGGAGCCACCGTTTGAGAGGCGATCTCCCGTCCAGCGGAGAGGGCATTCCAGAAGGCCGCACGGTCGGTACTGCTGTCGACTTCGTGCCAAGCGAGCTGGTCCGCGCGCCCGACGAGACGATGATCGTGACCGAGGCTGAATTCGACTACAAACCGGACTTCCAGTACGTCCTGGTCGGCAGTTCCTTCAAGATGGACGAGATCACGTATTTCCGTCCGCGTCTATCGGATCGCGTCGTCCACACGGGCGACCAGTCCGAGGACACTCCGGTCACCTGTGAGTCGCTCCTGAACAATTAAGCTATTCCGGCGAGGAGAGAGCCGAGAGAGCGAGGCCCGCTGCGCATAGTCGTGGCGGGCCTTTATCGTTTTTTGCCAGCGGCAGATGGCGCGTAGCTGCTTAAAAGCTCGTCGAACCTGGTCAAGTAAGCCGCCTTCGCCGCATCGGGCTGGAGGGCGACAAGAGTCACGTCGAGAGAGACCCCGTCCCGAGGGCGGCCGAAGAATTTGGCGGCCTCAATCTCATCAAATCCCGCAAGCTGCGTCGCCTCGACATACGCGGACAGCCGGTCGGCGCGCTTAACGAGGTTGAGCGCCGCCTTCTTGGGTGTCGCGGGCAGCCCAAACCGGATCATCGTCGCGGATAGGAGCCGGTCCTCAAGAGACTTGTAGTCGCCGCCGACCACGGCCTTGAACGGGCTGATCAAGTCTCCAACCACATACTCGGGCGCATCATGCAGAAGCGCGATCAGGCGTTCCTCGACGCTGAGAGCTGGTTTCAGTTTCTGGCAAAACTCTTCGACCAGCAGGCTGTGTTGGGCGACGGAGAAAGGCCAAACGCCAGATGTCTGCCCGTTCCAGCGAGCAACCCTGGACAAACCATGGGCGATATCGTCGATTTCTATATCCATGGGCGACGGGTCGAGAAGATCAAGCCGTCTGCCACTCAACATGCGCTGCCAGGCGCGCGCCGTTTTCGGCATTTATTTTCGCTCGTGACTGGAAGTTTCCTCAGACGCTCCAAGTAGCGGCAGAACCCGTCGGATGTCGACCCGATCGATGATTTTCCGCCGATAACCGCATATGACCCGGAATGTCGCGTTGAGGCGAACGGACGACCCTGTTATCTCCGGCGCCAAAATTGAAGGCGCTGTGCGCCGAACACAGAAGCTCAAGGAATTGAACACATGGCTCCGCTCGACCATCCAGACTACGCAATCGCCGATCTCGCTCTCGCCGAGTTCGGGCGCAAAGAAATCGAGATCGCAGAAACGGAAATGCCCGGCTTGATCGCATGTCGGGAAGAGTTTGGCGCGTCAAAGCCGCTGAAGGGCGCGCGGATCACCGGCTCGCTGCATATGACGATCCAGACGGCGGTTCTGATCGAAACGCTCAAGGAGCTTGGCGCGGATGTGCGTTGGGCGTCTTGCAACATCTTTTCGACGCAGGATCATGCGGCGGCGGCGATTGCGGCCGGAGGCACAGCAGTGTTCGCCATCAAGGGCGAAACGCTTGAGGACTATTGGACGTACACCGACGCCATCTTCCAATGGCCAGACGGCGAACCGTCAAACATGATCCTCTACGACGGCGGCGATGCGACGATGTACATCCTCCTCGGCGCCCGCGCCGAGGCCGGCGACACCGCATTTCTCGAAACGCCTGGTTCGGAGGAAGAAGAGTTTCTTTTTGCTCAGATCAAAAAGCGCCTCGCGGCGAGCCCGGGCTTCTTCGCCAAGCAGCGCGATGCGATCAAAGGCGTGTCCGAGGAGACGACCACTGGTGTGAACCGCCTCTATCAGCTGATGGAGAAGGGCC
>CALDSD010000075.1 GCA_937911325.1 uncultured Neomegalonema sp.
CGTCCATCCCCCCAGCTCTGCCCAAGGAGGAACACATGAGCGCACTCTTCATCTCCCGCGTCACGATCAAGGACCCGGCGAAGTTCCAGGACTACCTACAACGCTCAAAGGACCTCGCGTCGCTTCACGGCGCACAGCTTCTGGCAAGCGGAAAGGCGCCGCGCGCCCTTTCCGGATCACCTGCCCCGCACCAGCTTGCCGTGATCGTGCGCTTCCCAGGCATGGAAGTTCTGGATGCTTGGCACGCTTCCGAAGCGTATCAGGCCCTTATTCCTCTTCGGGAGGAAGCATCAGACCAAGAGATCACAGTTTATGAGGTGACAGCCTAAGTCATTCGGCAACGAGCGCACACGCTCACCCGTGTGCGCGTCTTGAAGACAACCGTTTCCGAGAGTTCAGTGGAACGCAGAAGGTTGCTCCACAAGTTGGCGTATGTAGGGTCCGGTTTCGCACAACACAGGACCTTCAGGTTAGCCGCCCGAATGACGGGTTCGTCCGCATAGCTGACCATGAAGCGCGCTGAGATCTAGCGGCTGCGGCTAACGTCCGTTTCAGTCGGCTGCAGCGCAGCGCCCGAGGATCGATGTGAAGGTCAGGAATGGGTCGAGAACAGAGCTTAGTCCCTCGACCACTGTCGCTGTCGTCTGGTCTGCTCTTGCCCAAAACAGCCCTGCGACGTCGGCTTCTGAATCGTGAGTGTTCAGGAGAACTCGCCAATGTTCGCCGCCGGCGGCCTTGGACGTCGACGTAATATTCGTATTCAGAGTAACAGTCAGGCAAAAGCAGCAGGCGCCACCTGAAAGCGAATGAGCAGACAGTTTCCCAAGACAGTCTTGCAAGACAGTTTCCCAAGACAGTTTCCCAAGACAGGCCGACCACGCCCAGAGCGCATCGTCGGCTACGGAAACAACAGATTGTCATGCCGTCACACACGATCGATCGACGCGGATTTCTACCCAGCACAGCGAGCGCGGCGCTTTTCGCCACAGCGATGTCGCCGGCGGCCGCCACGCGCTTCCCCGTCGGGCGCGCTGCCGTAACGGCCCTGTCGGATGGGTACTTCACCATGTCGGCCGACATGTTCCTAGGCAGGCCGCAATCTCTGCATGATCGCCTCGGCGAACCCGTCCAGATCGCCGTCAACACCTACGCCTATCGCGTCGGTGCGCGGACGTTCTTGTTCGACGCCGGCAGAGTTATCGGCGCGATCAAAGGTCCCGCCTAACGCGAGCTGTCTTCGCGGAACGACGCCGCCAGATACTCGACGAAGGCCCGGGAGGACGCCTTGGCGTCGCGCCCCGCAGCAAGCACAGCGTGAACCTCGACTGTGCCGATCGTCCAATCGGGCAAGAGTCGGACAAGACGCCCGCTCTCGATCTCCGCGCGGCAGCCGATGAGCGAGCTGGAAATCACGCCCATTCCCGCAAGCGCGGCCGCCGTGGTCCCTTCATTGACCGTGATGAGCAGATTGCTCTCCACGCGCACCGAGGTGGTCTTGCCGTTCTTCTGGAAGGTCCAGCCCGCCGTGCCCGTGCTCGACGGGCCAAGAATAATCTGATGCTGCGCGAGGTCGCCAGGCGTCTTCGGCATGCCGGCGCGCTCGAGATAGGCCGGGGAGGCCGCGACCAAGCGCGGCGATTCCACGATCTTTTTCGCCGTCATCGTCGAATCCGGCATCTGCCCAAAGCGCAGCGCCACATCGATGGCCTCGCCAATCAGATCCTGACGTGAGTCGGTTAGGGCGAGATCGATCCGAAGCTCTGGGTGCTGCGCCTGAAATGCTGGCAAGCGCGGGATCACTTCGCGCACCGCGAAGCTGGTGGCCGCGCCGATGCGCAAGTGGCCTTTGATGTCGCCGGTGCCGCGCGCCAGGTGATTGGCCTCCTCGAGCGCCGCGAGGATCGGATCCAGTCGCTCCAGATAGTCCGCGCCGGCTTCGGTGAGCTTCACCGCATGGGTGCTCCGCACGAACAGCGCCGCGCCCAGCTCCTTCTCCAGATTCGAGATCAGACGCGACACCGACGGCTGCGACAGCCCGGTCTCCTGACCCGCAGCCGTGAAGCTGCCGGTGCGGGCCACCCGGCAAAACAGCTTCAGCGTTGAGATACGGTCGCTCATCCAATTTTCAAATAACTATTAGGCTCATTCAGATCCTACCACCCATAATATGAATGAGCAATATTCCAAGCATAGGCAGCGGGGAAAACAGTTTTCGCCGGCCTAGCGAACCAAAGGGCCGGAACTGAACCGGCTGCCAAAAAGTAAGCGAAAGGAAATTACTGTGTCTCTCCAAGAACAGCTCGACGCCTTTAAGGCGAAGTTCAAGACCCAGGCTCCGGCCGAGGCGTTCGAAGCGTTCGCGCGCTCGACCCAAGAGCTGATCGACAGCGGTCAAGCGGAGCGCGCGGTCGCGGCCGGCGACGTCGCCCCTGACTTCACCCTCACCGATCAGGACGGCGAAACCGTCTCGTTGAAGTCGCTGCTCGCAAACGGCCCGGTCGTCGTCTCGTTCTACCGCGGCGTCTGGTGCCCTTACTGCAACATCGAGCTGAAGGCCTTGGAAGCCGCGCTCGGCGAGATCAAAGCCCGCGGCGCGTCCCTGGTCGCGATCTCGATGCAAGGCGCGTCGGACAGCCGCAAGTCGCAGCGCGACAACAAGCTGAGCTTCCCGATCCTGACCGATCAGAACGGCGAGCTGGCCCAGAAGTTCGGGATCCGGTGGAGCCTCCAGGACTACGTGATCCCAATCCATGCGGGCTTCGGCGTCGAACTGCCGAAAATCCATGGCGACGGTCAGTGGAACCTGCCGATGCCGGCCCGCTACGTCATCGATACAGACGGCTTCGTCGCCTACGCGGAAGTCAACCCTGACTATACGCGCCGCCCGGACCCGAGCGACGTGTTCCCGGTTCTCGACAGCCTCAGCCGCAATGCCGCCTAAGCGCGGAAAACCGCCCTCTGATCCCTGGCGTCGTCCCTCGCGACGTCAGGACAGAGACGAGGCGAAACAATCAACACACGAAAGGACTAGACCCATGAAAACCAAAATGATTTTGCCCTTCATCCTGCTGAACATGCTCTCCGGCGTGGGCTCAGCCTTCATGTTCTGGTGGACGAATTTCGACCTGATTTGGGCCGGCGTCTTCCTGACTACCTTCCCAACCCCGTTCCTGCTGATGGTGCTCAGCCAAGTCTTCGGCCTGGCCCGGACCTCCAAGCGTCTGCCGGTGATCCAACTCCTCAGCATCGGCGGCGCGGCCCTGGTGGGCTACACGCTCTACGAGCGCCAAGGCCCGTCCGAGCTGTTCGAGATGATCGCGGCGGGTCTGACCGTGTTCGGCGTCCTCGGCGTCCAGTGGTTCGTCTGGATCTTCTCGCCTTACAACCGCAAAAAGAGCGCCGCCATTGTCAAAGGCCAGGCTCTGCCGACCCTGCCGCTGACCCGTCTCGACGGCTCTGAGATCACCTCCGCCGAGTTTGCCGGTTCGAAGACGCTGCTCGTCTTCTTCCGCGCCAACTGGTGCCCGTTCTGCATGAACCAGCTCAAGGAAGTCGCCGCCCGCGCGGAGCGCCTTCGCAACGCCGGCGTGCAGGTGAAGTTCATCTCGAACCAAGGCGTCGAGAACTCTCAGAAGCTGGCCAATCAACTGAAGCTGCCGAACCACTTCGAGATCTTCCAAGACGAAGACCTGCGCGCGGCGAAGACCCTCGGCATCGAAGATATCGGCGGATCCCCCTCGGGCATGCCCGGCTACCCGGCCGACACCGTGATGGCCACCGTGGTCGCCCTCGATGCGAACGGGAACGTCATCTTCGGCGACGAGACCGACAACTACCGCGTCCGTCCGCACCCGGACACCTTCCTGCACGTCTTCGAGCGGGACGCCGACGTGGTCGCCATCGATCAGCGCCTGGCCGCCTAACCCCCAGCCTCCCATCCCGGCGCGTCAATGACGCCGCCCCCCTTCTCGGGCGGCGTCAGCCCTGAAAGCCGGCGGATGAGGCCGCTCTTAGAAAGGAACCAAGTTATGAAAATCGCTAACAACACAGTCATGGTGACCGGCGCGAACCGCGGTATTGGTCTCGCCCTGGTCGAAAAAGCCCTGGAGATGGGCGCAGCCAAAGTCTACGCGACCTACCGCTCGGCTGAGAACCGCTCTGTTCTTGAAGCGCTCGGCGGCCGGGTCGTCCCGGTCCACCTGGATCTCGCCGACAAGGCGAGCATCGCCGCGCTCGCCCACGCCGCGCCCGACACGAACATCCTGGTCAACAACGCCGGCTTGTTTACTGGAGGCAACCTGCTGAACGACAGCGACGAGCAGACCCGCAACGACATTGAGACCAACTTCTTCGGCACCCTGGCGGTGACGAAAGCGGCGCTCCCGGCAATCAAGGCCGCCGGCGGCGGCGCGATCGCCAACGTCTCCAGCATCTCCGCCCTGGGCGCGATGCCGAGCTTCGGGGGCTACTCGGCCTCCAAGGCGGCGCTGCACTCGCTCACCCAGTCCCTGCGGGCCGGGCTCGCCGGCGACAACATCACCGTCCACGGCGTCTATCCGGGTCCGGTCGAAACCCGCCTCACGGAAGGGTTCGAGATGGAGAAGACGCCGGCTCCGACCGTTGCGGCGAACATCCTCGCCGGCATCGAAGCCGGAGACGACGAGATCTTCCCAGACGCCATGTCCGCGCAACTCGGACCGGTCTTCATGACCGCGCCGAAGCAAGTGGAGACGACCTTCGCGGCGTTCTGACCGCCCCAACCATCGCTCCGAATACCCAAGGAGGCCAAGCAATGACGGACGCAGCATGCATCGACACCTTAGCCGCCTACGCCTGGGGCGAACGAGAACGGAAACGACTAATGACCAACTATCAAGTTCACACGATCGACAGCGCGCCGGAGGGATCCAAACCGATCCTCGAAGCGGTGCAGAAGAAGATGGGCTTCGTGCCGAACCTCATGGCCACCATGGCCGAGTCTCCGGTCATGGTGGAAGCCTACCTCACGATGATGGTTCTCTTCGACAAGTCGGCCCTCAGCGCGACCGAGCGCGAGGTCATCCTGATGACGAACAACCGGCTGAACGGCTGTTCCTACTGCATGGCCGCTCACACGACCGTCGCCAAAATGGCCAAGGTCGACGCCGGCGTGATCGAGGCGCTGCGCGCGGGCAAGCGGCTTGATGATCCCAAGCTCGAAGCTCTGCGGACCTTCGCAGCGATCGTCCATGAGACCCGCGGGCATCCGAGCGAAGAGCAGGTCTCCACGCTCCTGGCCGCCGGTTACACCCGGGAGACTGTCTTGGAAGTCGTCGTCGGCACGAGCCTCAAAGTGCTCTCCAACTACACGACGCCGGTCACCACTCCGCCCCTCGACCAGCCCTTCAAGCCCGCCGCTTGGAGCGCGAACAAGGCCGTCCCGGCCTAGGCTTCTGTCTCAAAAGACGGCCAGCCGATCGAGATGCGGTCGGCTGGCTCGGCTGCGAAGATAGCCCCCGCAGAGCCCCCAATGACCGACATCGCCGCCAGCACGGTCGTTGAAGCGATGAATCGGCGCTACGCCGCCAAAACCTTTGATAGAACGAAGAAGATATCCGACGCCGATCGAACGGAGTTCCTGGAGGCGCTGCGCCTATCGCCGTCCTCCTACGGATTGCAGCCCTGGAAGTTCATCGCGCGTCGCCGGTCCACGACGTCCGATCACATCACCCGACACATGGAGATGCTTCAGCAGGAGCGGGGTGTTTCCGCCGAGGCGCTGCAATCGTTCAAAAACATGCTGATCCGCAGCGCCGCGGGGAGGCCGCCCGAGCTTCAGGACGCCTGGAACTCCAATCAGACCGATGTCGCCCTCGGGGTCGCGGCCATGGCCGCCGCGCTCCTGAAAATCGACGCGTGCCCCGTGGAGGGCTTCGATCCGGTGAAGTTCGACGATGTGCTCGGGCTCTCAGGCGGTGACTTCACGACCACCGTTGCGATCGCTTTCGGCTACCGGGGCGAACACGATCTCTTCTCCTCCTTCCCACCCCTGAGCCGGGCAGCGGATGATGTGTTCGTCGAGCTCGGCGCGGGCGGCCTCTGAACGCCAACGGAGCTCAGCCGGCCTTTCAGTTGGCCGCAGCGCAGCATCCGAGGGTCGATGTGAACGTCAGGAATGGGCCGTCTGCGGCGAGCGCAAAGAAGGGTGGAAAGCAGACCTTCGCTGCGATTGCGAACGGGCTATGCGACCTCATCGAAAGCTGACATCTGTCGCAACGATGCGCATGACCGCCTAGGGGCAAAACCAGTCGTCAGCAAACGAGCCTTGGGCAGGCCAATCACTCGCTTTCAGCATCGGCAAGAAAGCTGAATCTATTGAGCCGACAGGATCTTGACCGATCTCCACAATCGCTAGCTGTCGGGACGGACGAAGCGGGTCTTGGGGATCTCGGCGATTGCCGTGATCTCGACCATCAGTTCCGGGTCATAAAGCCTTGAGACTTCGACCGTCGTCGTTACCGGGTAGGGCGCTGAGAAGAACTCGGCGCGCACATCGCCCGCCGACATGAAGGCGTCGATGTCGGTTAAGTAATGCGTCAGCGAAAACACGTCGCCCATCTGACCCCCGACATGCCCAAGCACAGATTGAATGTTTGTGAGGACGCGGCGGACCTGAACGCGCATGTCGCCATGGCCGACGATCTGGCCCTGGTCATCGAGGGCGACCTGGCCTTTCAGATGAACGATGTGGCCGTCACCCTGTACGACGCCCATTGAGAATGCGCCGAAAGGAGACCAGACATCAGGTGGGTTGAAACGGTTGATCACGATAGACTTTCCTGAGCTTCTGAGGGGCATTCAGCCGATTGATCGCAATTTGAGTTCGCCTGGCCGAATTCTCTTCGGCCAAGTCCGGCGACACCGATCATCGTCGCGCGTTCGACGCCGAAGACACGCCGCGCTCAGATACGGAAGTCTAGCGATCGCTTCCGGCTCCAATGGTGCGTGGCGCGGTGCGATCAACGACCAACGGACACGGCCGCCGAGGTGGAAATCGTACATGCTGAGTTCGGCGCCGAGCAACCACGGCCCCCCCGTTTTCCGCGATCGCCGCGTCCAGCATGGCGTAATGCGCTCGCATACGAGCATGCACCGCGGACCTGGCGTCCTCGGACAGGTCCTCGCCGACATATCGCGCGGTGTAATCCTGCTGCTGCGCATCTGCGTGCAGCGAGTTCGACAGAAAGCAGAGCCGCTGACAAACAGTCGCTCGCGCTGGAAGGTCCGTCGACGGCGGCGCCAAGCGGCCGCTCCAGTCGGCGAGGAATTGCAAAATCGCGCCGCACGACAAACAACCACTTCAATCGATGACGTCGCAGCGCAGGTCATCCACTTCTGTAGGGCATCGACCATCACCGGGAAAAGCATCGTCATTGATTGCGGCATACGTTTTCAATGATGAGGTGTTCTTTCGCGTTTGGGCGGAACCAGTCACCCTCGCGCGCCCAGATGTGGACCGCCTCGGGGGCAGAAGCAGTCATCGCCGAGAGCAAACTTGCTCAGCCGCTCCGTGCTTTCTTCGCAAGCTCGACCAGTCGCGGTCGCAGCTCTGCGGCGCTCGATAGCGCCGGTTCGAACCAAAGCCGCGCAACATCATCGCCACGAACGAGGTCCAGTCCCTCAAGGTCAAGACACGCCAGGCGCCACTTCCCGGACGAGAGGCCGAGCAGCGCAGTTGCGTAAAGCTCGATCGCATCGAGGTGGTCGTCGTTCATATGTTCGACGGCCTCGGCCTCCATCGCATCGAGCTTTGGATCGATGGGGGACAGCAAATCCTCGCGCGTCAGGTCATAGGCTTTGCCAAAGCCTCCGTTAAAGGAAGCGCCGTGAGGCTCCAGCCGCCAAAACGCGAAGTCGGCAAAATCGACATAGAGCTCGGCCTTGGGGTGACGCGCAAGAAAACGAGATCGGATCGAAGCGTTTTCCTTTGGCTCGACCCGACATGCTTCTCCATGGATTGTGATGCGCGGATGGGCCAGGGGATCTCCGCGTCCCGGCTGTCCCAACAAGATCGACGCGCGCACGTCTCTGACGAGCGCTCCGAAATGTCCTGACAGTTGTGAAATCAAAAACACCGGCGCCCCATCGCTGGCGGAGGCGATGGACACCCGACTGGCCATCGGAACCCCGGAGCCGGGATCAAGCGTCGCCAAAGCGCCGCTCCTTTCCGTTCGCAAGAAAGTGCGCGCCTGCTTGCGGACGTCATCGTTGACAGGCTGCAGAACGTCTTTTTTTGGCATGCTGCCTCTCTTGATGCGCCACGGTCCAATCGCCAGAGGCCTCTGCGCATCTTAGCTGTAACAGGGCCCAACCGCCCAGTCGCCTTGAGCCAGTCGATTGATCTGCATTTTGGTTTCGTAGACGTCCTCCAAGACGCTCTCCGTCAGGATCTCGGAGGGCGCGCCAAAAGCAACGACACGTCCGTCGCGCATCAACGCGATCCGGTCCGCCATATTCGCTGCAAGTGTGAGATCGTGCGAAACAATGAGCACTCCGGATCCCGCAATCGTCGCCCGCTTGGCCGCGGTTAAAATGGTGAGCTGATGCCGTGGATCGAGGCTCGACGTCGGCTCGTCCAGAAGCAGCCAGCCCGGCGTGCCGCTAGTCAACTCGCCGGCCGCAAGCTGGGTCAGCGCCCGCGCCATATGGGCCCGATGACGTTCACCGCCGGACAGTGTGAGGATTGAACGATCCGATAAGTCACTTAGTCCCACGGCGACAATTGCGTTGTGACGCAGTCGAGACGCATCTACCGGCGAAACGTCGATTGGCGTCGATAGTTCCGCGAGTTCGGCGACCGTGAACGGCGCTTGAGAGACAGGCTCTTGTTCCAAAACTGCGCGACGTCGCGCAAGCTCTTCGGCGCCAATGTTTAAGACGGGCGCGCCGTCAAGAAACGCCGAACCTCGATCGGGACGCAGAGATCCCGCCAGACAGTTCAGCAGCGAAGACTTACCAGCGCCATTCGGACCCACGAACGCGGTGATCTCACCGGACGACAACGAAAGGTCGACATCCGTAAGCGCTGGGCGTCCACCCAAGGTCAGCCCGATGTTTCGCGCTTCAAGCATGTAAGCGGCCGCGATTGCGGATGAGGAGCCACAAAAAGAACGGACCGCCGATGATACTCGTCGCCAGACCAATCGGCGGCTCCGCAGGCGGCACGGCCAGACGCACCGCGAGATCCGCCGCCAGGATCAGCGCTACGCCGAGCATCACTGCGGTCGGCAATATGAACGCATGCGACGGACCCACGATCATCCTTGCGAGATGCGGCGCCACAAGACCGATAAAGCCGATAGGGCCAGCTGCCGCTGTGACGGCTCCGACGGACACAGCGGTGGCCAGGGCGACGACCACTTTGGCTCGCTCAACATTCAGACCAGAGTGAAAGGCTGCGCGCTCGCCGAGCTGGAAGAGATCCAACGCCCTTGTTCCGCGGATAAACGCAGGGACAGTTAAGAGCGCGATCGCGCTGGCGATCAGCGTGGTTTGCAGTGACGATGCGCTCAAGGCGCCGAGGGTCCAAAAGGTGAGATCTCGAAGCTGTTGATCGTCGCTGATGTAGACCATCACGCCCACAATAGCGCCAGCCACTGTGTTGACCGCGACGCCGGCCAGAATAAGCGTCGCCACCGAAGTTTCGCCGCCGCGTCTCGCCAACGCGAACACGAAAGCTATGACGACGCCAGCCCCCAGAAAGGCTGCGCCAGGCAGGAGCCAAGGCCGAAGCGCATCCGGCAAACCAGCACCAAAACGCTCGCCGACCACGATAACCAGAACCGCCCCCACCGTCGCGCCAGCGCTTACGCCGATTAGGCCGGGGTCAGCGAGAGGATTGCGCAGAACGCCTTGCAGCGAAGCGCCTGCAAGCGCCAGGGCTGTCCCCACGGCAATCCCCAACAACAACCTTGGCAGCCGGATCTGAAGTATGATCGCGCTTTCGACGCCATCGCCTGCGCCGAAAAGCGTGGCGATGACCCGATCTGGAGAGATTGCAACAGGCCCAAGCGCCAACGCGGCGAGACCCAGGCCGACAAGCACGGCCGCAAGCGCCAAAAACGTTAAACGGTGTGAGCCGCGTCGGACTGTCAGGCCATCGGGATTTACCGCCTGCGCCACGTCGTTGCGCTCCCTAAAACCGCCCCACCGCCGGATCGTCTTCATGCAGGCGCGCCGCAAGCTCGGCTATGGCTGTCGGCGTTCGCTGGCCAAACCCCAAAAGCAAGACGCCGTCTATATCGACCAGCCGTGCATTCCGCCCCGCGGGCGTGCGAGCGATCTCTGGGCGTTGGAGTATCTCGTCCAGCCCGCCCGCGCGCTCCGCGTGCTGGCTCATCATCACGATGACATCCGGCGCCAAGGCGATAAGCGCCTCTTGCGAAAGCGGCTTGTAGCCGGTGAACCCTTCCGCGACGTTCTGGCCTGCCGCGGCTCGGATGATCGCATCGGCGCTCGTTTCTGACCCTGCCGCCAAAGGCGCGCCATCCCGCCAAGCAAGAATGAAGAGCACCTTGGGCGTCGCAGTCAGATCGGCGACCACCGCGCGTACGCGTTCAAGTTCTGCGGAGTAGCTCTGGACAAGAGCGTCCGCCTCAGCCTTCGCGCCAACTGCTTCTCCGACAAATTCAATCTTACGGATCACAGCGTCAGGGTCTTCTCCGGCAGGCGCTATGGCGACAGGGACTCCGGCTGAGCGGAGTTGATCCAGCGCGTTTTCAGGTCCCGCGTCATGCGCCGCGAGCACCAGAGACGGGGCTAGCGATAAAACGCCCTCGGCTGATATCCGACGCATGTATCCGACTTGCGGCAGCTCCGCCGTCGCCTCGGGAAAGGTGGACGTGGTATCGACGCCAGCAACCCGATCGCCGTGACCAATCGCGAACATGATCTCGGTGAGATCGCCACCCGCCACGACGATTCTATCGCCGCCGTTCTCTGATCCCGCAAAGGCCAGTCCTGAAAGAGAAGCTGCGAGCAGCCCACTGGCTAAGATCAGTCTCTGTAAGACAACATTGAACATCATGCAGCCTCCGCAGCTTGATCGAGCAATTTGCGCCAGGCTGGGTTCTCTTCTGCTCCAGCTGGCCGCGCTCCGAAAATCTGAGCGATCAGCGTCCCTGCAGCATCGAAAAGCTCCAAAGAACTAATGTCGCCGCGAAGCTTGGTCGGTTTGACGACGCGCCAAGCCGATGCGATCTGGTCGACGCGCAAATGCATGTGGAAGTCGGGGTCCATGACGTTCAGCCAAGGACCCATTTCCGAGACTTTGCGTATCGGACCGCTGAAGATCTGGATGCAGCCTGGGTTTCCGACGAACACCATGATCGGAACGTCGGCCTGTGCGACAGAGTTCAACAGCTCCGTCACGATCTTCGGCTGGTGAGACGAGGCCAAAGGCGCGCCCGCCAGCCTGAGCGCTTGGCGTCTTCCGGCGCCGACGGTTCTCAGGAGCTTGTGAAAGTCATGACTGTGTTCGAGGTTTCGCCAACCTTCTCGCAAAGCGTCTGCATCGATTTCGGCGTCTGGGCGATCTGGTGTCGTCGGCGCTTCGTCTTCGTAGACAGCCGCCAGTGCGTTTGCGCTGCGCCGCGCCGCCAGCAGGTTCTCCCAGGCGGTCTTGTCGGTGTCTTCGGTCGCGTAGACTTTGATGATGCTATCGCCAAACTTGTCGAAGACTTGGACAGATGAGCGCAGACCAGACCGTGTTTCTTCGGTGATCGCGTATGCCGCGCGCCAGTGAGAGAAAAACAGACGTAGATCTATCGTGCCGACCACCTGGCCCATTCCGCGGAAACCGTCCACCTCGTCGAAGGTGCCATAGGTTTCGTGCACGCATGATTTATTGCGCGTGAGGGTCATCACCCGTCCAACCGCTTTGAACCGCGATACGAAATCGAGGAACTCGGGACCCTCGACCGCTAAGCGCGCGGCGCTTCCATCGGATCGCCGAGCTTCAGCGAGACCGCCTTCCGAAACCCCAAGCCTGTCAGCTGCGTCGCGCGCCCGTATCACAGGATCGTCGGACTTCAGCGCTTGCCATTGCTCGGAGATTTTTGCGAGCTCCAAAGCGTGTCCCCTTCCTTCGAACGCTGGTTTCGTCCAGCGAGATGCCGCCCACACTGGAAGGGATATGTTTCCGACTAAAGTAGTCAAGAATTATTGCCCAGGCTTTCGTTTTTGGGTGAGCGTCTTGAAGCAGAGTCGCCATCTAGCGGGTCGACTAGCTTGGCAGGCGTAGCTGGACCCGGGCTGACGCGTTCTCCGGACTCTTCAAGAATGGATTGAGCATCCAAGGCTCCGAGCTCAAATGTCGCCGCCGCCTTTGACGCATCAGAACGTGTGACTGAAGACTCAGCCCTGCTAGCGCTGACCGCAAATACCGCCATCACGCAAAGAACAACGCCAAACAAGTGCAAAGAGCCGACACTCAACCTTTTGCTGGCCGACATATTCGATTTCCTCTCGTCGCAGACTATGCATTGGCCATCGAGGCGACACGTTCGATCGTCTCTTTCGCCAGCCCTTCGGCCCGGTCGATGGCATCCGCGGCGCGCTGGAGCGCAGAGATGAATCGCCGGGTGTTCTTGTCCTCGAGAAGCTGCCGACCAATCGCCTGAGCTTCGTTGGGCTCACGAGCCCTTATCGCACGCAAAGCGCGAAGGATCTGGCTTTCCTGCTCGGTGACGATCATCCGGCAGTGCTCGCATCGGGGATCAGAGAAATTGAAAGGAGACTTTCGCTGGCAACGAATGCCGTCGATCGTCTCCATCAAAGCGCACCCGATTATGGATCCCTCATGATGCCCGAAGGTGTTCAGCGAAAGCTGCACCGCTTGGCGCCAAGCGTGAGTCTCAGGCGAGGCGAACGAAACGCAATACAATCGCAGAATCGTCAAAGAGACGTCTTCGCTAAAGCTCTCTGGTTCGACACGCGGGGCTGCAAAGTCTTCGATTGTCACGGCCCGTCCGCACCGTGCCGCGCGACTTGTTCTGTTTGGATGGCTCATATGGCGCTCCCTCGCGGTGACAGAGGATCTTCAGCATCTTGTTGCGCAGTCGTCTGAACACGCTCGGCGAGATTGAACACCTGCGCCATCTCAGGCATTTCAGCGCTGCTATCGAGGTCGCGATGCGAGCCGCGCGCTAGAAAGTGGATCGCGGCGTCCAAAACGTTGTCCGCGCACGCCGCGTTTTCAGCAGCTAAGCGCATCAGGTCTGCGATCTCTGGTCTGACGCCGTCGCCGCGCGCCGCGGCGGCGAGCAGTAGGGTTCTGGCTGAGGTAACCCTCACCTTTTGAATTGTTCCCATCAGCTCCCTCAGAACTCAACGAGTTGCGTGGAGCTGACGATCCGACTGCGCCCCTTGAAGCCAAGCAATTTCAGCTCGCTTCGTCGCCCCTTTCGCGACAGACAGATCGTCAGCAGAAGTTTACGCCTGGCTGTCCGTATGAGGTTACAGATCGCTCGGTTTCAAATTCTTGACTATTTTACTAGGAAATTACAAGCGGTCATATCCACCCAATCCCTGCGACATTTGCACCGCAAGTGACGGGAAAATTAGTTATTAAAAACAATGCGTTGAGTGGTGGCTTGCTGGCTTTCCCAGCAATCACGCGTGAATGAGTTGCACTCAAGAACGAAAATTTCCGACTAAATCAGTCGGAAAAAGAGTAATTCCTGACGAATCTTGTCAGGAATTACTGACAGCACCGGAAAGTCGGCAGGGACATTGATCACAGTGCTTAGACTCATGTTCATTGCGTGCTCGGCGCTCGCCGTCAGCACACTTGTCGCCTCGTCAAACGACCTCTCGGCAATGACCTATCCAGAGTTCGAAAAAGTCATTCCGGATCATCAAACAGCGACCTGCCCAGAGGCTGTTAGCGGCCCGAGCGTCTTTTGCGCCGTTGCGGTTGGACCGGTTTCCGTCCGCTTGTTTGTCTTTCGTTGGGATGGCAAGCAACCGCTTGTCGCCTTCGCAAATTATGGATTGGACCGTATCGAGGACGTCAAACCGCCGGCGCAGACCCGCTGATCCTGACTGCAGGGTTAGACACGTCAGCTTTGAGGGAAAAAAGGCTTCGCAATTGAAGCTGCGCCGGCCGAAACAGACAACCCTCTCGAGATTAATCTTCAGGCAAATCTGATGGCCTCGATTGAAATCGCCCCATTCAAGAAGAGCTTTCTTGGTCAGGCTGTCACTTTGTCGGCCGCAGAGTCTTGGCCGCACGCTTACAGCGATTGGGAGATGCTGGCGGATCTGTCGATCAGCAACGCCGCCGTGCGCGAAAGCAGGGTCGTTGGAACCGCGTTTTGCACACCTTTTGGAACGGACGTCGCGATGCTGAACATGATCATCGTCGCATCATCCGCGCGTGGTCGAGGGTTGGGAACCCGACTGATGCAAACGGTTCTGGATCAGGCTGGCGCTCGCGAAACCCGATTGGTCGCGACAGAGATCGGATTGCCGTTGTACCGCCGTTTCGGGTTTCAAAATCTGGGCGCTATCCATCAACATCAGGGCGTCGCAACGCCAGATTGTTCAATTTCTCTGATATGCGCACGAAAGGCTGTTGAAGCGGATCGCGATGCAATCTCCTCAATAGACGAAGAACACACGCATACAGACCGCAAAACGCTCATCGACTTCCTAATGCGTCATGGCGAGGTCCGCGTGCTCGAGAAGGCTGCCAAAGTCACCGCATACGGCGTTTGTCGAAAGTTTGGGAGAGGTAGAGTCGTCGGCCCTGTGATCGCAGCTTCGTCCACACAGGCCAAGGAACTTATCAACGGGTTCATCGCCGCCTATCCCGAAGAATTCTTGCGCGTCGACACGCCTCAGGCGTCAAACCTCAGTCCATGGCTCATATCAGTTGGGTTGAACGTGGCCGGGAAGGGTTGGTCGATGCGTCGCTCCCCGCGGACACCGGTCCCAAACACTCATGCGCTTGCGAGCCAGGCGTTAGGGTAGTTCCTCTAGAAGCAGCTGGATAATGGAAGACAGTTTCAAATGAATGCTCATGTCGCCAACGCCGTGAATGCACTGGTTCTGATTGTCATTTCTCTCTGGGCATATCTCGCCACAGGCATGGCGTCCTTTACGGCTCTGATCCCTGCTGCATTTGGCGTCGTGCTGCTTGCGTGCACTCCTGGAGTGAAGGCTCAGAACAAGCTCATTTCCCACATCGCGGCTCTGTTGACGCTTATTGTGCTGATCGCGCTGCTCAGGCCGTTCAGTGGCGCTATCAATGGCGACGATGGGCTCTCGCTCCTCCGCATTTCATTGATGATGCTCAGCTCGGTCTTGGCGATTGTTTTCTTTGCAAAGAGCTTCTTAGCGGCAAGACGACGAACCTCTCAAAAGAACCAGACGCCGTGAGGCTCGCCAAAGCTCCCGTGTTCAAACGGAGAGTTGGACCTTCGCAGACCACGGTTTGCACTGCGCGCGGCGTCCGCGTGGTGCTTCTCAGTCACCTGTGTCGACGATTTCACACGGCGACTTTCGGCGCTCTCGCGCGCGCCGGGCTTCCCCCCAATTGACGGCCTGGCGCCACGTTGCGCAGGCATTTCGGGACAGCTCGCTGAAAAATTGTTGACTAAATTGCTCGGGCAAATAAGCCGAGGGTATCACATAGCAACCACGCCAGTCTGAGCCCAGCGCTCAGCCCCGCCAGGCAGCCAAACTATTGTCTTGAAGGTGGGAGGTAGCGCGATGGGGATCGCCATTAGACGGGTCGGTACGGCATTAGGTCTTGCTGGCGCTTTGACAGTTTCTGCGCACGAGGCTGAGGCTCAATCAAGTGGTGTCGAGTTGCTCGACGAAATCCTGGTAACGACGCCGGCTCGAGGCCCTCGCGCATTACAACAAACGCCAGCTGCTGTCGGCGTTGTTGAGAGTGAAGACATTGAAAGACGTCAGGCGCAAACATTCGAAGATCTGATCGGAGACGCCGCCGGCGTGACAATCGAAGGCGGTCCTCGCGGGATTTCTCAAGAGCCGAACATACGCGGCTTTCAAGATGAGCAAGTCGTCATTCGGGTCGATGGAGCAAGGCAAAACTTCAATCTGGCGCACCGTGGTCGTTTCTTCCTGGATCCCGACATTGTGCAACGGGTGGAGGTCGTCAGAGGCGGAGCATCAGCTCTCTATGGCTCCGGCGGACTTGGCGGCGTGATTTCGGTCGAGACAAAAGACGCAGCCGATTTGCTTGCGCCTGGCGAAACGGTTGGTGGGCGGGTCCGAGGCTCCTACGCGACCAATGGCGGCGAGTACTTTGGGTCTGGCACGCTTTTCGGGCAACTCGGCAGCCTAGATGCGATCGCTTTTCTCGGGTGGCGTGAGATGACCGACGATCTCGAAGGCGGTTCGGAAGGCGAGATCCGAGCGAGCGAGATCGATAGCAAGAACGCGCTCTTGAAGCTCGGCTTCGAACCCACTGACGCTCTACGGGTGGAGGCCAACCTTCAATACTACGAGGATGAAGGCGTTACCTCTCCCAACGCGAACGCCGAAGCGACTGCGGCCAACGAGGTCAATCGCGACGTGACGGTCGGCTCATACCGACTTGGTTTTGACTACGCGCCAGAAGCGTCAGATCTCGTCAACTTGAAAGCTCTCGTATACTTCAACACCAATGATGTCGAAGAAGACCGCATTTCAGACGGCCGCCTGGACGAAACAGAGTACGAGACGATCGGATTGGACTTTTCGAACAGCTCCAATCTCGACATCGGCGCGCCCGTGATCCTGACATATTGTTTTGATGGCTATCAGGATACTCACACCGGCGAGCGAGACGGCGCAGCGCGTGAGCAGTTTCCTGATGCTGAAGCGACCTATCTCGCTGGCTTTCTGCAAGCAGAAGTAGAGATCACCGAACAACTCACAATCATACCTGGGCTGAGGTATGATCATTTCGAACTGAACCCTGATAGCTCTGCATTCGACGACCGTTCTGAAGGCGAGTTGTCGCCGCGCGTCGCGCTGAGCTTCGAGGCGACTGAAAACGTCACGTTCTGGGGAAGTTGGTCCCAGTCGTTTAGAGCGCCCTCGTTGACGGAGCTCTACAATGATGGAGAACACTTCTCGTTCACCGCTGGGCCAAATACCTTCGTGAACAATTTCGTACCCAACCCGGATCTCGAACCAGAGCGTGCGAGCCAGTTTGAAATAGGGTTGCGGACTCGGTTTCGGAACATGGCCGATGAGGGAGATCGGCTAACCGCTTCAGCCAACGCATACTATGCGGACGTGGAGGATTACATAGAGACAACCGTCAGCAGCAACTATGTGTTTGCCGGCCCGGGCCTGTTCACAGGAACAACAACGAAAGACAACGTCGACGCCACTCTGTGGGGGTTCGAAGCCGAACTCGCCTACGACGCGCCGCGTTGGTTCGCGGGCGCAACGCTGACCATACCGCGGGGCGAGACCACAGACAGTGATCAATTGAACTCGCTGCCGCAGGATCGTCTGTCATTGAACTTGGGTTGGCGGCCAATCGCATCCGACACCGCTTTCGAGGTTGGCGGTCGCGCGACTCTAAGGGATGGACAGTCCGGTGATGCGGAAGACAGCGTTGAGGAAACGCCTGGATCGTCGGTCTTCGACGTGTACGCTGCTTATGCGCCGGACAGCGGACCACTTCAGGGAGCCCGATTCCAGATCGGAGTCGACAACGTCCTGGACCGTGGGTACCGCCTCCACCCGGTGGAACTTGAGCAACCGGGCAGAACGGTCAAGATTACAGGGGCAGTGCAGTTTTGAACGACGCTGTTGAATTGCGTGGAAGCCAAGGGATGGCGTTTGCGCCATCTCTTTTTTCTGCCGCTCCGGCCTCTTCACAATCCGCTAAAACTCAAAGAGACCACGATAGGAGCTGGCAATGTTCATAGCCATGAACCGTTTCAAAGTTGTCCTCGGCTCGGAGGAGGCGTTTGAAAATGTCTGGAAAAACCGGGAGTCTCGACTGACGGAGGTGCCCGGTTTTCAAGACTTCAAGCTTCTTAAGGGACCTGAAGCCGACGATCACAGGCTGTACGCTTCGCATACCATTTGGCGAACCCGCGACGACTTCGAAGCTTGGACCAAGTCCGAACACTTCCGCATGGCGCACCGAGACGCAGGCGACAACAAAGCGAAGTACTTGGGTCACCCGCAGTTTGAGGGCTTCGAAATTGTCCTCGAAGAGTAGCGCGCCGCGCCTGTGCGCAGCCAGAGACTGACGCCGGCGTAAGACCACGAAGCTAGTCTAAGAAAAACCTAACCGGGACGAGTATCTCGACCCGGCCTCGGCCAACGTCGGAAGGGATCGCCGGGAACGGCTCTGAGCGCTTCAGCATGTGCATGATCTCTTGGTCGAGCAATGGATGTCCGGTGCTGCTGCGCAGCTCCCTCTCAACGACGCGCCCTCGACTGTCGATGATAAAAAACAGGGCGCCCACGCCTTCCTGGCCACGGGATCGCGCCCGGCGGGGATAACGCTTGTTTTTCGATAGGAGCGCCGCGACCTGCGCCATGTAGTTCTGTTGCGCGCCAGGCTCGCCGCCGCCCCCTCTCAGCGCCTCCGTATTGGAGGCTCCGTCCGCATCGGGCGAGCCCGTCACATCATCCGTCGCAGCCGGGGCGGCGTCTTCTTTCCGCGATTCCGCGTCAGCCACCACAGACTTCGGCGGCTCGGGCGCAGTGTTTTCGTCCGGCTCGGCTTTTGGCTTGGCTTTTGG
>CALDSD010000076.1 GCA_937911325.1 uncultured Neomegalonema sp.
ATCCCAGTGCAGAGCTGCATCCTGCTGGACACCGCGGAGGAGGCCCGCGACTTCCCTCGACATCCGCTGAAGCTGCGCTACTGCGATGATTGCGGCTTCATCTACAACTCCGTCTTCGATGAAAAGCTGGTCGACTACGCCTCGACGACGGAGGAGTCGCAGCACTTCTCTGGCACCTTCAACAAGTTCGCCAAGGAGCTGGTGGCCGAGATCGCCGAGACCTACCCGCTGCAAGGTAAGCAGATCCTCGAGATCGGTTGCGGGAAGGGCGACTTCCTGCGCGAGCTGTGCGAGCACACAGGCGGGATCGGACTCGGCGTCGACCCTGGCTTCATTCCCGACCGACTGCCCCTGACCAATGGCGGCGAGGTCGCCTTCCAGCGCGAGTATTTCGACCCGGCCACGATCAAAGTCCAGCCCGATCACGTGTCCTGCCGGCACACGCTCGAGCACATCGGCCCGGTCCAGCAGTTCATCCGCGACATCCGTACGGCGATCGGCGAGCGCCGAGGCCCGGACGGTCTGCTGGGCGTTTTCTTTGAGACGCCGGGCATGACGCGCATTCTCGAAGAGGGCGCGTTCTGGGACATCTACTTCGAGCACTGCTCCTACTTCACCGAGGGTGCCCACGCGCGTCTCTTCCGGCGCGAAGGGTTCGACGTGACGCGCCTCTACATGGCCTATGACAACCAATACATTATCCAGTACGCAGATCCGGTCGACGGCCCGACCGAGCCCCGGTTCGACATCGAACGCGATCTCGACCGGGTACGCGAACTGGCGGCGGCCTTCCCCGAGACGATCGAGAGGGCCCGACAGTATTGGAAGAACTTCGTCGAAAGTCGCGCTAACGCTGGAAAGCGTGTGGCGATCTGGGGTGGCGGCTCGAAAGGCGTATCCTTCGTTACCTCGGTTGATCTGGGCCATGCGGTTCACACTGTCGTCGACATCAATCCGCACAAGCAGGGCAAGTTCCTGCCGGGAACCGGTCACCGCGTCAGCGCCCCGGTTGAGTTGAAGGAAACCCCGCCCGACACGGTGATCGTGATGAACCCGATCTACCTGACCGAGATCGGGCGAGACCTCGAAAACATGGGCCTATCGCCCGAACTCGTGGCGGTTTGAGATGAGCCAGAAGACAATGAAGCCCTGTCCACTCACAGGCCGAACCGACTTGGAGATGGTTTTCGAGCTCAAGAATGTCCCCGTCATCTGCAACCAGCTCTGGTCGACCGCCGAGGCCGCCAAGGGCGCTCCTATGTGCGACGTCGATCTGGCCATGTGCCCCGAGAGCGGGCTGATCTCAAACGTCTCCTTCGAGGAAGAAAAGATCGCCTATGCGCCTGGCTATGAGAACGCGCTCCACTTCTCGCCGCGGTTCCAGAGCTTCGCGGAAGAACTGGTCGCTGGACTGGTCGAGCGCCATGACCTCAAAGGAAAGGACGTCGTCGAGATCGGCTGTGGCGACGGCCATATCCTGTCGCTGATGATGAAACATGGCGTGCGGTCCGCGACAGGCTTTGACCCGTCGATGGCGGGCAAGACCTCGGAATATATGGCGACGCCGGGCGTTGAGATCCTGCCGGAGTACTTTCGCTCAGATCAGCTCGACCGCCCCTTCGACATTGTCCTTTGCCGGCACGTGCTCGAACATCTGCCCGCGCCCATGATGGTTATGAGCGAGATCCGCAAGGCGATCGGAGATCGTGAGGTCCCGATCTATTTTGAGACGCCGAACGCCGAATGGATGCTTGGCGCGTTCAGCATGTGGGACGTGATCTATGAACACGTCACGTATTGGAGCGCGCCGGCTTACGAGACGCTGTTCCGGCGGGCCGGCTTCAAACCCGCTTCGATCACCACCGGCTATGGCGATCAGTTCATGATGGTTGAAGGCGCGCCGAGGGAGCCAGAACCGACCTTCCTGC
The DNA here is from genome assembly GCA_937911325.1 of uncultured Neomegalonema sp. Lineage (GTDB taxonomy): Bacteria > Pseudomonadota > Alphaproteobacteria > Rhodobacterales > Rhodobacteraceae > CALDSD01. The sequence goes on from CALDSD010000076.1 coordinate 1,929, forward strand.
CCAGCGAAGAGGAGCGCGCCCGAGTGCGCGCCTTGGCCCGAGCCTTTGGCGACAAGTGCTCGGCCGAGCTCAACGCATGGCGCAAGCGTCTCGCAGCCCTGGCGCACGAGGGCGGCTCTGCGGTTGTCTGGGGCGCCGGCTCGAAGGGCATAACCTTTTCGAACGCGGTCTCAACCAATGCGCAAGCGGGCGCGACGATCCGAGCGCTTGTCGACGTAAACGCCCGTAAGCACGGCATGTACGCGCCGGGCGTCGGCGTTCCGGTCATAGGTCCGGAAGCGCTTCGCGACGTCGCGCCGAGCCTCGTGCTGGTATCGAACGAAATCTATCTCGATGAGATCAAGGCGATGATCGGAGAACTCGGCCTTACCCCCGAGTTCGCCGTGATTGCGGGGTGATTGGAGGGCACACGATGACGGAACCGAAAGCGAAGTGCGAAGAGACTGCCACGCCGCGAGTGTCGATCGGCCTTCCGGTCTACAATGGCGAGAACTACCTTGCCGAGGCGATCGACTCTATTCTGTCGCAGACCTTCACCGATTTCGAACTGATCATCTCCGACAACGCCTCGACGGACGGCACGCAAGCAATCTGCGAGCGCTACGCCGCCGCGGACAAGCGTGTGCGTTACTCGCGCCTAGCGGAAAACCTGGGCGCGGCGCCGAACTACAACCGTCTCGTCGAAATGGCGAGGGGCGAGTACTTCCACTGGCACGCCCATGATGATGTTCTCGAGCTCGAATTCGTGGCGCGTTGTGTCGAGACGCTCGATGCGCAGCCGGATGTGGTGCTCGTCTACCCAGCGACCCATGTGATCGACGAAAATGGCGAGGTCACCTCGCTTTATCGCGATGACCTCGATCTGCCGCAAAACGGCGCGCATGAGCGGCTGGTCGCGTATCTTCGCCAGAACTTCATGCGCAAGCGCGGGCTATGCAATCCGATCTTTGGAATGATCCGCACCGCAAGCCTGCGCGAGACTCGGCTAATCCAAGATTTCCTCAGTTCCGACAGGCTGTTGTTGGCGCATTTCACGCTACTCGGCAAGTTCATCGAACTGCCGGAGCCGCTGTTCAAACGCCGCGTGCATGCGGGGATTTCGACCATGGCGGACCGCCGTCTAAAGGCCCGTCGTGCTTGGTTCAATACCCGCGCGGCGGAGTCGAACTCCTGGCTGCCTTCAGCGCTGACGGACAACTTCCTCGCGCTGCGACTGACGCATTTCAGCGATCTCTACCGAGCGATCCAAGAGCTGGTCGCTGACCCGGCGGAGCGCCGTTGCTGCCAGATGGCGCTGACCAAGCTGATCGTGACAGATCCGAAATGGATTTACATCGACCTGAAGTACTCTCTCGGCTTTCAGCCCAGCAACAAGCAGCAGATGCAGCAATTGCGGACGTCGTAGCACTCCCCAGAGCTCGATGCGTCAGATCGATTTGGGATACTGGCAATGGCTCGCGCCTTGCTAAGCAGAGGCTATCCAAACGCGGAGCGAACCAAAATGTCGCCAAGGGTGTCCGTCATTCTCCCTGTCCATAACCGCGAACAGTCGCTCGCCAATTCAATGCGCAGCGTGCTGGATCAGTGTATCGCCGACATTGAACTGATCGTCGTTGACGACGCCTCGCAGGCTGATCTGAAGCCGATTGTCGAGAGCTTCAACGACCCGCGCGTCGTCTACATCCGGCGTGAGCAGAACGGCGGCGCCTCCATCGCGCGAAACACCGGGCTCGCGGCGGCGAAGGGCGCGTTCATCGCCTTTCAGGACAGCGACGATCTTTGGTTGCCCGGCAAGCTGAAGCGACAGCTCGACTTTCTGGAGCAAACCCCGGAATACGGCGCGGTCACTGGCAGCAAGATCCTCTATGGAAGCGGTCCGGACGGCAAATACGGGCAGAGCCTCGTCTCGATGCGGCCATCGCCACATAAGCGCCTGATGCCGGGCGAAGATCAGGTGCGCAAATTCCTGGTTGAGAACCGTATCAGTTTACAGAACGCGATGTTTCGCCGGACCTGCTATCCGACGATCCAGTGGTTCGACCCGGTCACGCGCTCGAACGCGGACTGGGCCTTCACTTCTTCGCTGGCTCAGCACTGCCGGATCGCCGAGGACCCGGAGCCGGTGGTCGTCGCCTTCTCCTCAAAGGACAGCATCTCGAAAAACCAGCGCAACAAGGCGATCGGGATGATCCGCATCCTCAAGCGCAATCGCGCGGTCTATGAAAAGTACTCGCCGGAGTACGGCACGATCCTGTTCCGCATCGCCCGAGTGCTGTCGCGCGCTGGCAAAGCGCGTATGGCGCGTCGCTTCTACTTCGAAAGCATGCGCCGCAATCCTCAAGTGCTGTTCGACGCGGCGAAAGAGCGCCTGAGGAAAATCCTTCGACCGCAGAAAGTCTGAGAGTTTAACACTAGGAAGCGACGCCATGCCTTTTTTCAAAGCGGGCTCCAAGCTCGTCTATTACGCGCATGTTCCGAAATGTGCGGGCTCGTCGATTGAGGAATACCTGCGTGATCGCTTCGGCCAGATTGCCTTTTTGGACAGCGCGTATCTAAGCCAACCTGAAAAACTGCGTTGGACCAAGTCCTCGCCGCAGCACGTAGATGTCGGCTCACTCAAACGGCTGATCCCTGACGGCTTCTTTGACGAGGTTTTCACGATCGTCCGCCATCCGGTGGCCCGTCTTGTGAGCGCTTATCACTTCCAGCTAGAGGTCGAGAAACTTATCGCTCCCGGCACGCAATTCGCCGAATGGCTCCGGGATCTGCACGCAAAACGCGCCGAGGAGCCCTTCGTCTACGACAATCATTTCCGCCCAATGGCGGAGATCGCGCCGGAGAGCGCTACCGTCTTTTACCTCGAACACGGTCTAGAGGCGCTGGTGCCATGGTTCGATCACGTCGCCGGCGACACAAACGGCCCACGCGCGATTGGCACCGTGAACAAGCGCGGCGACCACGGCGTCGCACGCGGCGAAGAGGTTTCTCCCAGCGCTTCGGATCTCGCGCTGATCGAGGAACTCTTCGCCGTCGACTTCGATCGTTTTGGCTACAAAATCGGAGTGAAGGAGCCGGCGGCCGCCAAGCCGTCCTTAAGCCCAAAGGCGATAGCTGAAAATGAGGCGGCGCAAAAGCGTATGAATTCGCCGGTGTTCAAAATTGCGAAGAAGATCCGTCGCAAACTGCAGATCTGACGCCTCTCACCGGAAACGGTTGATCAGCTTCTTCAGCCCCTCGCGCTCGCCTGTCTCCAAGCTGCAGACAGCAGCTGTGGCGAGATAAACGACGCCTCCAATTGCGCCCCAGAGGAAAAGTGTGAGCCAGCTCTCGGGCGGCGCGATCCAGGCCAGCCCGGCCCATACGACCCCGCCCGCCACGGCAGGCGCGAGCCCCCGGAAAAGCACCTCCCACACGAAATCGCCGAAATGCGCGCCCGTCAGCCGGAACAACAGCGGCCAGTAGTAGCCGACCTGGACAGCCAGCGTCACGACGACCAGGGTTGCGGCGATCTCGATCGCGCCAGCGCCCCAATACACGGCAAGGACAATCATCGTCACGAAGCCGATCGACGTGCTCGCGAGCGCGGCAAGGAACTACGCGCGGCCCCGCGCAGTCGCAAGCGCGACCATGGGCAATAGCGTCACAGGTTGCGTCGCTAGGAACACGATCATAAAAAGCGCCAGCACAATCGCAGCGTCAGCGAAGGTCTCGCCCAGATAAAGCTGGACGAATTCGCGCGAGTAGATCGCAAGTGGCGTCGCGCCGAGCAACGCCACAAGCAGTCCGTATCGTCCGCCGCGCAGCGCTGTTCGGGCGAGCCGTTTGCGATCCTCAAGCGAGTGCATCGCGGTCATCGCCGGCTGCAATGGCTCGGCAGCGAGCCGGATCATCATCCGGATTTGATTGAAGAAGGTGGCGCCCATGTGGAAGTTGGTGACATCGAGCGCGGTCCCATGTGCGTTTAGGATCAAAGTTGCACCGTTGATGTAGAGTAGATTTGACAGCTGCCCAAGTGAGGTCCAGCCCCCAAAAGACACGAGTTCTTTCGCCGCTCGCCAGTCGAAAAGTCTCGGCCTGAAGCGAACCTCGGGCACCAGTTGGGTCGAGCGGTAGACCACCCCCGCGAGATGGAGTTGCTCCGAAATGACCGCGGCGACAACGACCCAGAACACTGACGGTCCGATGCCGACCAAGAACATCAGCAAGAGCGCCATCCGCAACAAGTCTCGGACAATACCGAGCGCGTTGAACTCGACAAAGCGCTGCCGAACGTGAAAACCCATCGTGAACGGGAGCAGGACCATCTGCAGCGTGTAGTTCACGACCAACAGCACGAGCATCACCCGCGTCGGCTCGACCATCGACGGCGTGATTGTGAGGACGTGTTCCACATAGCCCGCCAGCAGCAGCCCGGCGCCACAGAACAGCACGCCTGCGCCGGCTATCACCGGCGCGATCGAGGAAGCGATCTGAGTGACGCGTTCCGGCTCGCCCCGCGCGTAGGCGTCGACGACATAGCGCGCCACGCCTCCCGTAAAAAGCGTGAAGAAAAGAGGCGCGAAGATCATGACCGCGGTCAGAACTGGGTAGACGGCGAACTCCTCTGGCGTGATGCGCGCCAGAAGATACTGATACATCCACAGTAGAACCGTAACGTTCAGAACGCGTGCGATCACAGCGCTTGCAGCGTTGATCGCCACCAGCCTCTTGCTTAGCAAAACATGTTCGTGTTTCGGTGCATCCGGCGCAGCGCGGGACGCGTTGTCTTCACTCACGCTCGGCGCCATCCCAATTGGTTTGCGTTCGACGTGGCGCGATCACAGGCGATGCTGCGATGCGCCGGCACGCGAGACGCCTCGCAACTCGCGTACCTTTTGTCCTCGCGTAAGCGAAACGACGGAGGCCGGCTAGGCCAGACCGTTTTCGTAGTCAAAATCGCTGCTGCTGAGCGTCAAACCGGTCACGCCTTCGAAAACGGCCACCAACTCGTCAGTTCCACCCGCCTCGGTGCGGTAGATTGCGTCGCCAGTATAAACGCTGACTGGCGCCGACGCGAAATAGTAGTCGGAAGCCGCACCGTGCAGGCGAACCTGGTCCTCGCCGCTGACGAAATCCCAGATGAGCGCAAAATCCTCCCACCCTGCGTCATTGACGTCGCCATCATCGTAGTAAGCCTGCGACCCGTCGCCGAGCACGAACACGTCGGCGCCCGCTCCGCCCTGAAGCACGTCGATTTCGCCGATCCCGGGGTTCGTCGCACCGATTTCGACCGCGATGATCGTATCCGAGCTGTTCTTGGCGGCGATTATGTCGCTGCCTTGGATCTCAGTCACGGTGACATCACCGAAAGTGACGTCGAAGTAGTGCGCGTTCAGCAGAAACGCCCCAGTTATTGGATCGCCGAACGTGTCCGTGGTTTGGTAGGTCCAGTCGACCGGCTCGGTCGCTCCGACTTCCCACGCCTTGTAGGAATAGGTCTTGTCGAGAACGCCGCTTTGCTCGAGGCGGATCTTGAAGTTGTAAGTGTTGCCCTCTTCGAAGTTGTTCAGCGCGATCCCCGAGTTCGGTCCTGTCGTCCATCCGTAGTAGCGGTCGAACGAGACCTCTTCCCCAGTCCAGAAATAGAGACCCGCGCTATTCTCCCAGCCCGCATGCGGGCTGAAGCCCGCGCGCGGGTTGTCGGTGTGACCGCTCCAGTGGAAACCGAAAGCAATCGCACTGTTGTCACGCGGGTGGGTCGTCGAGAGGTCATGCATCTCGACGGTGAGATTGACCTCGTAGAAGTCCCAGCTCTGATCGCCCAGTGCGACGATCCGGTCATAACCCGTCTCATCCAGGCGCAGACCGTCCGCGGTCGCCGACCACTTGCCGTCGACCACCTGAACAACGTCGGTGATCGATGTCGCCGCGTCCCAGTCGATCGAGTAGTCAGCGGCCCAATCGTTGCCCGCCTCGTAGTCAATCACAACAGTGCGCGTAAACGTTCCGCCGCCGACGCGCTGAGCCGTGATTACTATGGTGTCATCGGTTGCCGTTGGATCGAGCTGCGAGTAGTCAATCTCGATGTTGAAATCACCATCTTCTTGCAGCCGGCGCGTGTCCGGCCCGAGAACCAGCGAGACTGATGCGCCGCCATTCAGCGTGTAGCTGAGCGAGGTGACTTCGTTGATGTCGACACTTCCGAGGATGTTCACCCAGTTCTGCGGCTCACCAAGCGCGCCAAAATTCTGCGTGTCACCGTACCAGACTTCGATTCCCTCATTGACCGCAACATTCAGCGTCGCGGCCACGGCGGGCGTCGTCCCATCGGTCACCCGATAGGTAATCGCCTCATTGCCGGTGAAGCCGATGTTGGGCGTGTATGTGAGTGTGCCGTCGCCGTTATCGACCACCAAGCCGTTCGACGGCTGATCAAAACCCACGAACTGGAGCGTCTGCCCATCAAGTTCGATGTCATTTGCCAGCAGATCGGCGGCGATATCGATGATCAGCATGCCGTCGACCACCACGAAGGCCGTATCGTTCACCGGCTGCGGCGCATCGTCGACTCCGTTCACGGTGACGTTTACCGTTGCGGTCGAACTCTCGATGCCGTCGCTAATGGTGTAAGTGAAGCTGTCGGCACCGACGAAGTTAGCGTTCGGCGTGTAGGTGACCGTGCCGTCGCCGTTGTTGACTACGGTGCCGTTGGCCGCGCTCCCGCTTGTCAGAATCTGGAATGCGTCGCCATTCGCGTCGCTGTCGTTCGACAGCACTGAGATGACAACAGCAGTGTCTTCGTCAGTCGCCACGGTGTCATTCGCGGCGGTTGGCGCCTGGTTGTCAACATCGACGAAGACCGTCGCCGTGTCCGTCAGGCTGCCGTCCGTCGCTGTGTAGGTGAAGCTATCGACGCCGGTGAAGCCGCCGGCCGGAGTATAGGTCAGTGTGCCATCGCCATTGTCGATCAAGCTGCCTGATGCTGGATTGGTGAAGCTGTCGAAGAGGATGTTGTCCTCGTTCTGATCGGTGTCGTTGCCAAGCAAATCGTTCGCGATGTTTATCGCCAGCGCCGCACCAGCGGCGGTGCTGACTAGATCGTCATTCGCGACAGGTGCCGCGGGGACGCTCTGGTCGTCGGCGAGTGGCGATGCCACGTTGAAGAAATAGTCAACCTGCGCTGAAAAGCCGTTTGCCGGGGTAGTGCTCCCTGCGAACGGACCCACTTTCGCGACCGTCAGAACTTGAGTGAACGAGCCCGCGACATTCCAGCTCTGACCGTCGCTCGAATAGGAGAGCGTCCAGTCGTCGCCGATACGGTTGACGCGAATGTATTGGGCGTCGCCAGCCGAGATGACAGAGTTGATCCGGGCGCTGGAGACGTTGCCCAGCGTGACGGCCGCGAAGATGTAGTGGCTCGAGCCGTTGGTATAGGTGTCGAATCGAATCCAATTGCTGACATCCTGTTCGACGACGATACCCTGGAACTCGTTCCCGTCGTTCACCTGCGTGAGGAACTTCGCTTCCACCTCGAAGTCGCCATTGTCCGCCGGCTGCGTGGCGCGGGCCGCACTATACCTGGCGTTCCACAGGTCATAGTTACCCGTCGGAGTAGTCAGCGTGAGGTAGCGCTCAGGACCTGCACCACCGAGCGCAGCAGTCACACCGGTAGCGCCTTCGATGGTCCACGCAGGATCGAGCGCGGCGCTAGCGAAGTCGTCCGAGACGATATTACTCGGTGGCGGCGGCGTCTCGACATTCACCGTCACCGTCGCCGTATCCGTCTCGCCTGCAGCAATGATCGTGTAGGTGAAACTGTCGGGCCCGGAGAAGCCGGGGTTAGGCGTGTAGGTCAGAGTCCCGTCGCCATTGTCGACGATAGCGCCGTTGGTCGGCTGCGTGAACGTGTCGAAGGTGATTGGATCGCCGTCCGGATCCGAGTCATTCGCGAGCAGATCCACGGCGATGTCGATCGTATTGGCGGTGTTTGGCTCCGCGGCGATCGCGTCATCTCGCGCGTTCGGCGGGGCGGGATCGAACAGCGTCCCGTCTTCCGGATCGATCCGGCTGGCCGTGTTGAAGAAGTAGTCGACCTGCGCCGCATAGCCGCCAGCCGAGTTCGTGCTGCCGGCAAAGGGGCCGACCTCCGTCACCGTCAGAGCTTGAGTGAAAGAGCCCGCGACGTTCCAGACCTGACCGTCCGCGGAGTACGAATAGGTCCAGACGTCTCCACTCCGGCTCACCCGCAGGTACTGTGCGTCACCGGCGGAGATTACGATCTTGAGCTTCTGATCCGAGGAGCCGTTCAACGTCACGGCAGCAAAGACGTAGTGTGTCGAGCCGTTGGTGTAGGTGTCAAACCGGATCCAGTTGTCGGCGTCCTGCTCGACGACGATCCCTTGCAGTTCGAACCTATCGCTGACTTGCGTGAGGAACTTTGCCTCAATCTCAAAGTCGCCGTTATCCGCGGCTTGCATGGCCCGGGCAGCATTGTATGTGCCCTGCCACATGTCGTAGTTGCCGGTCGGTGTCGACAATATGAGATAGCCGTCGAGCCCTGCTTCTCCGACATCGCCGGCGACGCCGGTCCCACCCTCGATCGACCAGATAGAATTGAGCGTGGGGCTCGCAAAATCATCCGAGACGATATTACTCGATGGCGGCGGCGTCTCGACATTCACCGTCACGGTCGCCGTATCCGTCTCGCCTGCAGCGATTATCGTGTAGGTGAAACTGTCGGGCCCGGAGAAGCCGGGGTTAGGCGTGTAGGTCAGAGTCCCGTCGCCATTGTCGACGATAGCGCCGTTGGTCGGCTGCGTGAACGTGTCGAAGGTGATTGGATCGCCGTCCGGATCCGAGTCATTCGCGAGCAGATCCACGGCGATGTCGATCGTATTGGCGGTGTTTGGCTCCGCGGCGATCGCGTCATCTCGCGCGTTCGGCGGATCTGGCTGGAACAACCCGCCGTCCTCCGAAGCGATCGGGCTCGCCGAATTGTAGAAGTAGTCGACCTGCGAGATCCAACCGGGCGTCACGCCATTCTTCGGCGCTGAGCCCGCAAACGGACCGACCTCGTTCACAACCATCGTCTGGTTCAGCGTGATCGCGGTCGTCCAGTTCTGACCGTCGCCCGAATAGTCGAAAGTGAACTGGTCTCCAACGCGCGTGATCCGAAGATGGCTAGCGTCGCCGCTAGAGACGCCGAGATCGAGCGGGAATGAGCGGCCGCTATCGGTGACCACGCCGACCAACAGGTCTAGACCCGAGCTTGTATAGGCGAGATCGAAACGGATCCAGGTCGTCGCGTCCTGAACCACCAAAAGGCCATGCTCCTGGAAGGCCTGGGTGGGCTCATTCAGAAACTTCACTTCGATCTGGAAGTCGTCGTCCGGAACCGTCTGCAGCAAGCGGGGCGTCGTCAGCGAGGTGTAGGCGTCGACCGGCACGCCTGGCGGCGAGCCAATCTCAAGATACCCCTCGTTCCCCGAAACCTGAAGGCTCGGCGATCCAGTTATGCCCTTGTATGTCCAGATCGGGGCCAACGCGACGGCGCTGAAATCATCCGACTCGATCGGCGATGCCGCCGGCGGGCCTGCCGTCACCGTGACCGTCGCGGTCGCGGTCGACGTAGGGCCAGCGCCGTCGGAGATCTCATAAGTGAAGGTCGCCATGCCGGTGAAGCCCGGGTCGGAGGTATAAGTGACGGTACCGTCCCCATTTTCCGTAACCGAGCCGTTCGACGGCGTTCCGAGAGACACGATCGACAGCGTTTCGCCGTCGAGCTCGAGATCGTTCGCCAGCAGGTCGATGATCGTCGCGACGCCTTGCTGCGCTGCCGCCGTATCGCCATTGGCGATCGGATCATCTTCGGTTCCAGAGACGGTGACATTGACCGTGGATACGGCCGAGCCGCCCTGCCCGTCGCCGATCGTCACCTGGAAGCTGTCTGCACCGAAGAAGTTGGCGTTCGGCGTGTAGGTGACTGTGCCATCCGGGTTCAGAGCGGCCGTGCCGTTCGCGCCTTGAGAGGCGATTCCCAGCGCAACCGGCGTCCCGCCGTCCGGATCGGTATCATTCGCCGCTGGATCGAGGCTGCCGGAACCGTCTTCGGTCACGGTCAGGCTGTCGTCGATTGCGACCGGATCGAAATTGCCCGGTTCCGCGCCGAATATCTCCGCCACTTGCGGCGCCGAGAGCGCTGTGTCGAAAACGCGCTTGTCCGAGATAGTCCCCGTAAAATTATCGCGGTTTTTGTAGCCGAAGGCGCCAGAGGCCGAGCCCCACCCCAATGCGCCCCACTGGATCGCTTCGACGTTCTGGGTCCAGTCCATAATGATCGGATCCGACTCGACCGAAACGCTGTCGACATAGAGCTGCGCGCCAGCTGCGCTGAACACGACCGCGATGTCGTATTCGACGCCGGTTTGGATGCCCGACTGCTCTAGGGTGACGCTGTTCGCGCCATCCTGGAAGCGCGCCTTCAACGTCGAACCGTCGAGATAGACCGCCAGGTGATTGCCGCCGCCGGCAAAGCCGCTGGCGTCCTTGGTGAAGAGGCCTTGACGACCGTTGGTGTCGCTCGCCGTGAAGGAGAAGGTCACCGCGCCTTCTGGCGTCGAGTAGATCGGTGCGTGGGCGAGTTCGACGACATCGGCGCTGGCCCCGCTGAACGTCATCGAGCCCAACGCCTCAAAGATCGGTGTCGGGAACGCGCTCACGGCGACCGTAACAGTCGCAGTGCGGGTCACCGTGCCGTCATTGACGTCGTAGGTGAACGTGTCCGTCCCTGAGAAGCCGGCGTTCGGGGTGTAGGTGACGGTCCCGTCGCCATTGTCGACGGCCTGACCGTTCGACGGCGTACCGACAGCGACAACTGACAACGTGTCAGGATCGACATCCGTGTCATTTGCAAGGACATTGATCACGAGCGGCTGATCGACCTGAGTATTGCCGGCGTCGTCATTGGCGGTCGGCGCATCGTTCACCGCCGTCACCGTGACCGAAACCGTCGACTGGTCGAAACCACCATTCCCGTCCGTCAGCTGGACAAGGAAGCTATCAGCACCGAAGAAATCAGCGTTGGGCGTATAAGTGACGGTGCCGTCTGGGTTCACGACCGCGCCGCCATTCGACGGGCCGCTCAAAATCGCCGCCGCGATGACCGTGTCGCCATCGGCGTCGACGTCATTGTCGCCCGGCTGGAATGTCAAGCTCCCGTCTTCGCCCAGCGAAACCGAATCCTCGACAGCCGCGGGCGGGGTATTCGGGGCCGCCAGCACGTCGACCGTGACCGTGGCCTGCGCCAGCGCGCCGCCCTGCCCATCGTCGATCGTGTAGGTGAAGCTGTCCCCACCGACGTAGCCGGCGTTCGGAGTGTAAGTGACGGTGCCGTCGCCGTTGTCGACAACCGCGCCATTCCCGCCATCGGTCGTGCCGATGATCTGCGGCGTGTCGCCGTCGGCATCCATGTCGTTCGCGGTGACGTCGATGATCACGGGCGTGTCGAGCACTGTCTGGCCGGTGTCGTTGTTGGCGACCGGATCGTCATTCACCGGCGCCACAGTGACATTTACCGTGGAGACGGTTGAGCCGCCCTGCCCGTCCTCGATCGTAACCTGGAAGCTGTCTGCGCCGAAGAAGTTGGCGTTCGGCGTGTAGGTGACGGTGCCGTCCGGGTTCAGAACCGCCGTACCATCCGCGCCCTGAGACGCGATTCCTGTCGCCGCCGGCGTCCCGCCATCAGGATCGCTGTCATTCGCCACGACGTTTATATTGACCACCACATCTTCGTTCGTAGTGGCCGTATCGTCGACGGCGATCGGGTCGAGATTGACCGGCCCGTCGGTGTGCAACTCGGCGATCTGATCGCTGTTCAGCGCCTCGCTAAAGATCTTTTGGTCGGAGATCGTTCCCCGGAAGTTATTCGACGACCGGAAACCGCTCTGCCCACTGTTACTCGCCCATCCGAGCGAGCCGAACTGCAGAAACTCCGGGCTTCCGGCCCAAGAAGTGGTGATCGCATCGCTGTCGACGAGCGCGCCGTTGACATAGAGTTCGGACCCGCTGGCCGCGAAGACCAAGGCGACGTCGTAGCTGGCGCCTGCGGCGATGCCACCGAAGGTCAGGAAGGTGGTGTTCACCCCATCCTGCAAGCGAGCCTTGAGGGTGCTCTGATCCACGTAGATCGCGATGTGGTTGCCATTCCCGGCGAGGCCCGACGCGTCGCGGGCGAAGAGGCCGCGGTCCTTGCCCAGGCTTGAGGCGTTGAACTCGAAGGAGATCGTGCCTTCCGCGAAGTCGTATATCGGCAGCGGGTCGAGCTCGATGACATTCGCGTTTGACCCGTCGAACACCATCTCGCCCGACGTCTCATATACCGGGCTCGGCAAGGCGGCGACATTGACCGTAACAGTGGCGGTGTCGAAACCGCCCTGCCCGTCGCTCACAGTGTAGTCAAAGGTGTCGACGCCGGAGAAACCTGCATTGGGCTGGTAGGTTACGCTATCGCCGTTGTTGACAACGGTCCCGCTCGTCGCCGCGCCAACGGCAGACACGGTGAGGGGGCCGGGAGAGTCGCTGTCGCTGTCATTGGCCAGCACGTCGACCACCACCGGCGCGCCTTCGAACGTGTTGGCGGCGTCATCCTCGGCGACGGGGTCGTCGTTGACCTCATTCACGTTGACAGACACAACGGCGGTGTCGAAGCCGCCCCTACCGTCGGTGACGGTCACTTCGAAGCTTTCCGCGCCGAAATAGCCGGCGGTCGGCGTGTATGTGACAGTGCCGTCGGCCTCGACCACGGCGGCGCCATTCGAAGGAGCTGTAGCGATGGCGAACGCGACAATCGTGTCGCCATCGGCGTCTGTGTCGTTCGCGCCCGGCTGGAAATTGAACGAGCCATCCTCGTCAACTGCGATCGAATCCGCCACAGCGACCGGCGCAGTGTTCGGTGAAGAAAGCACATAGACGGTAACGTTGGCCGTCGACGTCGCGCCGCCCGCCATGTCGTCGACAGTGTAGGTGAAGCTGTCCTGGCCCAGGAAACCGGCTGCGCGGGTATAGGTGAGCGTGCCGTTACCATTGTTGACCACAAAGCCGCCATTAGCGGTCGGGCCGACAGTAACGATGTCGAGTAGATCGCCATCGATGTCGATGTCATTGGCCGTTGCATCGATGATCACCGGCGCATCAAGCACTGCAGCGGCGAAATCGTCCACCGCCGTCGGGTCGTCGTTCACCGCGTTGACCGTCACGGTCACAGTCGACACCGAGTCCGCGCCGCCGTCGTTGACGGTCACCTGGAAGCTGTCGACGCCATTGAAGTCGGCGTTGGGCGTGTAGGTGACGGTGTCGTCAGGATTGATGACGACCTGGCCGTTGGATGCCGGGCCAACTGACGTGACGGTGAGCGGATCAAGGTCCGGATCGGTGTCATTAGCGAGCACGTCGATCACGACCGCGGTATCCTCATTGGTCGTCGCCGTATCGTCTACGGCGTTCGGCGGCGATCCTGGAGGAGCGATCTCGCTCGCGGTAAAAGTCTGACGATATGGACCGATCGGCAGATCAAGGTCGCCGTTCTCCAGCGCGACCGGCTCGACGGTGGAGTCCTGATCGCCAAAACCGGTCAGGGTCCCCGACGCCATCGGTGACGCGTACGCGATCTGGATCAGCCCGTCGCCGACGATCTGGCGCTCAAGCTCGTAGACCAGTTGGCTCCCCACCAACGAGACGCTGACCGCATCGATCGAGGTGGACGGATCGAAGTCGTCGCCGTCGATGATCGACAGGCTATCGAAAACCTCAAGCTGATCAATCGCGTCGTCACCAAGAATTATGTCGGCGGCCGTAAAGCCGTTAGGCAACTTCAGATCGATTGTTACGCGCGCGCCAGAAAATGTGTTCTTGAGCTGAATGCTCTGGACTTCCGGTCCACGGTTCCCGGTCGAGATGAACTCGACCATTCGCTCCGCGAGCGTGTGCCACCCATCCCGGCTGAGGTGCACGGTGTCGATCAGCGCCAGATCGTAGGATGCGCTCGCCAGGTTCACGTCGCTGCGGCTATCAGCAAGAGCCTGCTGGATCTCTATGATCTCGTCGGTGCCTTCGAGCAATTCGTTGCTTGCGGTCGATCGGCGCCCCAGCGACTGGATGTAGACTTCCGGCGTGATCGCCTGGTTGAACTGGCTGCCGTAGTTCGACAGGGTGTAGTTGATCAACTCGTCGACGAGGTATTCGAGCCCGGTCGCGTAGAGCGCCTCGTTGCTCTCTCCTACGCGGTCGTTACCAAGATTGAGAGCATCCGCCTCGCCCTGAGCGAGCATCACCCCAACCAGCTCAAGGTCCGTCGCGCCGGTCAGCGCGGCGTCGATTGCCGGTTTGGCGACCGTGCTCAGCGTCAGCCCGTCAAAGTTGCCGGTCCCGTCGCCCACAGCCGAGTCTGCGCCGGCGGCGCCGCTGTCGAAGAAAAAATTGCTACTATTCGAGCCCTCGAGGATCGACGCGCCGCCGCTGCTCGCACGGACGACGATGATATCGTCATATTGCGGGTTCGCCTCGAGGAACCGGAGTGCGAAACGGTCTGCAGCGAGGAGACCGTCGAGCTGGTACGTTCCGTTACCGAGATCGATAACCGTCGTATCGCCGCTTGCGATCCGGTCCGCGAGATCGAACCCCGTGACCTGATCCGGCGCCGACAGTGTTGTGACCACCCCGTCTTGCAGTCCGGTCGAATCGCGGAACCAACGATCCATAAGCGACTGGCCAGAAGCGATAATGACAGCAGTGCTCGCATTGGACGCTTCGGCGTCATTCGACACGGTCACACCATCCTCAGGCGAGATCGGCGTCGCAGTGTCGAAGAAGTAGTCGACCTCCGCCGTATATCCGTTGGCGGCGTCGGTACTTGCGGCGAAGGGCCCGACCGCAGACACCTGCAGAGCATAGGTGAACGAGCCCGCAACATTCCAGTTCGCGCCGTCGGACGAGTATGAGAAAGTCCATTCATCGCCGACGCGACCAACTCGCAGATAGTTCGGCGACTCGCCTTGCGGGATCGTGATGCTAATCTGCTCTGTGGAGATGCCCGCTTCGTGTGAGGCGGCGTACGCGTAAAGTGATGTTCCGTCCGAATAGATGTCGAACCAAAGCCAGCTGCCAGCGTCCTCCTCGACCAGAATACCCTGTCTCTCGGTCCCCTCGGTCGGAAGTGTCAGGAACTTCGCTTCGACCTCAAAATCCGCATCGGCGATTGGCTGCAGCGCCCGCGCAGAACCATTCGACGTCCCGATTTCGTGCGAGCCGGTGCTGGTTGTGAGTGAGAGGAACTTCTCGTCGCCCGTTACACCAAGGCTTCCCGAAGTGCCCGCAGGACCTTCAAGTGTCCAAAAACCAGATAGGTCTAGGCCTGAGAAATCGTCGGAGATCATTTTCACTTCCGATCAGCTATTGGCTCTAATGAGCCACTTGAACCCCATCGAGGTCACTAGAAGGCACCCAACACGACGAAGAAAACTGGAAAAAAACTTCGTCTCGGCATCAACACCCCGTGCGGACAAGAACCGCCCGCACCGTTCGCAGCAAAATGACAATGTCCAGCCAGAAGGACCAATTACACGCATACCAACGGTCGAGCCGGATGCGTTCGCTGTGGAGCGTCTTGGTCCGACCAGACACTTGCCAGAGCCCGGTGATCCCAGGCGTCATCTGCGCATAGTGTTGGAAGTCGGGACTGTTGAAATACGCTCTATCGCCGGGATAGCCGTCAACCTCAGGGGCGATAATCGGACGCGGTCCGACCAAGCTCATTTCCCCCCTTAGGACGTTGAAGATTTGCGGCAATTCGTCGAGCGAGGTCGCACGCAGGAACTTCCCAATCGACGTCACGCGCGGGTCGTTCTCTAGTTTCTGATGCTTCGCCCATTCAGCCGCGGCCCCCGGATCGGTTTCAAGCACGCGAGCCAAGCGCTCCTGCGCATCCGGAAGCATGGTTCGGAACTTCAGACACTGGAACCGCTCCCCATTTTTGCCGACCCTCAGCTGAGAGAAGAATACGCCGCCGGGCTCGAGCAGCAGCAAAGCGCTGATCAGCAACATCAACGGAGCCAAGATCACGACCAGAACGAGAGCGACGAAAAAGTCGAACAACTGTTTGGCTGCTCGTGCGGCGACGCTTGGACCCGCGGGATCAACTTCGGCCAGCAGAAGGTCTGAGCCCAAACCCTGGCGCAGCGTTGTCCCGCTATGGGTCAAGGGAGAATTTGACAAGTCGACTGCGAAAGGTTGCCCGATCGAAACGAGCATCTCCTTCAGCTCAAGAGCAGCGTCACGCTCAGAAGCATTCGGCGCCAAGACGACCTTTACGTCATGACCGTTCAGTCCATTGGCTAATGCGATACCTGAAATCAGGCCCCTCAACTTGCCAGCATCCGCGTCGGCAAACGCCGCAAAAGGCATCGTTTTTAGTATGCGAACCGATCGTCTGGAGAAACTCAGCAGCTCTTTCTCCAGCGCCTCGCTCGCATCGCCAGACCCCACAAGCACAAAATCCTCAGTCAGCGATGACTGAGCGAAAAGGAGCGACCGGATCACCAAACGGAGACCAACGGCCAAAAATCCAACCGCCAACCATGTTCCTAGAACCCACGGTATCGAGCTAAACCAGTCCACCTGTACATTGTGGAAGTTGAGATGCGCGCCTTGAGCCACCAGACTAAACACGCCGAGAAGCATCGCAGCTCCAAGCGTGCGCTGAACCTCTTCTGCTTCGCTCACTCTCCGGGTGTAGAGCCCACCATAAGCGAGCAAACACACAAGCATAACCGCCCATATGCCAACTGCATTTCCTGGCTCTACCGCAGCCAGGACGCTTGAGTTCTCCGGCCAAAACGTGTCGAAGACGCTTCTGGACAAGACCAAAACGCAAAATGCGGCAATGAAGTCTGTTAGAACCGTATAGGTTTCGACGATCCTTTTACGGCCAATTTGAACAAGCTGCGCCCCCCCGAAACCGGTGCGCGAGCTCCTCTGACCTGATTGTTCTCTCGCTGAGATGTCGCTCATGCCGTAACCTACCCCAATACGACAGCGCCGAAATGATACGACCCGGCGTCGATTAAACTGCTACGGGTCTTCGGAAAACAGGATTCATACCACCCCCAACCTGTTTCGTTCCGTTACAATACATTTGCTGAATTGTGAAGTTATCACAAGCTCAAAGAGAGATTTTTACGTGGTTTTGGTCGACTTGATGCAGCATTGCGCTCGAAGGCCGATTAAGATGGCAGATCGCGATCTTGCCCTGGCCGCTCCCCCCGCTTCTGCCAGCTGGTTTTCACTTGATCAATTGGACTGGTAGTAGTATGTTGAAGCGAAGGGGTAGTTCTCTTCAGTTTCAGAGTTGTTCAGGATTACCCCAAGAAATTCGGGGCCGCCTTCCAGTAACTTCTCGCATTCGAGGATTTCCTCACCCGTGGTTTTGCCTGCCGAAGCAACGACAAGCACACAGTCGAGGTATTGCAGCATCGAAAGCGCGTCATCCTTCAACAAAAGCGGGGGAAGATCAAAGAGCGCCACGTCGGGCGCGAGATCTCGCACCATGCGATTCAGAGAACGTTGTGTCGTCCCCCGTTGCATAAGCTCGGCGACGTCAAGCACCCGGTCGGAGTTCAATCCAAGAGCCAAATTGGAGCCAATTCGGCACAAGAAGCTCTCCAGGCTGATCTCGCCACGCAAAAAAGCGGGAAGCGAGCATATGCGATTCTGGTCAAGCCGGCTGGCAAGCTGAGGTGACCTGAGATCAAGATCCAAGAGAAGCGTCGAGACCGCCGGATTTCGCGCCAAACTGAACGCAAGATTCGTTGAAATCAGAGTCTTGCCGCAAGCCGGCGTCGCGGAAGTGATACCGATCCGGCTCCAACCGTGGTCGCGTAGAATCTTTAAGACGTTTGTTCGCAGAAGGTCGAACGGCGCATGAGCCGGATCTGATTTTTCGAAAGAGACGATCCGCGCCTCCTCCATTCGAGCAGATTCGACACGCAATTCGTCGACCTGTGACCAGAGCTTGGTTTGCGATCCCGGCTCGCCGCGAACCCGCTGCTGCAAGTCGCTGTTCTCTTCACGTCGCTCACGCGCCTTGGCTGTCGCCGCTTTTAGTCGCTCCACCACTTTGACGCTTCCCTTCTTTAGGCCTGCCTTGGCCGCAGCCCAATGTCCCGACGATTACCAACCAAACGCGCTCTCGATAAAGCGAACAGCGCCATCTATCCCTGACTTCTGCAAGAATAGCTCTGACAAAAGGTCGAGAGGTAGGTAATAATAATGTAAAAGAGCGAGCAAACCCGGGATCACCACAGCAAAAACCGCGTACTTGATTCGCAAAAACAAAATTCGGCGGGCTTCTTCCGACTTTGTCCGGATGACAGGAACAACGACGATTGGACGAAGACCAAGCTTTCGCTCCATATCCCTAGAAGAGCGAATGGTCTTATTTGTCAGCTCCAACAACAGTGCGAGCCCAAACGCGAAGCCAAAACTCCCGACACCACCGGCGAAAGCGATCATTTTACGATTGGGAGATTCTCTATTCATTGGAACTTCGGCAGGTTCAAGAACCTCGAAACGCTCTGCTTGACGATCGACCTCCAGACGCTCGCCGATGGCAGCCTCCCGCTCGCGAGACACGGCCTGATCGTGCTGCTCTTTGACCGCCTGATACCTTCGCAAGAGGACGTTTAGACGTATCTCAACGCCTGGCACGCGGGCGATAGCATCTTCGAGCTCAACCTGACGTTTGGCGATGGATTGTCGCTCCGCTTCAATCGTTTTCAGCTCTGCTTCGATCACCTCAATTTGACGGAGCTCTAACGCGCCACGTTGCTGAGACTGTCGCGCCGACGCGGGCGTCAAGTCGCCCTCGAGCGCCTCGATCTGCGACTTAATCAAAACGATGTCAGGGTGAGCCTCAGTATAGACTGTACGCTTTTGCAGCAGCTCCCGTCTCAGCCTTTCGAGTTCTTCTTCTTTGGGACTCAATACGTCCACGCCACGGAACAGGCTCGAGTTAGGGTCGAGTGTCGCCTCCAAGATGCGACGCTCCTCCTTCAACCTCGCCTCGCGATTGTTAAAGTCGAAAGTCCGCGCGCGAGTATCAAGAAGCTCGGACTGATGGAGCGCAAGCATCTCAGGCAAGTAACCTTCGTTGTCATTCTTAAACTCGGCGATCGCCTGTTCCTGTTCAGCCAGTTCCCTTGATAGACGCGCCACCTCGCTGCGGAAAAACTCGACTGTACCCGACGCAAGCGTGTTGCGCGTCTCAATGTTCTGCTGCAGCACTAAACTGACCAGCTCATTTGCGACTAGTGCAGCGACAGCAGGATCTCTGTGTCTGTAAGTGATTGTGAATGCATAAACATTGGCTCTCCGACGAGAGCCAACGGTCAGCGTGTTAAACTCGGTCGCGTCGCGTACGCTTTCAGCGATCTGCGCTCGCGTCAGCCTCTCGTCGCTGGAAAACAGTTCCAGCCGCTGCGCAAGCGATACAACATTATTCTGCGCCATCAGACGCTGTTCTATATAACTCAGCCTCTCAGGAAGGTTTGCCGTGACCATCGACCGAGCCAAATCTTCTGGAATACTCTGAGATTGAACAAGGATTTTTGCAGTGGCGCTGTAAATCGGCGGGAGCAGGAGTGCGACAAACACTGCAAACGCGGACAAAATCGTTCCGACCAGCGCAATCAACTTCCAACGCCGCTGGAGTGCTGAAGTAATGTCTTTTACGTCTATTTGCTGCTGGTCCATATTTAAACAGCTCTCATTTTTTGGTTGCAACCAAAGACGCTAAGTTGTGGCTTCCACAGATTGTGGAGAAGGTTGGATGACCGGTCTGAACTGATGGAAAACTCCATGCTCCTTCGATGAGTTCAGGAACTCCATCAGCAAATCAGTACCGATTTTTTTGCTCTCGTAAGAGAAACCATAGACTAAGCACAGATCACACAAGATGTTTATGAGACGAGGCACACCGCCTGTCGCCTGCGCGATCAGATCGAAAGTCTCTCCCTCGAAAATCTCATGATCGGCGCCGGATTGAGCGAGGCGGTGGGTCACGTAGCGCGCGACCTCTTCTGACCGAAGCGGCGTGATGTGATAATCCGCCGCGATCCGTTGCACAAACTGCTCGAGATCAGGAGAGCGCAGCACTTCGCGCAACTGCGGCTGTCCGAGCAGTACGAGTTGCAGCAGCTGATCGTGATCGGCATTCACGTTCAACATCATCCGCAGCTCTTCGAGCATCTTCGGCGACAGGTTCTGCGCTTCGTCCACGATCAAGATCGTGCGCTGCCCGTTCGCATAACGGTCCAGAAGAAATTCCTGGAACCGGCTGAAAAGGCGAACGTAGGACTCTTCGTCAAATGGCTGCTCAAACGCCAACATGATCCACTCGAGCAGGTCGCCGCGGCCTTCCTGTAGATTCGAGATCAAACCGACCGTCGCGTCGCCTGGAAGGTTATTCATGAGGTGGCGAACGAGGGTTGTTTTCCCACACCCCACATCGCCCGTAATCACGGTGATCGGCGCGTCATTCCGGACGCCATAGTCCAGAACTGTGAACGCAAGCGAATGTCCCTTCGTCCAGTACAAGAAGTCCGGGTCGGGCAACGTCGAGAACGGCCGTCGCGTCAGGGAATAAAACGCTTCATACATTCGTGTACCTTGTCCCCAAACGGGTGGCGCCTCTCATCATCCGCCGAGAGCTTCAAGTCGCATGCCATTCGACGGTTCATCGACGCGATGTTCCGACCAGCAGAGCCATCTGATAGACGACCCGAATTGGCACAAACGCTCTCGAAAAATTAGGCATCGTGCGCGTTTATTCCAATGATTGTGGCGTTTCAGAGGTCTCAAGCTGTTCGAGCAGCTCAGTCGCTCGAGCCACCACGCTAGGGTTTGCACGAGCGTCATCAATGACCCGGATCAAACCAGCTCGAGCGGCGTCCACCTGTCCCACCCCCGCGCGAGCCGCCGCCAGATGATATTGAACCACCGCTTCATTGGGGAGCGCCTCGGCAGCCTTCTCCAGGATCGGGACCGCGTCCCGGCTTGACCCCAGTCTATGCAACAGCCACCCGTAGGTATCTTGGAAATGGGGAAGCGATACGCTTTGAAGTCCCCGCGCCATCTCAAAGGCTCGGTTCAAACTCGCTTCGTCGTCTCGGTTGTCGGCCAGAAGGCTGGCAAGGTTGTTCGCGATAACAAGAGACTGAGGGCGGGCGGTATAGAGAAGCTCATACTGAGTGATCGCTTCCTCGACCTCCCCCAGAATCTCTAGCGACTGCGCCAGCATCATGCGGATTTCCGTGCTCTCCGGTGAAGCCTCCAAGCCGCGCTCTGCAATCCGACGGGCTTCCTCTGGCTCTCCATCGGCAAGAAACATCGCAGCCCTTTGAGAATAAGCTCTCTCGTTTTCAGGAGCCACGCGAATGGCTTTGTCGAAGCTGCTGCGCGCCTTATCGACTTGTCCGCCGTTCCGCTGCAAAGACCCTAGAAGCACGAGCGCCTCGCCGTTGTTCGGATCCTCTGCGATGATCTTCTCAAGAAACCCGATCGCTTCATCGGTTCGTTCAGCAAGCAAATAGGTTTGTATGAGGCCAGCCAGGCTAGGCCCGGTCAGCGGCGCCTCAGCATGCATCGATTCCAGGATGTTGATGCTCGCTTCGAACTCACCTCGGCCGCTCGCGGCTAAGGCTTGGATTTCTGTTGCTGTGCGTGAGTTGGCGTCGGCTGAAGCGCCATCCGCTGCGAGCTGCCGCAATGACTCTGCAACGACCTCGGCGCCAACCCAGTCTCCCTTCTCCAATCGCAGTTGAGCCAATGCGCGAAGAAGATCGCCATGCGCCGGCGCATTTGCGAGCGCCTGCTGAATGACCCTTTCCGCGCCATCGAGTTCCTGAGTTCGGCGAAGGAACTGCGCGTAAGCCAAGCTTGGCGTCGGAGCATAACCCGATGCTCGCGCCGCTTCGGCCATACGGTCGCCCGCCAAATCAGCATTGCCCGACTTTTGATGCGCCTCCGCGAGGAGCAACAAGACCTTCGTGTTCTCCGGCTCTTGAGCCAATGCGGCGCGCAGATCGATGATGGCTGCGCCGTAATCGCCTCTTGAAAACGCAATCCGACCTCGGAGACCAAGAGCAGGTACGGAGTTTGGATCGGCGGCGATGACTTCATTGATGATCGCCAATGACTGCTCAGTTTCTCCACGCGCGAAAAGAAGCGAAGCAAGGGTCAACCTGGCCGATAGCGCTGTCGGGCTGTCTTCGACATCGGCGAGCGCGGCGCGCAGATTGGTGACGGCAGCGTCGAGATCCCCCCTAGCGCTGTCGAGTTCCGCCATCGCCGACTGATAGACAAGCTTCTCCTCAGGGTCGTTCTCCGCGTCGAGGTACTCTTGCAGCGCCGCGCGAGCAACCTCGAGCCCTTTGACCTGACCGATGAATTCGATGACGCCAATGCGCTCAGGGACAGTGGCTTCTTCCCGTGCCGCGAACCGCCGAAACGTGTCGATCGCTGCATCCTGTTCCCCTTGCTGCAACTGCCAGCGAGCGAGTTGACGGACAAGACCCGCGTTCTCGGGATTTTGCTCAACCAGCGCCTTCAGGGCCTCGCCGACAGATTGATCATCGCCCAGTCTTTCGAATGCAGCGATGCGCATGAGGCTGAATGGGATGTTTCCCGGATCTCCTTGCAGGCCTTTTTCAAGCTCGACGAGCGCCTCGCGCACCCGGCCATCGCGCAAGCGCAACGCGGCGAGGACGCCCAGAGCTTCGAGGTCCGCGGGCTCGATCTCCAGCGCTTTGCCGGCCAATTCTTCAGCGAGTTCAAGATCATCGAGCCGCATGGCGATCGCAGCTCTCAGCGCGAGTGTCGATGGCTTGTCAGGCGCCAACTCCAGAGCTCTCACGCTTAGATCAAGAGCCTGCTCGACCTGGTTGGCGGCCAGCAGAAGCTGCGCCAGGCTTTCCAAGGCTCTGACATTCTCCGGCTCCAGCTCCGTGACGCGTTGCAAGTTCGCGAAAGCTGTTCGGACGTCCTGCTGCGCAAGGGCTGCATCGGCGAGCCCAAAATGCGCGTCGACAAGCTGGTCATCCAGGCGGAGAGCGTTTCGAAACTCCAGCACTGCGCGCGCTGGATCGCCGGCCTCGAGAAGCGCCTGCCCCCCGGCGAGATGGTTTTGCGCCCGCTCCTCCGCGCTTTCGCAGGCGGTCAGAGCAAAAACGACCCCGATCGCGATGAGGGTCCGAAGTGACAGCGCCACAGAGATTCTCCTGAACAAGACTAATACGTACCGAACGTGCTCTAGCATGATTTATCCAGCAAGTTTCAAGCCGTTTTGCGCCCTCGCGACAAGCAGCGTGTGGCGTTCGGAGGCGCATCGTCTCCGGCGAGCAAGCGCCAGAGCAGCGGGTCGCAGCTACGTGGTGTCGGAGCGTTGTCCGGCCAATCGCTTAGGACTGGACTGACTTTTAAGTCTTAAACGCTTTTACGTCCGGTGATTGCTAGCCTGAGAAACAGCATTGACCTCTTTGCCCGCAGACCAATCAGAACGCCGGCGACCTTGATCATATCGAAATCGCTCAATCCGCGCGTCGCCAGTATCGAGCGGAGATGAATGACCGGAGAGAATGCGATCAGAACCGCCCGAAAAACCATTCTTAGCGGGTTAAGTCCCTTTTTGTGACAGTTTTGATAGTCTTCGATTGTGAGGCGGCGCCATTTTTTCCAGAGGCCCTGCCAGTCCGCCCGTGTTGGATGCTTTACACTGGCGTCTTCAGTATAGCTGCAACGAATACCGAGTTTCTTTGCGCGCTGCCCCCAGTCGAAGTCCTCACCGGTGTCATTGTCAAAGTCGCCGATAGCCAAGAAGGTCGAACGAAGCACGCCCATATTGGCTGTCGCCGCGAAATTTTTCTCTTCGACGTAGGATCTTTGTTTGAACGCAAAGATCCGCTCAAATTGATCATATGGATTGAAGCTCTCGGACTCGTGTTCCGAAAACAACTCGATACGACCACCGGAGTAATCGTTTTCCCGAACAAATTCGGTTAGCTTTCGGATCCAGTTTCCGTCGGGCACGCAGTCCGCATCGGTGAACAGAAGAATGTCACCCTTGCTCTCTGACGCGCCCAGGTTGCGGGCATGCGCCGCTCCGCGTCGCGTTTCGCTCAGAAACCGCGTCGACGCGGAGAACTTCGCTTTCGTCGCTGAGAGGTCTTGCGAACTGCTGTTGTCACAAACGAGGATCTCGACTTCGTGACCATCGATGGGAAGTTGGGCGTGTAGCGCTTGCAAACAGACGTTCAGGCGCTCGACGTCGTTGTAATGCGGAATGATGATTGAAACCGTCGCCATCAATCTGGCTTACGGCAAACAAACAGCGTTTCGAACGGATCAATTTCGGCCTGATACGCGGCGTCGCCGTCTCGTTCATAAGCCGCCCAAGGGTCGACGTCGAAGCCAACCGCGCGCAGGCGGGCCACGTAGTCGTCTTCTTTGTAAAGTCGGACATGATCATGCTGTCCGTAGATACGCGTACGATCCGAGTCGGTTGGGGCGTGTTTTCCCTCGAGCGTCGCCTCCAGCTTCCGAGAGATCGGCACCTGAAGTATCGCGGTCCCACCAGGCCTCAAGACGCGCAAAATCTCGGACATAGCCAGCCGATCGTCAGGGACGTGCTCCAGAACGTGGTTGCACAAAACAAAATCGAACGAATTCTCGGCATACTCGAGGGCGCAGAGATCCGCTTCTTGAAGTGGGTGTATTTCTAGGTATCGCTCTGGCTCAAGGTCGGCGCAAACATATCGTTCGCCGTGAATTGGCGACAACTTCATAGAAATTCCGCGCTCTGGCGCCATGTGTAGAATATCGCAGGCGCTCTCGAAGATCTTCGTGTGTCGGCGCAAGTATAACATCACCAAACGAATGCGCGAATTCGAACGACAGACCGGGCATTCGTCGCCACGTTTCGGCAAACCGCCTATGATCTGCAGCTTGTAGAGCGTCGGATTAGGATAGCCTTGATCAAGCCAGCGCCGGGTTCGTGAGCCACAGATGTCGCAAGTGCGGCCAAACCCGAAGTGAGCGATCCGAAGCAACGCGAGGCTCCCACGCGCGCCTACCAGTGATTTCACGATGTCTGCTGCCCGACCCAAGGCGCCCCCCAGCGATAGTTTTCAGGTGAGGTGTTGCGATGAATGAAGACGAAGCAACTCGGATGCCAGCGGCTTGAAACGTCGCTCTTACGACCCGGCTGCAAGTCCGAGACGAGCGCCGGTTCGCGCCTTCTCCGCAAGACCCAGCCACCATTCCTGATTGTCCAGATACCAGCGAAGCGTCTGTTTCAGCCCGCTTTCAAAGGTCTCTTGCGGCTCCCAGCCGAGCTCTTTTCGGACGAATTCGGGGTCGATCGCGTACCGAAGATCATGGCCAGGACGATCCGTCACGAATGTGATAAGCCGGTCGTGGGGCGCGCCTTCGGGACGCAGGTCGTCCATCGCTGCACAGATCGCGCGCACAACGTCGATATTCCGCCGCTCGGCATTGCCGCCAATGGCGTAGGTTTGTCCTGTGCGGCCCTTTTCCATCACCAGCGCCAGGGCGCGGGCGTGATCCTCGACATGCAACCAATCGCGCACGTTCTCGCCAGTGCCGTAGACAGGCAACGGACGCGCCTCAACAGCGGCGATGGTCATCACCGGGATCATCTTCTCTGGAAACTGCCAGGGGCCGTAGTTGTTCGAGCAATTCGATGTGACGACGTCGAGCCCATAAGTCTCGCCCCAGGCGCGCACGAGATGGTCTGACGCCGCTTTCGAGGCGGAGTACGGACTGTTCGGTTGATAAGGCGAGGTCTCGGTAAACGGAGCGTCTGTTGGGCTCAGGCTGCCAAAGACTTCATCGGTGGAGATGTGGTGGAAACGTCGACGACTAGAGCGACCCGCATCGAACGCGCGGACAGCTTCGAGCAGCGTAAACGTCCCCATGATGTTCGTTTCGAGAAAGGTCGAGGGCCCATCGATCGAGCGGTCGACATGGCTTTCCGCGGCAAGATGCATAACCGTGTCGGGCTCGTGTTCCTCAAGCAGAGACGCGACCAGAGACCGATCTCGGATATCGCCTTTCACAAAGGCGTATCGATCGCTTTGCGCGACGGATTCGATCGCTTCGGGCGTGGCTGCGTAGGTCAGTAGATCAAGGTTGACGACCTCTGCGCCTTTGTCTCGGATCAGATGCCGAATGACGGCGGATCCGATAAAGCCGCATCCGCCTGTGACGAGGACCTTCCCGCCTTCTCTCCTCCGGCTGCGGGAACTGGGGTCGCCCATTCGGACACCCTTGGGGCGCTCGCGTCTTTGCCTGACAGGATAGGACGCCCATCGACCAGCCCTCCCTCAACCTCGTCGAGCGGCCAGACAATTCCCAATTCGGGGTCGTCCCAAGCAACGGAGCCGTCGCAGTCCGGCGCATAAGGCGCATCGACCTTATACTGAACTTCAGCATCCGCGCTGAGCGTCAAAAACCCATGAAGAAAGCCAGCTGGAACAAGCACTTGAGCGCCATTGTCCGCGCTCAGCTCTGCCCCGAACCATTGCCCAATCGACGCGGAGCCCGGTCGCATGTCCACCGCCACGTCCCATATTCGACCCGCTGTGCAACGAACGAGTTTCGCCTGAGCCATGGGCGGCGATTGGTAGTGCAATCCGCGAAGCACGCCAGGCGCGCGCGACAGGGAGTGGTTGTCTTGCACCCATGTGTAGTCGAGGCCCTCGGTTTCGAAGGCCCGCTGGCTCCAGGTCTCGCTGAAGTACCCGCGTTCGTCGCCGTAACGTTTTGGCCTGACGACGAGCAGGTCCGAAATAGGGGTGCGCTCAAACACAGTAGAAACCCTTCGCAACGCGTCTGCGGCAAAACTCTGAAAGCGGCAGATGATCGTGATGGCGTCAATGTCAGCCCTCATACCGTGCAAGTAAGCCGCCAAAACGCCGCTGCTGTGTCAAAAATTGCATCGGACGGCGACACTGATGTCCGAGGTTCTCGCCATCGCCTTCATGTTCTTTGTTGAAGCGCCGCAACCCTGTAAGTCCAAGATGTTGGTGCACTCTTTGCAGCTGCCGTGACCTTTAAGTTCTACCGCGCGTCATCGCGCTCATCGAGCTCAGCGGGTTTACGAGGAAGAGACGTGACGAACAAAGTCGACCAACCGCGCGTACTCGCCGTCGCTTCGGGGGGAGGGCACTTCGTACAGCTTCGTCGGATGCGCACGGCGTGGGCCGGCTGCGAAGTCCATTACGTCACGACCAGCGATGGGTACCGCGCGGAAATCGCTGCTGAGGAAACGGACGGCGTTCGACCCGAACTGCATGTCGTGCCCGACGCCAATCGATGGCAAAAACTGCGTCTCTTGCGGCAGTTGCTGGCGATTGCGTGGGTCGTGCTTCGCGTGCGGCCGGATGTGATCGTCTCGACCGGCGCCGCGCCCGGGTACTTCGCCATCCGCCTCGGCCGCTTGATCGGGGCTCGAACCGCGTGGATCGACAGCATCGCCAACACCGAGACCTTGTCCCTGGCCGGTCAACGCGCGGGAAAGCATGCGGATCTGTTTTTGACGCAGTGGGAGCATTTGTCGGTGGAGGACGGGGACGGCCCGCGTTTTGAGGGGTCTGTCCTGTGATTTTTCTGACCGTCGGCACGCAGCTCCCGTTCGACCGCCTGACACGGGCTGTCGACGCCTGGGCGGCGGCCAACCCCTCGGCGACGGTTTTCGGACAGATCGCACAGCCCGATGCAAGCGGGTACCGCCCCAAGAACTTCGAGACCTGCGCATTTCTGGAGCCCGCGGAGGTTGAGCGCCGGTTTCAGACCGCGGACGCTGTGATCGGTCATGCCGGAATGGGCACGATCATCACCGCGCTGACCCACGCCAAACCGCTTCTGATCATGCCGCGCCGGGCGCATTTGTCCGAACAGCGCAATGACCATCAGTTCGGCACAGCCGGACGCTTTGGCGACAAGCCCGGCGTTTCGGTGATCCATGAAGAACATGAGGCGAAGGATGCGATCGATCGGCTGTGGACCCGGGCTCGAACCAGCGGCGATCCTGACGCCGGTCCCGCAATCTCTCCAGTCGCTGAAGCGCGCCTCACAAAGGCTCTCAGGACGTTTATCTGGAACGACGCTTAAAAGACTTCGCGTCCCAGCTCGGGCAGGCGCTGGAGGTAAGCGCCATAGCCGGATTTCTCTGTCTCCGCCCCCAGAGCCAACAGCGCCTCGTCGTCGATCCAACCGGCTCGCCAGGCGATTTCTTCCGGGGCGCAGATCTTGAGACCCTGACGCTGCTCGACGGTCTGCACGAACTGCCCAGCCTGCAACAACGACTCGAATGTGCCGGTATCCAGCCACGCATAGCCGCGGCCAAGGCGTTCGACGTAAAGGTCGCCGCGCCGCAGGTAGGCGTTGTTCACGTCTGTGATTTCGAGTTCGCCGCGGGCCGAGGGCCTTACGCCAGCGGCAATGTCGAGAACGTCGTTGTCGTAAAAATAAAGGCCCGTCACCGCGAAGTTCGATTTGGGAACGGCCGGCTTTTCCTCAATCGAGGTGGCTTTGCCGTCCGCACCAAACGCGACGACGCCATACCGCTCAGGGTCAGAGACCTGATAGCCGAACACGGTCGCGCCGGATTTCCGCGCGCGCGCGGCCCGCAACACGTCGTAAAGGCCGCCGCCGTAGAAGATGTTGTCGCCAAGAACGAGCGAGACGGGGTCGCTGCCGACGAACTCGCGACCAATGATGAAGGCCTGGGCGAGACCTTCGGGCTTCGGTTGCACAGCATACTGGATAGACACGCCCCAACGTGCGCCATCTCCGAGGAGACGCTCAAACTGCTCCGCATCGTGGGGGGTGGTGATGATCAAGATCTCCCGAATGCCGGCCATCATCAGCACGGACAACGGATAGTAGATCATCGGCTTGTCGAAGACCGGCAAAAGCTGTTTCGAGACGCTCTGCGTGAGCGGATGCAGACGCGTGCCCGAACCGCCGGCCAGAATAATGCCCTTCATTCCGCCACGTCCTCTGGTCGGATCATCGTCAAAACCTCGTCGAGCGCTTCGGACAAAGGTCTCGGCGCTTGCCCGAACACATGCGTGAAACGGGCCAAGTCGAGCGTTGAGTTGGCGGGACGGGCTGCGGGCGTGGGATACTCGGCCGTCGAAATGCGCTCGACGACGGGCGCACGCTCGATCAGGGGTCCGGCAGCTTTCGAGAAGATCGTTTCGGCGAACTCCGCCCAGCTTGTTTCGTCCGCGCCCGCATAATTGGTCACGCCCCAGACAGCGTCGTCGGCGGACGATCCTGCGGCCTTCTGGGCGGCAAGCAGACAGGCGCGCGCCAGATCCAGCGCAGATGTCGGCTGTCCGCGCTGATCATGGACGACGCGCAGATGATCGCGCGCGGACGCCAGGCGCAGCATCGTCCGTACAAAATTGTGCCCCCAGGGCGCATAAACCCAGGCCGTCCGTAGAATCACAGTCTGCGGTTGAGCTGAAAGCGCGGCCAGTTCTCCGGCGAGCTTGCTTTGCCCATAGGCGTTGATCGGGTCCGTCTCGTCGTCTTCCCGATACGGTCTGTCGCCACCGCCGGGATAGACGTAGTCGGTCGACACATGAATGAGCGGCGCGCCCAGATCGGCGGCGGCGCGCGCCAGTTCGCCGACCCCAGTCGCATTCACTGCAAAGGCGCGTTCGCGCTCGGTCTCGGCCTTGTCGACGGCGGTGTAAGCCGCCGCGTTGATGATCACTTCAGGCTGTGCGCGCTCAAGAGCCGGCCAAATCGTCTCAGGCGACGCCAGATCCACTTGCGATCGATCGAGGACGGCGGCCGAGGGATCCAGTCGCGCCAGCGCATGTGCGAGCTGTCCGGTTCGTCCGATGACGACGGTTTTCATGGGCCGCCTCTCGTTGCTGAAGATGCGTTGCGCACCAGACACGATGGCGCGCGGCTTGCAAGACTTTTTTAACGTTTCACCGAGGGGAAATCCGATGCGTTTTCTTGCTGTTATCTCGTCCGCGCTTGTCCTTGCCGCCAGTGCTCCGACCTACGCCGCGATCAGTGCAGACGATGGTCTGAGGAAACAAAGACTGTCCGGACAAGCGCTTGCCGTCGCCGCGCCGACGGAAGTTGGGAGCTTTGTCACGTCACCCTTCAACGGGGGAGGCAGCGAAGACGGCGCCGTTCAGCTCGCTTTTCAGTGGAGCGGCTCCCAGCAGACAGATTGGCAGGGGTCCCAGCAATGGCAGTGGAGCTCTGACGACAATGCCGACGTGACACCCGTCCCAGGTCCGGCCGCCCTGCCCCTGCTGCTGACGGCGCG
>CALDSD010000077.1 GCA_937911325.1 uncultured Neomegalonema sp.
GCCCCGCCCACCGTGTAGATCTCGCTATACGCCGTATAAAAAAAAAAAAAAAAAACTGAGCCGCCACTGTCGAACGACCCCTGCCCGCTGCGCTTGAACCGCATCGCAAACAGCGTCCCATCGGTTGCCGGAATAACGCTCTCAAACAGAAACAGGTAATTGTCGTAGAGCGAGCTGTCGAAGGCCGTGAAGTCTACGCTGGCGTCGCTTGAGAGTTCAGTCGATGCGAGAAAGACGAGGCCGCCGCCGCCGCTTGCGTCCGCCCAAGCGGGATCATTGGCCCCCATCGTCAGAACCTGGCCGTTTGTCCCCTTCGCCAGGCGTTCAAGATTGCTCGCGCCGCGGTAAAACATATCGCCGCGCGCATCGCTTCCGAGAATGATGTTGGGCGATGTAAGCAGCACGCGGCCGGTCCCGTTCGGCGTTACTGGAATATCGCCGTTTGAGACGCTGACAATCGAGTTGCCCGCGACGTCGAGATCGCCCCCGAGCTGAGGCGTGGTGTCCTCGACGACATTCGCCAAGCCACTGCCGCCGCTCTCAAGCGCTGTCTCTAAGTCCTGAAGCGCGCCCTTGATTGTCTCGTTGTCCGCAATCGTGGCGCCCGTGAACGTCCCCAGATCATCGCTTTCCGCAGCTACGCCACTGAGCGTGATTAAATGATCAACGTCCGCGATCGCCTTTAAAACGGCCTCGTCGTTTGCATCCAGGTCGCCGAAAATCGCGTCCTTGATCGTCTCCAGCGCGGTTGCATTCCCCGCGATGTCCGTTGCAACGGCGCTAGCGTCCGCCGTGCTCGCCGCAAACTCAAGCCCGGTCGCGTCCGTCTTGATCTTGACGAACTTGTCGCCGTTTCCTGAAAAGATCGGCAACGTGGGGTCGATGCTGTCGCTGTCGGTTTCAGAGAGTTTTAGAGAGCGGTCCTGTAGATCGCGCGACCGCTGCGCAATCATCGTCAGCTTGTCCAGCGCGGTTTCGTGCGTCTCAGCCGGAAACGCATCATTCGCCGTGTAGTCCGTCGCCTGCGTGATGTCGGGATCCCGAATGATCACCAGCGTCTCGCCACTAGCGACATTGGCGACCGTGGTAACAGATCCCCCTGCGGGGTTGGCCGCGCCGGTTACTGTGTAATCCGTCGTGAGCGTGAGCGTGGTTTCAACACCTGTGGCGTCAACGCGCTTGATAACGGCTAGGTCCCCGTCGGCCAAAAACAAGTACGGAAACGAAAAAGGGCCGGTTGTCCCGGCCCCTGCAAACGATGCTCGTAATTCTGTGGTGCTTAGCGTCATTCTCTCATGCCCTCAAACATTCGATCTCCGCCCCCGCGCGGAATTGCTTCGGCGGGTGATTTTGTTTTCA
This sequence comes from uncultured Neomegalonema sp., assembly GCA_937911325.1. GTDB lineage: Bacteria > Pseudomonadota > Alphaproteobacteria > Rhodobacterales > Rhodobacteraceae > CALDSD01. Next base: position 1,360 of record CALDSD010000077.1, read on the forward strand.
AACTGAAAAGCATAGCGACGCCGTTCCTCGCCTTTACGAGCACGGGTAGAGAATTCGAAGAACGTTGATCGCTGTGAAAGTCCACGGTTCATTATCGAACTCGGTGTTTTCCCGTGAGAACTTCACGTACAGTTTCGCGACCTCTTCGAGATCTACCGTTTCTGTGACGCAAAACAGCTCATCTCCATCGCTGCCGGCGTCAGCAAATCCGAAGCGATAACCAATCATGAACCCTTCAAGACGGCCATAACAGATGCCCGCCAGCTCGCGCGATCCGGCCTGTGTGTCTGATGTGTCGAGCGCACGATCGCACATGACGCGCATGTCGAGGCCGGTAGGATCTGTTTCGGCTGCGACTGGCGCACAGAAAGAAATTGCCAGAGCTACAGCACAGAAAAACACCCTCATGAACTCCCCCTAATCTCTCACGCCCTCAAAAGCTCGATTGCCACCGCCTCTAGGGATGGCCTCGGCCGGTGACTTGATATCCACGCCAAAGACGCTGCGCAGCGGCTCTTGTCGTTGCTCACGCTTCATGCGTTGCTCAGCGCGTTTCAGATATCCAGGGTTCAACATCTCTTGCCATTGATGCAGGAACAGAGCGTCCAGGACCGGCCGCGCGTAGAAGAGGTTTGCGCCTGGCGTGTTGCCAACTGCGAACCGGAAGAGCTCAGACGCAGTATCGTTTAGCGAGTCCTCAATCTCATCGCCGTCTTCAGAGAACAGCGGCCCGAGCATCCCGCGGTTGATGATCTTGAGCGCCTTTTCAGCTTCGCCCGCAAGCGGTCCCGCGGCGGTGGCGAGCTGGCTGGATCCAAAGCGCGTATAGTCGCCAAACAGGAAGTCGCCGAAGATGCCGGCGCCCCCGCCCTGCAGCATTCCAGCAATCAACAGCTTGAAAAACCGCGCGTCGCCCATTTCCTCGACGCCGGTAAAGCGCGGTTCGCGGCGCTTGATCACTTCCTTCGCCTCAAGCGCGACCATGCCGAGCGCTGTGGAGTACGCCATGAAAGACGCAATACCCATGATGTCGGCGCTGTCGCCGCCATAGAGGCGCTGCCCGATACCCTTCGACATGACTGTAATCGGGAACGCCTTGAACTGCGTAAAGGACCGCAGCAATTCGCCTGAGATCGTGCCGTTAGAAGTGCCTTGCCGCATGATCGCGCGCTCACGGGCGCCGGGCGTTGGCGAGGCGTAATCCGATTGATCCACGTATAAGGCCCGCACCGCATCGGCGACGCGCTCGTATTTCCGTTTCGTCGCGGTCGTGGCGGCTTGTTCGGCTCTGAGCTCGATTTCATCCGGCGACAGATACATCTTGCCGTTGATGTCGATCGCGCCTTTTCTCGCGATCTTCCACTCGCTTTCGCCGATGCCGTAGCGCGTCAGCATGTCCACATAAGGCTTGTCGAGATTGGCCCATGAGGTTCTGTGCAGCCGCCCTAAGTCGCGCGCAACCATATACGTCGCAGCCCGCTTCATGGCGTCGGTCCAAGGGCCTAAGAAATTGAGCTTGTAGAAAACGCCCATTCCCTTGTTGACCATGCCGGGCAAGTCGTCGCCGATCGAGAACCGCGCCGCGACATCGCCCAGCATTGTATCAAGCCCGACACCCAAAACATCGGCGAATGCGCGCTTGTCCGCGTCGCGGCTAAAGCCTTCCATTGGCGCAATGAGGCTGTCGCGCATCGCCACGTATTGAGAACCGGTCTGCGTCAGCCGCGTGTTGAAGAGGTTCGCGACGTCCGTAATCGACGAGATCACCGCAGCGCCAAGTTTCGCCGCTGAGATAATCGCCCGCAGCGTCTGCATCGTGTACGCCGCAGAAACCGACCCTGGAATGTTGACCGTGCCGTCAAGCTCTTTGAACTGCGCGTCCAGACGGTCGAACAGAACGCCACGCCCCAAGCGCTGATCTTTCGAAACGCTAACCCCGAGAACCTTTGGACCGGATTGCCCGCGGTGCTTTTCCAGAAGGTCGTCGCGGATGCTGTCGAACATCGCGCGCGGGTTCGTGCCGAATATCTCCATAAGCGCCGTGCGTTCCGCAGAGCGCCGCAGCGAATTCATAATCGCTTCGTTGACGTCCTGCGCGCCAAAACGCTTGTTGTATTCGATCCAATCGTCAGCCGACTTGAAAACAAACGTCCGCGAGGCGCTGGCCTTTTTCGCCAGATTGCCGGGGCCTTTGAAGGCGAACTGAATGTCATTCTCTTGCTGGTTGCGGCGAATGCCCGTCGTGATCGCGTCGTAAGCGTTCTTCAGGAAGCGGTCGCGTTTTTCAGGCGGGATCTCCATGCGGTCCCAATCAAGCCGCTTGTTGGTTTCAGCGGCCCAGAGCTCAAAGCCTTCACGCTTAATACGCCCGATGTCGTTTGTGTTTCTGACCGCGCGACCTTCGGCTTTGCGGATATAGGCGCCAGCGCGGTTTTCTCTAAGCCGGGCGAACTCTTCGAAGGTCTGCAGAATCTGCGCGATCTTATAGGCGGTCTCGTTGCCAGTGACGGCCCGACCTGTCGCGCGGTTCTTGAAACTCAGCGCCCATAACTCGCGCGCGACATCATCGTTATGCGCCTTTAGCCGAAAGTCGTCATAGACGCCCGCTTCCTTCAAGGCCGCGAGAATGCCGCCCATGTATTTGCGCTCGTAAGACTGCGCCCGCGCATCAACGCTGTCGCGGCTTCCTGCAAATCGTCGGTTCACCCCGACCATGCGGGCCTCTAAGCCAACGCTAGGATCGTTGAAGAGCCTGTTTGTCAGATCCGAATAGGCGAGCAATTCCTTACGGCGCAGGATGTTAATCTTGGCGTTGCGTTCCTCGATCAGCGCCCCGAGCTCCGCGTTGCGTTCAATCTCGCCCGCCTTGCTCATGAATTGATCTTCGATGCTGTCAAGATCGCGTTCGGCGCGTCTGCGGGCCTCGACGCTTTTCATCGCGTCTTTGATCTGCGTCGTTTCTTCCGGCTCCAGACCCATGCGCGCTGCGGCCTCGAGCACGCCTTGCACACACGCGTCTTTACCGAGGTTCGGATTGGCTTTGATCTTTTCGCCTTTAGGACCACGCGTCGGGCCTTTAGGGCCATCGCCGCCCGGCTTGCGGCGCCAGTCCAGCGTTTCTTTTTCTGGCGACGGCGCAGGGCCTAGCGGCGGCTTGCTGTCAACCATCTCTCAGCTTCCAAAACAGCCATCCCCAGACAAACCAGATCATCAATGGAAAGGTGACGATCGTTAGCGCCACCATGAACATGTCGTGGATGTCGCTTTCTTTCATCCACAGGAACGCATGAACGAGGGCGCCGAGGTAGCACACAGAGACGAGTAGGCAGAACATGGCGCAGACCCATTCCCAAACTACGCCCCTCGAAAACATGCCGCCATCGCCCGCGCTGTTTCACCTACAGAAGCAACCCTGGCTTTGATTCCAGCGATTGAGTCAAGGTCGGCGCGGTCAGCCTCGGTTAGCTCTACATCGGTTAGTTCGTCGTCGAGATCCGCCACGATTGCCGACATCTCCGCCATTTCATCGTCCGGCGCGGTGCTCACGTCGTCGGTGATTTTCGCAGCGCTGTCATAGTCGGCGAGCCTGTCGCGTCGCGGGTCCGCCTCGCGCGCCGCCAGCTCGCGCGGGCTTGGCAATTCGTCCTGAGTTGTCAGCAAGCGGTCCATCACGCCGCGAACTTCGGGGCTGATCTCCACGTCGAGTTGATCCGCGCGCGTGTAGATCTTCCGCAGCCAAGACGCGAACATGTCGAAGATGCGCTGCAGCCGTGGAACCGGCGCTTTGCCGTTGCGCAAGTAGCCCTCAAAGCCGCGAGCGAAGCGTTCCAACGATGGCGTGTCAGCCGTTTTATGGTTTTCCGTCCCCATCCAGTCGTAAAGCGTCTTGAGATCCGCCTTCAGCTCCGGGCTTGCGTCTGGCCGATCGCCGACGCGGCCGAGGATATCCAAGAACACATGCGCGCTTTCGTGCATGAACGTCGATGCGTCGGCGATGCGAAACAGTCCGACCGCCCCCGTGGCGCGATCGAAAAAGCCGCGGTCGGATTGAAACAACGCACGGGAAGAAGCCGTAACGCTGGGCAAGGGTTTATAATCTAATTCGATTAGAGGTCGATCGCCGCTCCGCTCTATTGATCGAACCGTGTAGCTCCCTGGCCCAAGTAAGACCTCTGTTTCAAAATCATCGTAGTTGCGCATGGAAAGCGCGCCGTGCGTGCCGCCCTTAACGTTGATTTTTGCAGTTACTAGCGGCCCGTCGCCATCGCTGAAAGTTTCCGCGATGGCTTGATGTGCGCTAGGCGACCATGTTCGATCTACGTTAATTGTCTGTCCGCGGCGAAGGTTTCGCGCTCCTAAAACTGCGCTAATGCCTTGAAGGTGCGTTCCGCGATAAACTACGCGATCTTGTTCTATTTGACTTTTTGCAAGCGCCGAAATGAGTGGGCGAATATCTTTTTCACCGTCAATAAACGGCTTGCTATCGTCTTCATAGTTTTGCAACGCCTCTCGCTCGTCGCGCGTAAGTGCTTCTTGTTGCCGCAGCGCCCCTTCCGGCGTATCCGTCGCGCGGGTAATGCGACCGATTTCCGGCAAGATATCTCGGATCTGCTCAACCGTGATCCCGTACCGCGAGAACGCGCTTTCAAAAAAGCTCGCCCAAACCTCACCAGCAGCGCGGGCTTCCTTGCGCGCCTGCCGGTCTATCATGCGCCCCTCTTGCCGCGACATCGGCAAATCAACCGCGGGGTCGAAGTCTTCCTCGGCCCCCGGCTTGCGCAGCGCGTAAACCTGTCGCTCAACTTCCGACCGCAGCTTCGCGATCTCGTTGCGATTGAGTGCGGCCATTTCCGGGTCTATGTCCGCGACCTCGACCGTCTTGCCCTGAAGAACCTGCGCCAACGCCATTTCCGGCGCGTGTTGCCTGACCGCCTCGTCGATCGCCTTGCCGCCGAATGCGCGCCCCAAGCCGCCGCCTAACACCGCGCCAATGCCGACATTCATCACCGCGTCAGCCATCGTATAGTCCAGCATCGCGGCTTTGCTGGCGCCGTAGTACAGCGGCTCCACAAGCACGTTGCCAACCGCGCCCTCGACCACACCCGCCGTCGTCGCCGCGCCCCCACGCCCCAGCTTCGCCGCAAGCCACGCTCGTTGCGCCCCTGAGACGATCGGGAACATGGCTGTAGCAAGCTCCAGAGGGTCCACAGCCGCGCCGGCCAGTCCGCCGACCAATGCGCCCGCCGTGCGGCTGACAACGCTGTCATTCGCGCTCAGGATTTCTTGACGGCGCAACTCCGCTTCTTTCGCCCGCGCCTTTGATTCCGCCGCCTCTTTCGACATCGGGCGGTCGAACTCCATGCCAAGATGCTTGTATTTCTCCGAAAGGCTTTCCGCGCTTTCAAGGCTGTCTTCGACGTCCGCCAGAACTCGGCGCCTTCCGCGGCGGGTCTGTTCGAAAGGCTGGCCTTGCCGCCTCGCCACGTCGCCCGTGCGTTGCTCGAAACTCATTTCCCCCAGAAGCGACCGGCCTTCGCTCCACGGGTTGACGTGAAACAGCGTCGGCGTATCGAACCCCGCCGCAACCGCATCGCTGAAGCCCGTCTGGCCAAAGCCCTGCGGGTCCATCGCCCGAACATAAGAGCGATCGACGCTAGGCTTGAACGGGGCTGCGACCATTACCGAGCGCGCCCCAGAAACGCGTCAGTGTCATCGAGACCACTGTTGAACTCGCGCACGCCGTCGCGCACGTCCTGCGTTGTGAAGCGGTAGCGCTGGCCTGCCCCGTTCATCACAGGCGTTTTAATGCCGTCCTCGCTGGTGACGTGAAGCTCAAAACCCCTGAAGCCTGGCTCATTGACCCAAACCCAATCGCCGGTTTGGAACTCGCGTTCGCGCCGGTAGTAGTCCAACACAGCGAGATCATCGGAACCCTCGCCTGGCGGCGCGATAAACGAGCGCAGCGCGTCCACTTCCAGCATGTCGTCGGCGTAATCCTCGACCTGATCAATCGTCACGCCGTCGTCTTCCATGATGATGCCGCGAATATTCGAGCCCTCGAAAATCTCCATACGATCGAGCAACACTTTCGCCGCGGTCTGCGCGGCGTCGTTGGCGTCCCCGCCATTGCTGCGGAGCTCCGCAACCCCGATGCGCTCGGCGATCGTGTAAAGCCGGTTCATCTCTTCAATGCCCGCGGCGCCCGAGCCATCCACCAGAACCGTCTCAAGATCCGCCATTTCAGAGCGGATGCTGTCTTTCATTTCCGTCCCGACGCCGCTTTCGAGCCACGTCTTGGCTTCTTTAGGATCAACCGCCGAAGCCGTCGCCAGTTTCGCCAGCGCAAACGGGTCGTCGCGATAGTCCACCATCGCCGCCGTTGTGGCGTTGAGCCCTGCGCCCTTGAGCTGGCGCCTGACCTTTTCTTCGACATCGGCTGGGATGGCGTCAAAAAACGCGTTGATCGCCGCGGGCTTTTCGCCTTCCGGGACCGCCATGATATTGGCGACGGTCTGTTTCGCGCCGTTTGCAGGGAGCGGCATTCGCGCGCCCTCATTGAGCCCCAGGCGCTCTTGCTCCGCATCCATCGCCGCGAAATACTCTTGCGACGCGATCATGTATTCCTCAGAGCCCGCTTCCGCCGCGTCCATGTCCGCATAAAGCCGCTTCAGGTATTCCGAGCTTTGCAGAGCGGTCTGCGCAGGGTCCTTCACCAGCTTTGTTTCAAAGTCCCGCCGCGCGGTCAGAAGCCGTTGCAGATCCGCTTGCTGTTGCGCAAAGCCCTCGGGGTCGTTGTCGTTAAGCAGATCCATTCGGCTTTGAATGACGTCCCGCGCTGCGGCTGGTCCATCGCTCATTGCGTTATAGTCAGCGCCGTATTTCTGGGCTTCCTGAAGCTCTTCCCAGGCGAGTTTCGCGCGATCGTCGCCCAGGTGACTGCGCAACGTCTGGTAATTGTAAGCGCTGCCTGCGGGAAGCGTGTTGCCCGCCCGCAGATAAGCGAGCGTGTCCTTGTAGCCTCCGAGATACTGGCGCTGCGCCGCAGCCGCTCTGGCGCGCGCCTCGGCTTCCTGCCGCTTGATCTCAGCGCTTGCCTGATCCATGAGCCGCAGCTTGCCATTGGGCTGCAGAAACTCGTCCCAGTCGCCGCCTTTGACTTCCCGCAGAACGCCGCGCGGGTCCTGATCGATGCGGGCTTTCAGAGCCGAGTTCGCGAGCAGATCCAGCCCGTTGGCGCGGGCTTCTTTTGCAAGATCCCCCGGCAAACCCGCGCCTTCGACAGCTTCCTCATAATCCACGGCGAGCTCTGCGAACATGCCCGGATTGGAAATCACCATGTTGGCGCTGTTTTGCGCAATCTCGTCTATGGTGCTTGCACGGTGCTCAAGGCTCTTCTGCGCCTCAAACCCCATCGCGTCGATTTCCAGGCGCCCGCCAAATTCTGACAGCGCGATCTGTATTCTATCGCGAGCGTAGCGCGGGGCGTTCTCGACCTGCTCAGCGAGATATTTCTGATAGTCGGCCTTGAGCCCCTGCGCGTGACCTTCCGCAGCGCCTTCCGCGTTTTGCTCCCGCTCAAACGCATTCTTGGTCCATTGAATCTTCGCTTCTGAAATCGCCTTGGATGCGAACACGTCCGCGCGGCGACGCTCTAATTGCTCCAGCTTGACCGCGGCGCCTTCCAGCGCGCGATTAACGGCCGTCTCGCCGCTGATATCAAGCTGAGGCGTGGGCGCAGCGCCTGAAACCTGCGTGCGGACGCGTCCGAGATCAAGCGTCATTAACCTACGCCTAGCCCCGGCACGCGCCGATTATTCCGAGTAGACCACTCGGGAAGATACGACGTTCCTCCGTAAACCGAGCGCTTGGACGGCCGCGGGGCGGTTTGGGGCGCGTTGCTCATGTTGAACGGATCCGAGGGAATAAAGTCAGTCAACGCCGTCGCCGCCTTCAAATACCCCGCGCTGCGAAACCCGCCCGCCTGTGCGCGTGACTGATCCGCCTGCGCGTCAAACCCGCTGGCCCGGAGATCGCCGTTGTATTTGATCGTGAGCGCGTCCAGCTCGTCATAGACCGCCGCTTGATCGAGCACGCCTTGCGTGGTCCCGACTTGAAGCGCGCCGCCGCCTAGAGACTCGATCGCCATGCCGCGCTGCGCGGACTGCCTTTGCCGCGCTCTGCGACGCTCGCGCTCCGCATTGACCGACGCCGCAACGCGTTCGGAGTTTGCGCGACTTTCCAGAATACCCGCTTGCGCTTTCGCCGCATCCGCCTGCGCGTTGCCCTGGCTGATCGCGGAGAACACTGAGAGACCCGTTGAGGCGATGCTGAGCCCCGAGCCAATCGCAGCCGCTGTCTTGGCGCCGACGCCCGCTGCGGTGAGCCCTTGCGTGATGAATGGAATTACCAGCTGAGCCACTAACGCACCCTCGCATACAGCGCGTAATCATTGCCGTTGAACCACTTGCGCATCCGGGGGCATTCCAGCTCAAACCCGAGGCGCTTTAGCCAGACGTGGCCGGCTGCGTGGTCGCAATGAACGACGCTTTCAATTCGTTCGAAATCAGACGTGTCCAGATACATCTCGACGGCTTCATGAATGCCGCGCGCATAACGCCGCCAGCGCCGCGTTAGAATGGTCCACGCGTGGCCGCAGCCTGGCAGGCTTTGCGCGATACCGCCGCACATGATCGGCTTTTCGCCTTCGAGAACCGCCCAGCCGCCGCCTTCCTCAAGGCTCACAGCGTACTCGACCGAGATCGGCACATCTTTTTGAAAGGCGTTGAGATCTTCGAGGCCTAGAATGTGTTCGGCGCGCAGAGCAACGAGCTTCACGAGTTTCCACCTGAGGGAATAACGCAATGACGTTCATCGGAAACCCGTCATCGCCTGTGATGTAGATAAAGCCGTCGCGGTTCGAGCCCTTGGGAAAGTTCTGAATGATGTCGGTCGATTTCAGCGGCTCGGGCGTGTCCATCTGCGTTACCGGCTGACGGTAGTTCAAGTCGCGCATCAACGTGAGATCTTCCGGGTCCAGCGAGCGCCCGATTGAGCCGCCGAGCGATTTCCAGACGCGCACGCCGACGTCTGTTATTCGCTTCATCTTGGCTTGCGCGGTGCCGTCGTTGGCACCCGCTTCCAGACGCGACGGACACAGAACATAGGTGTATTTCAGCCCGCATTGGACGACAGAACCCGAGCGGTTCAACGAGATCGCGCCATTCGTTACCGTGACGTCCGGGTGCGCGCCGCCGTCCACGATCAGCCCCAGCGTTTCGCCCTACAGGTGGTCAAACACTCGGATAGCCGTGACGGCCGATCCGTCATAGGTGAGCGCGCTATCGTAATAGCAAACGTCTTCCTGCGCGGTGTCTTCCTCGACTTCCTCGCCTTTGCGCTCAACGTACTTGACCGTCTGGCCGTTGACCGTGCGCTCTGTGATCATCCACACGTCATCATAACCGCCGTCGGGCGACGGGATCACCGCGGCGCATTTGACTTTCACGTCTGCTCCGCCCAGCGGCTGGCGCGACCATCCCCGAACCGATTGCGTGCGGTCATAGGTGAAATCGAGCAAGAGCCCGTCTTGGCGCACGCCCCAGATAATCTCATAGGGGTCTTCCTGGCGCACGACCTGGACGAGCGGTTTGCGGGTCAGGTGCTCGGATCTCAGCGCCAGATCGCGGCTCACAAGGCGCTCCACGCTGAAGTCAAACACGACTTCGCGGAACTTCTTGCCGCTCGCATTCACATGCAACGCGACCTCGCCAACGCGAATGGCGCGGGTCGGTTTGCTGCCATAGGTCGTTTCTTCCGTCGTCTCGACGTTGTTCGGCCCGAACGCCTCGCTTGTCGTGATCTTGGACGCGCGGAACTCCTGGCCTTCCGTCAACACCAGCAAATCCGTTCCCGCCGCGAAGCCGGTGATTTCGTTGGTCTGCGACCCTCGCAATGGGATCGTGATCGCCGATGTGGCTTCGACTTCGCCGAACGCGTCCGGGCTGAAGCTGTCGAAATTGTCCGCAACGCTCATATGAATGCGGTTCGATTGCCCGTAGCAAAGCCGCTCTTTGAAGATTGAAGCGGTCTCGGGATAGCCGTTTGCGTCCGAGAACGCGCCGAATTGCCAGATCGTGGACGCGTTGCCAGAACCGACAAGCGTTGTCGGAAACTGCGTCAGCACATCAACGGTCGCCGTCGTACCGCTCTGCGCTGTGATCCGAGCCACGCCATAGCCCGCGCTTTGGTACTCCCAATTGACGCCGCCGTCTGAAACCGTGCCGCTGGTGTGGCTCGGGATCGTCGTGCCGCTGGTGGCGCTATTCGCTGCGCCGTATTCCTTGCCCTCGGATCGCACGTCATCGCCAGAGGTGTAAGCCGTGTCCTGCTTCCACGGATCCGTTGTGGTTAGAATTTCCTGGTCGATCCTGATCAGCGCGCCGACGTGATCGGCTGTGAAGACGCTGTCGCTCGCCGTGATCGTGACGCCGGTTCCGGTCGCGGCGCCGATATACATCGTTGTCGCCGCAGAGTTCACTGCATCGTAAGGCCCGTCGTCAGGGTCCACGGTCGAAAACGCCCAGCTTGTCGAACTGGTGCGGCTCAGCTTGCGTGGCTGGATCGTCCCGCTGCGGTGCGTGATGTAGATAACGTCCGCATCCTGCGCCCAATCAAGCTGCGGAAAACCGTCGCTGTCATAAAGCTGCGCGGCGGTAAATGGCGAAGAAATCTCGTACGGAACGTCGCATTCGCCGCCGCTCGAGTAAGCCGTGTAGCCGCTGGTGTCGATATTGTTGCCGGTGATCCCGGTCAGCTCAAAGGTGTTCGTCGTCGCGTTCGCGACGGTAAACCATCGGCTGTTGATCTCGGTCATCCCGACAACGCCGGTGATAAACACATGATCGCCGTTGCTGTAGCCGTGACCCGTGGCTGTCACAACGCCCGGATTGGCTTGCGTCACGCCTGAGATTGCGACCGTGGTTCCCGTAAGGACCGGCGCGCGATTGAAGTAAAACCGGCAATACTGGTCGCCAAACTCGATCACATAGGCGATCGAGCGTGAGCGCACGAACGGCATAAGAAACGTGTCGTTGGCGCCGTTCTTGACCGCCTGAATGTGCTTGGTTCCCGCCCGGCGCAATGCTGGACCCTGGATCGTCGCAAGCATGTTCTGCTTTTTAAAGCAGCTCGCGCCGTATCCCTCGATATCAATCCGACCCTCGAGCCACGGGGACCATTCACCCGCGTTGAACGCTGTAATGCCGGGGCTGGCCTTACCCATGCGCGACCCTGGCCCCGAACCACTTGCCCGTAGAGCGCTCCTGCGGCGGGCGCAGAAGGGCGTTGCGACGGACCGCCTGCTTCATGGCGTCCTTGTACATCGCTGCAACGCGGTCCATCTTGGACGCGCTCTGCGTGAGCTCTTCACACATGTCCATTGCGAGCCGACACGCGAACGCCTCGACAAACAGCGCGTCCCATTCGCCGGTATTCTCTACCCGCTTGACGTACTGGTAATTGAGCGGCGCGCTCAGATCGGTGTGAATGTACTGCCCCACAACCTCGTAAGGCGACGAGATCGGGTCATAAGCCGTTGAATAGCGATAGAGCACGCCCAGGCTGTGATAGACCGCCGCATAATCGCCGACCTGCACTGTCCACAGATCATCCGAAGGACGCCTGTAACGATAGCTGTAGCCGTGTGTGGGAGCCGTGCTGTCTGCGACTAGCTGCACCAGCTCAATGGCGAAGCGCCACGGGTTTTCTGTCAAAGCCGCATCGCGCAGCGTATCCCAACGCGCGCTAACAGCCTTCGCTTCGGGGTTGTTATCTGAGACAGACGTGATCCGGGCCTCGCCAAGTTTCGACAAGGCCCGGTTCGCGATCTCGACCTGAGACGCCATCTAGAACGCCGACTCCAAGAGCTTTTCCCGAAAGCCTTCAAGCGCGTTGATGACCTGCATTTTTCCCGCGGTCGTCGTGAGATCAATCGTTGTGTCAACGACGGCCAGCTCAATGGGCAAGCTGGTCGTCGAAGTGTCCAACGTGATCTCGGCGGCGCGGGAAGCTCCCAACGCCGCGCCGAGATACTGCGTCGCCATTAAAGGAAGCCCTCCACCTGGACGAACACAGCCGTTGCCGCCGTGATATCTGCGGTTTCGCCAGTGAGGCAAAGCCACAGCGTATCGGTTGGCTGCGCGGTCAACCCTGCGGCTTCCCAAAGCGGCTGGTTCATGTCCGCCACCGTGACGGCGCCATCGATGACAGACGTGTTTTTCGCCGCGGTCGTGATGTCAAAACCAGCGTCGAAGTAGTCGTCGTCAACGACAGTCGCGGTGTCGCCGTCTGACGACAGGGTGTAAAGGCCGATATCCACGACTGCTGTGCCGCCAGACGCGCCATCGGTCCAGACTTTGACGTCTGTAACGGTCATGGTCGAAGGAAGCGGGATCAGCGGCGCAATGTCTGCGTCGTCGAAATCCGTTCCCAGCAAAACATAACCGCCGATAGCGTAGAACTGACCGCCGCCAGCGTGGGGTTGAATGACGGCCGCGTTACGTCCGAACGCAGCGTCATAACGAGGGGTAGAAACAATCGCCATTGCTTAGGACTCCGTGCATTCGAGTTCGATGACCTTGCCGGCTTCCGTCCGCGTCCCGTCCATCGTCACGTAGGTGTAAAGCTGGTTCGGAACGCCCTGGATATCCGGGCGCGGATCAACGCGAGCGTTGACGTCGGCCCAGATCGCAAGGTGCATCCCGGACGGAACCCAAAGCGGACAGCGTTTCAGACTGCCGGTCCCATTTGGAACCTTGGTCGAAACGACGACATCAGCGCCCATGATCTCCGTAACCTTGCCGCCAACGATCGTGGCCGCGGTTGCGAAGTTGCGATCAGTTGCGCGAACGTCGTTCAGGATGGCGCTTTGCTGGTTCGGCGTGATCGCGATGCAGGCTTTCTCCGCATCGAGATCAACTTCAGCCTCTTGCAAGATCTCCAAGCCCTCGATGATCTTTTCAAGATTGAGGCCCGATGCGGTGCCGCCGACATCGGTTCCGACCTTGTGGTTGGTCGTGTCGAACGCCTCATCCGTGCCGCCACGAACGCCCGTTTTCATGGTTCCGAAAAACGCATCAAACAGAACGTCGTCGAACTTCCGGCCCGTCGCCTTGACGGCCGCAGCGACCAACGGTCCCTCGGGGTCCGTCATGAGCCGCAGCTTGTCGAAGCTGTGGACCATCTGCGGAAGGTCGTAGTCGGTAGGATACACCCAAACCGTATCGGTCGGGGCGTCAGTGCGTGGCATCGGCGCAAGACGCGAGGTAACCTGCGTCATGTTCACTTCGCCGATGAAATCCATGGCCTGGGCGCCATCGCCCATATAGCCGCCTTCAGTAACTTTTCCGCGGAGCTTAGAGCCGGCGTACTGTAGTTTGTGGACTACATTGCCTTTGTATTGCTCCACGAAATGCGTGGGAAGATTGATAGACATACCTGTATTGTCTCCGATCAGTGTTTCAACCGATCGAACCTGCCGTGTCCGTCTCCGGGGGCTGTTCTAGGCGTTGCGCACGCCGTTAGCGGCTCGCTTTCGAGCGGTCATCGGGCGCCGTTATTGAACGGCGGTATCCGCTTTTGGAGGGCGCCCACGACGGGGCGCAGCATCGACGGGAACGGGGTCGCTAGACGTGTCCTTTCCCGGCTCGAATTTGTATCCGCGAATCTGCTCAAACAGATCCTTGGCGGCAGCGACCAAGCGCTTTGGATCTTGCGTAATGCCCTGCGGCTGCAGGATGCGAAGGCACTCCACGAAAGCTTGCTCGTCTGTTTTTGGGTAGGTCATTTCTTATCCTGCGATTGCCATGCCGGGGGTTGGGGTTGCGAACGCCTTGTTCATCTGGGCGTCCATCGCCTGGCCCTTCTTGACGTACAGGGCGCGGATCTTGTCGTTGATCGACGGCGGAACCCTACCGGTTTTCGGGTCGGCGTGCTCCGCGCGGAGCGCTTTGATTTGCGCCTCAATCGCAGCCGGATCTTGCGGCGTATCGAACGTGTTCGGGTTGTCCCCGTCCACCATTGCAGCCTCGCCTGTGCGGTCTGCGACATCGGCGACGAACTGGAACAACGCGGCCTTGTCGCCCGTTAGCATGGCGTCCACGGTTTCGGCGTTCATGCCCAGCTTCGTGAACATGTTCTTGGCTGATGTGAGTGCGGCGGGGTTGGCCTTGGACCAATCGTCAAACGCAGCGTCAATCGCTTCCGTCTGCGCTGTGGCGACCGCATTCAGCGTGTCTTGCATGACGCCAAACTGCGCGTCGGTCAGACCTGCCTTGTGCGCAACGTCCGTGAATTGCTTGTAAGCGTCGTCCACGAAGTTCTCGCCAAGCTTGTTCGTGTAGCTCGCCGCGCTCTCAGGACGCCCCAGCTTGTCCCACACGGCGTTCATCGCGCCGTCCGCGCTCATGTCCTCAGGAAGCCTTAGAAGCTGCTCTGCGGGCGCTCCGTGGAGCTTGTGAAGGTTCTGCAGGCTTTCCGCCATTGCTTCGACGGATTTAAAGCCGCGGTTTTCGACGTAGCCTTTGAGCTCCGCGTTTTGGAAACTCGAGTAAAACGGCTCGTTCGGCGTAGACGGGTCTGCGGGCGTGGCCGGTTGCGCTGGCGCACCTGGCGCCGGTTCCTCACTCATGGAAAGCCTTTCGTGATTGGATATCGCGGACATTGCCCAGCGATTGGGTTATGAGCTGCTTGAGCTCGGAAAGAGCGACGCGCTTGCCCTCGTTGATCGCCATCTGAAGCGGGTCGATCGAGCCAAAGCCGCGTTTTGCGTCGCCTGAAACCTGTGCGGTGCTTCTGTGTGTGAACCAGCGCTTTTCTAACTCGCGCAACACCATGGCGCCTGAAGGCGACAGCGCACCGTCTGGACCGCAAAAGCACTCTCGAACCGCCAGCGACACGTTGGCGATCTCGTCAGCGCGGCGATTTTTCTGCAATTAGATCACCGCTTCCGGCTGCGGGCCTGGCACGTTCGCGCCAATCGCTTGCGCTTCAGCGAGCGTTTTGGCCGTCTGCGCTGCGATAGGCGCAGCCTCCAGGAGTTGTGCAGCATCGTTCGCGGCCTGCTGTTGTTCTTCCATGCCCTCGATTTCCTCGTCTGAGTACATCGCCTCTGCAGGCATACCGTTCACTTCGGCGAGGATTTCCGCGATCTTGTTGAAGTTGAACTTCGCAAAGATCTCCTGCGCCTTTTCAGGGTTCGCCTGCGCGAGCGGCGCGAGCCCTTCGAATGTGCGGAGGATCCCAATCCCACGCTCGGCATCTGCAAGACGGACCATCGGCGACTGATATTCTATTGAAATGTCCGCCTGCTCCGCTTGCAGATACTCGATCAATTCTGGCGGCGGCTCGGGCATACGTCCTTGACGGGTCAGAATGCCCGCCGTGCGCCGAATAATGGGCGACAGAAGCTCTGTTTGAAGCCGGCCGATGACCGGCGCCATGAGCTGCCCTTGCGTCTGAGCGACCAAAAGCGCCTGCGTCGCGGTCATCTGCGGGTTTTCACGCAAGACGCGGAAGTAAGCCCCCAGAAAGCCGTCATCGATCTGATTGCGGACGCGCTCGATCATCTCCATTCCGAGCCCGAGATCCGCCCCGGATTGCCAAGGTACAGCGAGTTGACGCCCCTGGTCATCCACTGCGCCGTAGTTGTTGGCGCCCGCGCGCAGACTGAAATCGTTTAGAATGCTGTCGTCATGAAGCAAAACGGGCGGATCAACCGTCAGCTCCGCCGCCTCGATGGTCGTTTTCGCCATCTCATTCAGCATCTTCACGTCCGGGAGGTGCGTGATCCCAGGCGATCGCCCATAAACCTCGCTCGGGCTGGTGACATACCGCGCCACCGCGTAGGGCATTTCGTGATAGCCGCCCTCTTTCACGATGCACTTGTGATCCATGCACACATAGAATTGCGCGATGGGCATCCCTGAGGGGCCTAAGCGCGTTTCGTCATAGTCCTCCCTCGGCATGACGCAGTGAAGATAGCGCGCGGTTTCGAACTCTGAGCCTGGCTTGCTGAGCGGGCCGTCAACTTTCTCTTTGATCTTGTCCGGCGTGTCGTCGCCAAAAAGCTGCAGCGCCTCGCGGTGCGTTAGCGTGAACTCGCGATTTACAACGTCCACAATCCCGTAGGCGTTCTGCGCGAAATACATCTGCGACAGGTGCGGTGCGCGGTACACGACCCCGCCCATCGGGTGCGGCTCGGTGTAAATGCAGCCCGTTCCGAACGCGAAGAGGCTCAGATATGTCTCAAACATCTGCGACGCGAAATTCGCCTGCGGGCGGTACATCTCTCGATGCAGACTGCCCTGCGCGTCCTCGTTGTAACGCTTAACGCTGTCGATCTCGTCGATTTGGCTGTCGCCCGAGCTCGGAACGAACCAAACCGCATTGCGGGGCGTCAACCCTGCCTCGGTAGCCGACGCCCCGCGGTTGAGCATCGAAACCGGCGCGCTGTCGTACATGAAATCCGTGCGTGTCGCGCCTTTGGCGTGCTTGCTGCGGAAATCATCGCCCCGCGGAAAATAGCGCTTGGCGCATTCTTCCCACAGGCTTTCCCAGTTGGCGCGGCCCGATGCTAACTTTTCGTGCCGACCCATAAGGTCGCGAGCGCGTGTGTCCTGCATTAGTTGCCCATGCGGTTCTTACCGCGCAAAGGGCGCACGGCGTCGCCCGCTCGATTCCGGCGACCCGTCGCGGGGACGTAAGACGTGAGCTCCGATGCGGCGCGCGTGCCTTGGACCTTCGTGAGAAGCTGATTGCCCGTTTTGCGCGTGAGGGCTTTGCCCGCCCGTGGGCGCAACCGAATGTTTTGGCCAAAGACCAACCGCTGATCAGCCATGTGCGCCCCCTAGTTGCCTGTGAGCGCCCGTGCGGCTGTGCTCACGCCGCCTTCAGCCTTCACCAGCTGGTTGGCGTTGCGAGACGAGAAGCGACGACGCTTTTTTTCCTCGACCGTCTCCTGCGCGTCATCGACCTGCGGGGTTTCAATCGGCTTAGGCTGCTCGATCTTCGGAGCTTTGCCGCCCCCGAAAATCTTCTTTACCGCTCCGCTCATACGAACTCGCTCCACCTGTCATGACGCATTGATCTGCGCGGCGCCGTGCCTCGGCCTGAACGCTTCTTGGTCGCCAAATTAAACAAGTCAGTGACAGCCCAGACCGCAGCGTCGAGATTGTCAGGGCTATAACCTGCCCTTTCCCGATCAAAATCCGGCGTCATGCTGCACATTTGATCTTCCAGAACTGGAAACGGCAGCCTGTGAATAACCTTTCCACGCCCATAAAGAGCAGCGACCGGCTCGGCTCGAATGGCCTTTCCCCTCGAGGCTTTGACCTCTTTGTAAGGTACTTTCTTGGCAAACTCGGGGTCATCGCTGATTGTGTCGCAATCTTCCGCGCGAATGACTTTTTCCACCATATCGCCGCCTTGGTTGGTTTCGGCGACGATACAATCGGCCTCATACTGCATATAAAGCGCTAACGCGATGCGCGCCCATGAAAGCTTGCCTTCGGCTTCGTTGGTTGCGACGGGATGCTTGCCGCTCGCGTCCTCCAGGACATGGACGATCTGATTTCTATCTATGCCCGCGACCACTATGCCGACGCTATCGTACAACGCTTTTGATTTTGTGTTCGGGTCAACCGCTACAACGATCCTTACAAGATCCGAAGGCACGTCGCGAGTAGGCGAGTAGCGGATCATCGCCCGATTCCACAACGCGCCTGGAGTATCTTGCGCGTATTCGCCTTCATAGAAGCGCTTGCGCTCATTCGGCGGCATGTCGTGGAGGCTTTTGATGTACTCTTCGTCCAGCAGCGGATTGTCGCGGGGGTTCATTTTCCCGACCGCATACATGTCTTTGTCAACCGCCGCGCCCGTTGCTGGGTCTGTCCCTTGTATCCATAGGTGATGCGTCCAGTGTAGAGACGCGGTTGGGTTCAAGTCAGCGTACATTCTTTGCGGCAAAATGCCGTCCGGGGCTTGATCACAGGGGACTTTTTGGGCAAGCCGCGACTTAAGGTTAGTGAAGATCTGATAGTCGATCTCGGACGCCTCGTTAGCGTAAATGCTGGCGTATTCTTTCCCTAAGAGCTTATCGAAGCGTTTTTCATCGTCACAGCCGCCAATCCAAACTTCCGACTGCTTTCCCGGCTCCGTCTCAATAATGAAATAGTCGTGTTCCGAGTTATATTCACATTTCACGTCGGGCCAATGCATCGCCATCACCTTCGGAAAGGTGTCCATTGCGACAGACTCTTCGCATGCGCCCTTAAACTTTCGCATTATTAGATGGCGAGAGCCCGGCGCTAGAACAGCGCGCATCGCTATAATGCAGCAGAGAAGAAACGTCTTGCCGCTCCGAGATCCGCCGTAGATCAGCGTAAATCGCCGCTTAAGCCCAAGAACCGTTTCGGATATCTCTTTTTGTTTGGGCGTGAGCTTATCGTAAATCACAGCGCCGCGGTAACAGACCGATTATCTACTGTGACGTTGATAACGTTGATTGTCGCGCCGCTCTCCTTCGGCTTCCAGCCTTGTAGATCCGCTATGCCCATAATGGCGCGAATGCGCTCGCCGCCTGAGTTGTTTTCCTTGTCGTCAGCCTCACTTGCGAGCTTCAGAAGCGCGGTCTCCTTGGTCCAGGCAAAGCGCTCTAACGTGAGGTTTTTAAGCTCTTCGATCGCTTGTAAAACCTTATCATTTCTAATCAAACGCGAGGCGTTAGCTTCTAAAGCCGAGTTTGTTCCCTTGTAGCCAGCCATAGCGTAAGCCTTTGATGCTACGCCTGTTTCTACGTAAGCCATGACAAATTTTTGCTGCCGTTTCGAGAGTGCATCAAATGATGGCGTCTCTTGGGTCGGCAGAGCGTCAAGCATTACTTCAGGAACCCTTTGATTGCGGTGGCTGCAATTTCGAAGGCGCCCATTGCGAAGGCGACAGCCGCGACGGTGCCAACGTTGATGGATGGTGCGCCTGGAACCTGCGCGAGTCCACCAGCAATAAAGCCGGCTCCGAAGATGACGGCAACGGCGGCGAGCGCCGGAACGATGTAGGGTTTCGTTTTCGGGTTCACTCTGGCCTCCAATGCAAAAAGGCCGGGCGCGATTGCGTCCAGCCTCGATAAATCCTTCCGGGGGATGGTGAATTTCTGACCAATTTAAGTTTAGTTGTCAAGCTGCCGCCTCACACAAGCCCATGTGCTTTGCCGCAGCATCTAGCGCGGTGCGCAGGTGCAACAGGTCATCGGGCCATTCCCAGAGGACACAGACGCGGAGGGCCTCGCGGTAGCCGAGGTGTGAGCTCGATTCGACTTCACGTTGCATGTCGGCCCATGCGCGTTGACGGCGGGCTTTGTCGTCGGCGTCTAGCACAGGCTCCATGCCGGGAGTGTCCGGACATTTGGCGAAGGGCTTAGGGGCCCCTATGGCGGTCCTGTGGCGGTTGTAGAGGCGGCGGAACTCGTTGCCGCCCTGGTGTTGATCGTCGGTGATGCGATCGAGCCAGAGAAGACGGCCTAAGGGATCGTCGCCAAGCAAGGGCGATGCTGCCTCCTTATCCGAGATCATGCGGCCGGTTTCGTTGAATACCCAACGCTTGCGGGCCTTTAGAACGACCTCTTGGGTTTCCAAGATCTGCGTTAGCTCTTCGGTGCGGGTGCGCTTGCGCTGCGGGCGTCCGTTGGGCTCGCGGTGCTTTTGATGGCGGGGGCGTCCTCTGCGGCTCATTGTTGGCCTCCGTCCTGCGCTAGGAGGGTGAAGTCTATGTCGGTCATAGATCGTCTCCTTTGAGAATGGCGCCGACGGGGTTGTGATAGGCTTCGAATAGTCGATCGAGCGCGCTTTCTTCGGCCTCATGCTCAGCATCGCGCTTGTTGCGTTCGTCGATCTCGCAAAGGACCTTGAACGCGTTCGACCAGGAACGCTTGTCGTGGATGTTCGCCCGAAGCGGAGTGAGTTGTTCATACCGCTGTTGCTGGGAGCGTTTGCGCCATTGCGCATCGCGCATGGCATAGAGCTTTGCCAGCTCTGGCGAGATCTCCCTTTGCACGTCCCCAACCACTTGGTTTTGATCGAGGACGCCGCCGTGCGTCGCATTCACTAGAAGCGGCGCGGCTGCCGATTGCGCCGCGGTCTTGGCGAGGGTGGGCGTAGCGAGCACTGCGCCAAGAACGGATCTTCTGGTGATCATGTCTCGCCTCCGTCTTTGGGGGCGTGGGCCTCGATCTTGTCGTGTAGATCGCGCATTCTCTGCGCCATGAACTTTGGATCAAACGCCGCCTTCATCCATGTTCCTTGCGGTAGGTCGGCGCTCATAAGGCCTTGCTCTGCGTCTTTGAGGACCTGCTTGATTTCGGTCATGAGTTCTTCAGTCATTCTTTCTCTCTCCTGATCTACGCTGCGAATAAGTCGGATTGCTTTGCGGGGGCTTGCCAGTCCGGCGAGGTGTTCGCGGCGTCCCATCGTTCCGCCATCGATTTCGCTGTATTCTGTGGGCGATTGTGGTTTTGCGCGACGTCGGTGCTATCGACAGACGCGAACGGCCATTCGCAGCGGCTGAGCTGCATTCCCCGCAACATATGCACCCACGGCCAACGCTGGTGACGAGACGCTACAGCGTTAAAAGCTTCGTCCATTCGAGCGCACCAGCCGGGCGACAGAATTTGCCAGTAGTCGCCAGTTGACCCGATGCACACGCGCTGCCAGCCATCACAGAGCCGCAAAAGGCGATCTATCGGCTCGTCCATGTGCCACACAGGGGCGCCCCGTTGGCCGAACGGCCATTCATTTACCAGCGCGTCCTGCATCTGAGACCCTGCATCGATCTCGTCGGGGATGACTGCCCAGGTTGTGGGGTAATCGAGCCAGAGATCGCACCAATCGTAAAACGCGGCCCAATCTGTTTCTTTGCCTTTTGTGAATTTGGAAAATGCGCCGTTATCGAGCATGACGCTCTGGCCAATCTGATGACAGGTCGCGGCTTGCTCGGGTCGCGCATGAGACACGCAGAAATGCCTACCCGCAAGCGTCGCCAAGACGGATCGCGGCGTGATTGGCGTCCCGTGGTAATGAATCGTCATCTGTTCGCCTCGTTCCATTTGGCGATGGCTGGCGAGCGCCCCGGCGCTTCTATTTTGTTTTCACATTGGCGGCACTGAACAACCGCTTTTCCATTGCCGCTGGTGACAGTCGCACCAGACCCGCAGCGCTTACAGGCTTCAAGCGTTCCCATCTTTCTCTCTCCTGATCTGTGCGAGGCGGTCTAAGCCGCGTCGTCGAGGTCCATTTCGGTCATAGCGCAGAAGATCGAGCACGAGATTTCCTCTGCTCTGTAGTCGCCTGCGGTGGGGTCGAGTTCGTCGAGAAAGACGGGCTTTCCGTCCTCATGCCAGCACGCAGCGTTTAGCGCTCGTTGCTGTTTCGCCATGCGGTCAAAGACTTCCGGGAAATCCTTTCGGATCTTGTTCCAATAGCCCGCGCGGCCTTTCACACAGCCGATGCAGTTGTTGTTGCGGTAGCCGAGGCGATACATTGCAGGGAGTTCGATCCCTGCTTTCTGGATCATAGCTAGGCAGTCAGATTTCGACAGCCCGCGCTCTATGAGAGGCGTTCGGATCCTGACTTCGAAGAAGTTCTGTCGAAAGCGTTCTGCGCGTCCGTCTTCACCAGCGCAGTAGCCGAACACTTGGATATCATCGGGGCGCTGGTAGGCGACGCGTGGCGCAACCTTCAGCTCCGAAGTGCAAAGCGCGCCGCTTGGGCCATTGAGAAAACGGCGCTTCTCAAAGACTTCCCAGGTTGACGCGTATTTTTTCGATCGGATGGTTTCGATCGGTGCGCCGATCCATTCGGAGACTTCCGCCATGAACCGGGCGTTATCGGGATGCTCTGCGCCCGTGTCGCAATAGACGTATGATACGTCTTTGGGCGCTTCTGACGCGATGATCTTTGCTGCGACAGCAGAAGCGGCGCCGGCGCTAAACCAAACAAGCGTGCGGCTCATTCCTTTTCCCTCCTGATCTCAGCCAATCGGTCTTTGAGTTTTGCGCCGGTTGCGTGCTTGGCCTTGCGGAAGACAGCGCGGCGGGCTCTGCGCTTGGCTTGAGCCTTTTCCAGAGTGAGGCGGGCGCGGTAGGTCATACGGCGGACTCCTCTGTGAACATGGGGAGCTGCACGGCGCCGCAGGGCGCGGCTTGTTCGACGTGGGGATCCTCGGAGTCGATGCGCCGACGGGCCATCTCTGCATATTCAGGGTTCAGCTCGATCAGTGTGGCGCGGCGTCCCAGGCGAGCAGCGACTAGGCCCGTCGTGCCGGCGCCGCCGAACGGATCAAGCACGTGACCGTCTCTCGGACATCCCGCCTTAATGCACCGCTCCGGGATCTCGGGCGGAAAGGTCGCGAAATGCGCTTCTGAGAATGGTCGAGACGCGACCTCCCAAACGTTTCGAGCGTTGCGCTCTTGGACCCGCAGAACCGTGCTGGCGTGAAACGACCCCTTGGCTTTGTTGTAGACGTCGTCCTCTGCGGCCGATTTTGGAGAGACGCCTAGCATTGCCTTCATTGGGCGATCGGGCCTTGTGCCGCCATTAGCGCGGCGCGAGCCTTCCTGTGCGGCGACATTCTGAGACACGCGCGCGTTCGTGTTCGGGCTGACCGGCTCACGGATGGCCGCGGCGTCGAAATAGTAACGCTGCGACTTGGTCATCAGAAAGATTTTCTCGTGCGTCTGGGTAGGCCGATCCCGCACGCTTTCAGGCATCGGATTGGACTTGTACCAAACGATCTCAGAGCGGATCCACCAGCCAGCTTCTTGAAGGGCGATGGCGACGCGGTTCGGGAGCATCAGTAGGTCCTTGGGCTTAGCGTAGCCGCCCACCGTCGACATCGGCTTGTCGGTGAAGGTCCGGTCGTCACGGTCTGAGCGCACACGGCCATCCTCGGTCATGTGCGTTTTGCCGTTGACGCTCGACGCGTAGGCGTCGCCGTAGTTCAGCCAGCACGTCCCTTCCGGCTTGAGCAACCGGCGCAACTCTTCGAACACTGCGACGATGGTTTCGATGTGCTCGCCCATTGTGGGCTCGAGCCCGATTTGACCTTCCGCGCCGTAGTCCCGCAGGCCCCAGTAAGGCGGAGATGTCACGATGCAATCGACGCTGTCGCTTTCGATCTGAGCGAGGCCAGCGATCACACCGGCGTTGAGGATTTCGACGCTCATGCCGCCCCCCTCACAGATTCGAGTTGATTGGCAGAGCACGGGCCCTCTTCGGCCTGGCGGCGCTCCTTGTCGTCGATGGGTTTGACGTCGCCGTTGCGAACGCAGCGCTCGCGGATGGCGTCAATCGCGAGGCCGTAGCAGCGCTGCGCGTCTTTTTGCCAAGCGTATCTCATTGCGCTTGCTCCATGTACTCGCGGACGAGAGCGAGGGCCTTGTCGCCAGAGCGGATTTGAAACGCGAAGATCCAATCAGGGTCTTTGCGAACCTGGACGCAACGCTCAGAGGCGTAGAAAGCGACCGCCAGACGAGCGCGACTGACGTCCTTGAACCGATGTGCCGCGGCGCGGTTCATGGCCTCTTTCAATTCGACAGCTGTCGGCGCAAAGCGGCTCGAAAGCGTGATGCGGTTCGGCCCGGCCGTGACTTCCTCGACAACCTTCGGATGGTGCCGGGAGATGATCTCCGCGAGATCGCCGATATACGCCAACAACGCTTCTTCATCGGTGTTGCGCGACAGATAAGGAAAGCTGGCCGCGATGCGCTGAGCAATCGAGATCGCTTTGTCGGGCTCAATGCGGCGCTCGTATTCGCCGAACATTGCTGCGTCCAAGGCTTCCGCCTCACTCACGGGCGGCTCAACGTCGCCTGTCAGAGCCCAACCCTGCAAACTCGGCTTGGCTTCTGACTTCGTGGTAATCGCCGTCGATGGTTTTGGAAGCCTCATGATCGCCTCCAAAGCCGAGCTGGGCGCGGAGTCGATCACCTGCAGATGCGATTTTTCCTTTGGGTTTGACATTCGAATTCTCTCCTCGGTTGAACGCGCGCAGGTGAGTGCGCTGCGCTGCCGCCTCTTTCTTCAGCCACTTTGTTCGGGAACTTTTCCAGCCACGGGCGGAGCGCTTGTGGCTCCGGCCCTTGCCGACCGTGAACCACTCGTCGTGGTCCGCGACCCAGTCTTCAAACTCGTCTTCTGTGAGATTGAGTTCGGAAATGAGCTGGGACGGTTTTCCTAGGGTTTCGATAATGTCAGAAAGCTTGAATAGGTCAGCGGGCTTGCTCGCGCGCTCACTCACGGTTCCTGACGGTTCAATATGAGAAACCGTAGGTTTCTTATATGACCCTGCGTATTTTGCAGGGTTTTCGGTCGTATCTTGCAGGGTTTTAAAGCCTGCATCTGGTGCATGGGTGCATGGTGTGCAGGGTTTTAAAGGCTGCACGTCGTGCAGGGTTGCATCTGGTGCAGGGTTTAGGGTGTTAAAGGCTGCATCAAGCGCAGGCTTTTTGAACCCCTCCAGCCCGACAAGTATCCGGTAGTGAGTGGCTTTGCCGCGACCGCCTTTGACGTTCTCAACGGCGACAATCTCACCCATCGACCGCAGCTCAGCGAGAGAAGCGCGAATGCTCCGCTCTCCGAGGCCAGTCCAGTCACTTATCGAGCGCACCGAGGGCCACGCCATGCCCTCTTTGTTAGAGTTGTCGCAAAGCGCAATCAGAACGAACCGCGTCATTTTCTGCGACGAGGTTTGTTTGACCGCCAGCGACATGACGTGAATGCTCACAGCTTCACCCCCTTGCCGAACAACTCTCTGGCTAGGGTCAGAAGCTCGCGGCGCTGAAACTCGTTATGCGCGGCGACCTGGGCCACACGCGCAACCGCGTTAATGACTGTTGTGTGGTGGCGGTCGAAGTGCCGGGCGACGGCTACGCCGCTGTAACCAGCGAACCGATTACAAAGCGCCATAGCGACTTGGCGGGCGAACGTTGCGTCAGCGTCGCGCGTCTGCCCATAGATGGCGTTGGTATGAATGCCGTAATGTTCAGAGACCGCACACGCGATGCGGTGCATCGGACCTGTACGCTGTCCACATATTGTGGGTTGCGTATTTTTGAGCGGCGTTACATTTGCTATAGGTGAAGCTGTACTCATGAGATTGAGCCCTTGTGTGGAATGGTTTCAGAGCGCGCCGCGGGTACCAGCCTTGGCGCGCTCACTTGCCTTAGGATGCTTGGTCTGTCGGCTCCCCTTTTCGTGAGTAGTGATCAGCCAAAGCGTTGAGGCGGTCGCCGAGATGGCCGAGCGCGATCGCTTGAACGTCGGGGACATCGCCCGGTGCTTGTGATCCGTCGCAAAGGCGCTTCACCTCTTCCTCGACGATCTCTGACACCCTGCGAAGCATGGCGGCGGTAACGCTTGAAGTCGTGATCCCGTCGAAACGGCACGTCATCGCGACAAACTCAGCATCATCCATTTTGGGCCTCCAGTTTTTGAGGTGAGAGCGAACAAGGGATTGCTCGAGATCCAGGGGTAAGGGTTTGATGTTGGGGGTCATGACAGATCGTCCGCGAAGTCTTTAAAGCCGCGATCCGAAAGCCAGCTCATAGAAATACGGCGGTCAAATTCGGGAAGGCTCTTCGCGCCGGTGCGGGCCTTGTGAACAGCGGTCCAGAACGTGTCGGGATCGCTTGGCAGCGGCGCTTCGTACTTCTGAGCGAATGCCCTGATTTTCGTCTCATCGAGACTCAAAAGCGCGGCATCTCGATCAGCCTGAAACTGCTTAATCTGATTATCACTCATCGCTTTTCGACCCTCTGTCCTGTGCTGGTAAGGCGGACCTTGTAGGGCGTGCCTTTAGATCCGGGGATTTTGCGCTTGGGCTCATAGATGCCCAGATGCTTCGAGCGCTTGCGGTAGGTGTCCGCCTTGTCCTTCTGGTCTTGGGCCGACTTCTTCTTGTGGTAAGTCTTCAGAACGGGGCGGAAGTTGCTCTCGCGGTGCTCGCCGCCGTTCTTCAGTGAGAGCTTGTGGTCGATCTCCCAAGCCTCGCCGACCTGGATCTTCCGCTTACTTATCTGACACACGCCGCTGAAGCGCTCGAAGACGCGAAGGCGGACGCGTTGCGGGATCTTCTGATCAGGGTGCGACCCGATCCATTCTGGAACGCGACGGGTCATGTGTCTGACTCCAGAGCTGCGCGGGCGGGAGGGGGCGCGCTCTCTGCGGCGAGGTTCGAGACTTTCGCGGCTTCGTAAAACGTGCGCGCGTTCGCAACCAGCAGGGCGTCTTCGCCCTCTAGCTCTTCGCCTACGACGTCACACATGTAGTCTAAGTTGGCGAGGAGAACACCCATATGCGCTATGGCGTCTTTCATCTCGTGCGTCATCTAATTGACCCATCCTCTGAGTACCACGGCCAATCATCGTCGCTGTTTCCGCCCTTCGGCCGCGCTTCATCCCCGTGGGAGAGGGCTGCGCGGAAAGCGGTGTTGAAAGCATCCTCGCTGACCATCACCAAGCGCTTGGCCTCGGCTGGGTCGCTCGCGCATTGGGCCTTGAGTGCTTCCCACAGGCGCGAAGGATCTCTCAGCTTGGCGTTCTCTGCCGCGAGCGCCTCCGCTCTTTCGTGTGCGTCCGCCACCTTGTGGCCCATCTCTCTAAGAACATCGGCGATTCCCATCACGCGCCCTCCCTGTTTAGACGTGAAAAGGGCGCAGACAGTTTCCCGAAGCGTTGCGGGTTTGTCCGCGCCCCTTGGGTGTCTGTAAATCGAACTAAGATGCTGATTTTATTGAAAGGGCGTAGGCCCGGAGGGATTTGCAAGCGTGTTGCATTTGCCTTTGACATCAACGACTTACGAACTCTCACAGACACTTTTTTAAGCGCTACAGACAGAATCATGTTTTGCCTCCGTTCCGTTCCAGGCGAAGGATCGCAGCGCCCGCAAGCTTGCGTTGGTTGGCCGCTTTCACGTAGCGATCGACTTCCGCGCTCGAGGAATGACCCGTCAGAGCCTTAATTTCTTCCGTGGTGCAGCCGACTTCCGCCAGCGTGCGGGCAGCGGCCTTTCTCAGACCATGCGCGGCGCAATGCTTCGGAAGGTCCGCCTGATCACAGGCGCGGCGAAACCATGCGCCGAAGCCGAATTTCGAGAACGGCTTGCGGAATTTCGTGAGCAAGAGCGTCACGCCGAACCGGTCGGCGATCTCCAGCTCGCGGCGCAAATCAGGATGCAGCGGGATCCACAAGAGAGCGCCGGTTTTCGCCTGGCGCACGCGGATCGCTTCGCCCTCGATGTCAGACCAGCCCATGCGGACCACATCGCCGCGGCGCTGCGCAGTGTTGTAGAACAGCTCAAAGGCCAGACGCTCCTTAGTGCCGGATGCGTGGCGCTCACGAAACTGCAGGATCTCCGCATCGGTCCAGGAGTGGAAGCCGTCTGAGTGAACCTTGACGCGCTTGAGCCCGAGCGTCGGGTTGTCAGAGCGAACGCCTTCCTCAACCGCAAAGGCCATGAGGATGCGGAACATCTTCAAGAGCTTGTTCGCGCCGTCGGCTGTCTCTCTGTTCATAAGAGCGCGGATGTGCTGGCGCTCGATCGCCTTTACGGGCTTGTCGCCGTGATCTTTGAGAAGCTTGCCCAGCGTGAAGCGGTAGCCCTTCACCGTGCCGGGGGCGAGGCTGCGAAACTCGGCGCTGGCGTAGTACCGGTGCGCCAGATCGTCGAGAGAGCCGCGGAACGGCTTCGGGGCGATCTCGGCGCCATTGATCGCCGCGTGATAGGCGTCGGTGAAGCGTTTGTCTGATTTCGGGCAATCGGCGGGGAGATACGCGACGCGCCCCGCCTTGCGCACACGGCGAAAGATCTTGCCCGAGCGCTTGTCGGTCCATTCGGAGAGATAAGGCCAATCGTTCCGGGTCATAGCACGGTGTCCCACTCGTTTTCTCGCTCGGCTTCATCAGCCGGGATTGAGTGAAACGCAGTCTCAAGCTCAAGGCGAGACCACAAAACGCGCTTGCCGATGCGGCGCGGCTTTGGAAACACGCCGTCCTTGACCAGCTCACGAAAACGGGTTGGGCCAAAGCCCACATGGCGCGCGGCCTCAGACTCCGAAAGGCCAATAGGCGGCGACACGGGTTCTATGGTGCGCGGCATGGTCATAACTACCCCCGCCCGTCGAGAATCGCGGGACCGCACACGGGCGGGGGATCTGCGCGGACCACCCGCGCGGATGGGGAAATGTTCAAATCGGAGCAGCCGTGAAACACCCGAACGCCACCCTCGACGCGCGGCGACTGCCCCTTTAATGTCAATTTTTTCAAAGGATTGTCGCTACATATCGCGCCTCCATTGTTGGCCACTGCCGCGCTGTATTCCGCTTGTCCACGACAGGGCTTGGGGGTGTTGCTGCCGCAGGTTTCAGGCTGCGCAGCCCGTCGATGCAGGCAAATTGGCCACTGCATCGCCGGCTTTACGGGCGTCCCCGTAACTCTGAATAAAAAGGCGGGCGCGGGTAAGCAGGTGTTCGCGCCCGCAGGTTCGCAACGCTGAAAAGTCGCAGACGAAAGCGTTGCGGGGAGGGAGATCATGCGGCGACCTCACGGGTCGCGCTTCCGTTTCCCACTGGCTCGAATGCAATCCACTCGTCGGGAAACGGTAAGTTCTTGGCGTCAGACGCTTTCCGGAATATCAGAGTAAGCTTTGGGGAAATCTTTCCTGCCGCGATAAGCTGATGAAACCGCTGATAGGTCATATCAAAACCGTACTGACTGACGTGCGTGTGTGCGGCCTTTGTGCCGCCCAGCGCGTCTGCCCACTGCCGGAGTGTTGTGATATGCTGCGTCATAACGAGACGTATATCAAAAAATTCTTTATTGAAGCAAGTCCGAATTTTTTTGGCGGAAAAGAAAAGGAATTTTGTTCAACAGTATGCGCCGAGGCAGCAACATGAGAGACGGTTTATCCAAAATGCCGCGCGTGTATGACGCTGAAGCTGTCGGAAAGCGGATGCGTACAATTAGGACGATGGTGGGGTTATCTCAGAAGGATTTCGCCAAGTTTCTTGGCGTCGCTCCGCAGCAGGTTAACCAGTACGAACAAGGGTCTTCGCGCCCCTCATTCGCGGTCGCGCTCTACCTCAAGACGACTTACGGGGTGACGTTTGACTGGCTGTACGCTGGCGATGCAACGCATCTGACGGTAGGTCTAGCTCACCGTCTTGCAGAGGTTGAGAAGAGCCTCTGAGCATTGGGGCTTGGACATTACCAAAAAGCGTGCCGTGATGGATGAAGTCTAGACTTCCATCAAGATAAAGCGTCATATCTATTACGAGATCGTCATCCCCGCAAAATGCGCGCTCTTCCGCGATCTCTATTTCAGTTGGCTTTCGACCGACAGCCAAAGCCAACTCTTTGATCGTTAAGCCCCGTGACATTCTCAGCGCACGCAGGCGCGACCCCATTGACGCCATTACCCTTCCTCCATCGGGACAGTAGAGCGCAAAACGTTAACGCGCGCAACAGGACCATTTGTCTAATTTTTGATAGTCAATGACGAACGGTTTCGTTTGTTCACCTTTGGCAAAAAATCAAACGTTTTTTGTTTTTTTTGTTGACGATCAAAAAAAGTTTGATTAGTTCTGAGCCCATCAACACGAGGGCTCAAACTCATGACCGCAACCATCGACGAATTCAATCTTCGCCTCTACGCGCAGGTAGATGTAGAAGACATCCCGTTTCAGAAGCTCGGCTACGTGCCGCACGCAGAACTTGAGCGCGCGGTGCGGGACATCGACGCCGCGTTGCGCGCGATCGCCTCTGACAACATCGCAAACGCCGTCTTGAACCTGTCGCGTCTGGGTAGCCCAGCGCTGGCGCAGCTCGCATCTGAACGCCGCCGCGAAATGCTCAAGTCCGGCGCAATCGCCGCCTCCGACAAGGCGCACATGGAATGGAAGAAGCGCGAAGACGCGCGCCCGTCCGGTTCCGCCCTTGTGGATCTGGAGCGCAGCAAGATGGCGGAGACGTCGTCATGAGCACGAAACACACGCCGGGACCTTGGCGCATTCGAGAAATCCGCCGACCAAACCGAGCGCCGCAGTTGCGGATTTACGGAAAAGGCTGCGCAGGGCCATTGGCTGGTGTGCACAAGCCGAGCGATGGAAGCCGATACGCATTCGAGGGCGATCCGGCTGCAAACGCCAATCTCATCGCCGCAGCGCCGGAACTGCTAGAGGCGGCGAAAGAGCTTCTCGACAACACGGCGCCGGACCCCGACGACCCTGTGTGGTCTCGCACTCTAACCAGCGGGTTTGTTCGTTGGGACGACCTCGTTGCTAAACTTCGCGACGCCATCGCTAAGGCTGGGGGCGCGTCATGACCCGCGTCCGTTTCCTAGAGATCCTGATTTACGTCTATCTCGCCTGGTCCGCAGGGCTGGCGGGGCTGATCCTCTACTTCATGAACGGGGGCGCGGCGTCATGAGCGAGGTCAACCGCACATTTTCCGACCAAATGATTGACGACATCGATCACGCATTGGGGCGCCCCAAAGATCCCGACAACCCGTATCGCAACTACTACGCGACCGGGAACAAGGACCAAATCGCGAAATTCCTAGCCTCAGGATACTGGGATCAAGGTCGCACCTACAGGCGCATGACGTGGATGCACGTCAACGACGAAGGCGTGAAGGCCCTCAAGTTCGCACTGACGGAGGGCGGCGCGTGAGCACGCAATCTGAAACCCGCTGGTATTGGGCGTGGGCGGGGTCGCTCATGACTCTGCTGTTCGGCGCCGTGTCATTCTGGCTGTCCTACGGCTACATTCACGACGTCGCCACGACGCAGGGCTGGAAAGACCCAGGAATGATGGCGTTCGCCGCGGGGTTCTGCGCCGTGCTCGCCGTGATCTCCCGAATGCGGGATCTGAGGTTCTGGCGGTTTCGGTTGTGGATCCTGTTCGCCCTGGTTGCGGGCGTCACGTCTGCGCTAGGGATGCACTCGCGCATTGGCGCGGCGTCGGCGGGCGGCGAGATTCTACAAAGGCAGGCGCAACTTGCCGAGCAGGCGGCGGAGTTGGCGGGAACGGCCGCTTTGAGCTCCGCCGCAGAAATCGAAAACCTGCCGCAGCTCATCGAGTTGGCGCAACAGCGCGTCATCGCTCTCGAGCGCACGGTAGCGCCCTTACGAGAGCAGGTAAGCGAGTACCGCCAGCAGATGACATGCGAGGCGACGGCTCTACCCGAGGGCTGTCTGGGGCGGAACAATGATCCTGTGAGCGTCGCGTCAGAGGGTCCGAACTACAAGTTTCTGAACTGCAGACTTAACGGTCTCGACTGTGAGCCGGGGGTTAGTCCCTCCCCCCTCGTTCCACAGCTTGAGCGTGCGGAGGCCGAGCTTAGAGCGGCCAATGAGG
>CALDSD010000078.1 GCA_937911325.1 uncultured Neomegalonema sp.
TCGCGGCCTACAATGCCGGGCCGGAAGCGGTCCGGGAGCATGGAGGCATTCCGCCCTATCGCGAGACCCAAAACCACGTCAGCCGCGTGCTGGCCTTATTCAACAGGCTGGAAGGAGCGACCCCATGAAGCCGCAAACACATTTCTTTATCGCCACTTTGTCCATTCTCATTCTGGCGGCGGAGCCCGCTCTAGCGCAAAGCATCGACCTCTCTCCAATCCAGAACCTCCTTCAGGGCATCGTCGACGCGCTCACGGGCCCGCTCGGCGTGGTCATCGCGACGCTCGCTGTACTCGGCGTCTTCTTGAGCTGGTTCTTCAACATCATCGATCTGCGCCAGGCGCTGTGGGTTCTCGTCGGGATCGCCGGCGTAGCTGCGGCTCCCACAATCGTCGCAGCCGTGTTTGGCGGGTGAGCGGAGGCGGGCGTGGCAGAACGGTCTCCCCTCTTCCTGGGCCTTGTCCGCCCGCCGAAGCTTCTGGGCCTCCCGATCATGTATGCCATGGTCTGGCTCTTTGGCTCGGTTCTGCTCTTCGTCTGGATCCAGCACCTCCTCGTGCTTGGCATCGCAGTGATCATGTACCCGGTGCTCTGGAAAGCCGCTGATTGGGACCCGCGCTTCATCGATGTCATGATGACCGCGCTGCAAGAAACCCCGCCCACGCCGAATCGCAGCATTCACGGGGGTGACAGCTATGCCCCGTGACGAGGCCATCGACGAACGTTCGCTGATGCCGAGCTGGTATGCCCGGGAAAAACGCCTCGCGCACATGCTGCCCTATGTCAGCCTCGTCGATGACCAGACAGTTCGCACGCGGGTCAATGAGCTCTTTCAGTGCATCCGTCTCAGCGGCGTCAACAGCTACACGACTGACGATGCTTATCTCGACAAGGTGACCGCGCTCTTCGCCCGGATCATCGCGCAGCTGGGGCCGGAGTTCAGCTACTACGTTCACAAAGTATCCAAAGCCATCACCTCGGACCTCCTCCCCGTCCAAGGTGATGGTTTCGCGGCGGCGGTCGATGCGACCTGGCGCGAGAAGCTTGGGAGCGCGGGTCTGCGGGACAAGACTCTGACGCTCACCATCCTCCATCGACCGCCGCCAAAGAGTTTCTTGGGGTTCATGGGCCGCAGCGCACCGGAGCGGTTCAAGGAGAAGACCCAGAAGCGCGTACGCCGCCTCAAGGAGGCGGTCGCCGTCTTCACCTCGGGTCTCGCAGACCTCAAACCGCGGGTGCTTGAGGCGCCCTCTGGCGAGCTGATCGGTTTTCTCGGGGCGCTGAATACCGGCCAGGAGATGCCACTCTATCCGGCCAATCGCTTTGGCTTCCTCGCCGCCAATGTCGCAAACACCCGCGTGACCTTCTTCGACGAGCATTTCGAACTTTCAGAAGGTGTCGTCGGTCACCGTTACGGCAAGAGCTTCACCATCGGCGAATACGCGGAAGGTACGACTTGCACCATGTTCGACATGCTGAACCTGCCGGTCGACATGATCGTCACCCACTCCTTCACGCCGATCAATTCGAACCTGATGGCCGGGCGGATCAAACGCCAGAAACGGCAAATGCAGGCCTCACAGGATGCGGCGCTCTCGCTGCTGGAAGCTCTCGACATCGCCCATGACGATCTTGAAGCGAAGCGCCAGAGCTTTGGTGAGCACCACATGGTGGTTACCGTCTTCTGCGACAGCCTCGACGAGCTGCAGACCCTCGGCGCCGAGATCGTCAACGCCGCCGCAGCCGAAGGCGTGAAAATGATCGGCGAGCGGATGGCGGCGAAGACGCACTACTTCAGCCAGCATCCGGGCAACCAGCCGAAGCGCGTCCGCGCGAGCGCAATTACCAACCGCAACTTCGCGGATTTCGCGGCACTCCATCGGACCCAGCTTGGCAAGCCTGCCTCGAGGACGCCCTGGGGCAAGGTCATTACCTATTTGCCCACGCCCGAGCAAAGCGCGTACCGGTTTTCCTATCACGAGCAAGGCTCGCCCGAAAAAGAACCGACCAGCGGGCATACACTGAGTATGGGCCGGCCCGGGTCAGGCAAGTCGGTCCTCTCAGCCTTCCTGATGACCCAGGCCCGGCGCTGCGGCGCGCGCAGCTTCGTCTTCGACTACCGCCTCGGTATGGAGATGGCCGTGCGCGCAAATGGCGGGCGCTACGCGTCCATCAAGGCTGGCCAGGCCACGGGTCGCAACCCGCTTTGGACTGAGATCGACACCCGCGGCACCGCCTGGCTCTCGGACTGGTTGGCCTCCCTGCTATACCGCGCGGACAAGCCGCTGACGCCCGCGCAAACCAACCGCATTCAAGAGGTCGTGCGCCAGAACGCGGGTGCCGCCAATCCGCAGCTGCGGAACTGGAAGGATTTCGCCTCGCTCTTTGTGTCGACCGACGACAATGGCGATCTGCATCAGCGCCTCCTGGAATGGACCGAAGCCGGCCGATACGGCTGGATCTTCGGCCAGAGCCTCGAAGACACCTTCTCGCTCGAAGGGGATGTGGTCGGGTTCGATCTGACCGGCATCCTCGACAGCGAAAGCGAGAAGGAGCGCATGGCGGTGCTCTCCTATCTCTTCCGCCGCATCGAGCGGGAGATCGAGGATCGTCGTCCGACCATCATTGTCATCGATGAGGCCTGGAAGGCGCTCGACAACGCATACTTCGCAGAGCGGCTCTCAAACTGGCTGGTGACCGCGCGCAAGCAGAACACCGTCGCGGTCATGATGACCCAGTATGCGAGCCAACTCGAACGCACGCGGACCGGCAAAACCATCGTGGAAGCAGTTCCGACCC
>CALDSD010000079.1 GCA_937911325.1 uncultured Neomegalonema sp.
CCGCCGCGGTATCCTCCGCCGCCGCCGTCGCGATCACGGTACCCGCCGCCGCCGCGGTATCCTCCGCCGCCGCCGTCGCGATCACGGTACCCGCCGCCACCGCCGCGGTAACCACCGCCGCCGCCGTCGCGATCGCGGTACCCGCCGCCGCCGCCGCGGTATCCTCCGCCGCCGCCGTCGCGATCGCGGTACCCGCCGCCACCGCCGCGGTAACCACCGCCGCCGTCACGATCACGGTATCCACCGCCGCCGCCGCGATATCCGCCGCGGTCGCCGAAATCGCGCCTTGGCGGACGCTCCGGTGCTTCAATCAGATCACCGTCCAGCTTGCTCTCGCCGGCGGACGTTCTGCCCCGGCGATCCGTCACGAGCTCATAGGTCACAGGCTGTCCGTCCGGCAGGGTCTCGAACCCCGCGTCCTTGAGCGCCGTGATATGTACGAAGATGTCGTCCCCGCCCTCTTCCGGGCGAATAAAACCGAAACCCTTGTCAGGGTTAAACCACTTGACCGTCCCAGACGGCATTAGGCGACCTCACTTTGGTATTTTACTCACTCTGCGTCGACATCCACGCGGAGGTCGAACAGGTCAGAGTCGCCGCGAGCCGGAAGTCTTGAGGCGGCATATAGCACGCTAAAGCGAGAGTCGCATTGAGATTCGCCGCATTTCGCTCGGATTTGTTGAGCTTTTCGCCCCCGCAGCCTATCCGCAGAGCATGAATTATCGTCACGGCTTTCATGCGGGCAATCATGCGGACGTTTTGAAGCACTCCGTTCTTGCGCTCTGCGTGAGATCGATGCAGCGCAAGCCAAAGCCGCTTGTGGCGATCGACGCGTTCGGCGGCGCCGGCCGATACGACCTCCTCATGGATGACCGAGCGATACGGACAGGGGAATGGAGGAACGGCGTTTCTCGCGTTTGGGAGGCGGCGAAACCGCTCGAATCCCTAGGACCGTATCTCGACCTGTTGCGCGCTATGAACACAGGGGACGAGCTTCGGTTTTATCCAGGCTCCCCGTTGATCCTTCAGCGGCTTTTAGGGCCTGAGGACAAACTCCTCGCCGTAGAATTGCATCCCGAGGAGGCGGCGGAGCTCGAGCGCGAGCTTGGGCGCGATAAACGCGTCCGGGTTTACGCGGAAAGCGCCTGGACCGCGTTGAAGTCCTTTTTACCTCCGACCCCGCGTCGCGGTCTGGTTTTGATCGACCCACCGTTCGAACAGCCCGGCGAGTTCGACCGCATGATCGCAGCGGCCCAGGATGGGCTGCGGCGTTGGCGAAACGGCGTCTTCGTTCTTTGGCACCCAATCAAAGATCTGGCTGCGTGCGAGCGGTATCGGCGCCGGTTGACGTCGGCGG
Organism: uncultured Neomegalonema sp.; assembly: GCA_937911325.1. GTDB lineage: Bacteria > Pseudomonadota > Alphaproteobacteria > Rhodobacterales > Rhodobacteraceae > CALDSD01. The sequence continues at coordinate 1,358 of CALDSD010000079.1, forward strand.
CAGACGACCAACCGCTGCTGTCCGCCGATTTGTTCATCAAGGACGCAGACGCCGGCGGATTGGTCGGGTCCGGCCTGATGATCGTCAATCCGCCATATGGTCTTGCCGAAGCGATGGCGGATCTCGGTGCTTGGCTGGCGGCGCAGCTCGACCAAGGAGGGGGTCGCTGGCGGCAGGAATGGCTCGTTCCGCCCGGTTAAGACCCCTGATCGAGGCCCAGTCCGTAGACCATCGTGGCCACGCCCTCGCGTGATCGACGCTGCACCGACAGCCCGGCGAGCGTGAGTTGTGGATCGAAAAGGTTGCGACGGTGGCTTGGGCTGTCGATCCACTGCTGGACAATCATTCGAGCCAGCGGTTGTGGCCGCCAATCGACGGGGCCTTCGCCTCGCCATAGGTTCTCAGAGATGCGACGGTAGCCGGCCTCGTAGCCTCCCGCCCGCTGCAGCGGCGAGACGCCTTCCGGCGAGATGTGCTGAAAATAGCCCCGGCGCAGCATGTCCTGCGAGTGACGGGTTGCGGCGTCAGCGAGGCGAGGATCCCAACGCAAAGGCGCCAGACCATTTCGTGCGCGAGCCGCATTTGTTTCGCGCATCAACGCTTCTTCGTAACTGACTTGAGCCCCGCGAGGAGGAGCCGACGTCGCGCGGGAGGTTGGCGCTCTGGAACCGGGTGCGCCGGCAGCGCAACCGGTCAGGCTGGCCCCAAGCGCCAGCATAACGCCTCGTCGAGTCCATGTTGGCGAATTCAAGACGCGTTTCTCCCTCGTCGCGTGATGTCAGTGCGGCAACCCGTTGCCGTCCCATGTGTCGAACCGCGTCCATTCCCAGAAGCGATCCGCGTCGACATTCCCGCCTGTCGCGACGGCGATGACCGCGTCGCCCGGCATTTCCTCAGGATGAAACAGAGCCGCGGCAAGCCCGACGGCGCCGCCTGGCTCAAGCGTGATCTTCAGATGCCGCAGCGCCATCGCCATCGCTTTGCGGGCTTCAAGCTCGGTCACGGCGATCCCTGGGCCGAAAAGACGTTGACCGATGGGCCAGGTCAGCTCGCCAGGTTCAGGCGTCAGGATCGCGTCACAGATCGAGCCGGCGGACTCTTGATTGCGCTGCCGCGCTCCGGTCTGAAGCGAGCGCGCCCAGTCGTCAAACCCCTCGGGTTCGGCGGTCCGAACCCGGAGACCGGGGGCGTCTTCGGCCAAGGCGAGCGCGACGCCCGAAGCCAAGCCGCCGCCGCCGCAGCAGACAGACACCTCGGCGTTTTCAACGCCGGCGTCATGCGCCTGTTGCGCCAGTTCGAGGCCAACCGACCCCTGTCCCGCGATCACCAGCGGATCGTCATAGGGTTTGACGAGATGAAGGCCTCGCTCCTCGATCAGTCTTGCGCCGAGTTCTTCGCGGCTCTCACGGTTCATGCGGTCATAGAGCACGACGTCGGCGCCGTACGCGCGGGTGTTTTCGACTTTTGTGGCCGGCGCATCTTTCGGCATCACGATGGTCGCCTTCAGACCGAGCATCTGAGCGGCGCAGGCGACGCCTTGCGCATGGTTGCCCGAAGAGTACGCCAGCACGCCGCGCGCGGCCGTCGGATCGTCGAGCATCGACAAATGGCTCCAGGCGCCGCGGAATTTGAAAGAGCCGGTTCTTTGCAGGGCCTCCGCCTTCACCAGCACCCGGCGCCCCGCCGCTCGGTTCATCAACGGCGATTCCAGCAACGGGGTTCGCACGGCGCGGCCCTCCAGACGTTCCGCCGCTGAGCGAAGGTCGGAGAAATCTGGCGCCGTGTTTGAAACCTCAGACATCAGTTTTGACCTTTCCGCGATGCGACAAGCCCAGGCAATGCGCTCAGGTCGCTCAGAATCTCGTTCGGACGCGCCGCCAAGCGATCGACTGGCTCGTTTCGGCGGTTCACCCAGACAGTGAAAAAGCCGTAGGCCGCCGCCGAACAGGCGTCCCAACCATTCGACGAGACGAACACGACCTCCGCGCGGTCGCAGTCAAAGCGCTGACCGACCAAATCGTAAACCGACGGGTGCGGTTTGAAGACGCCGACGCTTTCCACGGACAAGATATCGTCAAGCAAGCTGTCGATGCCCGCGCTCTGGGCGGCTGCGTCGAGCATCTTCGGTTCGCCGTTCGACAAGATCGCCAGTTTGGAACCGCTGTCTTTCAAAGCGCGCAGCATCGCGGGAACTTCGGCGAACGCCTCCAGTTCGAAGTAAAGCTGCAAGAGGCGCTCGCGCAGCGTCGGTTCCGCCAGCTGAGTCGCTTCAAGCGCAAAATCGAGCGACTCGCCGGTGACGCTCCAGAAATCCGTATGATCGCCCGTCAGCGCCCGCAGCCATGTGTATTGAAGCTGTTTCAAACGCCACGTCTCGGCGACCTCGACCCACTTTTCCGCGAAGGCTTCTCGACCAGGTTCGGCGGCGCAGGCGCGCGCGGCTGCGGCGACATCGAAGAGCGTGCCATACGCATCAAAGACGCAGACCTTCCCGAAGTTTGTGGAACCGGACATTTCTCTCTCAATGATGACTCTTTGCGCTGAAAGGCGCGTCGTCACTTTGACAGATCGGCGGTCAGACTCAACGGGGCGGCGGCGCCCGCAAGGCGACCGCGGTAAACCTGCACCGACTCGAGCACGCGCTGCACGTAGTTGCGCGTCTCGTTAAAGGGAATGCTCTCGATCCAATCGATGATGTCCACATCCGGGTCCCTCGGATCGCCGAAACGCTGGATCCATTTGCTGACGTTGCCGCCTCCGGCGTTGTAGGCCGCCGCCGTCAGAGCGTAGGAGCCGTCATATGCGGCGAGAAGGTCTTCTAGATGGGCGTCGCCGAGGTTCAGATTGTATTCGGCGTCGCTGGTGAGCCTGTTGCGGTCGAACTGAACGCCGATGCTTCGGGCCGTGGAGCGCGCCGTCGCCGTCATCAACTGCATGAGCCCTTTCGCGCCTGCGCCGCTCAGCGCGTTCTCGCTAAAAGCGCTTTCCTGACGCGCGATCCCGAGAAGCAGCGCCGTCTCGACTGTGCGGCCGGTGAATGTGGGGAACGCCGGTATCGGATACAGCGCACGCCAAATTGAGCGGCCTTTCGCCCGCCCGACCTTGCCAAGCGCGATCTGGGTTGGACCGTCGTCGTGAACCCCCGCGAGTGCGATGAAGCGGCGGAGATCCGCTTCGGCGTCGCGTCGGTCCGCCAATGTCAGCAGGAACCGACGGGCGTCGCGATCAAGCCCCGCCGAGTACAGCAGGCCAGCCGCGTCATAGAGTGCGCGATCCTGAGCGGAAAGCGTCGCCGGATCCAGCATCTCCTTGTCTGACGTGTCGGCGAAGTTCGGCGCCAGCCCGGACTGTTCGGCGGCCAACTGGCCATAGAACGCGCTGGTGTACTGCGCTGCGCGCTCAAACCAGGTTGCGGCCTTGGCGCGATCCCCAAGCTGCTGAGCCGCACGCCCGGCCCAATACGCGGCGCGCGAACGGCTGATCGGCGTGCTGACGTTCTCCCAGAGCGCGTCAAAGTGCTTCAGCGCCACGTCAGGCGCGTTGTTGAACCTCAGCGCCATCCAGCCGGCGAACCATTCCAGCTCGGCGAAACGGATGCCTTGCTCAAGACCGTGCGGCGCGGCGATCGAATAGGCGTCGGCGGTGCGACCCTCCTCGTAGGCGTCCCGCGCCAGGGTCATGCGAAGCGTCGACCAGAGCTCCGGATTCCGAACCGCGCCGCCGCGATCCACCTGGCGAATCAGTTTCTCCGCCTCGGCGTGTCGATTCTTTTTGACGCGCCAGATCGCGCGAGCGTGGGTGAGCCCTTGCTCTTCCTGCAGCGCTGCCGGAACACGTTTCACCGCCGCGTCGACCCCGCGCCGCGTACGATACAGCGTCACCCGCGCCTCGATCAGCGCGCGATAATCCTTATCGAGCTTCTTTGCGGCCAGGCGGCGGGCCGCGTCATAACGCTGACGGCTCATCAGCATCTCGACGCGAGCCGGGTGATGCTCGCGCAGAAGCGTCTTGTGTTTCTTTAGAAAAAGTTCCCGTTCGGCCGGCGGCGCCGGCTGTTCACGCCATGCGCGGACGATCCAGCGATCTCCTCGCTGAGTGTCGCCCGCCGCGCGAAGCGCTTCGCCGTAGAGCCTCATTCCCCGAGCGGTCTGCGGTTCCGAACCGCTGAAGTAAAGACGCACGCGTTCCGGCGGCGTGCCCTCCGGCATCTTCCATTCGGCGGACCGCTTCAGCTGACGCATCCGCGGCCAGCCGGGGCGGCGTTTGTCAAAGGCGTCGATCGCCTCCCAATCCGCGCCTTCGGTATCAAGCACCCTTCGCCACTCGACAAGATCGCCAAGAAGCGGCGCATCGACCAAGGCGCGAGCGTCGCCGAGCGCCGCCAAGTCGTCGAGCGCCGACGCCGACCCGCTGCGCAGGGCGCGTGTCAGGAGATACCGGCGATAGACTTCAGGGATCTCGGCGCCCGCCGACGTCATCGCAGGAGTTGCTTTCAACGCCGTCGGCCTCGGAGCGGAGTCGGGCGCGGTCGCCATCGCCTGGGTCGCAAGCAGGGCGATGGGCAGAGCGATCGCGCCCAATGCGCCTGGGATCGACCAGCGCTTTCTCAAAATGGCCTGCCGTTGTCTCACAAGATGCGCCCTCTGAATCGATTCTCTCGAATGGCTAGAATTAACGCGGGAACGGAGCAAATCACGAGCCTGTCGAGCCATCAATTCGACCTTTCCTGCGCATTAGCATGATTGCTTGCGAGCGGCGTCACGCAGCCCTAGGTTGCCGCGCACTCGTTACTTAGCCCTTAGGAGGACCCGAGATGGGAGCCGAAAGCCGCTTTCAGGGATCAATCGTCGCTTTGGTCACGCCGTTCAAAGACGGAAGCGTGGACAAACCGGCGCTTAAATCCCTGGTCGAGTGGCATATCGCAGAGGGCACCCACGGGATTGTGCCGGTCGGCACAACCGGTGAATCGCCGACCCTGAGCCACGACGAACACGAAGAGGTCGTGGCTGAAACAATCGAGGCCGCGGGCGGACGTATTCCAATCATCGCAGGCACAGGCTCGAACAACACGGTCGAAGCGATCCGATTCACGCAGCACGCGGCGCAAGCCGGCGCTGACGCGGCCCTCGTGGTCGTGCCCTACTACAACAAGCCGACCCAGGATGGGCTCTACGAGCACTTTCGCGCGGTGCACGACAGCGCTGAGATCCCAATCATTCTCTACAACGTTCCGGGGCGCACGGTCGCGGACATCTCGGTCGAGACAGTGGCGCGCTTGGCAAAACTGCCGCGGATCGTCGGGATCAAGGATGCGACGGCTGACCTGACGCGGCCGAGCTTCACGCGGCTTGAGGCGGGCGCGGACTTCATCCAGCTCTCCGGCGAGGACGGGACGGCTCTTGGGTTCAACGCGCATGGCGGCGTCGGCGCGATCTCGGTGACCGCCAATGTCGCGCCGCGCCTTTGCGCGGAGTTCCAGGAGGCGACGCTGAAAGGCGATTACGCCCGAGCGCTCGAACTGCAGGACCGACTGATGCCGTTGCACAAGGCCCTGTTCGCCGAGTCCAGCCCGGCTCCGACCAAATTCGCCCTCTCGGTGCTTGGCAAATGCAGCGACGAGGTGCGCGCGCCGCTGCTGACCGCAACCCCGGCCTGTCAGACGCTGGTGCGGGACGCGATGACCCATGCCGGCCTTCTGAATGGCTAGGCGCTTCCTATCTATTCGCGATGGCTAAACTCAAGGACCGCACAAAGATCGCCGCGGAGAACCGCAAGGCGCGCCACAACTACGCGATCGAAGACAACATCGAGGCCGGCATCATGTTGACCGGCACCGAGGTGAAGTCTCTGCGCGACGGCAAGGCGACCATCGGAGAGTCCTACGCGGCTCTCGAGGGCGGCGAACTGTGGCTGATCAACTCCTTCATTCCGGAGTATGACAAAGCCCGGCACGTCGCTCATGAAGAACGGCGGCGTCGGAAGCTCTTGCTCCATCGCAACGAGATCAGCCGGCTCGCCAAAGCGGTGGATCGGGAGGGCATGACGCTGATCCCGTTGAAGATCTTCTTCAACGAGAAAGGCATCGCCAAACTCGACCTCGGCCTCGCGAAGGGCAAAAAGCTTCACGACAAGCGCGAGACCGACAAGCAACGCGACTGGGGTCGTGAAAAGCAACGCCTGCTGAAGAAGAGCGTACAATCGTGACGGATCCGCTGGCGTTCATCGAGGCGCAAGAAGCGACCTGGCCAGCCGCGGAGACGGCGGAGATCGGGCCTTGGCGGCTCAGGTTCTCCAAGGGAGGAGGGCGTCGTGTCGGCTCGGCGCGGCCGCTTACGGGCGCGTTGAGCGATCAGCAGCATGCGTTGCTGGACGCCCTGCCGGCGGTCCAAACCTTCTACCGCGAGCGAGAAGCGCCCGGGTATCTGCAACTTGTCGACGCCGCCGCCCGGGACCTCGACCCGGAGCTGGCCCGCCTCGGCTGGCGCGCCGAAGCGCCGACGCGGTTTTTCAAAGCGCCAATGGACGCCTTGGCGAACCGAGCTCTTTCCACCGACAAGCGTCCTTATCTCGTCCATGTGAAAACCCCCCTCGCGGCGATCGACGATCTCTGGCGCGAGGATGGCATTGGCGAGGGACGCCGGGCCGTGATGAACCGCGCGGCGCATGGCGCTGTTTGGGGAGCACGGGTTGAGAACCGCTTCGCCGGCGCCGTATTCGCCTCGGTGGGGGATCGCGAGACGACCTCTCCGCGCGTTGCACAGATCCACGCGCTCTACATCTCGCCTTGGGCGCGACGGCGTCGGGCGGCGGCGGATCTCATTATCCAGTCGGCGAAATGGGCGCGCGACGCGGGCGCTGAGGAGCTGACGATCGATGTGCTCGCCGCGAACGCCTCAGCGCGGGCGCTCTATGAGAACCTCGGTTGCCAGGAGGCGGGCGGCTACGTCTACTACCGGAAAGACGAGTGAAAGAATTTCCGGGAGACCGACATGAGTGCCGACAAGAACCTTCCAACCGCGCTTGACCTGCCGCCGGTCGATCCGTTGCCCTACGATATCGCCGCTTACTTCGCCAAATGCGATGAAAAGCTCGGGATGGTGCCGAATGTGCTGCGCGCCTACGCGTTCTCGCCAGAGAAGTTCAACGCCTTCGCGCAGATGTACAACGATCTGATGCTGGCCGAGAGCGGCTTGAGCAAGCTCGAACGCGAGATGATCGCCGTCGTCGTTTCGAGCTGCAACAAATGCTTCTACTGCTTGACGGCGCACGGGCAGGCGGTGCGGGCGATCTCGGGCGATCCGATATTGGGCGAGAAGCTGGTGATGAACTGGCGCACCGCTGACGTGACGCCGAAGCAGCGTGTCATGCTCGAGTTCTCCGAAAAGATGACGCTGGCTTCGCACCAGATTGAGGAGCCAGACCGCGCAGACCTGCGTGAGGTCGGCTGGACGGATCGCGACATCTGGGACATCGCCGCCGTCGCCGGTTTTTTCAACATGTCGAACAGAATGGCGTCGGCGGTCGATATGCGGCCGAACGATCAGTATCACGCAATGTCGAGATAGGACGAGGGGCGCGGCTCAGTTAAGCCGCGCGCTCACTTCCTGGATCGCCTTGTCCAGGCCTGCGGCGTCGCCGCCAGACTTTTTCAGGACATCCGCCGTCGCAGCCACGGCCGCGTCGACAGCCTCGTTGCGCACGCGACGCACGGCGTCGGCCTCGGCCAGCGCGATCTGCTCCTCAGCCGACTTGATGCGCTTCTCGACACTCGACGCAATCGAGGCCTTTGCGTTCTCGGCGGCTTTCGCAGCGTCCTTCTGAGCGGTCTCGACAATCTCGGCGGCGAGGGTCTTCACTTCCGCCTGGCGCCGTTCGATCTCCGCCAGTTTGGTCTGCGCCTGTTCGCGCAGCTCGCGGGCTTCGTTCAGCTGATCTCGGATCTTCGCCGCGCGCGCATCCAGCGCGTCGGTGATCAGCTTGGGCACGCCGACATAGACGAGCAGCAAAATGAACAGCACGAAGGCGATGAACACCCAGGTGTCGGTGCTTGTGAGCGAGCCGAACTGCCCGGCGAGCGGCATGACGACTGGCAGAGCGAAACTTGCGATCATCTTAGCCTCCAAACCGGCCAGAGAGACGGTTGGCGACCGCCGAACTCAGCTCTGAGGCGTCGACGGCGCCGGATGTGAAACGACCCAGCAACGCCTCGGCCGCCGCGTTGGCGACCTCGCTGGCGCGCGCGCCAGCTTCAGCCTCGATCGCTGCGAGGCGTGTCGTGCTTTCCGCCGCCTTCGCCGCAATCTGCTCGTCGGCCTTGGCGATGGCCGCATCAAGCTGCGCCTTCACATCCGCTTTTGTTTCGTCTGCGATCCGCTGGGCTTCCGACCGCGCCTCGGCGAGAGCGGTTTCATACTCCGCGGCGGCTTCTTCCGCCCTGAGGTTCAACTCTGCGGCCTTGTCCAGATCGCCGACGATCGTGTCGTGGCGCTCCTCTAGGGTCGACTCGATCTTTGGAAGAGCGATCCGGCTGAACACGTAGTAGAGCGCGATCAGCGTGATAACGAGCCAGAACACCTGCGACGCAAAACTGTCGATCTGGCTAAGCTGCGGCATGCCGCCGGCGCTTTTCTCCGCCGGGACTTCCGTATGAGTGGCTTCGTTCGCCATCGCGCTCTCCTAAACGCAACAAGGGGCTGAGGGCTCAGACCCACAGCATACGCCGCGCCGTCCGAAGACGGCGCGGGTTTTCGTTCGTCCTCGGCGCTGCTTAGACGGCGAAGATCAGGATCATCGCCACAACGAAACCAAACAGACCCATCGCTTCCGCGAAGGCCATGCCGACGAAGAAGAAGCCGGTCTGCTCTTTCGCGGCCGCCGGGTTGCGCAGGGCGCCGTTCAGGTAGTTGCCAGCGACGTGGCCCACACCGATACCTGCGCCCGCCATTGCGAGACAGGCCAGACCGGCGCCGATGTACTTGCCGAGAAGTGCTGCAGCTGCTGCTTCCATGATCCCTACTCCTTTGGAACTCTAGAACTCGAAAACTGGGTGGTCGGGTCGACGCCGCACTAGTGCATGTGCAGCGCGTCGTTCAGGTAGATGCTTGTGAGCATCGCGAAGATGTACGCTTGCACCGCGGCGACGAGCACCTCGAGCGCGAACATGAAGATCATCACCAGAACTGAGAAGAACGCGACCGGTATGGTCGCCACGGACGCTCCGTAGATCGCCAGCGCTGTGGCGAAGCCCGCGAACACTTTCAGGATGGCGTGGCCCGCGATCATATTCGCGGCCAGTCGAACTGAATGGCTAAGCGGGCGCACGAAGTACGAGATGACCTCGATCAGCGCGAGCAGCGGTTTCATCACCGTCGGCGCATCCTGGGGAACAAAGAAGGTCAGGAAATGCGTGCCGTGTTTGATAAAGCCGATCGCCGTCACGGTCACAAAAACGGTCAGCGCCAGCGCGCCAGTCACCACGAAGTGGCTTGTGACCGTAAATGAGCCTGGGATCAGTCCGAGCATGTTGGCGAAGAAGATGAAGACGAAGATCGTGAAGATGTACGGGAAGTACTTCATGCCTTCCTCGCCCGCGGTGTCGCGGACCATTTTCTGCACGAACTCATAGACGACTTCGCTCACCGACTGCAGTCGCGTCGGCACAAGCGACCGCCCCCGCGCGCCAAAGCTGAAGAGAGCGACAGACACCAGGAAGACAATCGCCATCCACAGGGTGGAGTTTGTCGCCGAAAAGAAGTAGAGGCCGCCGTCACCTGAGCCGAAGAGACTGCTGATCTCGAACTGTTTCATCGGGTCGATGACCAGTTCGCCCTCTTTCGATGAAGCCACGTTGCCGCTCCCTCTCGTCGCGGCGCACGCGCCGCTGTGTTTCTCTGACGGCGTCCTCGCCGCTAGTCCTTCTGCAGGCTCTTCGCCGCTCGCAGCACCATTTTGACGCCGGCGGCGAAGCCGATGAGCCCAAAGACGATCATGAGAAGCGGCGCAGTCCCCAAGAGACTGTCAAAACCCCAACCCATGCCGAAGCCGACCGTCGTGGCGATAACCAAATCCAGGGTCATACGCCATGCGACAGAGAGCGCATGCCCTTCGCTCGGGCCAGAAGGTTCGGGTTCAGCGCCTTTGCGCGCCTGCTCGATCCGAGAGCCGAGATCGTCTCGTCTCTTGGGAGCTTTGCTGCGCCGGCCGCCGTCATCCTCCGCCATCTGCGCGCCTTCCGTCGTCGACTTGCCAACCTTGCCGGGATTGGCCACTCCGGTGAACGCGATCGCTCGCTCGCGCGGTCGCAAGACCGTCGCTTCGCCGCGCGGACATTAGGAAATGCCTAAACGCGGTGTCAAGGCGTGATTCCCGCGCATGCGAAGGGCATAACTCTATGAAAAATATATATTTTAGCCAAATGCGGCGCCGCGTCACGCGTCCACCATCTCGACAGCGGTCTGCAGGTCGACCGATACGAGCTGGCTGACGCCCCGTTCGACCATGGTCACGCCAAACAGCCGATCCATTCGGCTCATGGTGATGGCGTGGTGCGTGATGATCAGGAACCGGGTGCGGGTTCGTCGGGTCATTTCATCAAGCAGTTCGCAGAAGCGGGTCACGTTGGCGTCGTCAAGCGGCGCGTCGACTTCGTCGAGAACACAGATTGGCGCCGGGTTGACCATGAACACTGCGAAAATCAGCGAGATCGCCGTCAGGGTCTGTTCGCCGCCTGATAGAAGCGACAGGTTCGACAAACGCTTGCCGGGCGGCTGGCACATGATCTCCAGCCCGGCGTCCAACGGATCGTCGCTTTCAACCAGAACGAGGCTCGCCGTGCCGCCCTGACCGAACAAATGATCGAACAACGCCGAGAAGTTGCGGTTCACTTCTTCGAAGGCGGCCAACAGGCGCTGCCGGCCTTCCTTGTTCAACTCGTTCACGCCTTGCCGCAGCTTTTCGACGGCTGCGTCGAGATCCTGTTGCTCGGTTTCGATGCTCTCGCGTTCTGCTGCGACCTCTTGCAGCTCTTGATCGGCGCGCAAGTTCACAGCGCCGAGCTTGTCGCGGTTCTGACGCAGGATCGAGATCGCCCGTTCGAGGTCTTTGACTGTCGGGAGCGCTTCGGCGTCGAGGCTTTGCTGAGATGGGAACTCTTCCGGATCGCAACCGGCGAAGTCGCGCATCGCGTGGGCAAAGTCTTCGGCGCGTTCCGTCGCGGCTTCCGAGCGCGCTTCAAGCCGAGCCTGTTCGGTCTTGGCTTCGGCCAGTTGTTCTCCGGCCTCTTTCTCCGCACGAGCGGCTTCGCGCAGCAAACCTTCCACCTTGGATAGCTCGTCAACCGCGTCGGCGAGGCGCTTTTCAGCGCCGTCGGCTTCCTCGGAGATACGCTCGCGTTCCTCAGAGATCGTTTCAGGCGCCAGTCGGGCTTCCTCCAGCGCTTCCGAGGCTTCTCCCAAGCGCGCTTCGATCGTCGTGCGTTGCTCGGCGGAGGCGTCGCGACGCTTGATCCAGCCGTCCCGATCGACGCCGAGCTGCCCCAGGCGCTCGCCGCGCTGGCGGGACTGGCGTTCCAGATCCTCCCGAGCGCCGCGGGCTTCGATGAAAGCGCCTCGAGCAGTTTCCGCACGCGCGCGCGCCTCGTCGACCGACATCTCCGTCGTTTCAGCGCCGTCAAAGGCCGCCAGAGCCGCGCGCGCGTCTTCGAGCATCGACTGAGCATCAGCCGCATCCGTGTCGCGGTTCCCCAACAATTGCGCGACAGCGTCCAGCCGGCTCGCCAATCCGGACACCGCCGTGTCGGCCTTCGCAGCGATTCGCTCAGCTTCTCCAGCTTCGCGCTCGGCTGCGCGCCGCGCTTCGCGTGACGCCACTTCGTGGTCTTGTGCTTTCTGCAGGCTCTCGGCGGCCTGATTAAAAGCCTGTTCCGTTTCGTGCAGCTTCGCGCTGGCGTCGCCAAGCTGCTTTTCGAGCTCCTCAAGCCGGTTCTTCAGCTCAAGCGCGAGCGATGCGGTGTTGGGCGCTTGATCCGCCGACTGCGAAAACCCGTCCCAGCGCCACATGTCGCCTTCCGGAGAGACGAGGCGCTGGCCGGGTTTGAGTTTCTGCTGAAGCTCGAAGCCTTCCTCGCGGGGGATCAACCCGGTTTGAGCGAGGCGCCGGTTGAGCGCAGGCGGCCCGTCGACCAGCTCCGACATTGGTTGCGCTCGATCCGGCAACGGCGACAAGCTGTAGAGCTTCGGCAGGGTTCGCCAGCCGAAACCTGTCTCGTCGATGCTCTTACGGAGCTCGTCGGCAAGCGCCGCGCCCAGGGCCATTTCCGCTCCGGCCGCGACGCGAAGTTGGTCAAAGATCGGCTCCCCGCCGTCTTCCTTCTCGGCGACGAGCAGTTTTTTCAATTGCTCAGCTTCCGAAGCGAAAGCGCGTTGCGCGCCCTGCGCTTCGGTGAACGACGTTCGCGCCTCGGCCTCGCGGGTCTGTGCGTCGGTTCGGGCTTCTTCCGCCAACAGAAGCCGTTCTTCCGCCTCCGCGAGAGCCGCACGGGCCTCCTCGGCGGTTGTCTGCGAGTATTCAAGGCTTGCTTCCGCCGTACGCCGTTCTTCGGTGAGCGCCTCGCGGCGCCGGCGTGCTTCGGCGGTTTCCGTCGCGATACGAGCGATCGCGCGTTCCGCCTCTTCCGCCCGTCGCGTGGCGCCTTGGCTTTCGGCCGCCACCCGCGCCGCGTCGGCGTTGAGCCGGTCGAGCGTCGCTTCAGCGCTGCGAACGGCTTCCTCCGCCGTCGCTTCATGCGCCCGCGCCGCTTCGATCTCTTCTGATCGATCATCGTCGCCCAATGCTTCGAGAGCCTGGATCTCGGCCTGCAGGCGTTCGATCATTTGCCCGGCGTCCGAGCCCAGGGCTTCTTCGCGCGTTCGATCCTGTTCGAGCTGGTGGATCTGGGCTTGAAGCCTTTGCGCGGTCGCTTCGGCATCACGCTGTTTCGCCTCGAGCCCCTCGCGGGTCATCAACAGCTTCTGATGGAGCGCGCGCGCGATCGCGTCTTCCTCGCGGAGCTTTGGAAGACCGTCTTCCAGCTCGGTGCGCTCGCGACCCGCTTCCGAGGCTTTCCTCGCAGCTTCGGCCGCCGCCGCTACGGCGGCGTCGATCGCTGACTTCGCCCCGGTCAGGTCTTTCGAGGCTTCCCGCCACCGACGGTAGATCAGCATCCCCTCGGTCAGCCGAAGCTCTGTCGCGTATTGACGATACTTGCTGGCGCGCTCGGCCTCCTTTTGCAGAGCCGCTTCGCGCGACTGCAGCTGGCCGAGCACCTCCAGGATGCGCTCAAGGTTCTGTTCCGTGCTGCTCAGCCGCAGCAACGCTTCATGTCGCCGAGCATGCAGCCCGGCGATGCCCGCCGCGTCTTCGAGAATGCGGCGGCGCGCTTTGGGTTTGGCGTTGATCAGTTCGGAGATCTGACCCTGGCGGACAAGAGCCGGCGAGTTCGCTCCAGTCGCCGCGTCAGCGAACATCGTCTGCGCATCGCGGGCGCGGATTTCTTTGCCGTTGTGCTTGTAGTTCGATCCCATGTCCCGCGTGATGCGGCGGGTGATCTCGATCGCATCCGCGTCGTTGAAGTTCTCGGGCGCGCGACGTTCTGTGTTGTCGATTGTCAGCGTGACTTCGGCAAAGTTTCGGGGCGGGCGCGTCTTGGCCCCGGCGAAGATCACGTCCTCCATGCCGGCGCCGCGCATCGATTTCGCCGATGTCTCGCCCATGACCCAGCGAAGCGCTTCAAGAAGGTTCGACTTTCCACAGCCGTTCGGTCCGATCACCGCGGTCAATCCAGGCCGGATGTGAAGCTCCGTCGGATCGACGAAGGATTTGAAACCGGAAAGCCGTAGTTTTGTGAAATGCACGCCGAACGGTCCGCGAGACTGAATGCCGCCGCTATCTGTTAACGACGATCACCCGTTGATGCCGAGGCGGCCAGCCAATGTCAATCGGCCTGGCGTCCCCAGATTTTGTGGTGTGATTCGCATCACGGCCAAGATCAGCGATCTTGATGTTGTTTAGCCGCCCAAAGCGTCGTCAATGACCCGGCGCATTTCATCCATTCCGACATTGCCGCGGATGGGTTCGCCGTTCACGAGGAAGTATGGGGTCGATCGCACGCCGTCGGCTTCCGCCGCCGCTTGGTAGTTTTGGAGCAGTTGATTGACGAACGGCTGGTCGTTCAGACACGCGTCAATCCGCTCTTCCGCCATACCGCCAAAGCGTCCGATACTGCGGATCTCCCGCATGATCGACTCTTCGTCTCCAGCGCCCGTCCATTGCGCCTGCCGTTCAAAAAAGACGTCGAGGTAGGGGTAGTAGCGTTGCTCGCCTCCGCATCGGGCGATGACGGCGGCGAAGAGCCCGAACTGATCGAAATAGACCTCGCGAACGATCAGACGCGCCTTACCCGTATCGATATAGTCTTTCTTTAATGTCGGGTAGGTGTCGACATGGAAGCTCGCACAGTGCGGGCATGTGAGAGAGGCGTACTCGATGATCGTCACCGGAGCGTTCGCGTCGCCGAGAATAATGTCGCCGACTGCGTAACCCTTGGCGAGATACGGATCGTCCGCGGCCGGGGTCTGCAATGGGAATGCGCTGATCTCTCCGCGCGCCGCCGATCCCGCCTGTTGCGCCGTGTCGTTTCCAGTTTCGTTACTGGACTGCGCCGCCTCCTCGCCACAGGCGGCCAAAAGCAAAATAGCCGCAACAGCGACTCCGAAACGGGTCATAGAAGAGCGCATCGGATAATCCTCGTCCTGTAAAACGTACCTATCTAGGCTGACGTTGTACGCTTTCCGGACTTCTTCGCCATCACATTTGCGCCAAGTCGTGACAGAGCCTCGCGCAATTGATCGTCGAGGATCGGCGACGTCATCGCATCGAGCCGCTGGCGCTTCTCTTCAGGAAGATCCGACGGCGCAGCCGCAACGGTCGCCTCGTCGATGGCGGGCGCGGTTGGGAACGGGCCGATCGCTTGCGTCAGCTTGACCTCTACAACGGCCTTGTAGCCGTAGTATCCGTTCACTCGCTCGATAATGCGCGGTATCTGGTGTTCGACTTCGCTGGCTCGAGGACCCGCCACGGCGAGGACCAGAACGCCGCCAAGCGACAACCCGCGGCGGTCGCTGCGCACCCTGATCGGTCGCGTGAACGTCGAGAGATCCTCTCCGACAATCTCGCGCCAATGGGTCAACAAGCGCGCTTCCGCGATGCCCCGTTTTCCAGCGACGGCTCGGACTGGCGTGCGCGCCAGCGCGCTCGCCGCCTTGAAGCCGCCGCCGACCCGATTGCTCTTCGGGCCGCCGCTAATGTCGATCGGTCGAGCGCTGGCCATCATTGATCTCCTTGGATCATCCTGTTTTCACTGCTCGGCCACTCTCTCTCCGGTTAACCATGCCTGAGAGAATGTGGCGACGATAGGAAAGATTGCAGGTAATCATGACCACAATGTGCTTGGTTTGTTCTCATTTCCGGGGTCAACTGTGACGAAATCGAGGCAAATGCCGGGCGCGTTGCTGGAATGGTACGATCGGAATGCTCGTTTGTTGCCCTGGCGCATCAGTCCGGCGGATCGCCGTAAGGGCGTCTGGCCGGACCCGTATCGCGTCTGGTTGTCGGAAATCATGCTGCAGCAAACCACGGTTGCGGCCGTGGGGCCCTACTTCGCCGAGTTCACGTCGATTTGGCCGCAGGTTCAGGACCTTGCTGCGGCGGATCTGGACGACGTGCTGCGCGCGTGGGCCGGGCTTGGATACTACGCGCGGGCTCGAAACCTCCACCGCTGCGCGAAGCATGTGACCGACGAACATGACGGACGGTTTCCAGAGTCAGAGGCGGGTCTGATGGCGCTCCCTGGGGTTGGGCCATATACGGCGTCGGCGATCGCCGCCATCGCCTTTGATCGCAGCGCCGTCGTGGTCGATGGCAATGTGGAGCGCGTGATCAGTCGCGTTTTCAACATTGAAACGCCGTTGCCGGACAGCAAGCCGGAGATCAAAAAGGCTGCGGCTTCCCTCACCCTGACGTCACGTCCCGGCGACTATGCGCAAGCGGTGATGGATCTGGGCGCCACGATCTGCACGCCGCGCCGGCCGGCCTGCGGAATATGCCCGTGGATGGCGGATTGCGCGGCGCGTCGGATCGGAGAACCGGAAGCCCTTCCCAAGAAGAAGCCGAAAACGGCGAAACCGACGCGGTTGGGCGTCGCTTATCTTTGCTGCGACGCCGCCGGGCGGGTCCTTTTGCAGCGGCGACCCGAGAAAGGGCTGTTGGGCGGAATGTTCGGTTTGCCAGGCACAACCTGGACCGAAGCGTCGCCGACAGCGGACGCGCTTCGGTTGGCTGAGCCGCTCGACGCCGAATGGCGAGAGCTCGGCGTCGAGGCCCGCCATACGTTCACGCATTTTCATTTGCGTTTGTCGCTTCGCGGCGCAGTGGTCGCCGAGCCGCCCTCCCGCGACGGGGATCTTTGGGCGTCGCGCGACGAGCTGTACGATCAAGCTTTGCCGACGCTGATGAAGAAAGCTCTGTCGCTCGGTCTCCAAGCCATGGATGCCTGAGCCATGGATGCCTGAGCCTCGGACGCTTTCACACGCTCTCCATCTCTTTACGGATCTGGTCGCGGAGAACGTCAATCGGTTGAAAGGTCGGTTTGTCGTAATGCCAGAACGTCCAGCCATTGCACGCAGGGGCGTTCATCACATGCGCGCCGACTTGATGGATCGACCCCGTGAACCCTTCGACGGCCAGGCTGCCGTCGATCCGTACTTTGGCGGCGTGGTGCTTCTTTTCGGTCCAAAGCTTGTCGCCAGGAGAGATCAGGCCGCGCTCCAACAGGGCTCCAAACGGAATGCGGGGCGCCTTGCGTTTCGAACGGGCGATTTCGAGCGCGTCTTCGTCAAGCGGCGCGATCTTCTGCAAACGCTCAGTCGCAGCGGCGGCGTAAGCCGGGTCCTGCTCGATGCCGATGAAGCGCCGACGCAATTGCCGGGCGACGGCGCCGGTGGTTCCCGACCCAAAGAACGGGTCGAGAATGACATGCCCGGGCTCGGTCGACGCCAGCAGCACCCGCGCGATCAACGCCTCTGGTTTCTGCGTCGGATGCAGTTTGTCGCCGTTGCCGTCTTTCAGCCGCTCTGACCCAGAGCAGATGGGGATCAACCAGTCTGACCGCATCTGGAGCCCGTCATTCAGCTCCTTCAACGCCTCGTAGTTGAAGGTGTAGCGCCGCTGCGCTTCCGACTTGGCGCACCAGATCAGCGTCTCGTGCGCGTTCGTGAACCGCTTGCCGCGAAAATTCGGCATGGGATTGGTCTTGCGCCAGATCACGTCGTTGAGAATCCAGAAGCCAAGATCCTGCAAAGCCGAGCCGACCCGGAAGATATTGTGATATGACCCGATGACCCAAAGCGCGCCGTCGTCTTTCAGAACCCGGCGGGCCGCGGACAGCCAATCACGGGTGAAGCGGTCATAGGCGGTAAAGCTTGAAAACTGATCCCAGGCATTTGTCACCGCATCGACCTTACTCGCATCGGGTCGGTGCAACTCGTTCCGCAGCTGTAAGTTGTAGGGCGGGTCGGCGAAGATCAGGTCGACGGATTGTGGCGGCAACCGCATCATCTGTTCGATGCAATCCCCAATCATTACCTGATCAAGGAACGGCTCGACTTCTAGCGCGGCCAAACGGTGGGATTCAGTTTTGTGACGCTCGTTTGGCGTCTTACTCCGCCGTTTACCGGACATCGCTTTGGCTCGCCTGTGAATAACTTTGTGGAAACAAATGACGAATCTTGTCGGCTGCGTCAAACCCCTCAAGATTTCATATAATTAAAAGCGGATAAGGCCGATATTGGATTGGGGGTAAAGTTAGCCCGAGTACTCTCGCGCGGGATCTTCGATTTGTTGCAAGTGTGTGACGTGCCGACAGAGATTTTATAGTCATGCCACTCGCTCAAATTGACGTCGTGCTCTTTTGCTAGCCTATCTTTGTTAAGCGCTTACGTAAAAGCGTAAAGATAAAGGACATTTCAGCAGCAGCCGAAAGCGCGCCGGGGCATGTGGATAACACTGGGGAAATTAAGCCTCTGAAATTCGGGTTTAAGAGTTAAGCCCCTCATATAAAAGAAGTTAGGGGTATGGTTAATATTTATTTATCTGTGGATCATTCGAAAACTGCGCCGATGGTGAGCCGAGACGCCGTGTTCGGCGATAGCGGCCCGATGGCCCGCAGTTGGATAGCCCGCGTTCCGGCTCCAGCCGAATACGGGGTGCCGAGCAGCTAATTTGTCCATGATGCGGTCCCGTATCACCTTTGCAACAATGGACGCCGCAGCAATGGACAGACAGCGGCCATCGCCCTTTACGATCGCGTCCGCTCGGCAAGGAAGGTCGGGGGGCGAGCGGTTGCCGTCAATCAGGGCCCAGTCGACCGAGAACGGCAACCGCTCGATCGCGCGCCGCATCGCCAGGTCATTGGCCCTTAGGATGTTGAGATGATCGATCTCGCGAACGCTTGCGGCGCCGACACCGATCCAGGCGGCCGCTTGCAACTCTGTGAACATGCGGATGCGCGCGGCGGGCGAGAGTTTCTTTGAATCGTTGAGGCCGTTGGGGATGTTCTTTGCGTCGAGAACGACAGCTGCGGCGAGGACAGGTCCCGCAAGCGGTCCACGGCCGGCTTCATCGACGCCGCAGACGCGTGTCGTTGAACCAAGCCGAGCGACAATGCCGGTCTCAAGTTCGAAATCAGGCCCTGACTTCGTCATCCCAGACGCGACCCCTCATGCGAATTCCCAGTGGCGTACTGACCTTTCGCATGCGAAAGATGTCCGCAAAAGCCGCTTTGGCTTTGGTCTGGTGAGAAAGGGGCGCCAGATGTCCGAAGAAACGTCGCGGGAAATCCGCCGAGAGATAAGACGCGTCGGGGTTTTGAGCGCCGGCGTCGTCTTCGGCGCGGTTGGCGCGGTGATGGCTCTTTTGCGCGCGTTGTTGTTCGTGATCGTCGGTGAGACCGAACAAAACCTGGGGGCCGAGGCCGAGTTGGGGCAACTCGGGCCGTTGTTGATCGTCTTTCTACCGTTGTTTGTCGCCGTCGCCGGCTTCGTCGTCGGAGTGGCGTCTGCGATCATCTACAACTTGATCGCAGCACTTCTCGGCGGGGTGATCATCACAGTCATTGAGCGCGATTAGACAGTCTTCAGGACAGGTCGAGTTCGAATTGCGCGGTCGTCTTGTCGGGCTTCACGAACAGATCGGTCCGCAGTTCAGGACGCGGCGCATCAAGCCCGTAGCGCCGCCGCGCCTTGCGAAAGCGTTCGGCCATCAGGCGCGCATAAACGCCTTCGCCGCGCAATCGACGTCCCCATTGCGGGTCGTAGTCGCGACCGCCATGCATCTCTCGGATGTAACGCAGCACGCGCGCCGCCCTGTCTGGGAAGTGCTCGCGCAGCCAGTCGCGAAACAGATCCTTGATCTCCAGCGGCATCCGTAAAGCGACGAACTCGGCCCACTGCGCGCCGGAGTCGCGAGCGGCGGCAAGGATGTTCTCGATCTCATGATCGTTCAGCGCCGGAATGAGGGGCGCCGCCATCACCCCGACAGGCACGCCGGCCTCTCGAAGTGTTTCAACCGCTTTCAGGCGGAGTTTCGGCGTCGAGGCGCGCGGCTCCATTCGCCGGGCGAAACGGTGGTCCAAACTGGTGACAGACAGGGCGACCCCGATCAACTGACGACGCGCCAGGTCGGCGAGAATATCGACGTCCCGAATGATCAAGGCGCTTTTGGTGACGATCGTGACCGGATGTTTCGTCTCGAGCAGGACCGACAGCACGTCGCGCATCACTTCATGCGTTTTTTCAATCGGTTGGTAGGGATCGGTATTGGTGCCGATACCGATCGCCGCCGGTCGATAGCCCGGCTTCGCAAGCTCACGCCTCAGCAGTTCGGCGGCGTTGGGTTTGACGAACAGCTTCGTTTCGAAGTCCAGACCTGGCGACAGCCCGAGATACGCATGCGTCGGCCGCGCAAAACAATAGACGCATCCATGCTCGCAGCCCCGATACGGGTTGATCGAGCGGTCGAACGGGACGTCCGGCGACGTGTTTCGGGTGATGATCGTTCGAGCATTCTCCGCGGCGATTTCGGTTTGGAAGGGGGGAGCCTCTTCATGGATGTCCCAACCGTCGTGAACGGCTTCACGCTGTTCGCGCTCGAAACGACCGGTCTCGTTTGTCGCCGCACCCCGGCCACGCCGCCGCTCCACGTCGAAGAACGAAGCTTCCCTCGCTGGTTCCTGGTCTGCGTCTGGATCGCGCTCGTAGGTGAAGGTCTTGCTCATTGCGATCTCCTGAGAATCGCCATGAGAATAAGAACAATTGGAGAACAAATCTACAGGAGTTTGCCAATCAGACTGGGGATCCTGGTCTTGAACTTAAAGTAGCCCGCCGTGGCGTAAGGCCAGCTTGTGCGATCCCAGCGGCGTTGTTGCTCGGCCAGGACGACGCCCGCTTCGGCGAGATCGGATCTCGCGCGATCGAGCCAGTCCCGAACCCAGCCGACCGGCGTAAACGGCGTGACGATCTGGCGGGCGCCCGAGCCCTCGACCCATGCGACGAGAGCCTCTGGCGTCGGTTCGATCCATTTCGGCTCTGCGCTCCATCGATCCGCCGCATCCGTCAGCGCGCCTCGGTCGAAGTCGGCGACCTTGGCTGAGACGGCCGCTTGAGAGCGCTCGTTGGCGAGTGGCAAAACGCCGATGGCGCGCCAGTCCAAAGCAGGAAACGCGTCGATGTTCTCGGCGCTGCAATCCTCTTCGGTGAGCAACAGGACGCTGGGTTGCGAGGGGTCGAGCGGCTCGGGCGATCTCAGCGGGGTTGGGGAGAGCGCCGGGCCGTCTTCAACGAGCGGAGACGGATTGGGCGTCAGCGCATAGCCTGGGTCAAACCGTCCTTCGGTGTACTTCTTGATGTTTGACGCGCGCGCCGCGTAGTTTTTTCCCTTCGTATGGAGCCCGGCGACCCATCGCCAAGACAGCGTGTTCGACGCGGCGTCGCCGTCGAGCAGGCGCCGAAGGAAAAAATCCGCGCCCAGGCGCCAGGGCAGATCCAGCGTGAAGATCCAGATCGACGCGAACCACATGCGGGCGTGGTTGTGCAGATAGCCCGTCTCAGCAAGCTCCCGCGCCCAGGCGTCGAAACAGTCGATGCCGGTCTCGCCTTGTTCAGCCGCCACAAGCGCGGCGCCGAGGTCGCCATACCGGTCGGCTCTGGCGCGATCCCGTTCAACGCCGACCCGATACTCGCGCCAAACCTGCGGCCGCATTTCAAGCCACCCCTTCCAATAGGTGCGCCAGAAGACCTCCTGAACAAACTTCTCTGCGGCGGCGAATGAATGCCGAGACAGAGCCGCAGCGACGGCCTCCTCCTCGGTGATCAAACGTCGGCGCAGGTAAGGCGACAAAACGGACACTCCACCACGGTTTTCCGGTCCGAGGTCGTAGTTGCGTTGAGCTTTGTAGACGGCGCCCATTTTCGGCGCGAAAGCATCGAGCCGACGCAGTCCTTCAGCGCGCGTCGCGGGCCATTTTGTTTGCAGTTGGCTGCTCATCGCCCTCTCCAGTTCGAGAGGGGCGAGCTGGAGCGCCAGATCGAGAGATCAAGTGGCGGTCCCGGCGGGATTCGAACCTGCGACCTACCGCTTAGGAGGCGGTTGCTCTATCCAGCTGAGCTACGGGACCATCGGGCGGAACTTAGCGAGCCGCCCCGCTCAGCACAACGCGCCTCGGGCGGGCAAGCGGCCTCATGCGACGCCCCACGCTCTCGCGGTTGACAGTTCCCCTTCGTTCTCGTCCCATTTAAGCTGTGGATGTGGGCGAGATGGAGTTGGGAGAGCCTGTCGTGGACACCAAGAAGGGACTGATCAATATCGGGCTGACGAAGTTTGGTCGCGCAGTCGCGATCGCCGCCGTGGGAGCGACAGTGCTCGCCGGTTGCGCTCAGACGGTGAACCCGGCGACCGGACAACGGGAAGTGACTGCGCTGTCCCGCGCAGACGAGCAGCGGATAGGCGATCAAGAGCACCCGAAGATCCTAAAAGCCTTCGGTGGCGCCTATGATGATCGAGGTGTGACGGGCTACGTCGCAGGGATTGGGGGCCGGCTTGCCGCCAACTCTGAACTGCCAAACGCGAAGTGGACGTTCACTGTCCTCGACAGTCCGGTCGTCAACGCGTTCGCGCTTCCGGGCGGCTATGTATATGTCACACGGGGACTGGTTGGCTTGGCCAATGACGAGGCGGAGCTCGCCGGCGTGATCGGGCATGAGATCGGCCATGTCACCGGGCGGCATACTGCGCAGCGGGTGACCCGCGCGCAGCAGGCTAATATTCTCGGAGTTCTGGCGAGCATCGGCGCCGCCGCAGCGGGCATTGACCCACGGGCGGTTGGCCAGGCGGCCTCAGTCGCCGGGCAGGGCTATGTCGCCAGCTACTCCCGCAACCAGGAGCTGGAAGCAGACCGGTTAGGGATCCGCTACATCGCCCGGGCCGGATATGATCCCTTCGCCCAGGCTGATTTCCTCGGTCATCTCCAAAATCAGTCGGCCCTGTCGGCGAAGATCGCCGGCCGATCCTATGACGCGACACGGGTCGACTTCTTTGCCAGCCACCCGGCCAACGCGCCGCGAAAGCGTCAAGCTGTGATCGAAGCGCAGAGATCTGGCGTCGACATTAACTCAGGCGCGCCGCGACGGGCGGCCGAGTTCCGTAGGGCGGTGGACGGGATGGTCTATGGCGACTCGCGAGAACAAGGCTTTGTTCGAGGCCGCACGTTCTCTCATCCGATCTTGCGGTTTACATTCACCGTGCCGAGCGGCTTTCGCGTCGTGAACTCGTCAAACGCCGTTAAGGCGGTCGGGCCAAACAATGCACAGGTGGTGTTCGACGGGGGTAAGAACCCTGGCGGATCGATGACTGATTACATCACTAGGCGTTGGGTTCCCGCTCTGGCGAAAAACGCGCGAGTTGGGCGGTTGCAGGGTCTGCAGAGCATTCGGGTGAACGGCCTGCCTGCGGCGACGGCGCTTTTGCCGGTCGCAACGAATAAAGGCCAAGCGGATGCGCGCCTTGTCGCGGTTGACTTCGGTGATCGCATCTATCGTTTCACGGCGCTCTATCCAAGCAACCAGCGAAACCGCCTTTCGGAGCCCCTGCGCCGCATGACCTACAGCTTCCGCCGGCTCTCTCAGCGGGAAGCGAATGCGCTGCAGCCGCTGCGACTGCGGTTCATCACAGTTCGCAGCGGAGACACTATCCGCCGTCTGGCGAGCAGAATGGCGTTGGACGATTTCCAAGAAGACCGCTTCCGGGTGCTGAACGGAATTGGTCCTAATGATCGACTGCGCGCGGGTCAGCGGGTGAAGATCGTGACCGAGCGTTAGGCGGCGCTTCGACGATGCCGGACTCAGGCCGACTTGGCCTGAGCTTCTGATCGCGTCAGCATCCCGAAGAGGTCGCGCGGATCATCCGGATCGGCCAGCAGATCGAGCCGGGAAAAATAGCCGGTCGGCTGCAGTTGATCACGGATGTAGCGGAGCGCTGAGAAGTCTTCGATCGCGAAACCGACCGAGTCGAACAATGTGATCTGAGACGCGCTGCGGCGGCCCGCCGCCGTTCCAGAGAAGACCTCCCACAGTTCCGTGACCGGATGGTCTTCTTCGAGCTGTTGGATCTCGCCTTCGATCCGCGTTTGCGGCGGGAACTCCACGAAAATGTCTGAACGCAACAGGATGTCTCTGTGCAGTTCGGTCTTGCCAGGGCAGTCGCCGCCAACCGCGTTGATGTGAACGCCTGCGCCGATCATGTTGTCGGTCAGGATTGTCGCGTACTGCTTGTCGGCGGTTGCCGTGGTGATGATCTGGGCGCCCTCCATCGCCGCTTCGGCGCTGTCGCAGATGCCGATGTCAAAACCGCGTCCCGCCAGATTGCGGGCGCAGCGCTCGCTGGCGCGCCGGTCGACATCGTATAGCCCGATCTGATCGACGCCGAGCAACGCCTTGAACGCCATGGCTTGAAACTCGGACTGCGCGCCATTTCCAATCAGAGCCATCCGCCTCGAGCCGGCGGGAGCCAGGTGTTTTGCCGCCAGAGCGGACATCGCGGCCGTGCGCAAAGCGGTCAGGATCGTCATCTCGCTGATCAGGACAGGATATCCGGTATCAACCGTCGCCATGACGCCGAACGCCGTCACCGTCTGCCGTCCCTCTCTGGTGTTCTTTGGGTGGCCGTTGACGTATTTGAACCCGTAGGTGCGACCGTCGCTGGTGGGCATCAACTCGATCACGCCGTCAAGCGAATGCGACGCGACCCGAGGCGTCTTGTCGAACTGCTCCCAGCGTTTGAAGTCGTCTTCGATGTAGAATGCGAGTTCGGTCAGGAAGCGCTCATAGCCGATCGAGGTGACGATCTTCATCATGTCGTCGACGCTGACGAAGGGGACCAGTGCGAGATCCGAGGCGGTGTTGGGCATGCTCAATAGCTCCGGCTAGGACGGTCGAAGATGCGGCGGCCGAACAGGCTCGCGACGAGATCGACAAGCAGCCGCGCGCTTTTCCCGCGCTTGTCGAGGAATGGGTTGAGTTCGACGATGTCGAGGGAACTGACCAGATTGCTGTCGCAGAGCATCTCCATGATCAGATGCGCTTCGCGGAATGTGGCGCCGCCCGGGACTGTGGTGCCGACGCCAGGCGCGATGTCGGGATCAAGAAAGTCGACGTCCAGGCTGACATGAACCCAAGGGTTGGGCGACGCGCTAGAGATCTCTTCGAGGACGTCCCGCATGATCGAGGCGACGCCGCGTTCGTCGAAGTCGCGCATGTCAAAGGCCCGCACGCCGCGATCTGAAAGCAAGTCGCGTTCATCAGGGTCGACCGAGCGCAGCCCCAGCATAAAGATATTCTCGGGCGCCAAGGGTCGCCGCGTCGCTGTTGACGGCATCTTGGGTTCGACGCCACGCATCGCGTCGAACCCCGGTTCGCCGCAGAGATAGGCCATCGGCATTCCATGCATGTTTCCCGAGGGAGACGTCGCCGGCGTGTTAAAGTCCGCATGTGCGTCGAGCCAAATCACGAAGACGTCCCGGTCCTGCTCCTGCGCATGACGAGCGACGCCGCTGATCGATCCAAAGGCGATGCTGTGATCGCCGCCCAGAAACACAGGCGTCGCACCGGACTTGGCTGCCGCATACGCTGCTTCGTGGAGGGCGGCGGACCAGGCCGCGACGGTCGGAAGCGCGCGCGCCCCTGGCGTCTCGACAAAGTCTGCTGCCGGAGCGGGGGTCACATCACCATGGTCGATGACGATCGGCGCCAGGGTTTCGAGCGTTTCGATCAGTTCGGCCGTGCGCAGCGACGCAGGTCCCATCAGACAACCGCGTGTACCAGCTCCAGCCTCCAGGGGCGCGCCCCAAACCGCAATTGGCTGCTGGCGATGATCTGGGTGTTTTCGCATGGCCTTCCGATCAGCTGCACGAGCGGCGCTCTCAAGGGTTAAACAGCACTATGACTTGTTTGCATGGTCTCAAATAGCTGATTATCTGTCGATATGGCCCATGTAATTACGCATATTGATAACCTTAGATACGCAAATTGATCGAAATGAGTGAGCTGAGCCATGGAAGACTTGAACCTTGGATGATTTGGATCGCCGGCTGATTGCTCTGCTGCGCACCGATGCGAGACGTCCGGTGTCCTCTCTGGCGCTCGACTTGGGGCTCAGCAGAGCGACAGTCCGGGCGCGGATCGATCGACTTCTTGAGAGCGGGGCGATCCAAGGATTTTCGGTGGTGCTCCCATCACGTGTCGGATCAGACGGCGTCCGCGCCGTTATGATGATCGAAGTGGAGGGGCGGGCCGCTGATCAGGTGATCCGTCGGTTGCACGGCTTTCCCGAGGTTCGGGCGCTGCACACCACGAATGGGCGGTGGGATGCGGTGGCTGAGCTTGAGACCGCAGACCTCGAGAGTTTCGATGCGATCCTCAGGCGGGTCCGGCTGATTGACGGGATTGTCGCCACAGAAACGAGCTTGCTCCTCGCCACCCGGAAAGGAGCCGCTCCCGCAGGCTGAGAAGCTTCCGCCTCAGATGCCGGCGGCGAGCTCGTTGGCGGCCGAGCCGACACGCGACTCCAGCGCATTGCGCATTTTGCGAAGGGCTTGAGCCTCCAACTGGCGAACGCGTTCTTTCGACAGCCCGAGTTGGTCGCCCAACGCCTCCAAAGTGCGTGGGCTTTCCCGGAGCTTGCGCTCACGAATGATGAGCTGTTCGCGGTCGGTCAACGCTTTCATCGCGGCCACGATCCAGGTGCGCGCCGTCGCCGTGTCCGATCGGCGGGACACAGATTCGTCAGGCGTCTCGCCGTCGTCTTCGATGGTTTCGACCCACTCGCGCCCTTCGTCGACCGATTGCGTCGCATTTAGCGAAAAATCAGGCCCGGCGAGCCGAGCTTCCATCATCTCGACATCGCGCAGCGGCGCGCCGATCTCCTCGGCGATTTTCTCTCGAACCTGAACCGGGGTGCCGTCGGAAAAGTCCTGCCCCATCTCGCGTTCAAGCCGGGCGCGGACCCGCCGCATGTTGAAGAAAAGGGCTTTCTGGCTGGATGTGGAGCCGGTCCGAACAAGCGACCAATTCCGCATCACGTAGTCCTGGATCGACGCCTTGATCCACCAGACGGCGTAAGTCGAGAACCGCACCCCGCGATCGGGATCGAATTTCGACGCGGCCTTCATCAGCCCGACGCCGGCCTCCTGGACCAGATCGTTCATCGATGCGCCGTAGCGACGATATTTCGAAGCCATTGCAATCGCGAGCCGCATGTAGGCGTTTACAAGGCGGTGAAGCGCCTGTTCGTCTCCATCGTCGCGCCACGCTCGAGCCAGCATCAGCTCGGTCTCAGCATCCAGCAACTCGGCCTTCATGGCCGTGTTCATCACACGGCGCTGGGCCGCGTCGGGGTTGGATGACGCCGACATTGGAAACTCCCCATGTTCGTCTATTTGAAAACAGTTACGGGTGAGAGCGTCGATTGGATCATGATCCGGCGAAAAAAAGTTTATGGGGGGTAAAAGCTATCGGTATGGGTGAGTTGGTTTTCGTTCTCGGAGGGGCGCGCTCGGGCAAGAGCCGGTTCGCCGAGGAACTCGCGTCAAAAAGCCAGCGCGGCGTCATCTACATCGCCACGGCGCAGGCTTTCGATGCGGAGATGGCTGATCGGATCGACCGCCATCGAGCGCAACGGCCGGTCGACTGGCGGACCGTCGACGCCCCGCTGGAGTTGCCCGCGGCGCTTGCGTCGGCCCGCCGGAGCGGCGCGTTCGTTCTGGTGGGTTGCCTCACGCATTGGTTGTCGAACACGATGCTTGCGGAGCGAGATGTTGACGCCGCTTGCGCGGAGCTGATTTCCGTTTTGTCCGAGGGCGATGGCGACATCGCATGCGTCTCGAACGAGGTCGGCTTGAGCATCGTGCCGGACAATCCGCTGGGTCGACGCTTTCGCGACGCGCAAGGCCGTCTCAACCAACAGGTGGCCGCGGTTGCGGATCGCGTCGTGTTCGTCGCCGCTGGCCTCCCGCTCCAGCTTAAACCGGCGCCGGCGCCATGAGCGATCCGACGAGATGGTGGTGGGTTCGGCACGCGCCGACCCATTCGAAAGGGTTTGTTGGGTGGACGGATATCGAAGCCGACCTTTCGGATATCGACAGGATCCATGCCTTGAGCGGCCTCCTTCCGGAACGGGCGAAGGTTCTTACCTCAGATCTCCGCCGGACCGTCGCGACCGAAGCGGCTCTTCGCCGGACGGGTTGGGACGCCCCTGACCAACTTCCAGCACTGAGGGAGCAGCATTTCGGCGCCTGGGACGGGCGGACCGCCGCTGCGGTAGAGGCGGATGATGGCGAGCGGCTTGCGCGCTTCTGGCAGGACATGGCGCACGCGTCCCCTCCGGACGGCGAAAGCTTCGCTGAGTTGGCCAATAGAGTGCGACGAGAGATCGAAGCCCAGAACGAAACCGGTTCAGGAGACGTCGTGGCCGTCGTTCATGCCGGCGTCATCCGGGCGGCGTTGGCGGTCGCGCTTGATCTTTCGCCGGTCCGTGCCCTGGCCTTCGACATTGCGCCGCTGTCGTTGACCCGGCTCACTTGGTACGGAACCGAAAACGGGTGGGGCGTTGAAGGCGTGAACATGCCGGCCTGAGCCGCATGCGCTCTGGCGGAGAACTTGCAGATCCGGTTTAATCAAGACCGGGAGGTAAGTATGCGGGTTCTGTTGTTCGTTCTGAGCGTCTCTGTGGCGGGATTGGGTTTCGCGCTCCTGTAGGGGCGCTTCCCAAACCAGCGAAGCGACCGCTCGTTGAGCGGGCTAGACGCTTCGCGAGATGCCGGCCTTCACCCGGCGCAGTGGGATCGAGCTTTCGATCGACGCCACCGCAGGCGTTCGGGTGAGCCGTCCGGTAAGGAACGCCTCGAACTCTGCGAGATTTCCGGTCGCAACGCGCAGCAGATAGTCGCGGCCGCCGGTCATCAACCAACAATCGACGACCTCTGGGTAGCTCTGGATCGCCGCCTCGAAGGCTCCCATCGCTTCGTCGACCTGCTTATCCAACTTCACGGACACAAACACCGAGACGCCGAAGCCGATCCGCGACTCATCGATCAGCGCGGCATAGCCGGTTATGATCCGAGCCTCCTCCAGGCGTCGGAGCCGACGGGCGCAGGGCGACGGGCTGAGGCCGACGGTCTCGCTGAGCTCCTGCAGGCTCTGGCGGCCGTCGCGCTGAAGCGCCCGCAGGATTTTCCGATCAATCGCATCCATTAGCAGAAAAACCCACCAAACTCAGAGAACGCAGCATTTTCCACTAAAAAACCAGCTTAGTGAAGCGGTTTACGCCGAGTTGCGCTTGGCTCCTGCTGATATCATTACCAGGATGAGTTTGCGCGATGAGACCCCACTATGAAGGACCTGCCCGCCCAGCCTGACCTGCAGACGCTGTCCGAGCTCGAGCGCAAGGCGCTCTGGGTCGCCTGCTGGACGATCCATAATGCAAATCACCTTCGGCCGAAGACCGACGGGCTGAAGGTTGGCGGGCATCAGGCGTCCTCGGCTTCGCTCGCGACGTTGATGTCGGTTCTCTACTTCCACATTTTGCGGCCGCAGGACCGCGTCGCGGTGAAACCGCACGCAAGCCCGGTGTTTCATGCGATCCAGTATCTGCTCGGAAACCAGACCCGCGAAAACCTGGAGGCGTTCCGGGGCGCTGGCGGCGCGCAATCCTATCCGTCGCGCACCAAGGATGTGGACGACGTCGACTTCTCCACCGGTTCTGTGGGCCTCGGCGGCGCGATGGCGCTGTTCTCGGCGCTGATCCAGGATTACGTCGCCGCGAAACGTTGGGGCGAGTGGCCGGAAGGCCGGATGATCGCGCTTCTCGGCGACGCGGAACTCGATGAGGGCAACCTCTATGAGGCGCTTCTAGAGGGCAAGAAGCATGGGCTTCGCAACTGCTGGTGGTTCATCGACTACAACCGTCAGAGCCTCGACGCAGTCACGCCGGATCGTCAGAACGTGTTTTTCGCCGATGTGTTCCGCGCCATGGGATGGGACGTCGTCGAACTGAAATACGGCTCGCTGCTGGAGGCGGCTTTTCAGGAGCCCGGCGGCGCTGCGCTGCGCGACTGGATCGACCGTTGTCCGAACCAGATCTACTCGGCGCTGACCTATCAGGGCGGCGCAGCCTGGCGACGGCGCTTGATGGACGAGATCGGCGATCAGGGGCCTGTGACCGCGTTGATCGAACGTCGCTCCGACGAGGAGCTGGCGCAGCTGATGACGAACCTCGCGGGCCATGACGTCGCGACGCTGGCGGAGACGCTCGGCGCGATCGACCACGATCGCCCCGTGTGCTTCGTGACCTACACGATCAAAGGACATGGTCTGCCGCTCGCCGGCCACAAGGACAATCATGCCGGTCTGATGAGCCCGGCGCAGATCGCCGAGCTGCGGACGGCGCATGGCGTGCCCGATGGGGCGGAATGGGAGCCGTTCGCGGGTCTCCCTCGTGATGCGAGCGTCTATCGCGCATTCCTCGAACAGGTTCCCTTTGCCGCGAAAGGGCGCCGCCGATTGTCCGCGGCGACGATCCCTGCGCCCGAGATGATCGAAGCCCCGAAAGATGCGGAGAACTCCACCCAGAAGGCGTTCGGGCAAATTCTTGACCGTCTGGCTCGAAAAGGGGGACCGCTCGCCGAGCGGATCGTCACCACCTCGCCGGACGTCACCGTCTCGACCAATCTCGGCCCGTGGGTGAACCGCACCGGTCTGTTCGCGCGAGAGAAGATCGTCGACCACTTCAAGGAGGAAGGCGTCGGCTCGATGCAGAAATGGGCGGGTGGGCCCGACGGGCGGCATCTGGAGCTCGGCATCTCGGAGATGAACCTCTTTTCGGTGCTGGCGGCCGCGGGGCTGTCGCATTCTCTGTTCGGCGAGCGGCTCATCCCGATCGGCACGCTCTACGACCCGTTCATCGAGCGCGGTAAGGACATGCTCAACTACGCCTGTTATCAGGATGCGCGGTTCATCCTGGTGGCGACGCCGTCCGGCGTAACCCTGGCCCCCGAAGGCGGCGCGCATCAGTCGATCGGCACGCCGCTGATCGGCATCAGCCAGGACGGCTTGGCGACGTTCGAGCCCGCCTTCGCCGACGAACTTGCCGCGATCATGGGCTGGTCGTTCGACTATGTGCAGCGCGACGGCGAGGGCGCCGCCGATCCGCGCTCGTGGCTGCGCGACGAGAAAGGCGGCTCGGTCTATTTGCGGCTGACGACCCGTACGATCACTCAACCCGAGCGTTCGCTCGACGACCATCTGCGCCGCGAGATCATCGATGGCGGATACTGGATGCGCCCCCCCACCGAGGCGACGAAGACAGTGCTCGCCTATACGGGGGCCGTCGCGCCCGAAGCGATCGCCGCCGCCGAGGCGGATCCTGAAGTCGCGCTGCTGTCGGTCACCTCCGCCGATCGCCTCAACGCCGGCTGGCAAGCCGCCGACCGCGCCCGTGCGTTGGGAGAGGGACAGGCTGTGTCCCATGTTGAACGACTGCTTGCGCCGCTAAATCGCTCGATCGGGATCGTGACGGTGACGGACGGGCACCCGCTGGGGCTTGGTTGGCTCGGCTCGGTTTTCGGTCACCGCCTCCGCCCCCTCGGCGTCGAGCACTTCGGTCAGACGGGCACGGTCGACGACGTCTATCGCCTGCACCGGATCGACCAGACGGCGATCGCGCAAGCCGTGTCGTCGGCGAAGGCAGGCGGGCCTCTTCGCGTCAAATGCCTTTAGGTCTCTGGTTCCGCTTCAGAGGCGACAGGGCGGCTCATGTGGCGCGTTGCAAACCACGTCCCTCTAGACGTCAGGGCTTTCGCTTGCTACCTGCCCGGCCATGAGAGTGGGCTTTTGCATAAGCATTCGAATTATCGGCCCGGCCGCCTGATCCGCCTGACGGAGACGGCGCGCCGGGATCTTTGCATTCCGCCTCTCCCCAATTTCGCGATCACAGAAAGGCCGCTGAGATGAGCGCCGATCAGACGCCGACAGACACTGTCGATTACAAGAATACGATCTTCCTGCCGGAAACGGATTTCCCGATGCGCGCAGGCCTGCCCAAGCGTGAGCCCGAATGGCTCAAGCGCTGGGAGGAGATGAACCTTTACGCCAAGCTGCGGGAAGCCTCGGCTGGGCGTCCGCGTTACGAGCTGCATGACGGCCCGCCCTACGCCAACGGCCACCTGCATATCGGGCACGCGCTGAACAAGATCCTCAAGGACATGGTGGTGCGCTCGCGCCAGATGATGGGCTTTGACAGTCGCTATCGTCCGGGCTGGGACTGTCATGGTTTGCCGATCGAATGGAAGATCGAGGAGCAGTACCGCAAGAAGGGCAAGAACAAGGACGAGGTTCCGGTCAACGACTTCCGTCAGGAATGCCGCAAGTTCGCGGAGGGTTGGATCGACATCCAGCGCGAGGAGTTCAAGCGCCTCGGCGTCACTGGCGACTGGGAAAAGCCCTACACGACCATGGACTTCCGCGCTGAGGCGATCATCGCCCGCGAGTTCATGAAGTTCGTGATGAACCGGACGCTCTATCGGGGCTCAAAGCCGGTCATGTGGTCTCCGATGGAGAAGACCGCGCTGGCCGAGGCCGAGGTCGAGTACCACGACCATGAAAGCCATACGATCTGGGTGAAGTTTCCGATCCAGAATGCGCCGGAGGAATTGACAGGAGCCGATGTCGTTATCTGGACGACAACTCCCTGGACAATCCCGCAAAACCGGGCGGTCTGCTTCAATCCGGGTCTCGGCTATGGCCTTTACCGCGTTAAAGCGACGCCGGAGGAGTGCTGGGCCAAGGTCGGAGATCTCTATCTGATCGCCGACAAGCTCGCGCCCGAAGTGCTGACCAAGGCTCGCCTCGCCGACGATGGCTGGGAGCGGGTGCGCGACGTGTCGGCGGATGAGATGGAAGGGCTTGTCTGCTCCCATCCGTTTGCGGGCGCCGACGGCGCGAGCGGCGAATGGGATTTCGCCGTGCCGTTGCTGCCCGGCGATCACGTCACTGACGACGCGGGCACAGGGTTCGTGCATACGGCGCCCAGTCATGGCGCCGACGATTTCGAGATCGGGCTGAAGTTCAACTTGCCGATGACCCACAATGTCGGCGAGGCGGGCGAGTTCCGCGAAGACCTTCCGTTCTTTGGCGGTCTGCACATCCTTGATCGCAAGGGCAAGGAGGGCAAAGCCAACAAGGCGGTGATCGATAAGCTCGTCGAGGTTGGCGCGCTGCTGGCGCGCGGGCGGCTCAAACACTCTTACCCGCATTCGTGGCGCTCGAAAGCGCCGCTGATCTTCCGCAACACGCCGCAATGGTTCGTGGCGGTCGACAAACCGATGGAGAGCGATCACGCGGCGACCAACGGCAAGACGATCCGCGACCTCGCGCTGAAGTCGATCGACGAGGATGTTCGCTGGGTCCCTCAAACCGGGCGAAACCGCCTCTATTCAATGATCGAGAACCGGCCCGACTGGGTGCTTTCTCGTCAGCGCGCCTGGGGCGTGCCGTTGACCTGCTTCATGAAGCGGGTGGTCGAGAACGGCGTCGAGCGCGTCGAGGTTCTTCGCGACCCGAAGATCAACGATCGCATCTTCGCGGCCTTCGAGGAAGAAGGCGCGGACGTGTGGTTCCGCGAGGACGCCAAGGCGCGGTTTCTCGCCAACGATTATGACCACGACGAATGGGAGAAGGTTTCCGACATTCTCGACGTCTGGTTCGACAGCGGCTCGACCCACGCCTTCGTCATGGAGGATGGCGAGAAATGGGACCAGGAGCCGATGTGGCCGGCCTCGATCTATCTCGAAGGAACCGACCAGCACCGCGGGTGGTTCCACTCGTCGCTGTTGGAAGGCTGCGGCACGCGCGGCCGGGCGCCCTATGACTGTGTTCTGACCCACGGCTTCACGCTGGATGAGAAGGGTCAGAAGATGTCGAAATCCCTGGGCAACACGATCGTGCCCGAGGAGGTCGTCAAACAGTATGGCGCCGACATTCTCAGGCTTTGGGTGGTCCAGACCGACTTTTCCGAGGATCAGCGGATCGGCCCCGAGATCCTGAAGAACGTCGCTGACAGCTATCGCCGTTTACGCAACACCATGCGGTTCATGCTTGGCGCGCTGAAGGATTTCGACGCTTCGGAAAAAGTCGAGCCGTCTGAGATGCCAGAGCTCGAGCGCTGGGTGCTGCACCGTTTGAGCGAACTCGATGAAGCCGTGCGCCAGGGGTATGAGGACTTCGACTTCCAGAAAGTGTTCTCGACGCTGTTCAACTTCTGCACGGTTGATCTCTCGGCGGTCTATTTCGACATCCGCAAGGACGCGCTTTACTGCGATGGTCCGGACAGCCTGCGCCGCCGCGCCTGCCGGACGGTGATGGACCTGCTGTTCGAGCGCCTGACGACGTGGCTTGCGCCGATGCTGGTCTTCACCACCGAAGACGTCTGGCTCTCTCGGTTCCCAGAGGACGACGGCTCGGTGCATTTGCGCGACTTCGTCGAGACGCCGAGCTCTTGGCGGAACGACGAATTGGCCGCGAAATGGGAGAAGATCCGCGCCGTGCGCCGTGTTGTGACGGGCGCGCTCGAGGTGGAGCGCCGCGAAAAGCGGATCGGCGCCTCGTTGGAGGCGGCTCCGCATGTCTACATCTCCGATCCTGATCTGCGCGCCGCGCTCGAAGGTGTTGATATCGCAGACCTTTTCATCTCGTCCGATGCGCGTATCGAGCCGCACGAACCGCCGGAGGAAGCGTTTCGTCTGGAAGATCCCAATGTGGGTGTCGTGGTCGCAAAGGCTGACGGCTTAAAGTGTCAGAGGTGCTGGAAAGTCCTTCCAGACGTCGGACTTCACCAGGTTCCTGGCGTTTGCGGGCGCTGTGCGGAAGTCGTCTCCAGCCGCGTTTGATTTCCGCCAAGCTAAACGCCGCCAAGCTAAACGCCGCCAAGGTCTAGCGGCCCGAAAGTGGGAACGTCTTCGTGACGTTTCCACAACACTCCGGTTGTGGTCGGTTCCTTGCTTGGGATTGTAAGGCGACGCCGCCCCAATTTCGCCCCGCTGCGAGGCTGTTTACCCGGCAAATCGTGAAAGGCTGCGCGCTTTTCAAAGAAGGCGTTTCCAATAAGGCGCTCCGACGAATGCAGATAAATGGACATTCCGTGCGACTGGTCCTTGCCGCCTCGTTGTCTGTGTTAGGCGCGGCGACGGTCGTACTGGCCAATGACGTCACCTTCGAGCTTTCCGACGGGCGTACGCTGGAGCTGCCGACGCTGGGAGAGATCGACTGCGCGCAGGCCCGCGAGGTGCTCAACCGCATTGATTCGACAGGGTATCGTCCGATCGGGCCGAGCGCTCCGGAACACCCGAAAGACCGAGCGTTGTACGACTACGAGGGTCGCGTCTCCGATAAAGCCCGTCATTGCGACGGCGGCGGGGGCGGAATGGATTTCCGTTTCGGAATCGGTTTCGGTAAATCAAACTAGTCATTCTGAGCGTTCGGAGACCCCATGAACCTGGCCGTCGCCTTCCTGGTCGCCGTGGTTTGTTTTGTCGCGGATCAGGCTTCGAAATGGTGGGTTCTCGATGTTCTCGACCTACGCACCCGGTTCGAGATCGACGTCAACGCCTATCTCGATCTCGTTCTTGCGTATAATCGAGGGATAAACTTCGGGTTGTTCGCGGGGAGCGGCCCCGAGCAGCAATGGGCGCTCGCCGGGTTCGCCACAGCCATCAGCCTTGTCTTGGCGATCTGGAGTTGGCGAACGAAAGACTGGCGGATCGCCGCGTCCTGCGGGTTGGTCATCGGCGGCGCCTTGGGCAACGCCTTGGACCGCATCACCGAGGGCGCCGTCATCGACTTTATCAATGTTGAATGCTGTGGGTTCCAAAATCCTTACGCATTTAATATTGCAGACACGACGATCTTCGTTGGCGCCTTGGCTTTGGCGCTGGTCGCCTGGCGTGAGCCGGAAGATGATCCGGGCGACGCGACGAAGTCGAAAACCGAGGGCGCGGGGGCGTCTGACAACGCTGGGTGAGCCGACGACGGATCAGAGCTGTCGGCCAGCGAACCGGAGAAAATGTGATGGCGATCTGCGACAGCAATCTCGGTCGGGGCAAACGCGGGACCTTGCACGCCGCCAAAGCGATCGGCGCGGCGTCGGTCGCGGCGTTCCTGCTTGCAGGCTGCTCGATGTCGGGTTTGAGCGAAGAACTCGGCTTCAAGCGAGAGGGTCCAGACGAGTTCACGGTCGTTTCGCGAAAACCGCTCACCATCCCGCAGGACAAGACCGTTCTCCCCGTGCCGGAGCCTGGCGTTCAGAGTCTGGTCGACCGCCGACCGTCGGAAGAGGCGGCGCTGGCGCTGGGCGGTTCAACGCTTCAAACCGCGGATACGCAGTCCGTTGGCGAGCGGGCGCTGCTTCAGGGCGCCGCGGCTGATAACATTGACCCCGAAGTTCGGGCGATCATCGAAGCAGAAGCGGCGCAAGCGAGCGAGGATCAGCTCGTCTTGGATCGTTTGTTCGGCGATCCCAAGATCCAAGCGGACACGCTGGACGCGGCCGAGGAAACCAGGCGCATCGCCGCCGAGGCCAAGAACACCAAGAACCCGGATCTTGTTGTGCCGCCGGAGCCGGTCGAAGACTAACGGCGAGAAGAGCGCGAAGCTCTTGCGCGTTCAACGCAGAGTTGACGCACCGTGACCACCGAGTCGCCGCGCGTGCCCTTTTCGCGTGCGGTCAAGACTGGCGAAGTTGGCCGCCGCCCCCATCTAGTCTTGCGAATTCGGTTCTCAGGAGAAACGCATGTTCAACCTGCCGCGCGTAGCCGCTGCCGCTGTAGGCGCATTCATCTGCCTCTCTACACCCTTCTCGGCGCAAGCCACCGAAGCGTCGACAGGTCCCAAAGTGACGACGTTCGAACTGTCGAACGGCATGCAGGGCGTGGTGATCGAAGACCACCGCGCGCCTGTCGTGACCCACATGGTCTGGTACAAGGTCGGGGCCGCCGACGAGCCGCCGGGACAGTCGGGCATCGCCCATTTTCTCGAGCACCTGATGTTCAAGGGGACAGACGAGATCCCACCTGGCGAGTTCTCGAAAATCATCGCCGCCAACGGCGGTCAGGACAATGCGTTCACCTCGCTGGACTACACCGGCTATTTCCAGCGGATCGCCGCCGATCGGCTCGAGCTGGTGATGAAAATGGAAGCCGACCGGATGGTCGACCTCGTTCTCGACGAGGAAAGCGTTCGCACCGAGCGCGATGTGGTCATCGAAGAGCGAAACTCTCGGACGGACAACAATCCTCAGGGCCGGTTCAGCGAGCAGTTCAACGCGGCGGTTTATCTGAACCACCCTTATGGCGTTCCGGTGATCGGCTGGCGCCATGAAATCGAAGAGTTGGAGCGCCAAGACGCTCTTGATTTCTACAAACTGCACTATGCTCCCGATCAGGCGACGTTGATTGTCGCCGGGGACGTGACGCCTGACGCGGTTCAAGCGCTGGCTGAAAAATACTACGGCCCGCTGAACCCAAGCGGTTTCGTTCCATTTCAACGCCCGGTCGAGCCGCCTCAGATTGCGGCGCGACGCGTCTACATGAGCGACGAAAAGGTCCGTCAGCCGTATTTCACGCGCGCGTATCTCGTAGAGTCCTATGTCACCGCCGAGCCGGGCGAAGGCGAAGCTTTCGCGGTCCTCGCAGAGATCTTCGGAGGCGGCTTCACATCCCGCCTGTCGCGTGAACTGGTGCAAGACCAAAAGACCGCTCTGGGCGCTGGCGCCTATTACCGCGGGTTGGCGCGGGACAAAACGACGTTCAACTTTTACGGCATCCCTGTCGAAGGTGTTTCGCTTGACGAACTGGAAGCCGCGGCCGACGCGGTGCTTACGAAGCTTGCTGAAGAGGGGCCCACGGAGGAAGAGCTTGAGCGTGTGAAAATGTCGATGATCTCGGATGAGGTCTTTCAACAAGACAGTCAGTCGTCGATGGCGCGCATGTATGGCGCAGCTTTGACGATTGGTTTGACCGTTGAGGATGTGAAGGCCTGGCCGGATCGTATTCGTGCGGTGACGGCGGAAGACGTCAAGGCGGCGGCGGCGTCGCTGGCCATCGAACACTCGGTGACCGGTCAGTTGACGGGCGTCGACGTACAGAAAGCGGAGGCTGCGCAATGATCCGGTTTCTCTCGTTCATCGTCGTCGCGCTGGCGCTTTTCGCGCTTCCGAACGACCGGGCTGTCGCGGCCGCCGAGATCCAGGAGGTCACTACGCCTGGCGGCGTGACGTTCTGGATGGTGGAGGAGCGGGCGATCCCGATCCTGTCGATCCAGATCGCGTTCCGCGGCGGCGCATCGCTTGAGCGCTCCGAGGAACAGGGCTTGGCCAACCTTCTGACCTCGACGCTCGACGAAGGCGCGGGCCCCTACGACGCTCAAGCGTACGCGGCGCGCGCCGAAGAGATTGCCGCCCGCATAGGCTTTAGCTCGGACAGAGATACGTTGCGCGTCAGCGCGAGCATGCTGATCGAGCGCCGCGACGAAACGCTCGAGCTTTTGCGTCTGGCCCTGACGGAACCTCGGTTCGACCCTGAACCGCTTGCGCGGGTCAAAGCACAGATCCAGTCAGGGCTGAAACAGGACGAGGTCGACCCCGACGCGATGGCGTCCAACGCATGGTTCTCGGCAAAGTTTCCCAGCGACGCATATGGGCGCAAGGCTTCTGGAACGCCTGAGACAGTCGAAGCGTTCACGGCCGAGGATCTCCGTGGGATCATGCCGCGGTTGATAAACCGGTCTGACATGTATGTCGGCGTCGTCGGCGCGATCTCGGCAGAGGAAGTTGCGCCGCTTCTCGACGCCTTGTTGGGAGATCTGCCGGCCGGGCCGCCGGAAGGGGCATCTGGCGCGCCGGACGCTGTGACGATGACCGATCGTTCGGGGATCGAAGTGATCGATTTCGATGCGCCGCAGTCGACGGTCCTGTTCGGCCATGACGGCCCGCTTCGCGATGATCCGGATTTCATTCCGGCATTCGTGATGAACTACATTCTCGGCGGCGGGGGCTTCGCGTCGCGACTGACGGTCGAAGTCCGCGAGAAGCGCGGCCTCGCCTATGGGGTCTATTCGTATCTGGCGCCGTTGGACCGCTCCGGCTTGTATCTTGGCGGGGTCGCGACGGCGAACGAACGCGTCTCGGACTCAATTGACGTCATTCGGGACGAGTGGAGGCGAATGGCCGAAGAGGGCGTGAGCGAGGAGGAACTCGATCGCGCGAAGCGCTACCTCACCGGGGCCTACCCTTTGCGCTTCGACTCCAACGGGAAAATCGCAAGGTTCCTTGTCGGCGCTCAATTGGAAGATCTGCCGATCGATTACATCGAAACGCGCAACGAACTGGTGGAAGCCGTCACAGTAGACGACATAAAGCGCGTCGCGGCGAAGTGGATGGACCCCAACCAACTGTACTTCGTCGTTGTCGGTAAGCCGGAAGGTTTGGCGTCCTCGTCTAACTGATGGCGCCCGTCTGGTTTTTGTAGCGCCATCTGAGAGCAGCATGCTAGATGTTGCGGTATGACGGCGTTGAAACACAAAACCGAGGCTCCGGACGACTCGTTGTCCATTCGCAGACTGCCGGAGGCGGCGATCAACCGCATCGCCGCCGGCGAGGTCGTCGAACGCCCGGCCGCGGCGGTGAAAGAGCTTGTCGAGAATGCGCTCGACGCCGGCGCCCGTCAGATCGATGTGACCATCGCGGACGGCGGCAGGTCTTTGATCCGCGTGGCGGACGACGGTCGGGGCATGACAAGCGACGAGTTGCCGCTCGCCCTGGAGCGCCACGCCACCTCGAAAACGGACGGCGAGGATCTGCTCGACATCCATAGCTTTGGATTTCGCGGAGAAGCGTTGCCGTCGATCGCAGCTGTCAGCCGTCTGACCTTGGCCTCGCGGCGTCTGCACGGCTCGAGCGGACTTGCGGCGCAGGCCTGGGAGATCACGGTCTCTGGGGGCGCTATCGGGGAACTGCGCCCGACGGCCCTGGGTTCGGGCACGGTTGTCGAAGCTCGCGACCTCTTCTTTGCGACGCCGGCGCGATTGAAGTTCCTGAAATCTGATCGAGCCGAAACGCAAGCGGTCTCCGAAGTGTTGAAACGCTTGGCGATGGCGGCGCCAGAGGTCGGTTTCACGCTCGTGGACAGCGGGCGCACTCTGTTTCGGGCGCCGGCCGGCGATCACCGGTTGGCTCGCCTGGCGCGGATCATGGGGCGCGAGTTCGAAGATAATGCTTTGCCGATCGAGGCGGAAAGGGAGGGCCTGCGGCTGACCGGGTTTGCAGGCCTGCCGACCTATCATCGAGGCGCGGCGTCCCATCAGTTCCTGTTCGTCAATAATCGCCCAGTCCGTGACAAGCTGTTGGTCGGCGCGGTGCGGGGCGCGTATTCGGACTTCCTGCCGAAAGAGCGCCACCCAGCGCTGGCGCTTTATCTCGACCTCGATCCGCAACGAGTGGATGTGAACGTGCACCCGGCGAAAACAGAGGTGCGCTTCCGCGATGCAGGGCTTGTGCGAGGACTTATCATCGGCGCGCTGAAACACGCGCTCGCTGAGGCGGGCCATCGCGCGTCGACAACGGTAGGCCTCGGCGCCTTGGGTCGGTTTGCAAGCGCCCCGCGCGGCGATGCGCCGGCATATCGTGGTCGCCCAACGGCGCCAGGCCTCCAAGAACAGTTGCGCGCCTTCCAAGCGCCGTTCTCGGCGCAAGATCAAGACGGTGCTCAAGAAGCGCTCTTGAATGAAGGATGGTCCACGCGCGAGTTCGACGACCCGGCGTCTCACGAGCTGGAAACCCAGGCGGTTGGACTGCCGTTGGGCGTTCCTCGGGCGCAGATCCACGAAACATACATCGTTTCGCAGACTGCTGACGGCATCGTGGTCGTTGATCAGCATGCTGCGCATGAGCGTCTTGTCTACGAGCGGTTGAAGCGTGGTTTGGCCAGCGCCGACGCGCCGGCTCAGGCCTTGTTGACGCCTGAAATCGTAGAGCTTGATCCGGTGGACGCCGAGCGCATCGCCGCCGCCTCGGCCGAGCTCGCGCGCCTTGGCCTGGAGGTCGAGGGGTTTGGCGTCGGAGCGGTGTGCGTGAGAGCGACGCCCGCAACCCTTGGAACGCCTGATGTCGCCCAAATGATCCGGGATCTGGCAGATGATCTGAGCGAACTTGGCGCGGCGCACTCGCTCGAGGCGCGGCTTGAAGCCGTGTGTTCCTCGATGGCGTGCCACGGCTCTGTCCGAGCTGGGCGGCGACTAAGTGCGGCGGAGATGCACGCCCTTCTCCGAGAAATGGAGGCGACGCCGCATTCCGGGCAGTGCAACCATGGACGACCGACCTATGTGACGCTGAAACTGGCGGATCTGGAAAAGCTGTTCGAACGCGCGTAGGCGCAGGGGCGGCCAGACCGGCGAACCGGCCGAGCGGCGAAAGCGTGGGAGCGCGAGACGACATGCTAGAAGATCATCCGCTACGAAGAGAGATGATCGGCGAGCTGCACTCTCGTCCGTTTTTGGCTTTTCAGGCTCCGGCGGAAGTTCTGCACCTTGCGTTCAAACCGCTTGATCCGCCGATCAGCCTAGATCACGAGGCGGTTCTGACGCATTTGAACACGCTTCTGAAGATCGATGGAAAGACCCCGGCGGGCGACGACATCAATCACCTCGTTTCGCAGTTCGGCGATTTGAAGATGAAATTCGAGCTCCATACGGAGTTCATCTCTTACACTTTCGTGAAAGAAAGGGCCGCGGCGGCGCCGTTCTCGTCGGGACCGGAAGACTGGTTGCCCCATGACTGGCTGGCGAGCGCGCCGGGCAAGTTGATTGCGTCTTGCTGGCTTCATGCGGAAAGCGCTGACAGTCCCGAAGACGCCGAGGCCAAGATCACCGGTTCGCTGCGTGAACACTTTCATGGAGACAGTCTGGCGAGCGCTTGGGTGTCGGGAGGGCGTTGCGCCACCGCCGCGGACTTTCGGCTCGATCCGCGCGGGCAGACCCGGTTCGCGCTGGTGACGACCCCGGGTTTGGGCGCGCGGCGGATCGGCCGGGTCGCGCAGCGGCTGATCGAAATGGAGACGTATCGCGCCTTGGCGATGCTGGCGTTGCCGGTGGCGCGTCGTGTCGGAAGGCGGCTGCCCGAGATCGGCGGGGAGCTTTCAGAGGTCATTCTGGCTTTGACCCAGGAACGCGCCGTGACCAAAGACCGAGAGACGCTCGATCGATTAACGAAGCTTTCGGCCGAGTTGGAGCGCCTTTCGTCTGACAGCACTTTTCGACTAAGTGCGGCGCGCGCCTATCATTCGATCGTCGACGACCGCATCAGAACGCTCCGAGAGGAGCGGATTGTGGAGCGTCAAGCGTTTCAGGATTTTATGGTCCGACGGTTCCTGCCGGCGATGCGGACTTGCCAATCGGTCGACTCCCGGCTCGAGGCGCTGTCGCAGCGGGCGGAGCGGGCGGGCAACCTTTTGCGGACGCGCGTCGACGTTTCGCTCGAAGAGCAAAACCAAGAGTTGCTTCAATCAATGAACGAGCGGGCGGCGCTGCAGCTGAGACTGCAGCAGACTGTGGAAGGACTGTCCGTGGTTGCGATCAGTTATTACGCCGTCAGTCTGGCGGGCTTTCTGATTGCTCCGCTCGCTGATGCGGTGGGCTGGCCGCTGAGCCTTCTCAAAGCGATCGCCGCTCTGCCGATCATCGGCGCTGTTTGGTACTTGGTGCGTCAGATCCGGAACCGGGTTGAGACTTCGTCGCCGCGCGATTAGCCGGCGTACTTCGCGTCTCCACAGCTAAAAGTGGCGCTTGACGAATATGCACGCCAACAGCAAACCTTGATTTTCTTAACCATGATCCGAATCTCAGGAACTGTCGGCGATCTGTTGGCGCCGAAGGCGACTAAAACGTTTCCAAAATGCGTCGATGAAGACGCTGACATGCGGTGAATAGAGGCGACGCAGATGCAGGATAAAGACCGAGAGACTTATCGCCGGATCGTGCAAGGCATGGCCTTCCTGAAGAACGGCGGCGAGGTCGTGGAAGGTCGGCCCAATCTCCCGGTTGAAGTTCTCGCGCGCCGTAGCGGGCATGTTTTGACCCATTGGAAAGGCCGTCGGATCGAAGAGATGAGCCGGCAGGACCTCGTCAACTGCGTGGACGATCTCGCCGAGATGCTGCGCAAGCAAGGTCGGGGCGGTGGGCTGTTCCGTCGACGTTAGGCGCGACGCCTAAAATCCGGCCATTGCGATGCCGGCGACCAGCAGAAGCCCAGCCTCGCGGTTGGATCTGAACAGGTGCATGCAGAGCGCGCCATCATTGATATCCAGCCGCCAAACCTGTCCGGCGAGATGCGCTGCGTAGGCGGCGAGCCCGACCCAAAACAACCAACCCAGACCGGCGACGGCGCCCGCGGCCGCAGCGAATACGACGGCGATCGCGTAGAACACGCTGATCCAGCGAGCCGAGTTTTCGCCGAAGAGCCGTGCCGTCGATGTCACTGCGAGCAAGGCGTCGTCTTCTCGATCCTGGTGAGCGTAAATCGTGTCGTACCCGATCGTCCACGCGATCCCGCCCAGATAGAGCAGCACCGCCGGCGCGCCGATCTCGGAGGTCATCGCCGTCCAGCCCAAGAGCGCTCCCCAGTTGAAAGCGACGCCAAGGAACAGCTGCGGCCACCAGGTGACGCGCTTCATGAAGGGGTAGATGATCACCGGCAGGGCCGATGCGAGACCAAGAAGGATCGCGGGAATGTTGAAGCTGGCGAGGATGCCGAGCCCGACTGCGCAAAGGCCCAGTAGTAGAAAAATCGCCGCGCGAAGGGTGATCTGGCCAGAGGGAAGCGGTCGAGAGCGCGTCCGCTCGACTTTGTCGTCGATGTCCCGGTCGACAATGTCATTCAGCACGCAACCGGCGCCGCGCATCACGAACGCGCCGACAAAAAACGCGACGACCAGCCAAGCCGTGAGCCACAGATCCGCGTTCGACCAGCCGATGGATGCGCCCGCCAACGCAATAGACTGCCAGCCCGGCAACAAGAGCAGCCAGGTCCCGATCGCCCGATCGGCCCGCATCATCCGCAGCGCCGGGCGCCAGGATGCGGGCGCATACGCGTCGACCCAGTTGCCTTTCGCCGCGTCCGCCACCTGTCCTTCAGCGGCTGCGGCTGCGTCTGCGTCTGCGTCTGCGGCTTCGTCTTTGGTGCTCATAAGCCCGGTCTCGTTGGTTTCTCGCGTGGCCGTAGCATGATGGTCGATTTCCAGCTAGCGATTGTCCTTATGACCGAACCGCTTCCAAAGATCCGACTGTATCTGGACGTCAAGCTGAAGAGCGGCGCCGAGATTGGCCTGAGCCGAGATCACGCGAACTATCTGTTTAACGTCATGCGGTTGGGCGTCGGCGCGCCGCTCCTTGTGTTCAACGGAGAGGACGGAGAATGGCGGGCCGAAGTCGTTTCAGCGGGCAAGCGCGCCGGCGTGATCACGCTTTTGGAGCAGCTGCGGCCGCCTGAAATCCCACCGGATCTCTGGCTTGTTTTCGCGCCTATAAAGAAAGCGCGGACGGACTTTATCGCGGAGAAAGCGTGTGAGATGGGGTGCCGGCGTCTGGCGCCCGTTTTCACGCGTTTCACGAATTCGGAACGGGTCAACACGGATCGGCTGCGCGCCCACGCGGTGGAGGCCGCCGAGCAATGCG
The DNA here is from genome assembly GCA_937911325.1 of uncultured Neomegalonema sp. GTDB lineage: Bacteria > Pseudomonadota > Alphaproteobacteria > Rhodobacterales > Rhodobacteraceae > CALDSD01. The sequence continues at coordinate 45,766 of CALDSD010000079.1, forward strand.
GGATGGTCTTCGTCCCGGAAGTGTCCGAACCAACGACGCTAGAGCGTCTGCTTGAGGGATGGGATACCCGTCGTCGGCTGATCTTCTGCGATGAAACGCGCAACGCGGCGCCGCTGGCGTCGATCGCTCCAGAACCGCCCGCGGCTATTCTTGTCGGTCCTGAGGGCGGGTTTTCTGCGGACGAGACGGCGAAGCTTCGCGCATTGGACTTCGTCACTCCCGCGGCGCTAGGGCCTCGGGTTCTTCGCGCAGACACCGCGGCGGTCGCCGCGTTGGCGATCTGGCAAGCGCGTCGTGGTGACTGGTAATCCGTAAAATTTCACCAAATACCGTGTGACGTTTTAGTCGCCGTTAACCAGTTTTCGGCACGCTTCTCTCATGAGCGGAACCCATGAAGGGTGAGGAGCGGATGAGACGCGAGGTCGACCCTATCCTAGCGCTTGGCGGCGCAAAACAGACCAACGGCGCGCAACGCGCGGCCCCCGCGAAAATGGCGGGCGTTGGCCAGCGGGTCTCGGCTGAGGCGGCCAAGGGGGTCGACGCCGCGCTGGATGTCATTCCCCCACAGCGGTTCTTGTCTCTTCGCGCAATCTCAGACCAAGACAGACTTCGCGTCGACTGCGATCCGAGCGCGTTTTTCGCGCAGCGGTCTGGCCGCTTCGCGCGTCCCAGGCTTCAAGTTCATGTCGATCGGGAAGCCGCAGGGCGAACGGATCTGGGGCGTCGGCTCCGCCTGGGGTTCGAAGCAGCTCTGCGCCGTCGGAGAGCCGAGGTCGAGCCGATGCCTCGCAAACAGATTGAAAACTGGCTGGAAGTCCCGGGCGCGGCTGGGATCGCGTTGCCGCCGATGTTCCTGCACGGAAACTGGGCGAGCGATCGGCTCTTGCTGCTTGTCGCGGTTTCGATGGAGCGTCACGGCTGCCGCCGCTGCGCCGAGTTTGTCGGCGACATGGCGGAGATGGTCATGCTGGGCGATCGGGGGGCGCGCCGCAAGTTGATGATGGCGATGGCCCGCAAGGTTCCCATGATTGAAGACCGGCTGACCCGCCTCGCTATGCAGTCCTTCCGCAAGAGTCCGGCGTCCGTGACGCGGCACTGAAAAACCAGCACACGATTTCGTTTACTTGCGTCTGGTTCGCCCTAACCATATGCCTCGCAGATTGACGAGCGCTACGAGGCGCGAAGGGGCGGGAGCTGTCAATGTCGATACCGCAGCAGGGCGGCTCGGCGCCGATCGAGCGGCGCGAAGAACTCGCGGAATATCTCGCGGTGGGCTGCAAGCCGAAAGAGCAATGGCGGATCGGAACCGAACACGAGAAGTTCGGTTATTGCCGCGATACGCTGCAGCCGCTTCCGTATTGGGGCGAGCGATCGATCAAAGCCGTCTTGCAGGGTCTCAGCGAACAGTTCGGCTGGACGCCGCTGATGGAGGGCGACAAGGTGATCGGCCTCACCAAGGGCGGCGCCAACGTCTCGCTTGAGCCAGGGGGGCAGCTCGAGCTGTCCGGCGCGCCGCTGGAGACGATCCACCAGACCTGTGAAGAGACCAATCAACATCTGGCAGAAGTGAAGGCCGTGGCGGACCGGATCGGGGCCAAGTTCATCGGCCTTGGGGTCGCGCCGATCTGGACGCGCGAGGATATGCCGATCATGCCGAAAGGCCGGTACGGCATCATGAAGGCCTACATGCAAAAGGTCGGAACACATGGCCTCGACATGATGTTCCGCTCCTGCACGATCCAGGTGAACCTCGATTTCGCGTCCGAAGCGGATATGGCCCAGAAACTGAAGGTCGCGATGGCGCTGCAGCCTGTTGCAACGGCTCTGTTCGCAAACTCGCCGTTCCTCGAAGGCGAGCCGTCGGGGTTCACATCCTATCGTGGTCGGATCTGGCGCGACGTCGACGCTGACCGAACGGGCATTCCCGACTTTATCTTTGAGGACGGTTTCGGATTTGAGTCCTGGGTCGAGTACGCGCTCGACGTGCCGATGTACTTTGTGTACCGCGACGGGCTTTATCACGATGTCAGCGGTCAGTCGTTTCGCGAGTTTCTCGACGGTCGTCTGCCCAGCTTGCCAGGCGAAAAGCCGACACTGTCCGATTGGGCGGACCACCTGACGACGATCTTCCCCGAGGCGCGTTTAAAGAAGTTCATCGAGATGCGCGGCGCCGATGGCGGGCCGTGGCGGCGCATTTGCGCCTTGCCCGCTTTTTGGGTGGGCCTGATGTACGATCAGAGCGCGCTGGATGCGTCTTGGGACCTCGCCAAGAGCTGGACTTCCGAAGAGCGCAACACCTTGCGGGCGGACGCGGCGGAGTTTGGGCTGCGCGCCAAAACGCCAGACGGGCGCACAATGCAGGAACTGGCGCGCGACCTCGTGCGGATCGCTCGTCAGGGCTTGAAGTCACGGGCGAAAGCGTGGGGTTTCGATACGGACGAGGCGCATTTTCTGAATGATTTGCAGCAGGTGATCGACAGCGGCGAGACAGCTGCGGACGAGCTCCTGCGCCGCTATCAAACCGACTGGAACGGCGATGTCTCGCGGATCTACGCCGACTATAGCTTCTAGCTTCTAGCGTCGGCGGAGCTTTTGAACCCCGGCGATCCAGCGAAACGAGAGAAAGGCGCAGAGGCCAAAGAGCACTGTCACGCTCAACGCCACGCTCGATAGCGTCTGGGTGTTGATCCAGGCGATGAGCGCGAACGTCCCGCCCACGACCAGTCCCGCCAGAGCCCAAGCGGTGCGGCTTCGCAGTCGAAGGCTCCACAACAGTGGGCCTGCGATCAGGCCTCCGACTCCGACTTGAAGCGCCACGCCGAGCCAGATCGCCTGGAACGTGCGCCATGTCTCTGCGACTGCGCGCTCCCAAGCATCCTCCAAGGGGGCGGGCCCGAAGATAGGCGGTCGGTAGACCATCGGCTCGGTCGAGTTGGCGTAGATCGCGAGCGCGATCAAAGCAAATGGCAGGGCGACGAGGAGCGGGGAGAGCATGAACGCGGCTGCGATCCGCAGATAGGGTATCTCTGTGGTCAGATCACTCGCGGAGCGGCGCCAGTAGTCCGCGGACAGCGGCTGCAAACGTAGCTGTCCGTGCGGAGTCCATCGTCGCCCCGCCTCCCTCATCGCTCTTACGGCGTGAGGGCGGGAAAACAACCCATTTGCTTCGCGCGTTCGACGCAAAACTTCTGCTCTCCAAAGCTCAGGCTGCGCGCCCGCCGACGGTCAGGCCGTCGATCAGGATCGTCGGTTGCCCGACCGTGACCGGGACGCCCTGGCCCTGCTTTCCACAGGTGCCGATCCCGGGGTCGAGCGCCATATCGTTCCCGATCATGCGCACCTGGCGCAAAGCGGTGGGGCCGTCGCCAATCAACGTCGCGCCTTTGATCGGATTGAGGACCTGCCCATTCTTCACTCGGTACGCCTCGGTGCACGAGAAGACGAACTTGCCGTTGGTGATATCGACCTGCCCGCCGCCGAAATTGACGGCGTAGATGCCGTCTTTCACGGCTGAAACGATTTCTTCGGGCGTTGAGTCGCCGCCGAGCATGTAGGTGTTCGTCATCCGCGGCATGGGGACATGGGCATATGACTGACGTCGACCATTTCCAGTGGGCGACACGCCCATCAAACGCGCATTCTGTCGGTCCTGCATGTAGCCGACGAGGCGACCGTCCTCGATGAGGACGTTCTTTGCCGATGGGGTGCCTTCGTCGTCGATCGTCAGCGAACCTCTGGCGTCGGGAATTGTTCCATCGTCGAGGACGGTGACCCCTTTCGAGGCGACGATCTCCCCCATCAACCCGGCGAAAGCGGATGTCTTCTTTCGGTTGAAGTCGCCTTCCAGGCCGTGACCCACCGCTTCATGGAGCAGCACTCCCGGCCAGCCTGGCCCGAGCGCGACCTCCATCACCCCGGCTGGGGCCTCTTCCGCGTCGAGGTTCACGAGCGCCTGACGCAATGCTTCGCGGCCCAGGGACTTTAACCCGTCGGCCGTCAACAGCTCGCCGAACGCTTTGCGCCCGCCGGCGCCGGCTGATCCGGTCTCGCGACGGCCATTCCGCTCGACGATCACCGAAACGTTCGCCCGAGCCATGGGGCGCGCGTCGCGCCGCTGATCGCCGTCGGGGCGCAGGATCTCGATCTCCTGCAAGCCGCCTGCGAGGCTGATGGAGACCTGGACGACATGTGGATCTTCCGCTCGAAGCCATGCGTCGATCTCCCGCAGCAGATCGACCTTCGCGGCGAAGGGAGCCTCTTCGACCGGATTGTCTTCGCCATAAAGGCGGCGGTTGGTTCGCACAGGCGCCTCAGCGAATGCGCCGCCCGCGCCTTGCGCCGCCAGCCGGGCGGTTTCAGCCGCCCTGCGCAGGGACTTTTCGGAAAGCTCGGGACTGTGTGCGTAACCGGTCGCCTCATCGGAAACAACGCGCAGACCGAACCCTTCGCTGGCGTCGTAAGAGGCCGTCTTCAGCTTGCCGTCGTCGAAACCGAGCGCTTCGGAGCGGCGGCGTTCCAGAAAGAGTTCGCCGTCGTCGGCCCCGGCGCACGCATCCGCGACGATGCGCTGTGCCGACGCGCGGTCCAGACGGTCTTTGAATGGGTCGAATGTCGCCGTCTCGACCGTCGCCTCGGAATGCGGCACTGAACTCTCCATCTCAATCCTCGTCTCAAACGATCTTTGCGCCGTAAAGTGTGGGAAATAGGGCCGCGTGCGGCGCGGTGACGCGATTTTCCCACTGCGACTAAATGAGCCTTGTGCGTCTGGTAGGTAAGGTATTTTGTCGCTGATAAAACTTCGGTATGGTTCTCGGTAGCGTAATGCAACTTTTGCGAGCGGCTTCCGAAAAGCTGCGCCAAGAAATTACCTATAAGGGGCGACAGGAATGAAAAGCGGCGTGATCAAATGCTGGAGCCGTGTTTTTGGGTTGGCGGCGCTGGTGGCCGGCGCTTCGGCCCTGCAGGCTGCGGCTCAGTCTGAAGAGGGGCGGGTCGGACAATCCGCGCCCTGGCAGCTCAATTTTCAAGAGCCTGCGACGCAGATGATGGCGCAGATCACCGACCTGCACCAACTCATGCTGTTGATCATGGCGGTTGTCAGCGTGTTCGTGATGGTGCTGCTGGTGATCGTGATCATGCGGTTCAACCGCAAGGCCAATCCGACGCCGTCCAAGTTCACGCACAACTCGCTGCTTGAGTTCGTCTGGACGGCGGTTCCCGTCGTTATCCTTGTGATCATCGCCATCCCGTCGGTGCGTCTGCTGCAGCTGCAGGAAGACTTCGACAAGGTCGAGCCGGATCTCGTGATCAAGGCGACCGGGTACCAGTGGTACTGGGGCTACGAGTATCCGGATCAGCAGATCGAGTTTGAGTCGCTGATGCTTGGGCTCGGCTATCCTGAGATGAACGACGAGGTCCGCGAAGAACTGGCCGAGTACGGCTATCCGGAGACGGCATGGAAACTCGCGACGGATACGGCGGTGGTCGTCCCCATCGACACCACGGTGTTGATGCAGGTGACGGCGGCCGACGTCATCCACGCGTGGACCATTCCGGCGTTTGGCGTGAAGGTCGATGCGATCCCTGGGCGCTTGAACCAGACTTGGTTCCACGCCGAGCAGATCGGCACATTCTACGGTCAATGCTCTGAACTGTGCGGCAAGAACCACTCCTACATGCCGATCACCGTCAAGGTCGTCAGTCAGGAGGACTATGACGCCTGGCTTGAAGAGGCGAAGGAAGAGTTCGGCACGGCCGACGCTGGCGCCGCGCCTGCTAAGGTCGCCACAGCGACGACAGCGAACTAGGCGGCGATCTTGGCGACGCCTATACACACTGACCAGGCTCTCTCCGCCGAAAGCGGCTGGGGCGCCCGCGCCGATGCGCCGGAGGCGGAGGCGCGCGACTACTGGTTGCTGCTCAAACCGCGCGTCATGTCGCTGGTGATCTTCACCGCCTGCGTCGGCCTTTTGGCCGCTCCGCACGGCGTGCATCCGGTGATCGCGATCGCGTCTTTGCTGTGCATTGCGGTCGGGGCCGGCGCGAGCGGCGCTCTGAACATGTGGTGGGATGCCGATATCGACGCTGAGATGGAGCGGACGCGGAAACGCCCGGTGCCCGCCGGGCGGATCAGCGCTGAAGAGGCTCTTTGGGTTGGCGCGGCGCTATCGGTGCTGTCCGTCGCGCTTCTGAGCGTTTTTGCGAACGCCGCAGCCGCGGCTCTGCTCGCGTTGACTATCGCATTCTACTTGTTTGTCTACACGATGTGGTTGAAGCGTTCGACGCCGCACAACGTCGTCATCGGCGGCGCGGCCGGAGCATTTCCGCCTATGATCGGGTGGTGCATCGCAACGGGCGGGATCGGCGTTGAGGCGCTGATCATGTTTGGGATCATCTTCATGTGGACGCCGCCGCACTCTTGGGCTTTGGCGCTGTTTCGCAATGACGACTACACGCGCGTCGGCGTTCCGATGCTGCCGGTGGCCGCCGGCGAGACCGAGACGCGTCGACAGATCCTTATTTACTCGGTGCTGATGGCGCCGGTGGCGATGGCGCCGCTGTTTACGCCGATCGCAGGGCCGCTTTACGGCTTGGTTGCAGGCGTGCTGACGCTCCGCTTCCTGCAGCTGGCCTATGGGCTTTATCGTCGGACAGACGCAGAGGCCGCCGCCGACAATCGACGCGCCGAGAAGAAGTTTTTTGGATTTTCGATCCTCTATCTGTTCGGGGTCTTCTTGGCCCTGCTGGTCGAGGCGGTTTGGAGGGCGATCTGAGTTATGGCGAAGGTGCGAGAGGAAGAGTACGAGCACGAGTTGCATGAGCGTCGCCGTGGGCGGAATCTCGCGGTCGGCGGCGTCTTGCTTGGGCTGGCGCTGACCATTTTCGCGGTGACCATCGTGAAGCTGGGTCAGAACGCCGCGAACCCGTTTTAGTCTAAGGCTTGAGACAGGGAACCTGAGGATGTCTGAAGACACGACCACGCAACAGAACGCGCGGAAGACGGCGCGCTCGGCGTTGATGCTTGTGGCCGGTATGGGCGCGCTCTCGTTTGCGTCGGTCCCGCTCTATGACCTTTTCTGCCGCGTCACAGGTTGGGGCGGCACGACGCAGGTCGCCGACGAAGCGACCGGCGAAGTGCTCGACCAGACCATCCTGGTGCGTTTCGATGCGAGTACCGGTCGAGACATGCCATGGGTGTTCGAGCCTGTTCAGCGCGAGATGCGCGTTAGGATCGGCGAGACCGGACTGGCGTTTTATCGGGCGACCAACCCGAGCGACCGCCCGGTCATGGGAACGGCGAGTTTCAACGTGGCGCCGTTCGAGGTGGGGTCTTACTTCACCAAGATACAGTGTTTTTGCTTCGTAGAGCAGGTGTTGCAGCCGGGCGAGAGCATGGAAATGCCGGTGACCTTCTTCGTCGACCCCGAGATCGTGGACGATCCAGAGCGCTCGGAGACGAAAGTGATCACGCTGTCTTACACATTCTATGAAACTGAAGACCAACAGGCGGGCGTAGGGAAAGCGCTGACTGCCGACGCGTTTTAGGCGCGTCAAAGCGATAAGCGGAGGATTTAATGGCGGGCGAAAAACAGCACGATTTCCACATCGTTGACCCGAGCCCATGGCCGGTGCTGGCGGCGATCGGCACGTTCGTGATGCTGGTGGGCGCTGTGTTTTGGATGCACGACGTGACGCCATACGCGTTCTTCGCGGGCTTCGCGATCGTGCTCTACACGATGTATGTCTGGTGGTCCGACGTCATCAAGGAAGCCCACGCCGGCGATCATACGCCCGTCGTTCAAATCGGACTGCGATATGGGGTGATCCTCTTCATCATCTCAGAGGTGATGTTCTTCGTTGCTTGGTTCTGGAGTTTCTTCAAGCACGCGATCTTCCCTCCGAATGCAAACACCGAAACCGGCGAAGCTGGCTTGATCGGCCCTCACGTGGCGGACGGGGTCTGGCCTCCCGTCGGGATCGAGACGGTCGATCCCTGGCATCTTCCAGTGTTGAACACATTGATCCTGCTGACGTCTGGCGCAGCGTGCACATGGGCGCACCACGCGCTAATGGAGAATGACCGAAAAGGTCTGATCAACGGTCTTCTGATCGCCATCCTGCTTGGGATGATCTTCACGGCGGTGCAGGCTTACGAATACTACGAGATCGTCCATCTGGATTGGTTCCAGTTCGCTGGAAACGTCTACGGTGCGAACTTCTTCATGGCGACTGGCTTCCACGGGGCGCACGTGATTATCGGCACGTTGTTCCTGGCGGTCTGCCTGTTGCGCGCGCTGCGCGGCCATTTCGGACCGAAGCAGCACATCGGTTTCGAAGCCGCCGCCTGGTACTGGCACTTCGTCGACGTCGTCTGGATCTTCCTGTTCGCCTTCATCTACGTATGGGCGGTCTAGTTCGATCGGTCTGACGACGGACTCGAAATTCTGGAGGAGCGCCCCTTGTCTGTCGGGGCGCTTTTTCTTTAGGGCCGCTCGAAATCAAGTCGTTTGGAGAGTTTCATGACCACGGCTCGGCGATTGACCTTTCTGCTGCTTGTCGGTCTTGGCGGCGTCGCCTTTTTGGCGAACCTGGGTGTTTGGCAGCTGCAAAGACTTGAGTGGAAGCAGGGCATCATCGCGGAGCTGGAAAGCCGTCTGGCGCTAGAGCCTCTGGCGTTGACGGGTTCAGAGACCGCTGAATCCGCTAACTTTCGACGCGCCATGGCGACTGGCCGCTATGTCGAGACGCGCCCCGCCATGTTCTTGACGTCGATGAAGCCGACCGGCCCCGGACATCGTCTGATCTATGCATTCGAGCTCAGCGGCGGCGGTCGCATTCTCGTCGACCGCGGATACCTTCCAGATGGGCTCGAGCCTCCGCCGCCGCCCGTCGAGGAAGTATCGCTCACGGGCGCGCTGCACTGGCCCAACGAGATTTCCGCGTTCACGCCCGATCCGAACATCGCCGAGCGACGCTGGTTCGCCCGCGACGTGCCGTCGCTTGCGTCAGCACTGGAGACACAACCGGTGATGCTGGTGGAAAGCGCGCGATCCGACGGCGGCGAATGGCCCAAGCCATTGCCCGTCAGCGTGGATCTGCCCAATGATCATCTTGGCTATGCAGTCACCTGGTTCTCACTTGCGACAATCTGGCTTGTCATGACTGTGCTGCTGATGCGACGACGGCGCGACAACGCGAACTAGAGGCTCGCTTTCATGAGATATTTCAGCACCCGGGGCGATGCGCCGGAACTCGATTTCGAAGCCGCAATGCTCACCGGTCTCGCCAGAGACGGAGGTCTTTATGTTCCGCAGAGCTGGCCGGAGTTGTCTCGCAAAGAGATCCAAGACATGGCCGGCGAAAGCTATGAAGAGATCGCTTTTCGGGTGATCCAGCCGTATCTGGGCGGCGCGTTCGAAGACGCAACCCTGAGACGGTTGATCGAAACCGCCTACGCCGGCTTCGCCCATCCTGCGCGTGCGCCGCTCGTACAATTGGGCTCCAACGACTGGGTGATGGAGTTGCATCGCGGCGGGACGCTCGCGTTCAAAGACTTCGCTATGAAGCTGCTCGGTCAGATGTTCGAGGAAACGCTCACACGGCGGGGCGAGCGGGTCACGATCATCGGGGCGACCAGCGGCGACACCGGCTCAGCGGCGATCGAGGCGTTCCGCGGTCTTGATGCGGTGGACGTCTTCATCCTGTTTCCGCACGGACGCGTCTCTGAGGTGCAGCGTCGTCAGATGACGACGCCGGCCGACGCAAACGTGCACGCCTTGGCGATCGAAGGCTCGTTCGACGACTGCCAGGCGCTGGTCAAGTCGATGTTCAACGATTTCGCGTTTCGCGACCGCGTGCGGCTGGCGGCGGTGAACTCGATCAATTGGGCCCGGGTCCTTGCTCAAGTGGTCTATTACTTCTCCTCGGCCGTGGCCGTCGGGGCGCCTGGGCGGTCGGTGTCCTTCTCGGTGCCGACCGGGAATTTCGGCGACATTTTCGCTGGATGGGTTGCGAAGCAGATGGGGCTTCCAATCGAGCAGCTGATCATCGCGACGAACGAGAACGACATCCTCCACCGCGCGATGGAGACCGGCCGTTACGAGGTCACCGGCGTTGTGCAGACGACGTCGCCGTCCATGGACATCCAGGTGAGCTCGAACTTTGAACGCGCGCTTTACATGGCCAATGGTCGTGATGCTGGGTCTGTGCGCGGTATGATGGAAAGCCTCAGGCAATCCGGCGCGTTCGAGATATCCGCGGACGCCCTCGCTGATCTGAGAAGCGACTTCGCCAGCGCTCGTGCAACCGAAGCGGATGTGTCCGGAACGATCGCTCACACGTATCGCGACTGCGGCTACGTGCTTGATCCACACACGGCCTGTGGCGTTCACGCGGCGAATGCGCGGCGCGGCGACCCGGCGACGCCCATGATTGCGTTAGGCTGCGCGCATGCGGCGAAGTTTCCGGATGCTGTGGAGGCGGCCTGCGGCGTCCGCCCGGGCCTGCCGCCGCACCTGGCCGATCTATATGAGCGTGATGAACGTATGACCGTTTTGGCCAATGAACTATCTGCGGTTGAAACGCACATAGAGAACATGGCGCGCTGAAACGCGCAAACTGGCGCGCTGCGACGGGAGACTGGGACTTGAGCATAAACGAGATGCGAGACGCCGAAGCCTCGATCGAAATCACCACGCTGCCCAACGGGGTGCGTGTCGTGACGGATCATATGAGTGGTCTGGCCTCCGCGACTTTGGGCGTTTGGTTCGGCGCCGGCGCGCGTCACGAGACAGCGGCTGAGAACGGCGTCGCGCATTTTCTTGAACACATGGCGTTCAAAGGAACCACAACCCGTTCTGCGCGCCAGATCGCCGAGGAGATCGAGGATGTCGGCGGGTATCTGAACGCTTACACCTCGCGTGAAAGCACAGCCTATTTCGCGAGGGTTCTGTCGCAAGACAAACCACGAGCGCTTGATATCCTCTCAGACATCCTGCGCAATCCGACGTTCGCGACCGAGGACGTCGAAGTCGAGCGTGGCGTCATTTTGCAAGAGATCGGTCAGGCGCTCGACACCCCCGATGACGTTGTCTTCGATTGGGCGCAGGAATGCGCTTTTCCCGAGCAGGCGGTTGGACGCCCGATATTGGGACCCGCCGAGAACATTTCTCGCTTCGATGCGGCGACGCTGAGGGGGTTCATGGATCGGCGTTATGCGCCTGAACGGACAGTCGTCGCGGCCGCCGGCGCGGTTGAGCATGCGGCGATCGTCGAACTTGCGGAAGAAAAGTTCGGAGACTTGCCCGCAACCGCGAAATACGACACCGAGCCGGCCGTCTACGCCGGTGGTGAAAAACGGGTCGAGAAAGACTTGGAGCAGGCTCATGTCGTGCTTGGGTTCAAGGCGCCAGGCTACCGAGACGACGCCGTTTACACGGCACAGGTCTATGCGACGCTTTTGGGAGGCGGCATGTCCTCTCGTCTGTTCCAGGAAGTGCGTGAGAAGCGGGGGCTTTGCTACACGATCTTCGCCCAGCCGTCGCATTACGCTGAGACGGGCATGCTGACGATCTATGCAGGGACCGGCGGCGATCAGTGCGAGGAACTGATCAGCGTCGTCGCCGATCAGATGCGTGAGGCTGCGGAAAAGGCCGACGATGCGGAGATCGATCGCGCGAAGGCGCAGATCAAGGCCGGCATGCTGATGGGCCTGGAGACGCCATCGGCGCGCTGCGAGCGCATCTCGCGCGGTCTGCTGGCGCACGATCGGGTGCGCCCCGTCGCCGAGATCGTCGAGAAGATCGATGCGATCGATCGCAACGTTATCCGCGGATTTGCGGCAGGCACACTTGCCGACAGCACACCGACCCTTACGCTGTATGGTCCTGTTGGAGGAGCGCCCGACCTCGATGCGGTGACGGCGCGTTTGGCGGCTTAACGACGTCGAAAGGATTTCGGAGGCGATGCGGCTTTCACTGGGAAATATGGATACCCCGCGGCTCGTGACCGAGCGATTGCGGCTGCGTCCCCCCAGAACGCAGGATCAGGTGAGCTGGTCCCGTCTGCGCCGCGACTCGGAAGACTTTCTAAAGCCTTGGGAGCCTGTTTGGGCGTCGGATCATCTGGGAGCGCGGTCTTTTCGCCAGCGCGTGCGCTGGGCGCAGCGCGAGATCGCCGCTGGTCGCGCCTATCCGTTCCTCGTCTTTCGCAGCGAAGATCACGCACTTGTCGGTGGTCTGGTCTTGGAGAACGTGAGGCGCGGGGCCGCCATGTCGGGTGCGCTGGGGTATTGGCTTGGGAAGCAGCATACCGGCCAGGGCTATATGACCGAGGCGTTGCAGGCGGTCGTCACGTTCGCCTTTGACGACTTGGGGTTGAGCCGGTTGGAAGCAGCGTGTTTGCCTGAAAACGAGCCCAGCCAAGCGCTTCTGAAAAGATGTGGTTTCCACGATGAAAGGCTGGCGCGCAAATACCTGGAGATCGCCGGGGTCTGGCGTGATCACCTGATCTACGAGCGTCGGCGCAGCGATCGGATCTAGGCGCTCCCAGAAGCCGCCGAGAGCTTCGACGGATCAACGCCGATCTTCTCGAGCGCGAGGCCCCATTTGTCATCGTCGTCATCGCCAAAGACGAGGTCTTTGTCCGCCTGACAATGGAGCCAACCGTTGCTCAGGATCTCGCTTTCCAGCTGGCCGGGGCCCCACCCGGCATATCCCAGGGCGAAGAAGGCTTCCGTCGGTCCTTCCCCGGCGGCGATCGCATGCAGCACATCGACCGTGGCCGTCATGCTGATTTCGTCATCAACCTTCAACGTCGCTTCATCGCGGTGATAGTCCGGGGAGTGCAATACGAAACCACGTTCGGTCTCAACCGGCCCGCCAATTCTAACCGGCGGAGTGGGCGCGCCCTCCGGCAGCTCAAGCTCCAGCTGTGACAAAAGCTCGGCGAAATCGATATCTCGCGTGCTGTGGTTCACCACGAGGCCCATGGCGCCGCTGTCTTGATGGGCGAAGATGTAGATCACGGAGCGCTCAAAGCGGGGGTCGCCGATGCCAGGCATCGCAACGAGCATCTGCCCGGCGAGGGAGCTTTCGGGCGCCGCGTCCGCGGTAACGCTGTGATCAGGTGGTAGCCGATGCGTAGCCATACTCACAGGTTGGCTCTCTCCGCGCTCTGTTTCAAGAGTGTGAAGGCGAAGCGAGAGATTTTACGCGGGATAAAGAGTGATTCTACACAGCGCGCGAATATCGTGCGCCTTGATTGAGATAGGCGTCGAACTCGGCGGCGATGTTGCGCACGAAGGGACGCCCCGTCTCGGTCACTCTGAAACCGCCGTTCGTTCGAGAGATCGTTTCTTGCGGAAGCGATCGAAGAAGGTGCTCCGCGATCGGGATCATGGTCGTCGCGCGCTCGCCAAAAATGGCTTTCAGATCGTTGCGATCAAAGGTGAGGTCGCACATCAATCGCTCGATCACATACCCCCGCATCCGGTCGTCAGCGCTCAGCTTGAGGCCGCGTTCGATGGCGAAGCCGCTATCCTCGATACGCCTTTGATAGGCGGCCGTCGCCGGCACGTTCTGCACATAGCCTTGAGGCAGCTTGCCAATCGCCGAGGCGCCGAACCCGATCAGCGCTTCCGCCGAGTCGACGGTGTAGCCTTGGAAGTTCCGCTTCAGGTCGCCGTTGGTCGCCGCAATCGCCATTGGATCGTCCGGGCGGGCAAAATGGTCGAGCCCGATGCGTTGATAGCCCGCCGCGCGGAGTTTCGCCGCTGCGGCTTCGGCTTGTTCGACGCGCTCCTCGCCTTCGGGGAGGGAGCTCGCGTCGATCAGCTTTTGACGCTTGGCCATCCAAGGGACATGGGCGTACCCGAACAGAGCGACCCGGTCCGGCGCCAACTCGATCACCAGATCAATGGTGCGCTCCACGCGTTCCAGTGTTTGCTTGGGCAACCCGTAAAGAGCGTCGATGTTCAGCCTTCGCACACCCCTTTCACGCAAGCCGTCGACGACGCGCTTGGTGGTGTCGAAGCTCTGGATGCGATTGACCGCGTGTTGGACCTCCGGCGAGAAGTCCTGAACGCCGAGGCTCGCCCGGGTCACGCCGGCCGCTGCTACGCCGTCCAGTTTCGAGGACGTCATGTCGCGAGGATCGATCTCGACGTCGAAATCAGCGTCCGGGGCGAAGTCGAGTCTGCTCCGGAAATGCGCGGCCAGCGCCAGAAAATCCGTGGGCTCGAGGATTGTCGGTGATCCGCCGCCCCAATGCATCTGGACGGCCTTGCGCCCCTCCAGAAGCTCTGCGACTTGATCAATCTCCCGCATCAAAAAGCTCAGGTAGCGTTGGACCGGCGGGTAGATCTTCGTTCCTTGCGCCCGGCAAGCGCAGAACCAGCAGAGCGTGTCGCAGAACGGAATATGCGCGTAGATCGACAGTTGCGCCTCGGGCGGCAACGTCTGCAGCCAATCAGAGTAAACACCGTCGGTTATCTCCGCCGAGAAATTCGGAGCGGTCGGGTAACTCGTGTAACGAGGCGCCGATCCGCTAAACTTCTTTACAAGTTTTCTTGCGCAATCATCGATCATGAAGGTACCATTCCACTACGAACTCCACCGGTCCTTGACACACGTCAATGTCCAGAAACGAAGAGTTCTCGGGGAAACGAATGTCGCGCCATATGTTCGCCGATCGTCTCGAAAGATCGACTGCGCCGACCCTGGAGGCGCCGATAAAGTGTGCGAATTGCCCGATCGCCGAACGTGCCGTCTGCGCCTATTGCGAGCCGCCTGAACTCGTCGAGCTCGACCAGATCAAGTCCTATAAGTCCTTTGAACCTGGCCAGGAAATCGTCGGCGCTGGCGAAGAGTCCGTTATGGTCGGCAGCGTCGTTGAGGGCGTCGTCAAATTGACAAAGACGCTGGTCGACGGGCGTCGTCAGATGGTCGGGCTGCTGTTCCCTTCGGATTTCATTGGCCGCGCTATGAGGCCGACCGTGGAATATGATGCGGTGGCGGCGACGAAGGTCGTTCTGTGCGCGTTTCCGAAGTCGCCTTTCGAGCGCTTGTTGAAGCGCACTCCGCATCTAGAGCAGCGACTGCTCGAGATGACGCTGGATGAACTCGATGCGGCGCGGGAATGGCTGCTGCTCCTGGGGCGGAAGACCGCGAAGGAGAAAGTGGCGAGTTTCCTGTGCATCCTGGCGGCGCGCACCGGCGAGTTCGAGGGCGCCGATGCGGGACGCAAACACTTCCAGATCCCCATCAGCCGAGAAGATATGGCCGATTATCTTGGCCTGACGATCGAGACTGTTAGCCGGCAGATCACTGCGCTTCGCAAAGACGGTGTGATCGAGATTGACGGCCCGCGCCGAATTGTCGTTTCCGACCTCGCCGAACTGATGGAGACCGCGGGAGACGACGCCGAAGGCGGCATCATACCTTAAGGGCCGGCGCCTTTTGTTTTTTCCGATCTATTGAAATCGCTAGTTCAGGCTGGCGGGTTGTGGCTCGGACCCGTCCGGAATGCCGGGAGGCCGTTTCTTCCAAGGATACCCATTGCGCGCCCGTTGATACCCAAGATCGAAGAGAGCGCGCATATAGACCGGGTCGAACAGCTCTTGCGACGCGGCGTCGAATTCGTCTGGCACAAAAGCCAAATTGAAGTCCAATCCATCGCGCCGCGCGAGCACGTACAGGCGGAAGATGTCGCCTGTGCCCTGGCTCTTGATCAACGAACTCACCGAGCGCCCTGAGAGACTGAAAAAATTCGGCTCGAGTTTCTGATACTGCGGCAACACTCTGGTGTTTCGGATCACCCAGAGCCGGCGGGTCTCTCTGAAAGCGCCGGCTTCTTGCATGATGCCGCGATTGAGCTGCGTCGGGTACAGGAAGACCTGTCGGGTCACGCCGCCATCGACGTGGATCTCGGAAAACCGGTCTCCCTGCGAGTCGACCCGGATCACAACAGGGGGAAAGACGCCGGGGATCGACGCGGAGGCCAGAATGACGTCGTGGAACAACCGCAAACGGTCCGGCCGTCCACTGGCGGCGATGGCCCCGATGTTCCAGATCACCGGGCGCTGGGCTTCTAGATTGGTCGTGCCGACCAGCAGACGCCGCCCCCTCCTATGCTCCTCGCCGATTGCGTCCAGGACGTCTTGAGTGAGTTGCCGTTCGATCTGGTTTCGCAACGGGCGCGTATCTGCGAGGGAGGCGCCTGAGATGATCCCGCTCAGCGCGTCGAAGACGCTCGTCAGGAAGATCTGGTCGCTTGAAAGCGTCGTGTAGACCCGCTCCAGCTCAGCGTCGTAGTCGGAGCCAAGGAATGCAAAGGGCGCGATCAAGGCGCCTGTGCTCACACCTGAAACGAGTTCGAACTGCGGCCGGTCGCCGGCTTCCGACCAACCGACCAGCAGTCCGGCGCCATAAGCGCCATCGTCCGCGCCGCCCGACAAAGCCAGCATGTTCGCAGCTGGAGGATCGAGGTCCGGGGCGTTGTCGCCATTGGCTTCCAAGCGCTTTGCGACCTGATCATAACGCTCGCGGATGATCTCGACGATATCCTCGGGCAGGTCATCCCCCCAGAACCTGACATTCTGTGGATAGCCTGGGATCCGCGCCATTTCCGACTGTTCTTCGGTCATCGCGCGGTGAAACGGCAAAGACGCGCAGCCGGCGACCGCGACAGCGGTCAAGACAAGGCAGGCCGTCAGGCGCCAAGAAGAAACTCGCAAAAGACGGGATCCTCCACTCGTGCGCCCATCTGCGCGCCGCAGAGCCATCGACCAGACCATTGTGGCGTCTCCGCCGTCTACTGAACAGTCAGATAGGTGTTGACCTCATCTGCGCTGAGCGTCACCGGCCGCAGCTGGATGTCGACGCCGTCCTTCAGGTTGCGGTGGATGACAAAGAAGAAGCCGGTGAGGCGGAAGACGGCGGTTTCCGCGCCGAGGCTTTCATCGAACTCGCAGAAGACGTCGTTGGTCCAATGGGTCGAGCGGTTGCCTGGGTAGATCGTCGCCGTTACGCGCTCGGATGAACCGCCGGTTTCAAAGAAGTACCGCAGCCCGTCTTCCATATCGAGCGGCCCGAAGTTGGGCGCAATGCAACCGGCGGGCTCGTCGGTGAAACCCTGGTCGACCATCTTCCGAAGGCGCTCGCTCGTGGCGGCGTTATTCAGCGCGATCGCCAAGTCGAGTTTGATGAAGATGCCGTCCTTCACCTCACGCGCGGATTGGAACTTGTAGGGGCCGTCAGGCGTCTGAA
Source organism: uncultured Neomegalonema sp. (assembly GCA_937911325.1). Lineage (GTDB taxonomy): Bacteria > Pseudomonadota > Alphaproteobacteria > Rhodobacterales > Rhodobacteraceae > CALDSD01. Next base: position 63,030 of record CALDSD010000079.1, read on the forward strand.
GCGTCGCATCGAATTCCCCGTTTGCGAGGTTCAACACGATGTCGGTGACGGCGAAGTCACGCGCCTCCGCGTCGCTTGGAAGGGCGAAGCTTGCGCCGGCGGCAAGAATGATGGCGGCAAGGCCAGACGTCAGAAACTTCGGAAGTCGCGTGAATTTCATGTTCTCTCTCCCTCCTCTGCCGAGGCGCGTTGATCGGATAGGCGTTACTCTTCTCCACCAAAGATCGACTCCCAAACCGAGCGATTTCTCAGGCGTTCCTGTTCTGCTTCGAGGCCAACAAGTTGACCCTCGAGCTCCTGCGTGCGCTGTCGAGCCGCTTCGGCCTCTTGTTGCGCCGACGCTGCGGCGGCTGCGGCGCGCGCGTCGGCTTCGACGAGCAGGAGGCGCACGCGTTCTTCTGAGGCGGCCAGCTGTGTCCGCTGTGTCGCGATCTCGTCGCGCAGCGTTTCGAGCACCTGCGTGAACCGGCCGCGTTCAAGAGTGATGTCTTCTTCGAGCGAGGTGATGCGCAAGTTGAGATCGGCGTTGGCCTCGTAGATCCGTTCGATCTCCTCGCCCTTTTCGGCGATCTCTTCGGTCAGCACGGCGATGACTTGGGTCTGTTGATCCAACAATTCGCCGTAGCGCTGGATCAGCGCGGCCTGTTCGAGCACCAGCTCCTGTTGAGCCTCAAGCCGGGCCGTCACGCCCTGTGCGGCGGCCTCGATCAGCGCGCGCTCGCGCGCGATCTGTTCGGCCTGTTCCTTGGCGCGTTGCTCGGCGAGGCGTCGCTCCAGGTCCTCGTCGGAAATCGACGCCTTTTCGATGATCCCCATAAACTGCTGCGCCTGTGCGCCGATGTCGCTTGCGCGGTCCAGACCGTTGATGACGCGCCGCGCGTTTTTCCAATCGCCTTTCTTGTTCGGTTGGAAGTGCCGCAAAAGGCAGTGGCCCGTGAACCACCCATAGATCATGCCGTCATAGGTGATCTTGATCGAACTATCCGGGTCGAGCGCGTTGTCAGGCTCCCAGTAGTAGCTGCCGGCGTCGTAGGTCTCGCTCTCGACCCCAAAGCGCTTGTCGGCGCGTTGGTAGTTGTAGTCCCAGGTCAGCTGGACATAGCCGCGACCGAAATAGCCTCGGCCGGTCGTCGAATCGACGCGCCAGTAGGTCTTGTTGGAGCAACACTTAGAGCGGGAAAGGATTTCGATAGCGCGTTCGTCGCTCGACGCCAGGCCTTCGCGCACTGGGAACATACGGAAGGCGGTTTCGTGGTACGCGGTTGCGAGAATGTAGGCGAGCCACCGTTCGTCACTCAGCCGTGGATCGGCGTTCCAGGCGTCAATGATGGCGTCTGTCCCCTCGAAATGGAGACCAGGTTTCTTGTAGATCGAGAACTCGCTTTTGGCCTCTTCGAAGAACGTTTCTTTGTCGATCTTCGTCGCGCGCGTCTGCTGAGACAGATAAGCGTCAACGTTCGCGGCGCTGCAGATGCCAGCGGACTGAGCTGTCGTCAGGGACGGTGTCGCGACCGCGCAAAACGCAGTGAAAAGCGCGACAGCTTTTGCGCCGCTCTTGGAGCGCCGCACGCCAAGCGCGCGTGATACTTGGTCAAACAGCAACTCAGTAGCCCCCGTTTTGCACCCATGACCCGCTCGTCTACCAAGCACCAGCGAGCACACCCCACAAGCTTTCTTATACACGAGCGTGAGCCTCGAACGCAAAAGGCGTGAATCCGCCAAAACGGGATCGCGTTCATGTTTTTCCCCATTGTTGCCGATTTGACCGTCAATGACTGAGTTCGGCGAGCCGCGGACTTCGTTGTTCAACTCTCGCGCGATATCGTCGCACTCGGTCGTGTGGTCCTAAACCGTTGATCCACGTCAAGGCTCTCTCGATCGGTCGGGTCCAGTTTCCCTGCGAGGCTCGCTCCTGAACCGCGTCTGTGCGGTCGGCGGCGGGCCGTCCGGGAGCAGGGTGGACCTATGCCAACAGCTACGCAAAAGGGCGGCAGCGTCATTGAGATGCTCCTGCTGTCGGCGGGGTCGTTCATCGCGCTCTACGCCGCCAGCCAGGCGCGCGACGACGTCTATTTCGTCCATATGCTCATATTTGCAGCCGCTGGGCTGTTCTTCATTTGGCGCGCCTTGAGCGTCGAGCGCGAGGTTCCTACCGAAGCGTCGTACATGGACGGCGTCGTGCGCGCCGGCGTGATCGCGACGGTGTTTTGGGGGGTGGTCGGATTTCTGGTCGGCCTCGTCATCGCCTTGCAGCTCGCGTATCCGCAGCTCAACTTCGATCTCCCCTGGACGACCTTCGGGCGCCTGCGTCCACTGCACACCTCCGCGGTGATTTTCGCATTCGGCGGCAACGCTCTGCTTTGCACCTCGTTCTACGTCGTCCAGCGGACGACGGGCGCGCGCCTCGCGCTTGGCAACCTCGCCTGGTTCGTGTTCTGGGGCTACCAGCTGTTCATCGTCATGGCGGCGGCCGGCTTTGGTCTGGGCGGCACGCAAGGCAAAGAGTATGCAGAGCCGGAATGGTACGTCGACCTGTGGTTGACCGTTGTCTGGGTCGCCTACTTGCTGGTCTTCATGGGCACGATCATGAAGCGCAAAGAGCCCCACATCTATGTCGCCAACTGGTTCTACCTGAGCTTCATAATCACGGTCGCGATGCTGCATGTCGTGAATGCGGCGTCCGTGCCGGTGTCGGTCTTTGGCGCGAAGTCATACTCGCTGTTCTCAGGTGTTCAGGACGCGCTTACGCAGTGGTGGTATGGCCATAACGCGGTGGGCTGCTTCCTGACCGCGGGCTTCTTGGGCATGATGTACTACTTCGTGCCGAAGCAGGCCGATCGCCCCGTCTACAGCTACAAACTGTCGATCATCCACTTCTGGGCGCTGATCTTCCTCTATATCTGGGCCGGTCCGC
>CALDSD010000080.1 GCA_937911325.1 uncultured Neomegalonema sp.
GTGGTGGTTAATCTTAATGTGGCCTTTTTGCTCCGTTTTGCCGTGTGTATCGTCTTCATTTTCTTTTACCGCGTGCGTTTTACTACCCACGGGTTCGCCGTCTGGCCGCGCCTCCAGACGCGCGCCGCCGAGATCCCGTCGCCAGCTGTTGAGCCGACGCGGGGCGGTCCGCCGCGTCTTTTTCGAGCGCGCCCTGAGCGCCCAATCTCGGTTCATCGCCAGGTCTTGCTCGACAAGATCGAGGACATGAGCGGCGTCGGCGACTGATAGCGTCTGGCGCGCGTCGTCATGTTTGACTTGGGTATGCTCGACTTCGCCACGCTCGACTTCGCCACGCTCGACTTGGCTGTGCTCGACTTGGCTGTGCTCGACTTGGCTGTCTTCAAGTTGGAGCGCCGATTGTGACGCGCAGCTGTGGTCTAGGCGTTCGCTGGCCTTTGGCCCTGGCTCCGAAGCCGCCGAGGCTTCAGCGGCGTCCGCGACAGCGGCCTCCTGGCGGAGCGCTTCGGCGGCGATGCGATCTCGGAGGCGTTGGATCGCTTCGAAGCGGTCGGCCGCTCGGGGCGGCGGCATGGCGCGATCCTGCGTCGGGTCATCCTGAAGTGGACGCGGTTCCAGAAGACGAGCGACATGGATGATCAGCATGAGCAAGAGCGCTGCCGCGATGAGCAGAAGCAGCAGCTTCTCGTGCTGTGGCAGCCGGGAATAGATGTCAGCCAGAGAGACGGACGCCTCGCCGCCGGCCGTCGCCCCCTGCGCAAAGGCATACGGTCCCTGAACCACCGCCATGAAACAGGCGGCGGTCACTGTCTTTCGCCAGCGATTCCCCATCATCCGCAAAACCATGCGACCTCGTCACCCCAGACAGCCACCGGCATCCAAGGTGAATAGATCTTCATAATTTGCGCCAAAACAACGCTAACGAGCGCCGGAGGGCCCGAATTCGGCGGATTTGTTAGACGAAAGCGTCGGGTTCAGCGGCTTTCCGCTGCGCGACGAAGTCTTTCAGAGCTTCGTCGACCGCAGCGTCGATGGCCGGCGCCTCGTACTCGGCGAGGAGCTTTTTCCACCGGGCGTTGGCCAGTTGAGCCGTATCTTGGCCGCCATCGTCCGACCAGGTTTCAAACGGCTTGTAGTCGAGCAAACCGGTCCGCCAGAAGGCGGTTTCATAATTTCGTTGGGTATGCGCGCAGCCCAGATAATGGCCGCTTGGGCCGACTTCCTCGATCGCGTCCATCGCCTGCGCTTCCTCGGAGATGTCGACCCCGCGCGCCAGCACATGCAGCGCGCCAAGCTGGTCGGCGTCCATGACGAGCTTTTCGTAGGACGTGACAAGACCGCCTTCGAGCCAACCGGCGGCGTGCAGCGAGAAGTTCACACCCGCCTGAAGGGTCGGCAGGATCGTGTTGGCGGACTCGTAGGCCGCCTGTCCGTCAGGCAGCTTGGAGCCGCAAAGCGACCCGCCAGAACGGAAAGGAAGGTTCAAACGGCGGGCGAGCTGCGCGGCGCCTGTCAGGATCAGGTTGGCTTCAGGCGTCCCGAATGTCGGCGCGCCCGAGTTCATGTCGATCGACGTCACGAACGCGCCCATGATCACCGGCGCACCCGGTCGGACGAGCTGGTTGTAGGCCACGCCAGCCAGAACTTCCGCCAGAACTTGCGTCAGCGTTCCGGTCACTGAAACAGGCGCCATCGCGCCACCGACGATAAAGGGCGAGATGATGCAGGCTTGGTTCGCCTCCGCATAAACCTCCATCGCCCCCATCATGACGTTGTCGAACGTCAGAGGAGAGTTGATGTTGATCAGACTGGTCATCACGGTGTTCTGATCAACGAACTCGTCGCCAAACAGGATTTTGGCCATTGCGACCGAATCCGCCGCCCGCGACGGCTCGGTCACGGACCCCATGAACGGTTTGTCCGAATAGCGCATGTGCGCATAGAGCATGTCGAGATGGCGCTTGTTCACCGGCACGTCGGTCGGTTCGCAAACCGTTCCGCCCGAGCTGTGCAGATAGGGCGACATGTAGACGAGCTTCACGATGTTCTCGAAGTCCTCGATCGTCGCATACCGACGCCCGCCTTCAAGATCCCGGACAAACGGCGGCCCATAGACCGGCGCAAAGACCGTGTTCTTCCCGCCAACCTCATAGGAGCGCTCGGGATTGCGACCGTGCTGCACATAAGCGGACGGCGCCGTCTTGCAGAGTTCGCGCGCCAGACCTTTGGGAATGCGCACCCGCTCGCCGACGACATCCGCGCCGGCTGCTTTCCAGCGCTCCAGCGCGCCGGGGTTCTCGACAAAGGAGACGCCAACTTCCTCGAGCACGCGTTCGGCGTTGGCTTCGATGATCTCGATCGCCTCGGCCGTCAGGATCTCAAACTCAGGAATGTTGCGGGTGATAAACCGCGCCTGCTGCACGCCGCCGCCAGTCCGCGCCGCGCGGCGGGCCGCGGCCCCGCCGCTCGCCCGTCGACCACGCCGTCCGCCTGCGCTATCCCGCGCCTCTGCCGATGCTTCTTCCGCCATAACGCCAAATCCTGGAGACTTCGATACGGTGATATTACTGGCCCGCCTTTAGCGAGACGGGCGAATTTCGGCGGCTGGACGTCGGTGAACGACGTTCTTGCAGTTATTCGCAGCAGGCGAGCCGCACTTGCTCATTGAGCCAAGCCGCCGTATCCGTCGGCCATGAGCTCAGAGACCGCCGCCAGGCACCCCGACCGCGCCCTTATCATCGACTTTGGCAGCCAGGTGACTCAATTGATCGCCCGCCGCCTTCGCGAGAGCGGCGTCTATTGCGAAATCCACCCCTTCAACGCCGTGAACGCAGACGTTCTTGCGGACTACGCGCCCAAGGCGGTCATCCTATCCGGCGGCCCCGCCAGCGTCGGCGACCACGACTCGCCCAGGGCGCCGCAGGAAGTGTTTGAACTGCGCGTCCCGGTGCTGGGCATCTGTTACGGGCAGATGTGCATGGTCGCCCAACTGGGCGGCTCGGCCGAGAGCGACGATCACCGCGAGTTCGGCCGCGCGTTCGTCAAACTGTCGGAGCGCTCTGACCTGTTCGACGGAATCGCAAACGCCGGAGAGGAAGAGGAAGTCTGGATGTCGCACGGCGACCGGGTCACCGCCCTGCCGCCCGGTTTCCACGTGCAAGGGGCCTCGCCGGGAGCGCCTTTTGCAGTCCTCGCCGACACGACGCGGAAATTCTACGGCCTCATGTTCCACCCCGAGGTCGTCCACACGCCCAACGGGTCGAAGATGTTGTCGAACTTCGTCCACAAGATCGCCGGTCTGAAAGGCGACTGGACCATGGCCGCCTACCGCGAAGAGGCGATCGCCAAGATCCAGGAGCAAGTCGGCGACGGGAAAGTCATCTGCGGACTGTCGGGCGGCGTGGACAGCGCTGTGGCTGCGGTTTTGATTCATGAAGCGATCGGCGATCAGCTTACCTGCGTCTTCGTTGATCACGGTCTGATGCGACAGGGCGAAGCCGAGCAGGTCGTTGGGCTCTTCCGCGACCACTACAACATCCCGCTGATCCACGCCGACGCCTCCGACCTGTTCCTGGGCGAACTTGCAGGCGTCACCGATCCGGAAACCAAGCGGAAAACGATCGGAAAACTGTTCATCGACGTCTTCGAGGAGAAAGCGAAGGAAATCGGCGGCGCAGGCTTCTTGGCGCAAGGCACGCTTTACCCCGATGTAATCGAAAGCGTCTCCTTCACCGGCGGGCCCAGTGTGACGATCAAAAGCCACCACAATGTCGGCGGCCTGCCGGAACGAATGAACATGGATCTCGTCGAACCGCTCCGGGAGCTCTTCAAGGACGAAGTCCGCGCCCTCGGTCGTGAGCTGGGCCTTCCCGAAGCCTTTGTGGGGCGCCACCCTTTCCCCGGGCCGGGACTGGCCATTCGCTGCCCCGGCGAGATCACCCAGGAAAAGCTCGACATTCTGCGCAAGGCCGATGCGATCTATCTCGACGAGATCCGGAACGCCGGCCTCTACGACGACATCTGGCAAGCGTTCGCGGTTCTTTTGCCCGTGAAGACCGTCGGGGTGATGGGCGACGGCCGGACCTATGACCATGTTTGCGCTCTGAGGGCCGTGACCTCCGTCGACGGAATGACGGCGGACTACTTCCCCTACCCTCATGAGTTTCTCGGACGTGTCGCGACGCGCATCATCAATGAAGTCAAAGGGGTGAACCGGGTCGTCTACGACATCACCTCGAAACCTCCCGGCACGATCGAATGGGAATAGCGGCCTGTCTCTGTGGGCCTCGCGTAACGGCGCAGAGCAAGCGTGCCTTTGTGACGCCACGGCGTCTTGCTTCAGGTAGCGCGACCCGCTAGCGCAAAAGGTGTTTTCGCGCTGCAGCGCAGGTTCGCCGGCCGGTGGCCCGCGACGCACGGACCTGTATTCGGGGGACGACCGGCGATGAGCTTGATCGCTACTCTCTTAAAATGGGCATGGCGGCTACTTCTCTACGGTTTCTGGGCGGTTTTCGCCTTTGTCGTCGGCGCTGCGGTCTACTTCTCGCAGAGCAGCGTCGAGCTCGCGCAAACGCCGAAAGCGGACGCCATTGTCGTTTTGAGCGCCGATCTTGACGGACGGGGCGAGCTTGGACCGTTTTCATCCGCCCGAACCGAACGCGGCGTCGAGCTCTGGAAAGCTGGCGTCGCTCCAACCCTCTTGTTCACTGGCGGTTTCAACGAAGACACCGGGAAAATCTACTCGATCGAAATGGCCAAGCGCGCCGAGGAGCTCGGCGTGCCCGAAAGCGCGATCCGGGTCGAAGGCCGGTCTGTCTCGACGTTTGAAAACGCGCGTTTGTCGTTGGTTTTCGGACGACGGCTCGGCTGGGAGAAGATCATTCTCGTCACCGACGACTATCACATGTTCCGAGCCTGGCTGTTGTTCGAGTTCTGGGATCGCGATCGGGCGTTCAGCTATGTGAACCTGAGCGTCAGTCACGGCTGGGCGCAGGCGTCGTGGAGCCGCGTCGTGTGGATTTTCGTGCGGGAGGCCCTCGCCTATCCGTTCAATGTCGCAAAAGTCGCCGCACAGTTGACGCTGGAGGCGCAGGGAAAGGGTCAAGACCGCACGATTCGGTAGAATCGCTCGACGAGGTCGCGATCTTCCGGTTACGCCTAGCTAAGAGGAAAAAGGCGCGCCGTGAAAATCGACCGTATCGACCATATCGTGCTGACGGTTTCGTCGCTGGAGGCCACGTGCGCGTTCTATGAACGCGTCTTGGGAATGAAGGTCGAGACCTTCTATCCGGACGACGGAACGGTTCGTAAAGCCCTCAGCTTTGGCGCTCAGAAAATCAATCTGCATCAGGCCGGGGCAGAGTTCGAACCGAAAGCAGCCGCGCCAGCGCCTGGAACGGGAGATCTCTGTTTCATTTCCGCGACGCCGCTTGCTCAGGTGGAGGAACACCTGCGCCAGACGGGGGTCGCGATCGAGGAAGGCCCGGTTGCCCGAACAGGGGCGACCGGGGCGCTCACCTCGCTGTATTTCCGGGATCCCGACGGCAATCTGATCGAGGTCGCCACCTATGACTGACGGCGCCGCGGCGCGCAGCGCCGGACCAGGCGTCAAGCCAAGCTCCGGGCCAAGCTCCGATCCAAGCTCCGGGCCAAGCTCCGAGCCCGGAAAAGCCGCGCTATGGATGCTGGGGTCTCTGGCGTCCTTTACGCTGATGGCGATCGCCGGGCGTGAACTGGCGAGCGATCTCAACAGCTTTCAGATCCTGTTCTGGCGCAGCGTCATTGGTCTTGCGATCGTTGCTTGCGTCATCGCCGCATCGCGCGAGGGCTTTGCGCAGATCGCCACGCAGCGCCCAGACCTGCACGGGGTGCGCAACGTCTTTCATTTCTTTGGCCAGAACTGCTGGTTCTACGCCGTCGCGACGATCCCGCTCGCCCAGGTCTTCGCCTTTGAGTTCACCACGCCGATCTGGATCGCGCTCCTGGCGCCGCTGGCGCTTGGCGAACCATTTACCCGCTTTCGAATGCTCGCCGCGGCATTGGGGTTTGTCGGGGTTCTCATCGTCGTGCGCCCTGGGGTGGCCGAATTCGGTTTTGGCCAAGGGGTCGCCCTGGTGGCGGCGATCGGCTTTGCGGTGAATGTGATTGCGACCAAAAAGCTTTCATCGATCGAAGGCAATCTGAGCATCCTGTTCTGGATGACCGCGAGCCAGGCGGTGATGGCGGTGGTCTGCGACCTGGTCGTTTCGGGGTCGGAGGCGCTGCCGGCGCCCACCGCGGAGACCGGGTTCTGGGTGACGATCGTCGCGCTTTGCGGCCTGTCAGCCCACTACTCGATCGCTGCGGCGCTGAGATGCGCGGACGCGACGGTGGTCGCTCCTCTCGACTTTTTCCGATTGCCTGTGGTCGCCGTCGCCGCAGCCCTTTTGTACGCCGAAGCCCTGGATCCCTTTGTCTTCCTGGGCGGCGCACTGATTTTTCTGGGGAATTTCCTGAACATCCGGGCGGAGAAGCGCCGGCTCGCGGACGCGGCCTGACGGGTCGCCGCACGGGTTCAATTGCGAATCGCGGTCCGAACGCGCATGCTGCGCCGCAGCGAGCAGGAGAGAAATGATGAGCCTATTGCTGTTTGGCATGGCGCTTTTCTTCGCGGCGCATCTGTTTCCAAGGCTGCGAACCGTGCGGGCCGCTATGATCGATCGCGTCGGCGCAGGCCCCTACAAGATCGGCTATACGGCGGTGTCGCTGGTTGGGCTGGTCGTGATCATTCTCGGCTATCGACAAGCCCCGTTCACCCCTGTCTACGAGCCCGCCTCGAACGGTCGCGCGATCGCGCATGCGCTGATGCCGTTCGCCTTTATCCTGCTGGCCGGGGCCAACATGAAGTCGAACCTCAAACGCTATGTGCGTCATCCAATGCTGTGGGGCGTCCTGCTTTGGGCGGCGACCCATCTGAGCGCCAACGGAGACCTCGCAAGCGTCATCTTGTTTGGCGGGTTTGGACTGTATGCGGCCGTTAGCATGATCTTGACCTCAGCCGCGACGCCGACCGTGGCGCCGCCGCAGCAACCGCAGCGCAAGGACTTGATCCTGGTCGGCGCCGGGGTGGTCGCCTATGCGGCGGTCATATGGGCGCACGGCGCCGTCTTTGGCGTCTACGTCGTTGGGTGATCAGACCGCCTGCGACCTCCTCACGGCTGGTCTTCGAACCAACGCCGTGCTAACCGGCGCGCGTTTTCAAGAGTTTGCGCTCCGGGCGTCAGCGTAGGGAGGCCGAGATGGACCTAGACAAGATCCCGGCGGGGAAGAACCCGCCCCACGACATCAATGTGGTCATCGAGATCACCGGCGGATCGTCCGGCGGCGCGCCGGTGAAGTACGAGATCGACAAGGCGTCAGGCGCTGTCTTTGTCGACCGCATCGTCAACACGCCGATGTTCTATCCGTGCAATTACGGATTTGTGCCGAACACGCTTCATGCGGACGGCGACCCGACCGACGTGCTGGTGATCTGTGACTTTGATCTGGCGCCTGGCACGGTCATCCGCTGTCGTCTGATCGGCGTTCTGAAGATGGAGGACGACGGCGGCATGGACGACAAGCTGCTGGCGGTCCCCGTCGAGAAAGTCGACCCCTTCCAAGCCAAGGTCCAGGATCTGGGCGACCTTGCCGACAAGACCAAGGCGCGCGTCAAGCACTTTTTCGAGCACTACAAGGATCTGGAAGACGGCAAATGGGTGAAGGTGCTGGGCTGGGGCGACAAGGCCGAAGCCGAAGCGATCTTGAGCCAGTCGGTCGCTGCGGCTCAGAAGTGACGGAAAAGGCGCCGCTCAGCTTGAGCGGCGCATCGTCCCAAACGCGTCGTCACACCCCATCGCGCCCAAACGTTCGTGGGTGAAGATCAAGCGAACGACACGGTCCCCAGCATCACCGGGGGCCGTGAAGAGATACGCGTTGTAACTCGAGGCGTATATCGACCGGTCGCCCAATCCCGCGCCGCCCGAAGGGCTGAGGGAACTTTGGCCGATCTCCGGCGTGCGCGACAGGTTCCTGCGCTTTGGAAGCTTGCACGTGAGGGCCGTTCGACCCGAGCTGCGTTTCACCGCAGCAATCCAGTCGCCCAGTTTCGAGGACAAGACGGTCGCGGGCGTCGTTTCGTCTGGCACGCGGACAAAGACGACATCGTCGCCGCCTTTCATCGCCGAAAGCAACCTGTCGTCGCCCTGACGCTCATTGAGGAAATCATAGGGGATCGAGGCTGCTAAAGCAGCCGTCGCTGCGATCATAGCGGCTGACGCGGCGCAAGCGATCCAAGCACGCGTTCTCATGAGCCCCCAACACCACCAAACGGATCTGGGGTTTAGGGGTACCATAGGTCTGGCGACGATCCTGTGACCACCGCTGCGGCATTGCCGTGGAACCTGTCGCAGGCTTGCTCAGCAACGCATCGAGGGGGGGAAGTCATGCGCTTGTTTTTCGCGATCGCCGCGGCATTCATCGCGCTGACGGGCGTGAGCGCCTCGGCGCAAGACCATAGCCGCATTTACGACAAGGCCGCGCTGTCCGCCGACGCCGAGCGGTACAAGTTGCGCGTGACGCAGATTTACGAGCTTGGCGTCGAACCATTTCTGACGGACGCCGAAAAGCAGCGGATCGGAGAGGTCGAACTCATTTTTCCGATGCCCCAAGAGGGCGACTACGTCCTCGATTTTTACGCATACGAGGAGAATGGCCGAGGGGTGGTCGCTCTGCCGGTGCTGTCCCTCAAGGCCTTGGAGGATCTGACCACCGCTTACGCCTGGATCTACAGCAACAACTACTCGCTGAGCACGATCGACCTGTATTTCGCCATGCTGCAGCACCGTCCCGAAAGCGGGTTCGCCGGCGGACGCTACCCGCCCCCGCTTGCGGCCCTCGGCGTTCCGGCTGACGCTTACAAGTTTCCACCCGTCGACCAGCTTTCGCTTTCCTTGCGAAACGAGGCTTACGCCTTCGCTTTGATCCACGAGATCGGGCATCTCTTTCACGATCATCCAGATTTTTTTGATGTTTCGGCGGAGGAGGCGCAGGCCGACGAGGTCGAGGCGGACGCTTTCGCGCTTGAGGTTTTGAGCCGAACCGGCACGCCGCCTTTGGGCCCTACGCTTTTTTTCCAGGCTCAGGCGTACAGCCTGCCGAACCAGGGCCAGTTCGAAACCGAGGCCGCGTGGCTGAAATACCTGGCCGAACGCGCCAATCACCCCATCACGACCGATCGATTGCGGGCCATGGGGGCGTATATGCGTCAGACGCTCGCCGACAAAAGAGGAGATGAGAGGGACATCTGGGCGTTTATCGGGACCCGCATGGATGACATCGCCGAGGTTCTCGACGATGTCGATCTTCAGACCTGCATCGCGACACTCGCGAAGGAGGCCGACCTCGATCTGCTGACCCCCCGCGCCGATGTGGCGGGCGACGCAATCGCAGCGAGCTGCGGCTAGGCCGCGCCCGCTGCCCCGGTTTTCGCGAAGTCCCAGTACAGCTCGCGCGCGCGTTTCGAGGTCGGGCCAACTCCGTAGTCTCGCTCGTCGAACCGCGTAACGGGAACGACCTTGCCGTAGTTACCAGTCGAGAAGACCTCGTCAGCCTCCCGAAAATCCTCGACGCTTAAAAGCGTCTCGCGCACCTCGACCCCCTCGCTTCGCAAGAGCGCGATCACCCTTTGACGGGTGATGCCGTTGAGGAAAGTCCCATTGGGCGCAGGGGTCATCACCACCCCGTCCTTGACCAGGAACACGTTGGAGGTCGCGAGTTCGGCCACATTCCCCAGCATGTCGCAGACCAGCGCATTGTCGGCGCCTTTGGACTGCGCCTCGCGGATCATGCGCGCGTTGTTTGGATAAAGGCACCCGGCTTTGGCGTCCGTCGGCATGCATTCGATCGTCGGTCGGCGAAACCGCGTGGTCGTGATCGAAAAGCCAGACGCTGGCAGCATCGGCGCGGCCCAAAGCGTCATGCAGAACTTTGAGCTCTCCGGATCCGGGGGGATCATGAAGGCGCCGCCCGCCTCCGCCCAGACCATTGGGCGAATGTAGAGCGCGGCGCCCGCCGCGAACTTCGCGGCCCCTTCTTGCGCCAGGCCTACAAGCTCCTCCGTCGTGACCGGCGCATTCATGCCCATGCTCTGCGCCGAGGCGACGACCCGGGCGCAATGCAGATCCAGATCCGGCATTCTGCCATCGAAAGCGCGGGCGCCGTCGAACACGCTCGAGCCCAGCCAGGAAGCGTGGCTCATTGCGCCGTAAAGCGGCGTGTCGCCCTCACGCCACTCGCCGTCTACGAATGTCCAGCTTTCGGGAAGATTGCGCACTTGAGGCTCCTTGCGAGGCGAACACTGCGTCATGAACACCCGCACACGGCCATTGCGCAACCCGAGACGATTGTTTTCGGCGCGACAAATCGTTGACGGGGGCCCGAATTCAGTTTCCCTCTCGCGCCCGCTTCGCTAGCGTCCCGCGACCTTGTAAGTGCGCGCGAAACGCCAATGCCAAAGTTTGCAGACCTGCCAAGCGCAGACGATTTCCGAAATTCGGATCGCAAGTCGATCGCCCTGATCGGCATGTCTGGCGTGGGCAAGACCCATATCGCCCGGATGCTGCGCGCCGGCGGCGACTGGTTCCATTACTCGGTCGATTATCGGATCGGCACGCGGTACATGGGCGAACATATCGTCGACAACTTCAAGCGCGAGGCGATGAAGTCGCCCTTGCTGCGCGACCTGTTGCTGACCGATTCGATCTACATCGCATCCAACATCGCGTTCGAGAACCTGAAGCCGCTGTCGACGTATCTGGGAAAGCCAGGCGATGCCGAGCAAGGCGGCATTCCCTTCGAGGAGTACGTGACCCGGCAGCGACAGCATCGAGCTGCTGAGATCGCAGCCATGCTCGACACAGCGTTGTTTCGCCAGAAAGCGCTCGAGATCTACGGTTACGATCACTTCATCTGCGACACGTCCGGCAGCATCTGCGAGGTCGTCACGCCTGAAAGCGCGGACGACCCGGTCTTGCGCACTTTGGTCGAACAGTCGGTCCCAATCTACGTTCGGGCGACCCAGGCGGACGTCGACCAACTCTGCGCGCGTTTTGATCTCGACCCCAAGCCGATCTATTTCGACGAGGCGTTCCTCAGAACGCTGTGGACCGAATATCTCTCTGAAACGGGCCAATCAGCCGATGCGGTGGACCCCGACAGCTTCATGCGATGGAGCTTTCGCCGTCAGATCGACCATCGGCGCACGCGTTATCAGGCCATCGCCGATGGTTGGGGCGTCACAATCGAAAAGTCTGAGCTTGAAACGGTCGCTACGGAGACTGATTTCGTTGATTTGATCGCCCGCGTTCTGGACGAGGCGCGCTAACGGATACGAAAGTTCGATGGTTTTCTGGATCCTCGCCTTTTTATTGACGGTCGCAGCCTCGGCGCTGGTCACCCGGCCGCTGTGGGCGAAGCGCGAAACCGCGCCGCCCCGAGCCGCCTATGACGCGCAGGTCTTCAAGAGCCAGTTGCGCGAGATCGAACGCGATTTTGAGAGGGGCGCCGTCACCGCCGAGGACGCGGAAGGCGCGCGGCGCGAGATCGGTCGAAAGCTGCTGGCCACTGTTGATGAAGCGCAGTCGGACGACGGCGCGGCGCCCGCGTCTTTGCAGACCGCGCGGTTGGGCGTCGCGGCGTCGGCGCTCCTGCTCGCCTTGGGAGGCGTCGCGGTCTATGCCGGCATCGGATCGCCCGGCGCGCCCGATCGGCCGCTGGCCCAGCGGAATTTCCTCGCCGAACAGCTTGAAAACCGCCTCAGTCAAGAACAGGCGGAAGAGCTGGCGGCCGAAGCAGCGGCTGAGCAGCCGAGCACGCCGATCCCGGAACCGGAGGGGCTTCCCGAAGGAACGGATTTCGCGACGCTGATCCAACGCATGGAGACCGTTCTCAAAGAGCGGCCAGAGGACACGCAAGGCCGTTTGATCCTCGCCCGGGCGTATCTTCGGGTCGACCGTGCGGCGGACGCGTGGCTCCTTCTGGCGGAGGCCAGGGAGATCCTTGGGGCGGACGCGCCGCCGGACCTCGCCGTCGATCAGGGAGAGGCCATGGTGATCGCTGGCGGAGGCTACGTGTCGCGGGACGCCGAGCTGGTGCTGCGCGAGGTTCCGAACGCGCCGCGCAGCCGATATTTCATCAACCTCGCACAAGCCCAGTCCGGCAATCTGGGCGACGCAGTCGCGGGCTGGGCGCAGCTGCTTCAGGACTATCCAGACGCGCCATTCGCCCCCCTCTTGCGAGACCAGATCAGGCGCGCAGGCCAGGAGGCGGGGATCGACGTCGCCGGTTTCCTGGGCGAAGGACCAGCGCTTGGGCCTCGCATCTCCGCAGTTCCGGACGCCGGGGAAACCGCGCCAGGCCCCAGTCAGGAGGAAATTGAAGCCGCCGCCGAACTGAGCGAGGAAGAGCGCGCGGCGATGATCGACACCATGGTGACGCGCCTCGCCGACAGGCTCGACGACGACCCTCGAGACGTGGTCGGCTGGATGCGCCTCATTCGCGCCTACGGCGTTCTGGGTCGTATGGACGAGGCTCAAGCCGCCTATCAGCGCGCGAAAGCGGTGTTTGAGGACGACACGCCGAACCTGCGAAACCTCGCCGAAGCCGCCGCGCTGGCGGGTCTTGACCCTTGAGCCAGGTTTTTGAGGAACCTGCGGATCTCGCTCCCAGCCTGCCTGCGGTCGGCGCGGTGATGGGCTTGGATCTGGGCACCAAGACGATCGGCGTTGCGGTGTCGGATATGCTGCGCGGAATTGCGACGCCGACCGAGACGATCAAACGAAAGAAGTTCACGCTCGACGCTGAAGCCTTGCTCGCCATCGCCAAGGATCGTGATATCCACGCCATCGTCCTGGGACTGCCACGCAACATGGACGGAACCGAAGGACCCCGCGCCCAGTCGACGCGCGCTTTTGCACGCAATCTGTCGCAAAAGACGGAGCTGCCGATCGTATTCTGGGATGAACGTCTTTCGACCGTCGCCGTGGAACGGACACTGCTGGAGGCCGATACGTCGCGCCAGCGCCGGGCCGAGGTCGTCGACAAGATGGCGGCCGCGTTTATCCTTCAGGGCGCGCTGGATCGCCTGCGGCATCTCAAGGACGCTGCGTCAGAGGAGACCGATTATGACCGATGACGTGTCCGACGTCTGGAGCCGCGACGAGGTCGACAGCCCTTGTGTGAAGATCTGCATGATCGATCCAGGCTCAGGGATCTGCATCGGCTGCCACCGCACGGCGGACGAGATTGCGCAATGGTCGCGTTTCTCTGCGGCGGAACGGTCCGCAGTCAAAGAAGAACTGGCCGGTCGCGCGTCGCTGTTGCGCAATCGCTCAACCCGCCCCTCTCGCCGTCGAAATCGTGTGCGCGGCGCCTCTTGATTGCCGAGCAGCGACAACGCCCCCATTTAAGAATGTGAGAACCAACTCATCGAAAGCGTCGGATCCGGATGAAGGGTGTTTTTCGACTAGGTGTTCTGATCCTTGCGGCGGTCGGCGTCTATCTCTTCGCCAGCGCGGCGCCGGACGGACTTGACGAGCCTGGCAAGATCGCAAGCGCGGTGTTCCTGGGCGTGCTGCTGGTATGGGTTCTGCGCAGCCCCGAACTCTACGAGACGTCGTTTGGCGTCGCGATGCGCAATGGGGCCCTTTGGGCGGGCATCTTGGCCGCGCTGGTCATCGGGTATGAATATCGCGGCGAGCTGCGGCACGCAGCGTTGCGCGTCTCCAGCGCTTTGCAGCCCGGCCAACCCATCGTCATTTCCCAGGACGTCGCCATCCTGACGCGCGCCGGCGACGGGCATTTCGTCACGATGGCGACCGTCAACGGCGCGCCGCTGCGCATGATGGTCGATACAGGCGCGACGGACATCGCCCTTCCCTACGAGGAGGCGGAGCGCCTTGGCATCAATGTCGACGCCCTCGCCTTCATCCAACCGGTGATCACCGCCAACGGCTCGGCCATGGTCGCGCCTGTGCGTCTTGACGAAGTGCGGATCGGCGACATTGCGCTGCGGAATGTCAGCGCGTCGGTATCGGAGCCGAACGCGCTCGGAAGCGCGCTTTTGGGAATGAGCTTTCTGGGACGCCTATCCGAGTTTTCCTTCCGCGGCGACCGATTGGAGTTGAAACGCTAGGCTCTAGGGCCGCGACAACCACCAATCTGGCGAGGCGCCGGGAAAGGGATCGGGTCTGAGATAGGCGATGATCCGCGCCGGGTGTTCGTCCGAGGCTCGCCAGGGCGCGACGCCGTGCAGCGCCAGGCGGTGAACGACGTAGCTTTCGCCTGGACGCGCTGTAACGGCCACCCTTGGGCATTCCTCAAAGCAACGTCGACGCGTCTCTTGATAGACCTCTGTCACGTCAACCGACGGCCAGTCTTTCGGATCCACGCCGTGGAACGCCTTCTCAAAGGCGGCGCGCATGCGCTCGTGGCTGCCTTCCCAGACGACCATCGGACTGGCTTCGCCCTCTGCGTCCGTCAGCGGCAGTCCCAGAACGAAGCCGTGCGTCTCTCCAAGCGAACGGTTGCGCGAGGGCTTTTCGCGCAGGAGGCCGTCAACATGCGCGGCGTCGCGATTTCGGCGGAACCGAAACGCCGCCTCGGTCTCTTCAGCGCCGTGACGCGGATACCCTGGCAGGCAAGCGCTGATCTGCGCCTGGTCCCATGGAAAGTCGTCCAGTTCCAGCGCCTCACGGATAAAGTCGAGGGGCGTCCCGGCGAGCGGCGGTCCGTCGGGAAGTACGCCAGCCGCGTCGTTGGGCAGGATGTTCACACCTGGGAACCAGGTTCCGTTGCAACGATACTCGGCCTCTTCCTCCGCCATGAGCGCTTGGGCGACGGGGCGCGCGGCGTCGACCCATGCCGCGACTTGCGGTTCGTGGGGAAACCGGATCCAGCCACGATCAAAGAAGGCGCGCGCGTCCAAAGACTTATCTCTCCTCACCTCGATGGTCTACGAGCGAACTTAGCGCATTTTCGAGGATTTCACGCGCCACGCGCCCGGCGCATGTTTCGGGTCGCCGGCGTTGCGACGCGCCGGCAAACTGCTTTGATGACGCTTGAAGACACGATTGACGCCATCGACTGGAGCGCCGTCCGCTCTCAACTCCTTGAAACAGGGGTCGGCGAAACCGGGCGGATCCTGTCGGTTCGCGATTGCCGGGCCCTTCGCGCCGCCTATGGCCGGTCCGATCTGTTCCGGAAGAAAATCGTGATGGCGCGCCATGGGTTTGGCGCTGGCGAGTACCAGTACTTCAAGAACCCGTTGCCTCCGATCGTCGAGGTCATACGGCGAAGATGCCACGAACGGCTTGCGCCGCTGGCGAACGAGATGGCGGAGCTTCTGAACACGCCACGTCGCTGGCCGGAGACGCTCGAGGAGTTGAGCGCGCTGTGTGCAGAGGCGGGTCAAGCCTCGCCGACGCCTCTTCTGCTGAGATACGGCCCTGGCGACTACAATTGCCTGCATCAAGACATCTATGGAGAGATCGCGTTTCCGTTGCAGTTGGCGATCCAACTCAGCGACCCGATGACGGAGTTTGAAGGCGGCGCGTTCGTCGCCGTTGAGAACCGCCCGCGCATGCAGTCGCGCGCGACGGCCGTCTCACCGGCTATCGGAGCGGGCGTTGTCTTCGCGACACGAGAGAAGCCACGCCGAGGCGCGAAAGGCTGGAGCCGTTCGACGCTTCGGCACGGCGTCAGCACGGTCACGCGCGGCGAGCGCTACACGCTTGGCGTCATCTTTCATGACGCAGCGTGAAGCAGCAGGACCGCCCCGGCGCTAACTCGCAGGGAAATAGTCTTCCCAGACCAGATCGCGCACGCCGGCGGACCACTGATCCAACGCGACGCCGCGAGGCGCGCGTCCGTCTTGACCCAAACCCGCGGTCTTCGGCCTCCGGTCGGCCGCCCGCTCAGCCGCCATGCGCGCCTGAAACTCCGCCAGTCTCTTTTTGCGTCTGGTTTTGCTCTTGCCGCCTGCTTTGGCTTTGCGCTTTGCGGCGCGCTCGGCTTCCCGGATCCAATCCTCAATCGCCTGCGCCAGGAGCTTCCGCTCGCTTTTGGGGAGCGTTTCGGCGCGTTTCAGCGCCGCCTTCAGGTGCGTTCCCATCCATCCGCTTCCTTTCTCCTCATCCGCGGACGAGATTTTCACGTCGGCGACAGACACGCAAGGCGAGCGACTTTGAACCGTCTCCCAACGAAAAAGGCGCGTGACCTTGGGACCACGCGCCTGCTTTGAGTGTGTTGAATTAAGTCTCTGAAGACTCTGGCTTTAGAGCTGCATGCGTCCGGCGCCGATCAGCTCGCTGCCGGAGCGTCTCTCCGCGACCAGATCAAGCGTCAAGGCGACGACGATCGGCGCAACATAAAAGACGACGACCAAAAGCTGCGTCACGCCGAGCAGGTACAAGCCCACCATCAGCGGCCCGCCGATCACATACAGCACCAGGCTATACGCAATGGGGCGACGCCAATCCCAAGCCGCGCGACGTGGGAGCGCGGGGAACATGGTCTGGACGGCGCGGACGCCGCATACCATCGTCCAAGCGGCGAACCCGGTGATGAGCCACCCAAGTCCGACGCGCGCGCTGGCGCCGAGAGCGGGATCGACCACGCTGACCGCGCCAATAACCGCGGCGCCTAAGCCGCTCGCTAGCAACAAAGACAGAACAAGTCGATTGACCGACTTCATATCGTCTCTCCCTATCCGCCGCTCGCGCGTCTTTCAGATACGGCGCGGTCGGCTGCTGAGTTCTCAGCCAAGTGATTTCCCTCGGCTTTAGTAGACCTCAGGAGAGTTATCGAAGTGTTGAGAAATGCGTTTCGGTCCGGATCAGGCGGCGGTCTGTGACAAATGACCCATCGCTTCGCGGATCAGCTCCGGCCCCGCCGAGGGACGATGCGCATGCTCGGACAGAGCGCGCCGCCACCGACGTGCGCCAGGGCGCCCCGCAAACATCCCGAGCATGTGGCGCGTGATCTGATTGAGCCGCACCCCTTGCGCCAGCTGACGCTCGATGTAAGGCAAAATGTCCTCGATCGCCTCAAACGGATCTTTGTCCGGGCGCTCCTCCCCGAAAATCTCGCGATCGGCGGAGGCCAGAAGTCCGACCGGCTCGTGATAGGCTGCGCGCCCGACCATCACCCCATCGACCCCCATCCCCAGATGCGCTTGCGCTTCCGCGATCGAGCCGACGCCTCCGTTGAGAATGATCTCCAGATCCGGCCGCGCGGCTTTCATCTCGTAGACCAGCGGATAATCGAGAGGTGGGATGTCGCGGTTCTCTTTCGGCGACAGACCTTCGAGCCAGGCCTTCCGGGCGTGGATGGTGAATGAGCGGACGCCCGCTTCGGCGACGGCGGCCAGGAACAGCGGCAGGATCTCGCGCGGCTCTTGCTCGTCGACGCCGATCCGGGATTTCACCGTAATCTCAGGGCCTCCAACCTCCCGACTGGCGGCGATCATGGCCGCGCAGCACTCGGCGACCAGTTCCGGCGTCTTCATCAAGCACGCGCCGAATGCGCCGGATTGGACGCGATCGGAAGGGCAGCCGACGTTTAAATTGATCTCATCGAACCCGTAAGACGCGGCGATCTTGACCGCCTCGGCCAACTCGTCCGGCGCCGAACCACCCAGTTGCAAAGCCACAGGGTGCTCTACCGGATCAAAGGCGAGAAGCCGTTCTTTTGGACCGAACAACACAGCGGGCGCCGTCACCATTTCTGTGTAAAGGCGCGTCCGGCGGCTCAGCCGACGGTGCAAGTAACGGCAATGCCGATCCGTCCAATCCATCATCGGCGCAACCGAGTATCGGCGCGGCGAAAAGATCTGGCCTTTGACGGCGTTGGCGGGCTGTGCGGTCATGTCGCCCAACATAGTCGTCCGCAGGGTCTCTCGCTACTCGACAATCGGCGGCTGCCCTGATCTAGGATATAACCATGTTTTTCGCTTTGTCTGACAACCTCGACACGTAGAGGGGCCATGATCGATCTTGCTGCGATCGAAGCGCTCGCGAGCGACCAGAAAGCCTTGCGCGCCGCCGTAACCCTATATCGAGAGCGTGGGTGGTCCATACTGCGCCGCAGCGCCGACGCCGACTTGATCTGGGGCGAACGGCAAGGCTCGGGGGCGGCGCCCTACCAGATGGCCGTCGACCTCAGGGATCTGGCGTCGCGCTGCTCCTGCCCGTCTCGCAAGCTTCCGTGCAAACACGTGCTCGCCCTGTTGTTGCAGGCGGCCGAACACCCCGAGGACTTCGGCGAAGGCGAGCCGCCAGACTGGGTGCGAACCTGGCTGACGAAACGACGCGTAGGCGCTCCGCCGCGAACGAACGAGCCCGTCCAGGCTGGCGGCGCGCTGCGGTCGCTGTTGCAAGCCGATGCGACGATCGAGCCGTCGAAGGCGCGCGTCAAACCCGAACAAGGGTCGCGTCGGGCGGCGATCAAGGCGAACGCCCTCGCCGAAGGGCTTGATGCGCTGGAAGACTGGATCGCCGATCAACTCAAGCTGGGCCTGGAAAGCTTCATCACTGAGGCGGAAAAGCGTTGCGCCGGCATCGCATCGCGTCTGGTGGACGTCAAAGCCGTCAGTTTGGCCGCCCGAATAGAAGAGCTTCCGTCCCAGCTTGTCCGCTTGCCGCGAGAAGAACGCGTGAAGGCCGCCGTTACGGAGCTGGGCGGCCTCGTCCTGCTCATCCGTCAGTTTCGCGTGGCGCCGAATGACCCGGCCGCTACGCGCGAGATCGCCAAAGCAGAGGCGCCTGCGACGGTTCTCGCCGACCCGAACGCGCTGCGCGTCGCGGCGCAATGGGAAGTGCTGGGCGTGCTGCAAACGCCACGGAAAGATGGCTACGCCAGCGTCGGGACATGGTTGCTCAACCTGGGCGGGCAGGGTCCCACCTTCGCGCTGTTGCTCGACGAGGTTCCAGCCTCGAGGGCGCGCAACGTCGCGATCATGACCGCCGGGGAACAGTTCGAGGCTGAGATCGCTTTCTACCCGGACGCGGCGCCGCTGCGCGCGGTCATCGTTTCGCGCGGCGCAGGTGTGCCGCCCGAAGCGCTCCAACCCTGGCCAGAAACCGACGTCCCGACAGATCGCGCGATGGCGCCACCCGCCGCCGCGCCGTGGCGACGCGAGACGCCGGTCTTGCTGAAAGACGGCAGGCTCGGCCGCTCCAAACGTCAGTCCGGCCCCGACGCGTCCGTCTGGTGGCGAGACGCAAGCGGCCAAGCCGCGGCGGAAATTGACGGAACCGCTCCACCAATCGCTTTCGGCCTGCCGTTGCTGGCCACGGCGGCTTTGTGGGACGGACACCGGCTGAAGCTCATGGCGGCGCATACGCCCCTTGGGCGTGTCAGTCTGATCGAGGACCAGTAGATGCCGGACGAGCCCGTCTTGGAGCCGACGAGGCTGCTAAGCCGCGAGTCGATCGATGGTCTGTCGCAGCGATGGACCATCGGCGCCTCGTCGGGATCCACGTTCTCCACCCCAGCCTCGCCCTGGCGCGAATGGTTGGGCGAGACAGTCTCGAACGCGGACGCAGAGCTCCGCCTGGTCGCGTTGGCGGGTCAAGCGGAACGCATCGCCGTTCGGACCGCCGCCCCGGACCTGATCTTCACGGCGGATTTGCCGCCCCTCGCCGCGCCGCCTTTGCCCGACACGGGACGACCCTATTTCCAGCGCCTATTGCGCCGCTTCCGTCTCGATCAGAACCTCGTCATTCAGCTCCTGTGGCGGTTGGAAACCGAGGGTTTCGCGGCGAACCCCTTGGACTGGCTGCCAAGCCCAGACGCCGACGACCTGCCGGAGATGTACGACCTCTGGATCGACTGGATCGCGCACGCGACCGGCGTCGACGCGGTCCCGACCCTGAGCGCATCGGTTTGGAGCAGCGTTGCGCCGCCGCTGCTACTCAAAGCGTTCGCACGACTGCTGCGACGGGATCGCGCCGCAGCGATCGCTCTTTTGCAAGAGCACTTCGCCGACGAGCCTGCGCAACAGCGAGCGCGGCTTCTCGAAACGCTTGGGTCCATCGCGGCGCCAGGGCCGCTTTCATCCGCTGAAACCGACTTTCTGACCGGCCTCTCGAAGGATCGCTCGGAGAAGGTTCGCGACCATGCCGAACGTCTCTTGCAGCGGCGGCGGTGCAGCAACGGCGCGGATCCGCGCGACAGCGCCGCCGATGCGCAGGAACTGGCCGACTGCTTCATCGCCCGCCCGCGCGGGTGGCTCGACAAACGCATCCGCGTGACCCGCCGCGCCGAACCCACCAGCGAGGCGAAGCGCCGACGTCTTGAGCTGGCGCGCCGCGTTTCCCTGGAAGACTTCGCCCAAGCCCTTGGGATTGAGCCTGTGACGCTGATCGACGGATGGCAGTTCGAATTCGACGGCGCGGGAGACAAGGCCCTCATTGATCAGGTGCTTCAGAGCACAGAGCCAGAGGCGTGCATCGCTCTCTTCCGTCGTCTTCTTGAAGCGATGCGCCTCGACCCCGCAGTCCTTGTTCAACTTGCCCAGAACGCCGCGCCTGCGCAGCGCGGCGAGTTGATGCGAGACGCCTTGGAGAATTCTCAGATCACGTTGCGCAGCGTGGCGGAGATCAGCGGAGGCTCGGCCCGCTTCACGGATGTCGAGGCGAGCTGGTCCACGCCCGCGTTGCGCGCTTTCTGCGAAAGGATCGCAGCCTCGCTTGGCCATTCGCATTCAGAGAGCGGCGGCGGCGCATTCGATGCGCAGCGCGGCGCCTTGGATTACGACTGCTTCGCCCTCGGTTTGATCGTCGCGCCCGAGGTGGCCGACGCGACGATCGACCGGCTGCGAGACGTCGGGCTTCATGCGGCCGACCCAAGACTAGACATGTTGAGACTGACCGTCGCCCTCACTGCGCAGCGCGACACTTCAGATCACCGAGACAAGGACCTCTCATGACCGACGCGCTCCGCCTGCCGGCCGAACAGACCCACCGAAGCGAGCTTGACGCGCTCAAGCGGACGGATGACGGACCAAAGCCGGCTGGTTGGGCGCTCTCGCCCAAGGCTGTTCTGACCTATGTGATGGGAGGCGAAACGCCCGATGGAACGGAGATCTCGGTCAAGTATTTTGGCCCGACTCGGTTCATCGAAACAGCGATCGCGACACTTGCGACAGACCGAGCGCTTTTGCTGTTGGGGGTTCCTGGCACAGCCAAATCTTGGGTTTCCGAGCATCTCGCGGCGGCGATCGCAGGCGACTCAACCCTCGTGATCCAAGGAACGTCCGGAACCGACGAAGCCCAGATCCGGTACGGATGGAACTACGCCCAGCTATTGGCGCACGGCCCCTCGAAAGACGCCCTGGTCCCCTCGCCGCTGTTCCGGGCGATGGAAACCGGGAAAATCTGCCGGATCGAGGAGCTCACCCGGATGGGCTCCGACGTTCAGGACGCGCTGATTACCGTTCTGTCGGAAAAGATGCTGCCCATCCCGGAGATCGACGGATCGCTCTACGCGTCGAAAGGTTTCAATCTGATCGCGACGGCGAATGACCGCGACAAAGGCGTGAACGATCTGTCCGCGGCGCTCAAGCGGCGGTTTAACGTTGTCGCGCTTCCACTTCCCGAGACCGCGGACCAAGAGGTCGCGATTGTGGCCAAGCGCGTGGCGGAGATGGCTGTCAGCCTCGACTTGCCATCGCCCAAGAACATCAAAACCGAGATCGAGCGCGTCGTCCGGATCTTTCGTGAGCTGCGCAACGGCGAAACCGATGACGGCAAACTCGCCTTGAAGACGCCTTCTGGCGCTCTCTCGACGGCAGAGGCCATTGGCGTGGTCATCGGCGGTTTGAGCCACGCGGCCTACTTTAGCGACGGCGCGTTTTCGGCGGAGGCGGTCTCAGCCGACCTTCTGGGAACCATCGTCAAGGACCCGGTTCGCGATAAAGCGGTTCTGGAAGAGTACCTTGAGCTCGTCCTGCGCACGCGGCCGAACGACGCTCCCTACTACCGCGCACTCTCAGACCTAGTTTGAGTTCAACGCTTGGCGACGATCGAACCCTCCCCGACGGATCTTCACATCCTGGGCGTGCGCCATCACGGTCCGGGCTCTGCCCGGCGCGTGGTCAAGGCGCTTCAGAGCATCTCACCCAGCGTTGTTTTGATCGAGGCTCCGAGCGACGTTGTCGACTTGGCGCCGCTTCTCGTTCGGGCGGACGCCCGCCCGCCGATCGCTCTGCTGACCTATGTCGAAGGAGACGCCGAACGCGCGCGCGTTCACCCCTTTGCCGAGTTTTCACCCGAGTATCAGGCGATCAAATGGGCGGTGGCCGCTGGTTCGGAAGTCCGGTTTATCGACGTGCCGGCGGCAACGTCGCTCGCGCTTCAAGACACGAACGCTCGGCCGGACGCGGCGCCGAGCGCGGTCGCGCGCGATCCGATCGGCGAGCTGGCAAGGGCCGCGGGCTATCGTGACGGCGAATCCTGGTGGCGCGACGTTATCGAAGAAGCCGCGGACGACAGCCCACGCGTCTTCCGGTGGATCGGCGACGCAATGACGGCGTTGCGGGCGTGCGCGGGTACCGACCCCGCGCATGAGCAACTGCGAGAGGCCTACATGCGGCGCGCAATCGCGGCGGCGCGCAAGGAGGCCGCTGGACCCGTCGCGGTCGTTTGCGGCGCTTGGCACGCGCCAGCGCTGCGCGAGGGGCGTCCCCGCTCAGGCGACCGCGAGATCCTCAAGGGTCTGCCCAAGGTCAGAACCCGCGCGACGCTCGCGCCCTGGACATCGCCAAGGTTGGCGCTGGGAAGCGGCTATGGCGCCGGGGTCGAGGCCCCTGCCTGGAACGCGCATATCTGGAGCCAGCTTTGCAACGCCGATGCGGATCAAGACGCGACCACGTCAAACGCGCGCTGGCTGAGCAAGATCGCCAAGGCCCTTCGAGAGAGAGGATATGCGGCGACGACCGATGCGGTGATCGAGGCGGTCCGACTGGGCCATGCGCTCGCGGTCATGCGGGACCGCCCCAATCCCGGCTTCGAAGAGCTGCGCGACGCCGCAATCGCGTGTCTTTGTTTCGGCTCCGAAATACGATGGCGAGAGATCGAGCGAGAGGTGTTGATCGGCGACGAGGTCGGGCGTGCGCCAGCCGACGCGCCGCTCGCGCCGTTACTCCTGGACCTCGAGCGACACCAGAGGAAAGCCCGCCTGAAACCAAAGGCCGAGGGGCGAGAGTTGTCGCTGGATCTGCGAACCGACAGCGGCCTCTTTCGATCAACGCTCTTGCACCGGCTGCGCGCCTTGGACACGCCTTGGGGCGTATTGCTCGACGCCAGCGGCAGCCGCGGCACGTTCCGCGAACGGTGGCGCCTCGTGTGGCGGCCGGAGATGGCTGTGTCTTTGGTGGAGAATCTTGTCTACGGCCACACGATCGAGGCGGCGGCGGCGGCGCGCCTGAGCGCAAAGATGTTGGACGCGCGGTCGCTGCTGACATTGGCCAGCTTGGTTCGAGACGCGCTGACCGCCCAAGCGCCCAAAGCCGCCGCGGTCGGCGTCGATCGGCTTGAGCGACTGGCCGCGCAAACGAGCGACTGCGCGTCGATGCTTGAGACGCTGCCGCCCATCTCGCAAATCATCCGATACGGCCAGGCGCGCGTGGTCGCCGCAGAGCCGCTCAACGGCCTGTTCCATCGCCTGGCGGCGCAAGCGGCGATCGCCCTGCCGCGCGCGGCCCGGGACCTTGAAGCCGACGCCGCCAGAGCGATGTGGCGCATCATCGTCGACGCGGATCGCGCCATCGAGTTGAGCGCGGCCGATGCGCGCGTGAGACAAGCGTGGCGGCGCGCCCTGAGCGACGTCGCCCAAACCGAGAAAACAACGCCTTTGCTGGCCGGGGCGGCCGCGCGGCTGGTCTACGAAAGCGGAGATCTCGACGTTGGAGAGATTGAGCGCCTGCTCTCCCGCGCCCTGTCCCCGAGAAGATCGCGCCAAGACGCCGCAGGTTTCTTTGAAGGCTTCTTTACAGGCTCCGGCGCTCGGCTGGTTCATGACGGCGCGCTTCGACGCGCGGCCGACCATTGGCTCTGCGCTCTCGATGAACCGACGCTGATCGAATGTTTGCCGTTGATGCGACGGGTGTTCGGCGGACTGGACCAAGTGGAGCGTCGCCGTCTGTTCGACGCCGTCATCGAAAACCACAGCCAAGCAGGCGAATATCGGGCGGCCGATGGGGCCGACGCGTTGTGGATGGAGCGTTTACCGGCGCTGCAGCGCCTGCTTTCAGAGGGCGCGCGCAAATGACGTCGAAAGAAGCACCCGAAGTCGACCGCTCCGAACGGGAACGCCGCTGGCGTCTGGCCTTGGGCGTGAATGACGACGACGCGCAGAACGCCGAGGATACCTCGTCGCTGTCGGCTTCAGATCAACAGCTGTCCAACGCCCTGGGCGCTCTGTATGAGCCAAAAGCCGCCGTCGGCGCCGGCGGAAAGGCCGGACTCGGACGATCCGCGCCGAGGGTCGCGAAATGGCTTGGCGACATTCGAAGTTACTTCCCGGCGCCGATTGTTCAGATCATCCAGCAAGACGCGCTCGAGCGCGCCGGCCTCAAACAGATGCTGATGGAGCCTGAGTTCCTCGCGGCGCTGGAGGCGGATGTTCACCTCGTCGCGGACTTGATCAGCCTCCGTTCGGTGATGCCGGAGCGCACGCTGGAGGTCGCACGCGACGTTGTCGCAAAGCTCGCGCGAGAGCTTGTGGACAAGCTCGAACACCGCATGGCGGACGCCGTTCGCGGCGCGACGGATCGGCGACTGCGCACCTTCAGGCCCAGACCCTCGGAGATTGATTGGGACCGGACGATCCGCGCCAATCTGCGCAACTATCAGGCCGATTTTCGAACGATCGTCCCCGAGAGACTTGTCGGCTTCAGGCGAAAGCAGCGGCGACGCGTCGATATGGATGAGGTGGTGCTGTGCATCGACCAGTCGGGCTCCATGGCCGCCTCGGTTATCCACGCGTCGATCCTGGCCGCGGTCATGGCCTCGCTGCCAACGATCCAGACCCGGCTTGTGTGCTTTGACACCGCGGTCCTCGACCTGACCGACGAACTGAGCGATCCCGTATCGGTGCTGTTCGGCGTCCAGCTCGGGGGAGGAACCGACATCGAGCAAGCCATCGCTTATTGCGAACAACAGATCGGCCAGCCCACGCAGGCGCATCTGATCCTGATCAGCGATCTTTTCGAAGGGGGCGATCGCGACAGTTTGCTCGCCCGGATCGGCCGGCTGATCGAGGCCGGCGTGAACGTGATCGTCCTGTTGGCGCTGTCAGACGATGGGGCGCCGGCGCATGACGCGGCGCTCGCCGGGCGCCTGGCGGCGATGGGCGCGCCGGTTTTCAGCTGCTCGCCGGACCAGTTTCCCGGATTGATGGCCGCGGCGTTGAAGCGTGAGAGCATCGAGGCCTGGGCGTCTTCCTGCGATATCCGCCTCGAACGCGGCGCGCCCTGAACCGATCGGCCTGCGCGAGGTCTCAAGCGCGCGAGGGCTCAAGCGCGCAACGTCAGGATCTGCCCAGTTTCGCCGCCCGCCGGCGCGCCAGCATGTTCAACATCTCGACAAACGCCGCGAAGGCCATGGCCGCGTAGATGTAACCCTTGGGCACGTGATGTCCGAACCCGTCGGCGATCAGAACCATGCCGATCATCAGCAGGAAGGCCAGCGCCAGCATGACGACCGTCGGATTGGCGTTGACGAAGTTCGACACCGGATCGGCCGCCAGAAACATCACCGCAACCGCGACCACGACCGCGACGACCATGATCGGGATATGCGGGGTCATGCCCACCGCCGTCAAAATACTGTCGACGGAAAAGACGACGTCCAGCGCGATGATCTGAGCGATCACCGCTGAAAAAACCGCTGTTTCCTTCTTTGCGGAGAGAAGTTCCGATGACGGGTTTGGGTCGACCTTGTGGTGGATCTCCATCGTCGCTTTCCAGACGAGAAAACCGCCCCCCACGATCAGGATCAGATCTCGGATCGAAAACGCCGTCTCGAACGCCGGATGGCCGTTTTCATCGACCGGTCCCGAGATGCCGAGGTCAATCACAGGCGCCGTCAATCCGACGATCCAGGCGAGCGTCACAAGAAGCAGCAACCGCAGAATGAGCGCCAGGGCGATCCCGATCTTACGCGCGCGTTCCCGTTGCCCTTCAGGCAGCTCATTGGTCACGATCGAGATAAAGATCAGGTTGTCGATCCCAAGCACGATCTCCATGACGATCAACGCGACCAGCGCCGCCCAGGCTTCCGGCATGAAGATCAAGTCCAGCATCGTCGCAGCTCCCTCAAGGCTCTTCGAGCACCGCAAACCGATCCGAACACGTCAGGCCTGGAAAACGGTCATAGCGTTTCACGAAGACCAGTATAGGCTCAGGTCGGGCTGCACTCTCAAGGTTCGAAACGCGCGGTGAGATTGTTTGAACGTCAACGCAACGGGTTCTTGATGATCCGAAGAAGTCTGCGACTGGTTCTGCT
Organism: uncultured Neomegalonema sp.; assembly: GCA_937911325.1. Taxonomy (GTDB): domain Bacteria; phylum Pseudomonadota; class Alphaproteobacteria; order Rhodobacterales; family Rhodobacteraceae; genus CALDSD01. Next base: position 26,583 of record CALDSD010000080.1, read on the forward strand.
GACCGTGCTGTTGGGACTGCAGATCACCGCTGCCAGCGCACAGAACGACGACATCATCATCGCGCAGGCCGGCGTTCGGGAGCGCGCCGAGACGATCGAGCAGATTGCCGTTTCGATCCCTGCGCAGAATGCAGATCTGCTCGGCCTGCGCAGCGAGTTGCGCGCGTTGCGCGACGCCGCACAGGCGGCGCGCGATCCCCTGATCGCCGATCGTGACCGGCTGAGCGCGACCATAGAGCGGTTTGGCCCCGCCCCTGCGGAGGATGCGCCGCCCGAATCCCCAGACGTCGCCGCGGATCGCGAGCGCCTGAGCCAAGCGTTCGCCCAAGTCGACGGCGTGGCTCGGCAAATCGATCTCAACATCGTCGAGATCGACCGCCTTCTTGAACAGATCGCCAACTTGAGGACAGACCGGTTCTTCAGCGATCTGGGACGGCAGAACATCTCGCTGCTGTCGCGCGAGAAATGGGAGAGCGGCGGCGGCGACCTGCTGGAGAACCTGCAGGCTCTGCAGCGCGACTTTCTGAGCTGGGCAAACACATTGTTCGACGATCGCGGTTCGGCGCGCTTGTTGCCGATCGCAATCGCCCTGGCCGCCGCGGCGGTCCTCATTCTGTGGGTGCGACGTCGCGCCGACGCCATGATCGCCCGGCGCTTTGATGGGCTAGAGCCCCTGCAAAGCCGCAAAGTGCTGCACGCCGCCGCGCGCGCCTTTGCGCGTCAGTTTCCCGCTTTCATCGCCTTGCTCGCTGTCGTCAGCGCGGCCATGGCGGGCTCGGATCCAAGCCCCGAGACGCGACAACTGGTTGCAAAGCTGTTCATCGCGATCTTTGGGGTTTTCGCGGTTGATAGCGCGACGGTGGCCTGCCTCTCACCCAATCGACCGCAGTGGCGCCTGATCGACATGTCGACCTCGCAAGCTCTGTCGCTCAGAGGGCTTCTGATCGCCGCGGCGATGGTGCTTGGCGCAGACTTCTTTCTCGCCGAAGTCGCGGAGGTCTATGGCGGCTCCGCCGATCGCAATGCGATCGTTCGCGCGCTGGTGGGGCTGTCTTTGGCGGTGATCTTGATCGTCATCTGTCAGCCGGCGCTTTGGCGGAGCGACCGGCGCGACAGCGAACCCCGCGCTGACGCGCAGGCGGCCGAGGCGGAACCGCTCGACGCTGGAACCGCCGAGACAGGAACGGTTGAGACCGGAGCGGCGCAACCCGCGCCAGAGGCGACAAACCCCTGGCGGCGACTGCTGTTTCTGTTTGCGATTGCGGCGACCATCGCAATCCTCGTCGGTTACGTGACATTCGGTCACTTCGTGACGACGAGGCTTTTTTTGCTTTTCGCGCTTGCCTCGGTCGCGCTGTTTGCGCGCGCGCTGCTGCGCGAAGGCGCGCGTTTCGTCGACCCCAATTTCCGCTCCCGCGAAGCCCGTCAGGACGACGAACCAACGCCCGTCACGCATCTCATTATCGGCGCCCTTGCAAACCTGGCGGCGCTCGCTGTTTTCGTTCCGCTCGCATTTCTGGTCATCGGAGCCGATTGGGCCGACGTGCGCGACGCGGTGTTTGACGCGTTTTTTGGCGTTCGGGTTGGCTCAATCGAGATCTCGATCGCGCAAATCCTGACGGCGGTCGGCATCTTTGTCGCGATCCTCTACGCCACCCGCGTCCTGCAACGGACGCTCGACCGGGACGTCTTCACCGCCGCGCGCGTCGATACCGGCGTGCAGAACTCGCTGACGACGCTGATCGGGTATTCCGGCCTGGTCGTCGCCGCGATGACAGGCGTCGCGATCTTGGGCGTCAACCTGTCGAACCTCGCGATCATCGCCGGCGCGCTGTCCGTCGGTATCGGTTTCGGACTGCAAAGCATCGTCAACAACTTCGTCTCCGGCCTCATTCTCCTGTTCGAGCGCCCGATCAAGGTCGGAGACTGGATCGTCACCGCCTCGGGCGAAGGAACCGTCCGCCAGATCGGCGTCCGATCCACACAGATAGAGACCTTCGACAAGTCCTCGGTGATCGTTCCGAACTCCGAGCTGATCTCCGGCTCGGTCACCAACTGGACCTACAAGGACAAGATGGGGAGGGTCGTCATACCGGTCGGCGTCTCCTACGACGCGGACCCCGAGGAGGTCATCGCGCTGCTCGAAGAGGTTGCGCGCGACGAGCCCAGCTTGCTGCGATACCCCGCCCCTTACATCTACTTCGCGGACTTCGGCGCCAGCTCGCTCGACTTCGAGCTTCGGGCCTACATCTGGGACATCAACAACATCTTGACGGTCAAAACCAAACTGCGGCTCGCAATCTTCCACAAGCTGCGGGAGGCCGGCGTCGAGATCCCATTTCCACAACGCGACGTTCACGTGCGCAGCGGCGCCGCGTCCGCGGATGTTTTGGCGCGAACCTCCGACTAAAGCAGATCGACGAGCGGACCGACGCCGGTGCGCACGGGGTCGACGGCGGGAAGACCGATCCGTGCGCCGAGCGCGCCAAGATAGTCCTCCGCCGCGGCAGCCTCGAGGTTCGCCGTGTTCACGGACGCGCCCACAAATCGAGCCTCTGGATTGGTGAGCTGAGCATGGCGCAGCGCAATGTCCATCGCCGCCTCGACCTCGGGCACAGGGTAATGGGGCAGACCGCGCATATGCGTCCGGGTCGGCTCGTGGCACACGACCAACGCATCGGGCTGCGCGCCATGGATCAGGCCCAGCGTCACGCCGGCGAAAGACGGGTGGTGCAGCGCCCCCTGCCCCTCGATCACGTCCCAATGCTCAGGATCGTTCGCCGGAGCCAACGCTTCGATCGCGCCAGAGATGAAATCGGCGACGACCGCGTCGACGGAGACGCCGGATCCGGTGATGAAGATCCCGGTCTGTCCCGTCGCTCGAAAATCGGCGCTCCAGCCGCGCGCGCGCATCTCTTTCTCGACGGCGAGACCGGTGTACATTTTTCCGCACGAACAATCAGTGCCGACCGGCAGCAGACGCTTGCCGGCGCGTTTCTCGGCGCTGCCGACGGAGAAGCTCTCGGTTGGATGCCGCACGTCATACAAGCCGCGGCCGAGCTCGTCCGCCAGCGCCTTGAGCTCCGGCACGTCCGTCAGACGATTATGGAGCCCCGCAGCGACGTCCATGCCCGCCCGCAAGCCCTGGGACAAGGCGTCGATCCAAGCCGGTGAAATCACTCCGCCGCGGTTGGCCACGCCGACGACAAGCGTCTTCGCCCCTGCGGCGGCCGCCTCTTCGATCGTCATTTCCGTCAAGCCAAGATCCGCCTGACACCCGGGCAGGCGCATCTGTCCGACCGCGAACTCGGGCCGCCAATCGCGAACGCCAATGGCGACCTTGGCCGCCAGCATGTCCGGGGCGTCGCCCAGGAACAGAAGATACGGCGTTTGTAACTGCATGATGTCCCTCTCGCTCCGCGGCGCGCTGATGACGGTGTTTCGCTATCGCTTGACTATGACGCGCTGCAGCATGGTGTCGTCAAGCCGAGCGCGCCTCAGCTTTGCGCTGCCGAGCCAACGCGAACAGTCCCGCGGCGACAACCAACGTCGCGCCAACGACCGTCCAGAGGTCGATCGGCTCCTCAAAGACCACGAATCCGATGGCGAACGCCAGAACCAGCTGCCAGTAGGCAAAGGGTTGGACGCTCGAAGCCTCGACATGTTCGTAGGCCTTGATCAGGAAGAAATGCCCAAGCGCGCCGGTGACGCAGAGCGCCGCCATCAACGGCCAGTCAGACGGCGGCATCGGAGCCGCGAAAAACGGTCCGATCAGCGTCATCGCGACAGCGCCGGCGACCCCGGTGTAAAAGAAGCTCACCGACGCCGCGTCACGCAAGCCGACGACGCGCGTGAGGATCCCATAGGCTGCGAAGATGAAGGCGCAGAGCAACGGGATCAGCGCATAGGGGTCGAAGACGCCTGCGCCCGGGCGCAATATGATCAGCACGCCGACAAACCCCGCCAGAACGGCCGCCCAGCGACGCGGACCGACGCTTTCACTCAGAAACACGGCTCCCATGCCGACGATCAGGAGCGGGTACAGCGAAGAGATCGCGTGCGTTTCAGTCAGCCCCAGATAAGCGAAGCTGAACGTCATCAGACAAATCTGAGCCGCCAGCATGACCCCGCGCAGGATCTGCAGACCGGGTTGCGCGCTTTTGGCCGCCGCAGCGACGCCCCCGGCCTGCCGCGCTGAAATCGCCAGAACGAACAGCGCGAACGCCCAGTACCGGATCATCACCACGAAAATCGGATGGTTTGTCAGCGCCAACGACTTCGACAGGCCGTCCTGGATCGCGAAAACCGTCATCGCTCCCAGAAAAAACCAAAGCCCAATTCGGGACGAATCGATCCGGTTCGACATCACCCTCGTTCTCGATCTGTGGCCGCTCCCCCATTTTGCACGGGGGTCCTGCGACGCCCGCGATGCTTTGTCGCCTTCGGAATCTGCAATTGGGCGCCGGCCTTGCTTGACCGCGACAAGCGCACCGCTTAGCGAACTCGCGACAACGGAAAATCTTGGAGATTGAGGGAGAGCCGCCCATGAAAGCGACCCAGGCCGTAAAGAAAATCCTCGCCAATTATGAAGGCGAAACCCCCGGCGTGAAAGCCAATCTTTGCCGCATGCTCATGCAGGGCAAATTGGGCGGCAGCGGCAAGATGATCATTCTGCCGGTCGATCAAGGCTTTGAGCATGGACCCGCGCGCTCGTTCGCGCCCAATCCGGCGGCCTACGACCCGCACTACCACTACCAACTCGCACTGGACGCGGGTTTGAACGCCTACGCCGCCCCGCTCGGCATGCTCGAGGCCGGAGCAGACACGTTTGCCGGCCAGATCCCGACCATCCTGAAGGCGAACTCGGCCAACTCCCTGCTCGCGAAGACCGGCCCGAAGGATCAGGCCATCACCGCCACAGTGGACGACGCGCTGCGGATCGGCGCCTCCGCCATGGGTTTCACCATCTACCCGGGTTCGGACAGCTCGCTGGAGATGTTTGAGGAGATCGCCGCCATTCGTGAAGAAGCAGCTGCCAAAGGCGTGGCGACGGTGATCTGGTCTTACCCACGGGGCGGAGATCTGACCAAGGAAGGCGAGACGGCGATGGACGTCGCCGCCTACGCAGCGCAAATCGCGGCGTTGCTCGGCGCACATGTCATCAAGGTGAAGCTGCCGAGCGATCACCTCGAGCAGGACGAAGCCAAGAAAGTCTACGTGACCGAGCAGATCGAGATCGGCGATCAAGCGGCGCGCGTGCGCCATGTGATGCAGTCGGCCTTCAACGGTCGCCGGATCGTGGTTTTCTCGGGCGGCGCCAAGAAAGACGAGTTCTCAGTCTATGACGACGCCAAGGCGATCCGCGATGGCGGCGGCAATGGCTCGATCATCGGCCGAAACACGTTCCAGCGCCCGCGTGACAACGCCCTCGACATGTTGGGACGTCTGGTCAAGATCTATAAAGGCCAAGAGTAAAAGGCCAAGAGTAAAAGGCCGAAAGCAGAAGGCCGAGAGTAAGCCGCACAACAATAAAGAAGGGGCGCTCAGCGCCCCTTTCTCGTTCTCAGAGCATCCAAACCTACCGACAACTGCAAGCAATCGCGTCGGCGCGGTCTTCGACCCGACCCAGATTGCTGACGTTTCGGTCTACAAAGATCTTGTAGTCGGCGCCGATGTCGACCATCGCCGTGCAGCCCGGCGCAACGCGGATAGAGGACACGCGATCCTTCAGGAAACGTCCGAGCGGCTCAAAATCGCCATCGGACACAAAGTGCCGCCAGCGGGCGCTGCTGTCGTTGGAGTACTCGAAGTTGCGCCGAGCGTACGCCACGCAGCCCGAGCCGCGACGACGCAATGACGGCGGGTCGCCGCGCCCTTGCTGTCGCGCCTCCGATCGGCCGCACTGGCAGACCGCTCCCGACATCCGATCATTCCAGTCTCTCCCGACGTAGGAAACATCGTCTCGGAACACCCGCTCCGCGCCGCGGCCATTGAAATCGTCGTAGCCGATCAGCCGGCATCCACGGGCCACGCGCACCGAGGAAACGCGGTTGTTCCAGAAGCTAGAGAACCGCAGAGCTTCCTCGCCGTCTCGCATGCGGTAGCTGTCGCCGCGGAAGTCAGCGTTCTCATATATCTCGCAGCTGGCGCCCCGGGCGTCGTCGGCGTATTCGCGTCGGTCGTCGTCGTCTTCCCGTGAAAAGCCGCATTCGCACGCGGCGCCAGAGATCCGATCGCGCCACGCGCCGTCGAGAGATGGCGTGTTTCTGTCATAGATCGCCCGCGCGCCCTGCCCGCCAAACAGATCGAACACGCGCAATCGACATCCGCGTGCGACACGGATGGATTCCACGTTGTTGTTGAACCGATTGAAGGTCAGGATCGATTGACCCGCCCGAAAACTGAAACGGTTTCCAGAGTAGTTTTCACCGTCGTAGATCACGCATTGCTGGGCCTGAGCCGAACTCGCCAGCAACCCGGCGCTCATCGCAACAAGCGCGATCGCCCACCGCTTCATCAGAGTTCTCAAAACCGTCTCCTCCGGTTGGACGGGGTCTTCTCGCCCCTAGACTTCGCCCAGTCGACCAAGGTCGGATCCGGCGCAGATCTCAGTTTAACGCGCCGGAACCGCCCTTCCGACGCGCAAATCCGATTTGTGCGAAACACTGAACGTCGCGTGGTTTTTTGCCAACTCGGCAAGCTATCGACCGAAAAACTCGCTCCGGTTCGCGCGCATCGCTATCGTTACACTGGCGACGCGCTGGCCCAGCGCAGGGTCAGCCGCAGCAAGAGGTCGCACCGGCTCGGCCAGGTTCGAGACGGCCAACGCAGGCTCGACACGCTGAACCAGAAACTGACCCAAGCCATGTCGGCTCGCCGCCTCTTGATGCGCGGCCACGAGCCAGTTCAGCTCTGCGCGCAGCTTTGGCGCCGACGCTTCCGCGGCTCCCGCGAACAAAATGCTCGAGACAAGGAACGCGATTGCGCCCACGACCGATACTCGTCTCATCGACGTCTCTCCCCTTTTAATGTAGCCCAGCCTGCGCGAGCATGGGATGACGCGCTTGCCGGGCGTTGCGGCCCCGTTCGACCACTCGTTCCCCCGTTAAAGGCTAAGTCTATTATGAAAACGCCCGTGAATACAGACATGTCTGAGCCGCTCTCCGCACGTCAGATTGTCGATATGCTTAACCTCGCGCCGCACCCGGAAGGCGGCTGGTATCGAGAGACCTGGCGGGCGAGCGCGACGACGGACGCGACGGCGGGCGACGCAGGAAACGCGCGGGCGACGGGATCCGCGATCTATTTCCTGCTCGATGTCGGAGAATTCAGCCACTGGCACAAGGTCGACGCTGACGAGCTCTGGCTCTGGCATGCCGGCGCGCCCCTGTCCCTGTCGCTGTCGCACAATGGTCGCGACGCCGAAGCCCACATCCTCGGCCCATCTCTGGCGGCCGGACAAAGACCCCAACGCCTGGTTCCCGCCGGATCTTGGCAAAGTGCGACATCGCTCGGGGCTTGGACGTTGGTGAGCTGCTTCGTCTCGCCGGGCTTTGAGTTTTCCGGCTTCGAACTCGCCGCGGCGGACTGGAGACCAGAACCTTGACCTCGCCGAACTCAATGGGCAGCAATCGGGGATTGGCGGACCCAGACCTGCCCACAGCACGCGATACTTCAGTCAGCGCAGAGACCGATGACAACCTCGATTGAAAGCCCAAAGCTCTATCTCGTCACGCCGTTCTTGTTTGAGCCGGCGCCCTTCGCTGAGGAGCTGGCGCGCGCGCTGGATGCGGGCCCGGTGGCCTGTGTGCGGCTGCAGCTGCGCGGCGTGTCCGAGTCCGAGCTCAAATTCGCAATCGATCAGCTTCGGCCTGTCTGCCACAGCCGGGAAGTCGCGTTGGTGCTGCTTGAATACGATCGAGTGGTCAAAGAGATGGACCTCGATGGGGTTCACTTTGATCCGGGCCAGAACCGTCAGACCGAGGCGCGATCGCTGCTCGGCTCGGACAAGATTGTCGGCGTCGGGTGTGGAGCGTCTCGTCATCTGGGCATGACCGCAGCCGAACGCGGCGCCGACTACGTTTCGTTTGGCCCAGTCAGCGTCGATCCGGCGTTGAAGTCGGGCAACCTGGCGGAAAGCGACTTGTTCGCCTGGTGGCAGGCGATGATCGAGGCTCCAGTAGTGGCCGAAGGCGGCATGACCCCTCAGATCGCCTCGCAGCTTGTCGGGAGCGCAGATTTCATCGCCGCGAACCGAAGCGTCTGGCGACACCCGGAAGGGTCCGCGGCCGGCGTGAAAGCGTATCACGCCGCTTTCAAACACGGCCCTGGCGAAGCCGCGGCGTGAGGTCTTCCAACACCGTTCAACCGGGCCCCGGGTCGGCGGCCGGCTAGTTGGCGTCCTTCGCCATCAGGTAATCGGCGACAGCTTGGTACGCCGGCAATGACGTCGGATCGATCCTCGCGTTCTGAGCTTTTGGGAAGGACGCAAAGCGCACCAACACCATCTCTGCCGCTGGGTCGATATAGATCGTTTGACCGTGGACGCCCCTCGCGGCGAAGGCGCCGTTGGGGTTGTGCGACACCCACCATTGACTGCGATAACTCCAGCCGGCGAGCGTCGGGTAACCCGCCGTGGAAAAGAGCGTCTTGTCGCCGCCGGCGCGAATGCTCTCAACGACTTGGGTCGGAAAAAGTCGCCGACCGTCGACCACCCCGCCATTCACCACTAGCAGACCGACGCGCCCGAGATCACGCAGGCCGGCGGTCACTCCCCCGCCGGCGAATGGCGCGCCTTTCCCGTCAACCGTCATGTAGGCGTCCTGCTCCGCTCCGATCTTCGACCAGATCCGATCCGACAAGAGCTCGGTGACCGCCTGCCCCGTGACCCGCGAGATCACCCATCCAAGCGCGTCGCTGTTGATCGTTTTGTAGGCGAAGGCGGTTCCGTGATCGCCTTCCCGCCGGACTGTCTGCAGATACTCGAAATAGCCGTCGGGCCCGGTGTAGCCATCGGGCTTCGGAAACGGGCTCGCGGCCGCCGAATAGAGCCAGATATCGGCGTTGGGATTGGAGTAATCCTCGCTGTAGACGAGGCTGGTCGTCATATCCATGACTTGCCGCACAGTGGCGTCGCCGAATGCGCTTTCCTGCAGCTCAGGCACGAAGGCGGACACCAACGCCTGATCATCTAGCGCCCCTTCCGCCACCAGGATCTCGGCCAGAAGACCCGTCATCGACTTTGTCATCGACATCGCGGCGTGTTTTCCCGCCTCTTCAAGACAGCCAAAGTAACGCTCGTAGACGACCTTGTTGCGATGAATGATCAGCATGCCGTCGGTGTAGTTGGCGTGCAGCGATGCTTCCCAGCTCATCTCTGCGCCGCCGCCCAACGGTGTGAAACGAACGTCGTCGATGGCGTCGTCGAGATCGTAAGCGAGAGGGATCGGCGCACCGCGCCCGCGGCTCACCTGCTCCGTCGGTAAAAACTCACGCAAGCGGCAGACCGACCACCGAAGCTTTGGAAAGCTAAAGTAGTTGGCGTCAGGTTGTCCGATCAGCTTGTCGTCGCGGGGCGGAAATCCCTGCATCCACCCCAGCAGGTTGGGATCCGACTCGTCGGCGCTGAGCTCGCCACCCGATTGCGCTGCGATCGGCGAGGACGCGCCCATGAGGAGGACGGCGATCACCGCGATCAGAAACCTCCGTCCGCGCATCTATTTGTCGCCGGCGATGAAGCTTGCGAATGCGGCCGCGTAGGCGGGATGCCAACGGCTCAGCGCAGGGCGGTTCTCGACAATGTCGCCCACCGCCCAGGCGATCCGCTTCTCGTCAAGCGCGCGGGGGACGTCGTTGTCCGGGCACAGGATGTAGAAATCCCCGCGGCCCATGCTCTCGACAAAGAAGTCCACCGTCTGTTCGGGGGTCCAGGCCGAGGGCGGTTTCTCCGCCGCGCCGATCATCCCGGTATGGACGAAGCCCGGCACAAGCAGATGCGCCGAAATCCGCGCGCCCTCGGTGTTGCGCAGCTCGTACGATAGCGCCTCGGTGAGAGCTTTCAGCGCCGCCTTTGAGACATTGTACGCCGGATTGCCGGGCGGTGTCGTGATCCCCTGTTTGGATCCGGTGTTGATGATCGCGCCCGCGCGCCCACGCGAGATCATCCGCGGCGCGAAGACCTGACTTCCGTGAACAGCGCCCCAAAGGTTCACGTCGAGGATCGAACGCCAGACCTCGATCGGACCAAGCGCGTTGCTGCGACCGCCGATCCCCGCGTTGTTCATCAGAATATCGACGCCGCCAAACCGGTCGGCGACCTCGGCCTCAAGCGCTTCGAGCCGGCTCCGATCCGCGACGTCGATCGAGGCTGACATCACGTCGCGCGCCCCCGCTGCGCGCGCGGCGACGACCGCCGCGGCAAGCGTGTCTTCAGCGCGATCGACGATCACGACGCGCATCCCCAGCTGAGCGAATTTCTTCACCGCCGCCAGGCCGATGCCTGAGGCGCCGCCTGTTACGAGGGCGACCGACTCTGAGGTGAACGCTGGATGGGTCATCGGGTATTCTCCGGCTTTGGACATGTCTGCCGTGAATATCTAGTTCGTCGCGCGGCTCCGAGCGAGTTGTGCGTCGATCGCCGCGCGCTCTCGCCCCAGCGCCACGCTCTCCTGCGCGGCGGAGGCGAGGCTCTTGCGGTTCTCAAAGTCGCCTGGACGCAACGGGTCGTGAAACTCGAGCGTGGCGATCCCCGCGCTCGACAGGCATGTGACGTCCCAGATCTGCTTGAACAGCGGCATGCGCCCCCACCAGCCGTAAAAATTCGAGGGCAGATTGCTGTTTGGCGCAGGCGCGTAGTGGATTGACAGCGGCTGCACCAACAGCTCCGTCGCGCTCCGATCGGTCGCGTAGAACATCGAGAAAAGGCTCGATTTGAAGGGCAGCACCCGCATTCCGTCGCTGCTCGTGCCTTCGGGAAACAGGCACAGAAGATCCCCATCCAACGCTCGATCGATAAGATGGCGCTCCTGCGCTTTGGCCTCGGTGCGGCGGCGCTCGATAAAGACCGTATCGGAGATCTTGCCGATCCATCCGAAGAACGGCCAGCTCGAGACCTCCGCCTTGGCGACGAAATGCACCGGAGCCGAGGGCCCGATGGTCAGAATGTCGATCCAGGTCGCGTGGTTGGCGACGATGACGCCTGAGGTTCTGATTGGTTGGCCAAGTCGGCGGAGGCGCAACCCGCACAGAAAGGCGCCCACGCCGCACCAGAGCCCCGCAACATATCGGTTCGGCCCATGCCCCATCAGCCGGGCGATGAAATAGACCGGCAGCAGCGCCAGCGTCGCCAGAACAAAGCACAGCAACCGAAGAACGCCGCGAAGCTTTTGCAGAAGCGTTTTGTCAGGCAGCTGTGGCGGGGTCGCTCCGTTCCATGTGGCGTCGGTCCACCCCGGGTCTCCGCGACCCAGCACTTTGGGCGACGGGTCGGCCGCGTCAGGCTCGAGATTGGAATTGGCGTCACTCATGCGCGCTTTGCGATCCCAGAACGCACCAGCGCCATCACCCGAGCACGCGCGCGATGTCAGATGGCGCCCGGCGCGCGTAGAACTTCTTGTGCCGTTCGGTGATCTTGTCGGTGATCATCACCAGACAGACGTCGACCGTGTTGAACTCCCAGTCGATGAACGCGCCGTCGCCCACGAAGCCGCCGAGACGCATGTACCCTTTCATCAGCGCCGGGAGCATCCGCATCGCCTCGGCGCGCGAGATTTCATCAGCGGGCATCAGGTTCATGTTCACGTAGTGCTGATCGAGCGTGCGCGGGCGCAGCCCTTCCGGCGCGAGATGGTTATGATGCAGGAACGACAGCGGTATCTTGAGCGGCTCGATTTCGGTCCCGTGGAAACTCGCCGTGCCGAACATCAGGCCGATGTCGTGAATGACGATGTATTGCGACAGCGCCATCCACAGCAGCTGCATGGCCGCCGTCCCGCGATAAGCCTCGGCGACGCAGGACCGCCCCAGCTCCAAAGTCTCTCGATCATAGGCTTCGATCGGCGCAAGATCGTATTCCGTCGCCGTGTAAAACCCCGGGCCGCCGTCAGCGAGGGCGTCGCTGCCGTGCAACAGGCGATAAACGCCTTTGACGGCCGGCGCGCCATCCTCGGTTTCTTCAGAGTTGTCGACGAGAATCAGATGCTTGCAATGCGGGTCGAACGCATCGAATTCGCGTTCTTCCGCTTGATGCTCCGGCGCGGGCTTCGCGCCCATTTCGTTAACAAACACCTGATAGCGCAGGCGTTGCGCCGCCCGCACTTCCGCCTCGGTCTCGGCCAGACGCACTGTAAATCGGCCAGAATCGATACGCATCACATCTCCGCGCCGCGCACTGCAGTTGCGGCAAACCACCGAACGGAATTAGCGCCGGACCATAGGCGGCGCTGATTAACGACGCAACTGCATCGCTCGCCCCCTCCGACACAATGAAAAACTGTGGATTTCCACAAAATTCGAGCACGCACACCTGTCCGTAACCATCTGGCAGTAGAAAACACCAAACGGATAACGGTCCGGGAGCGGCTAGGACGCTCCCGGCGACAACGGGCGAGCAAACATGACCACTGGACTTCTTATCGGACTGATCCTCGCAGCTCTCGCGGTATTTCTGATCTTCAAAGCTGTTCGGGTCGTCCCACAGGGCGAACAATGGACAGTCGAGAACTTTGGTCGCTACTCGATGACGCTCAAGCCGGGGATCCACTTTCTGATCCCGGTTTTTCAGAACATCGGCGCCAAGATGAACATGATGGAGTCGGTTCTCGACATCCCGAGCCAGGACGTCATCACCAGAGACAACGCCATGGTCACTGCCGACGCCGTCGCCTTTTATCAGATCATGGACGCGCCGAAAGCAGCCTACCAAGTCCGCGACCTCGAGCGCGCGATGACGAACCTCACGATGACCAACATCAGAACGGTGCTCGGCTCGCTGGATCTCGACGAGTCGCTCTCGAACCGCGACGACATCAACGCGCGTCTTCTGACCGTCATCGACCAGGCGACGAACCCCTGGGGCGTCAAGGTCACCCGCGTCGAGATCAAGGATCTGGCGCCGCCGGTGGACATCACCGAGTCGATGGCCAAGCAGATGAAGGCGGAGCGTGAGAAACGCGCCGAGATCCTGACCGCCGAAGGTGAAAAACAGTCGGCTATTCTTTCGGCCGAAGGTTTGAAGACGGCTCAGATCCTCGAAGCTGAGGGCCGCCGCGAAGCCGCGTTCCGCGACGCCGAGGCGCGCGAACGCGCAGCCCAGGCCGAGGCGCGCGCAACCGAGATGGTCTCCGAAGCGATCGCCAAAGGGGACGTTCAGGCGGTGAACTACTTCGTCGCGACGAAGTATGTCGAAGCGCTCAAAGACATTGCTTCCGCCGACAATCAGAAAGTGATCATGATGCCCGTCGAAGCTTCGGGCGTTATTGGATCGATCGCCGGCGTTTCCGAGCTTGCGAAGTCGGCGCTGAAAGCCAACAACGAGTAACCGCAGAGATAAGGGGGAATGTGAATGCTGGATCTGCCCGGACTTTTCGAGGACGCCGCCGCCTGGTGGCTGATTATCGGCCTCGTGTTGTTCCTGTTAGAGCTGGCCACGTTCTCGCTGTTTCTGATTTGGGCGGGCGCGGCCGCATTGATCCTGGGGCTGCTGCTGCTGGTGGTCGACATCCCGGTCACCGCGCAGCTCGTGATCTTCTCGGTTCTGGGCGTCACGCTGACCTATCTGGGTCGCGCCTACTTCGCCAAATCCCGCTCCTACCAGGAAAGCGACCGGCCCAACCTGAACAATCGGCTCGCCGAGATGGTCGGGAAACAGGTCGTCGCGCTGGGAGACTTCGGCGCTGGGCATGGAACCGTGAAAGTCGGCGACAGCCAATGGGCCGCCCGAGCGCCGGGAGACGGCGCTGTCCGCGACGGCGAGACGCTTAAGGTCGTGGATGTCGACGGCACCACGCTGATCGTCGAGCCGGCCTAGCCGTCGTCACGACGTGCACTCGGCGGCGACGCGCGCGGTCGCGGCTGTTTCAAACTCCCCCGCCAGCGCCTCGCGCCGCCCATCGGTCCGGACAAACACGACCTCCAGGCTTGCGCCGGTGAGTTCCCCGCCTTCAATCATGGTGCCGGCCTGACCGCTGATCCGGTCGTCGAGATCGATGGTGAAGGCGTAAAGCGCGCCCGGCGCGAACTCGGAGAACACCAGATCCAAGGTGCGATCGCCGTCCGCCAGCCCCGGCTGATGCGACAGCGTCGCGCCTCCAGAACTCTGAAAAGGCTGCGCCACGCTATATCCGGCGCCCCCCGGGATGGTGTCGAAGATCAGATCGCCGGCAGAGCCTTCGAGCGCCCAGGTGACCGCGGCGACGCTCCATCCCTCCGGGCTCTGATTGCGGATCGTGACGCGGTCGCGCGGAGCGCTTTCGCTAAAGACGATCGTCGCCGCCGGGCCGCAAGGATTGACGCCGTCAAACGTGAGCGCTGGCGTCGTCACGCAGATCCCGACGATCGCGCCTGAAAAAAACGTCGTCCAGCGCATGGCGGTCTCCCATCAATCCAGCGCGAGGAGCGTCTGCGATCAGGCCCTGGCGCTAGTCCGCCTCTTCCTCGGGCGGCAAAGTGTTGCTGCTTTCGGTCCGGCGCAGGATGAAATGTAGACTGCGCACTTTTTTGTCGAGCAAGTTGGTGAAGAACTCGCTGGAGACGATGCGCGCCGCGGTCAAACGATGCCCGCCATCTTCGACGACCCAGCGCCCGCGACGCCCCAGCCGCAGATAGATCGGGTTGAGGTTGTTGTAGCCTTGAGACCGGATCGACTCCGCCACCAGCGCCGTTCGGCCGTCATCCCCGCGAAAGTCGTTTTTGAAAGGCATCAGGTGCAACGCTTCGACCGGCACCTCGATTTCCGCCAGGTCGTCGACAAAAACGACCTTATCGAGATCCTCTGGTTTCTCGATCCATTGCACCGCGGGTCGCTTTTGCGTCGAGCTCTTCGCTCGCGCAGCGTCAGAGATCGCCGGCGTCGGTTCGATTTCCGGGGTCTCGTCATCGCTCACGTCACACGCCTCCTCGAAATGGCGACAGGGTTGTCTCGCGCGTGGAGGACGGTCAGCGCCATTCCGGGCTGACCACCTCCAGGTCCACGCGGGCGCCGTTGAGCACCTGTTTCCCAGCGTTCTCAAAGTTCACCGTAATCCGATCTCCGAGTTTGTCTGCGACCAACGACTGGATCTGCCCCACGCCCCAGTCGGGACGCTCAGGCAAGCGCACGAGCGCCCCAACCTCCAGATGCTCCATACGCGTCTCCTCCACGCCAGATACTACGCGATCCCTTTCGACCAATGACGCAGCTTGCGCAATTTGCCGACCATGTGCGCACAGGAATCCTTTCACCACGGCAAGGGAGAGATATAGTGATGGTTAACGACAAAATGACAGGAGCAGGCGAATGCACGCGCGCAACCTTGGATCTTCGGAGCAGCGGGGACGCAGAATCGAGATCGACGATCTGGCGCTCGCTTCGCTCCTCAGTTCTCGCATATGTCATGATCTGATCGGTCCGGTCGCTGCGCTGAACAATGGCGTGGAGATCATCGAGGACGGAGTCGATGATGATATGCGCGGCCACGCTTTTCAATTGATTGGCGAAAGCGCGCGTCTGGCGTCGGCAAAGCTGCAGTTCTACCGAATGGCGTTTGGCGCAGGCGGCGCGCTCGCCGATTCGATGAACGTCGACGAACTCAAGGATCTGACGACGGGGTTTCTTGAAGGCGGAAGGGTCACGCTGGAATGGACCCGCGGCGAAAGCGCGCTCGACCGCACGCTGGCCAAGCTCCTGATGAACCTCGTTCTGATCGGCATCGAAACGTTGCCGCGGGGCGGTTCGGTGCGCGTCGGCGCAATGAAGAAAGGGGCGACCAATTTGATCGTGGTCGCGGAAGGACGCAACGCGACGCTTAGCGATCGCAGCAGAGACCTCTTGCGCAGCGGCATCGTCGAAGACGCGCTTCAACCGAAAGAGGCCCCGCTGCTGCTCACCCACCGCCTCGCCAAAAGCCTGCGGGCCGAGTTGAGCTTTGGCCAGGAAAACGAACGCGTCGTCGTCGCCGCTACGGTGTGACCACCGTTCCAGTGTGCTCCCTCCCGAGCCCACTGAAGCGATTCCGCAACAGCGCATGAGGTTATCCACATTTTATCCACCGTGGGTTGCCAACCCCGCCCGATTCGGGGTCCATTTCTAGTGCGAGCAACAAGGAGTGACACAACATGATCCAAAGTGCTCTACACCTAGAAAACTCATCCCGACAGCCGACTGCAAACCTGAAAGCGAGGTGAGCTATTTACAGAGCAGTCAACGCGCCCTGTCGGAAACCGCGCAACACATTGCTTCGCGCCGCTGCCGGCTCGCTAAAGTCGTCAGTGGCGTCCACCAAAGCCCTCAAAACGAAACATTCATTCCGAACAGAGACCGGGACGCACCCTCATCCCCTCACTCGCGTCCCTAATCGCGGCGGCCGGCGTTCAGCGCCGGCCGTTTTTGTTTCAACCGACACCCCGGATCCGCTCGAGCTCCAACCCTTGCCGATAACGTTCGGCATTGGCCACGTAACGACCGGCGGTGAGCCGCATTTCCTTGATCGCCTGTTCGTCCAGAACGCGAACGGCTTTGGCGGGCGCGCCGACGATCAGAGATCCGGGCTCAAAGCTCTTGCCTTCGGTGACAAGGGCGTTTGCCCCCACCAAGCTCCCCGCTTTGATCTCGGCGCCAGTGAGAACGGTGGCTCCCATGCCGATCAACGCGCCCGAACCGATGCGGCATCCGTGGATGATCGCGTTGTGACCCATCGTGCAGTCTTCTCCGACGTCGAGCGGGAAGCCTGGATCGGTGTGCAAGACGCAGCCATCCTGCACATTGGAGCCTGGGCCGATGCGGATTGGCTCATTGTCCCCCCGCAGAACGGCGTTGAACCAGACGCTGGCCCGTTCTTCGAGGATGACGTTCCCGATCAGCCTTGCGCCAGGCGCGACCCAAGCCGTCGGGTGAATCTGCGGCGAAACCCCGTCGAGCGCATAGATTTCCATTCCGTGCCCGTTCCTTATCAGTTGAAGCTGCCGTTCTAAGCCCTGCTCAGGCAAGGCCACGGACGAAATCCGTCAGGCCGGTTTGCCGCGAGCGTCGCAGCCGCTCGCTCGCCAGAATCGCGTTGATCTTATGTTCCGAGGCGTCCAGGTCGTCATTTACGATGACATAGTCGTACTCCGCCCAGTGGCTGATCTCGTCGCGGGCCTGCGCCATCCTCGAGGCGATCACCTCGTCCGAATCCTGACCACGGCTACGGAGACGCTGTTCCAAAGCCTCGATCGAGGGCGGTAGAATGAAAACGCTGGCCAAATCGTCCCGGGCGGCTTGGCGCAGCTGCTGAACGCCTTGCCAGTCAACATCAAACAGCACGTCCCTTCCGGCCTCTATGGCCTCGTCGACGGGCGCGCGCGGGGTGCCGTAGATGTTGCCGAACACCCGCGCATACTCCAGAAACGCGCCCTCTGCGATCTGCTCCTCAAACGCGTCAGGCGTCAGAAAGAAGTAATCCTTGCCGTCGACCTCTCCCGGCCGCATCGGTCGCGTCGTAGCCGAGACGGACATGACGATGTCCTCGTCAGACGCCAAAAGCCGCTTGGCCAACGTCGTCTTTCCGGCGCCTGACGGCGAAGACAGCGCCAGAAGAAGCCCGCGGCGGGGGATCGCAACGTCGCCGGTCTCACTCAACATTGGCCGCCTGTTCCCTGAGTTGATCGATCACCACCTTGAGCGACAGTCCGACCTCCGTCAGGTCCGGATCCTGAGACTTCGAACACAACGTGTTGGCCTCGCGGTTAAACTCCTGTGCGAGAAAGTCCAGCTTTCGACCAACCGGCTCGTCGGCCTCCAAGAGACCGCGAGCGGCGACGACGTGCCCTTTCAGGCGTTCGATCTCCTCCGACACGTCGATCTTGACGGCGATCAGCGCCAGTTCCTGAGCGAGGCGCGCTTCATCCAACTCCGCGCCAGCCTCCATCACGGCGGCGACGCGCTGCTGCAAGCGGCTTCGCGCCGCGTCCGCCCGAACCGCCGCGTTCGCCTCCGCCTGCGCGGTGAGCCGAGCAATCTCGTCGACGATTTCCGTCAAGGTCGCGAGGATACGCGCGCCCTCTTGCCGTCGTCCGTCCGCTAGCGCGTCCAGCGCAGCGCCAAGCGTGACGGTGAACGCCTCCACCTGGCTGTCATCCGCCGTCTCAACCCCGGCGGCGTCGAGTTCGAAGACCCCGCGCAGACTGAGCAGTCGTTCTGGCGCAACCGGAGCCGGCTCGAGCCCAGTGGCGCGCAAGGCTTGGTTGGCCTTGTCCGCGGCGAGGGCCGCCGCCGCCAATTGCGTTTCGTTGAGCTGCGCGACCTGTGCTCCCGCGGTTGGCTCAACGGACAGCGACAGGGTGATCGAACCACGCTTGAAGCGCCCCGCCACGGACTGGCGCCATCGCAGCTCGTGCGCGTCCATCCCGCTGGGCGTTCGCATCCGGACCTCCAGGCCGCGGCCGTTCACGCTTTTGGCGTCCCAGCGCCATCGCATTTCGTCGCTTGCGCCTTCAGCGCTGCCAAAACCCGTCATGCTGTTCAGCATGTTTTGCATCCGCTTCTTTGTGTCTTGTTGATCTTTGAGAAGGCCAACCCGGTCTGCGCGAACCTTAGCGCGCGCGTTTCTCCGAAGAAACAGACAGCAACGGCGCATGGACTTTTCCATGACGCGATCCCGAGTGGCACGAGCGTTGCTCCAATCTGCGGCGGGGGAACGTACTGGGATCATACGCCGAGCCGCGATGACGCGAAACGGCGATTGGGGTTGGGATCGGCGCAGAATGAAACACGAAACAGTCACTCAACTGTACCGTTATTGGGACCAACTCCGGAAGAATCGCCCTGCTCCGTACCGCAGCGAGCTCGACCCCCGCGCCATATCAAGTCTGCTGGAAAGCACCTTCGTCCTCGAACATCGCGGACCGCTCGATATCCGCTTCCGTCTGGCCGGCACCAAGCTGTGCGATCAGTTCGGTATGGAGCTCCGCGGCATGAGCGCTCTGGCCTTTTGGCATGGCGACGGGCGCGATCGGGTTCGAAAGATGATCGGACGCGTGGTCGAGGAGCCCGTCGTCAGCCATGTCGCCGCAACGATCGAGACGCGCGAAGGCTATCTCTACGACGCAGAATTTCTGTATATGCCGCTGCTGAGCGACTTTGGAGAGGTGAACCGGATCCTTGGGTGCGGCTGCTACCACGCCGGCGACGGCGTGGCTGCGCGTCGCCTGGACCCTCTCCATCATTGGGTCGACCGCGTCTCGTTCTATCAGATCGCAGCGACCGAACCCGCCACGGCGCGCAAAGTGTCCGTCGGCGAGAACTCGGTTCTGAACGAAACGCTCGCCGCAATCACCAAAGACAAGCTGTACTCTGCCGCACCGACGTTACGGAGCATCAAAGGCGGAGCACCTGCATTACAGCGTCTTTCAGCTGATAAATCCGAGGGGTCTGGCGGCCGCTCTCATCTGCGCGTCGTCAAGCGGGACGACTAGTCCGTTTCGCGGGTCGCCGCAGTCTCCATAAACCGCGCAAGGTCGCCAAAACCGGTCATCCGCTTCTCATAGGCGAGGCCGAGCCGCTGAGCTGCGGCCTCCGCTTTCGCGTCCAGCGCCGGATCATCGGTTTGCGCCAGATACACGATCTTCTCGTAGTTTCCGAACATCGTCTCGACCAGCTCTGGCGCACGGTCGAACCCCATGCCGCGCCACACGAGCGTATCGAATTGCCGGACCAGGAAATCGGTCAGATAAAAGGCTGTGATCTCGGTCTCTGAGCGTTCGGCGAAAGTCTCGTTGCCTTCAAAGAAGCTGTAGCAATGGGGGCCGGCGATTCTTTCGACGCCGGCCTCGTCGCACACCTTGTCGAGCAACCCGCCCGTCCCACAATCGGCGTAGAGCACGTAAATCGAGTCAAAGCCGGCGCGACGTCCCGCGACGATTTTTTCGCGGACGCGATCCGGGATGAACTGCGGTTGATTGTGAAGCTTCGCCGGCAGACACTGAAGCTCCAGATGGGACCACTCGTTGGCCTCGGTCACAGCCAAGACTTCGCGCGCCAACGCTCCGCAGGCGATCAGAAGCGTTTTCCCCTCGCCCGCTCTGTCCGCGGCGCCAATCTCGATCTCGTCTTCGGTCAGCGCTTCATCCGTCAGCGCTTGATCGGTGAGCGCCCCGTTCGTGACGGCGGCGCCCCACCCGTATCGTTCCCGCGACTCGGTCTGGCGCGCCGCGCGGCCTCCGCGACGACGCCCCCTCTTCGATCCGCGCGCCTCATCCATTTTGGCCTCGTCATCCAGGCGGCCCGGACGATCAGCCAGCCGCCAACTGGTTGTGCTTGCGCGTCATGAAGTCCTTGGCGGTTTCCACGGCGACAGCGGCGTCTCGGCAGTACGCGTCCGCGCCAATGGCCTTGCCAAACTCCTCGTTGAGCGGCGCGCCGCCGACAAGCACCACATAGTCGTCGCGAATGCCCTTTTCGACCATCGTGTCGATAACGACCTTCATATACGGCATCGTCGTGGTCAGCAGCGCCGACATGCCGAGAATGTCCGGGCTCTCCTTTTCGAGCGCATCGAGATAGTTCTCAACCGGATTGTTGATCCCAAGATCAACGACCTCGAACCCGGCCCCTTCCATCATCATCGACACCAGGTTTTTGCCGATGTCATGGATGTCGCCCTTAACGGTGCCGATCACCATCTTGCCCAAACGCGGCGCGCCGGTCTCGATCAGCAGCGGCTTGAGGATCGACATGCCGCCCTTCATGGCGTTCGCCGCCTGCAAAACCTCCGGGACGAACAAGATCCCGTCGCGGAAGTCGATGCCGACGATGCGCATCCCTTCAACCAGTGCTTTGGTCAGGACGTCATAAGGCTGCCAGCCGCGATCCAGCAGGATGTGCGTGGCTTCTTCGATCTCTTCCTTCAACCCGTCATAGAGATCGTCGAACATCTGTTGGACCAGTTCCTCATCGTCGAGGGATTTCAGATCCAGTTCCTCGTCGTCGGCCATCAGAACGCTCCTTACGCCTCCGCACTTTGCGGAAAACCCAAATCAATTCGCTCCACCCTGCGGCGGGGCGCCGCGTCCGGCTGCACCGCCCGCGACGTCAAATATCCTGCGTGCGACTTTCAAGCTTTCTCAGATCGCCTTATTTTCGCAGTTTGCATTTCGCTGGCGAGAACCGTTGCAAGTCTCGCAGCAACCGCCTTAGTTCGGCGGGACCGGCAAACCATGTGGAGCGATCGTGCAATCCGTCTACGCAGCCCTGCGCCGTTTTCGCCCTCTCATCGCTTTTGTCGCGCTCCTATGGGCCGTGCATGTCCTGAACATAGCGACAGGCAACGCGCTCACTCGTGATTATGGTTTGATCCCCAGAACCGTCGAAGGGCTGGACGGCGTCCTGCTGATGCCCCTTCTGCACGGCAGCTGGCAGCATCTGTCAGCCAACACGCCGCCGCTTCTGGTCTTGGGCGGGCTGATACTGCTGCTGGCCCCGCAACGTTTCTGGAAGGCGACCATCATCTGCATCCTCGTCGGCGGCGTTCTGACCTGGTTGCTGGCGCGCCCAAACAACCACATCGGCGCCAGCTTGCTGATATTCGGCTGGTTTGGCTTCTTGGTCGCCCTGGGCGTTCTCGAACGCAGCGCGGAAGCCCTGTTCGGCGCTGCGATCGCGCTGCTGCTTTACGGCGTGCCGACCTTTTTGGGCGTGGTCCCCGGCGAGGATGGTCAGGTTTCGTGGGATGGCCATCTGGCTGGTTTAGTCGCCGGCGTCAGCGCCGCAGTCATCTTGCGAAAGCGGCGCAGGACCGGCGGACGCGTCAACTCTCGAAGCATCCGGTGACGCGGCGACCGCCAAACGAATCAAGTTTAGACCCTGACTATTAAACCAAATGATGCAGCCTATTGAGATTGCCATCAACACACTGATTTATATAACTTAATTTTCGCACTCTCCGACTGTCAGATTCAATTGCAAACCGAAACTGTCAGCTTCATCGTACAGATGGAGGTGGACAAATGAGTATGTTGAACACAGCTGGCGTCCCTCGCTCCCTTCGAGAAGCAGGGATGAAATGCTCAAACTGTCCAGCCCGCGACAGCGCCGTCTGCGCCGATTGCGACAGCGACGAACTGCGCGCGCTTGAGAAGATCCGCTCCTTTCAGAAGTTCGCGCCAGCGCAGGAGATCATCGCTGCGCAAGAGCCGATCCGGTTTGTAGGCAATATTGTCAGCGGCGTGGTCAAGCTCACGCGCCTGATGGCGGACGGTCGTCGACAAATCATAGGGTTGCGCTTCAAAGGCGACTTGATCGGAAGATCCGCCTCCGAGTTGGCCGATCACGACGCGAACGCGGTCACGGAAGTCATGTTGTGCAAGTTCCGCCGCAAAGAGTTCCATTCGCTGCTCGAACGCTATCCCAACGTCATGCAGCGCAACTTGGACATGACGCTGAGCGAGCTGGACGATGCGCATGAATGGCTCGTGGTTCTCGGACAGAAAACCGCGCGCGAGAAAGTCGCGACCTTTCTCTGCCTTCTGGCTGATCGTATCGGCGAGAACCACGGACGAAACGCCCGCAGCTTCGATATCCCGATCACACGGGACGAGGTAGCCGACTATCTCGGTCTCACGATCGAGACCGTCAGCCGCCAGATTTCGCGTATGAAAGCCTCGGGGCTGATCCGTCTGGAAGGAACGCGTCACGTACACGTGCCCGATCTGGCGGCGTTACTGGACGCCAGCGCGGGAGACGCTGAAGGCGGCGTGTTCCCCTAACCGTCCGAGAGCTCGGACCGTCAGTTCCATCTCAATCCGTTATCTCGGGGAGATGCGCGCGCGCCCTCAGCTTCCGTGCGACAGCAGATCGAATTGCGTCTGAGCGGCTGGGCGCCGTGAGCCCTCGGCAGAACTTTCGGTGCGCGCATCCCTCGCAGAAGCCTTCGCGGGCGCTTCGGGCGCAAAAGCCGATCAGAGCCAGCAGCTCGACACCGTGGGGCGGAACAGCCGCCGTTGAAAACCGCTGCTGGATCAGATGCTGGCATATCACGCGGTCGACGCGAACCTTCTCCCCAGACATGCGAGCCTCCCATCAGCGTTCCGCGACAGTCCCTTCTTGGGTGATTTGAGCGTTGCAAATTCCCCTAACGCTCGCTTGATCAGGGTCAAACGAAGTTAACAGAGCCAGCGCATGTGGGCGCGTCCGCAGCCCACGCCCCACGCGACCTGGAAATTTCCATGTCAGACGTGCTAATGAATCTCAGTATCGGGATCTCACCAGGGGTGGAACGTGCGGCGTCGAGAGTTTGGGCAAAGGGTCGCTGCGGGCCTTGCGTGTTTCGCGGCGCCGTCTCTCGGGCGCGCAACCTCGTCGCCGCCCGATCTCGCAGAGCGCGATGGCGTTATCGTCGACGCAGCCGCGGCCAATGCGAGCGAGTTGTCTGATCCGTTCAACCGCAGATGGCGACGCATCCCCCGCCGCCGCGCCCTTTGCGCCACAGCGGAAGGGGTTCGCACGGTCCTGAATTGGGCCCGTGAGACCGAGGAGCCGTTCAGCGTCCGAAGCGGCGGGCACTGTTTTGCCGGGTACTCGGAAGCCTCGGATCTCGTGATCGACCTGCGGCGCATGCGGCGCGTGGTCGTTTCGCCAACAGCCGGGACGGTAAGCGTCGACGCGGGGGCCCGGGTCCAGGACGTGATCGACGCGCTCGCTCCGCTCGACCTCGCCGTGCCGGCGGGCTATTGCCAGACCGTCGGTTTCGGCGGCCATGCGCTGGGCGGAGGCGTTGGATATCTCGCGAGGGCGTACGGAACCCTCGCGGACAGCCTCCTCGAAGTCGAGATGATCACCGCCGACGGACGTCTTCTGACCGTTCGGCCCGACGAGAACGCCGAGCTCTTCTGGGCCTGCCAGGGCGGCGGCTATGGCTTCGGCGTCGCGACCCGTTTCGTCTTTCGAACCCGGCCGCTGGCCACAGCGCATCACGGCCGCGTCCTGACCCAAGTCGCCCCGGACCACGCCGCCGCGATCCTTGGCGGCTGGCGGGAGATCCTCCGCGATGCGCCGCAGGAGTTTTCGAGCATCGCGTATTTCTCAGGCGTCAAGGCTGACCTGATCCAGATCCGAATTGCGCTCGTCTCGGTGGGAGAGCTGCGCGCGTTCCAGCGGCTGCTCGACCAAATCCGCGAACTGACCGAGTGGAAAGGCTCGTTCGTGCGCACCAATGAGGCCTGGCGCGACGTGTCTCACCAACTCTGGCCCAGAGACCGGGTCGGCCACGGGCGCTACGCAATCAAATCCGGCTTCGCCGATGACAGCTTCGGCGCCAGCGGATGGCGCGCATTGATCGAGGGTCTGTATCCGGGCGTCAGCGGATTTTGCCAGATGCAGGGCGGCGCAATCGACGCGCTTTCGTCGGAGGCCACGGCGTTCCCACATCGGGGCCCCGCCGCCCAGCTCTGTTTCCAGTGGGATGGCAGGCTAGATAGCGGCGGCGGCTCTGCCCCGGGGCGAGAGGCGCGGCTGGCCTCAGCCTATCGCCGAATGGGCCCGTTTTTGACCGGCGGGGCCTACGCGAACTATCGCGACAGATCGCTGGCGAACTGGGCCGAGGCTTATTGGGGCCAGAACACGCGTCGACTTCGCGCCGTCAAAAGACGTTACGATCCGGAGAATATCTTCTCCGGACCGCAAGTGATCGCACCGGCCTAGCGCAATGGACCCGGGTTTTACCGGGACCTAGTTTAGTGGAATGACCAGCATCAGCGAGCCGCCATAGGCGCTGTAATCGCTGTCGCCGAGCCCATCATAGGTCAACCGACCCTCCAGGCTTGCAGCGCCGATCTGACCCTCGACCCCACCGGACAGCGAGGCGGAGGCGCCGTCGGCCCCATCCGCTGCGGCGTCCACGGTCGACCCGCCATTGGCAAAGGAATACACACCCTCGACGCCGATGAACGGACGCAAAACCCTTTCGTCCTTATAGAGGTCGTATCCGATCTCGCCGCCCAATCGAACCTGGCCGAGGGAGTCGGTGCTCTCATCGATCTCCACGCCGCCGATGCGAAACGATTCCGACTGTTCGGCATAATAGGCCCCGCGCAGCGCCGGTTTGAAGCGCCATTGGCCCTGCTCAAACCGCCCGCTCAGCTTGGCGGTCAGGTACAGCCGGTCGCTGTCGTAATCCGCTTCGTCGCCCGAGGACGTCTCCGCCGTGTTGTAGGCCCGGCCCACCAAAGCGGCGGCGTCGAGGAACATGAAGTCTGAGAGCTGCAGCGCGCCATAGGGACCGATCAGGAACCCCACCCCGTCTGCGGTTGCCGCGCCGTCGGCATCCTGCTCCGACAGATCGCCCTGGATCATCAGGCCGATCAGGCTGCGCGGCGTCAGGCGGAATCCAAGGCCCGCCTGCAGGTAGCCGATCACCGTATCGATGTCGTCGAGATCGGTGTCGTCGTTCACATAAGTGACGCCGCCGCGGGTCCAGAGCGTGTAGTCGCTGTCGCCTAGCACGCCGAGGCGCGCGTCAAAGCTGAAGACGCCCGCAGCAGCCGTCGCCTCGGCGGTCGCATTGGCTGTGTCGTTGGTCGCGAGCCCGGCGCTGAAATCGGGCGTGTTCGAAATCACCGACCGCCCGCGCGACTGCGCCAGAACCTCTACCGCAGCTTCGGTCTCGTTCATCTCCGGCAAGATACAGGTTGCAAAGACGTTTCGACCATCTCTAGTCAGAATCTCAACGTTTGCCCCAGCTACGAACACCGAAGAATCAATCTCTACGGAGAGGACGCCTGGCTGCTCAACATCAACGCCATTCGCAATAGTCTGCCCATTATAAAACACCACCGGAGCAGAAGAAAAATTAATTGGGTCAAGCCCTGTCCAACTGACCTCGATAACGGCGCCAACCGGTGGATCGAGAACATCCAATCGGTAGTTGTCTGGCAACATAAGGCCACTTACTTCAGAACACTGTGCCGTTGCGTTTGGCCCACCAGCCAAAGCGCTTGTCGGCGCGCTCCACATTGCGCCAGTCGCGAGCGCGCCGATCAGCGCGTGTCGCAGGATCTTCGTGTCCCGTAATAGTTTTCTCACCGTCGCGTCCCCTGTTTCTCCAGCCGAGTTCCAGATCGGCTGTTACTTTGACGGGGACATGTTTCGCAGAAAACGGGACAAATAAACCGGTTAAATCCCTATAACAGATGTGTATCGTGCAAATGCCACGGCGGCTCCGCCACATCCAGCGGTCGACGCCTCAGATCAACCCGACGCGTCGGCGGGACTCCTCGGGCCTCAGCGAGAAATCAGCGCCGGCGAGATCATCGGCGTCCGGACCGCAGAGATAGGCGATCGCCCGCGCCGGCCATTCGGGTGGGATATGGTCTTCCCACTCAAGCTGGCTCACCGGGTTCACGCCCGACGCTTTGATCACCCGCTGCATCTCTGTAGCGACGGTGCCGGGGCTCAGCCCGACGACCCGAACGCCTTTGGGCCCGTATTCCTTGTGGGCGCAACGGGTCAGCATCAACGCCGCCGCCTTGCTGGCGCAGTAATGGCTCCAACCCTCCAAGGCGTTTGTGGCGGCGCCCGAGCTGATGTTCACGATCACGCCGCTTTCCTGCGCCGCCATGATCGGCAACGTCGCCCGCATTCCGTAAAAGACGCCCTTGGTGTTGATATCGAGCACACGGCCCCAGTCGGCCGGGTCGATTTCGCCCAAATGCGACACGGGATCGATGACGCCGGCGTTGTTGACGAGGATGTCGACCCCGCCAAAGGCTTCTTTGCAGCGCTCGACGGCCGCAGCGACCTCGGCGAACTCAGACACGTCGCAAGACATGGCCTCGGCGCGGCCGCCGGCCTCTCGGATCGCCGCCGCGTTGGCTTCAATTTCCGCGGTGCTTCTCGCCAGCAACAAGACCGAAGCGCCGCAGTGGGCGAGCTCCGCCGCTGCGGCCGCGCCAATGCCGCGGCTGGCGCCCGTCACGATGGCGGCCTTTCCAGACAAGTCGATCACAATGAACTCCCTACAGATGTGGTCGCCGCCTTACGCGGGAGCCGTCACTCCGCGAGGGACGCGAGGATCCGCGCCCAACTGCGGATCCCTTTGTGAAAACTTCTCAGCTCGTATTTCTCGTTCGGCGAGTGGATGTTGTCGCTCTCCAGCGCAAAGCCCACGAGCAAGGTGTCCATGCCCAGACGGCGCTTGAACTCGCCGACGACCGGGATGGAGCCCCCGGCGCCGATGATCGCCGCTTCCCTGTCCCACTCTCGGCTCAGCGCAGCCGCTGCTTTTCGCAGCATCGGGCTGTCGAGCGGCAGCGAAATCGCCTGCGCGCCATGATGCGCCTTGATGTCGGCCTCGCAATCGGCGGGCAAACGCGCGCGGACGAATTCCTCAAACGCCGCCCAGATCGCATCGGGATCCTGATCGCCGACGAGCCGGAAGGAGATCTTGGCGCTGGCCTCCGCCGGGATCACGGTCTTGAACCCGTCGCCCGTGTACCCGCCGATGAAGCCATTGATTTCGGCCGTCGGCCGCGCCCAGGTCTGCTCGAGGACCGAACGATCGGCTTCGCCGGCCGGTTGGGAGAGGCCGATATCGCCGAGGAACTCGCTTGGTTGAAAGCCCAGCGCGTCCCACATGGCGCGGATCTCCGCCGGGGTCTCGGGCACGCCGTCATAAAACCCCGGCAACGTGACCTTGCCGTCCGCGTCTCTCATGTCCGCGAGGATGCTGGCGAGGAGCGCGATCGGGTTGCGCGCGGCCGAGCCGTAGTGGCCCGAATGAAGATCGCGGTCGGCGGCGCGGATCGTGATCTCGCCCGCGGCCATGCCCCGCAATGAATAGGTGATCGCAGGGGTTTCCGCGTTCCACATCGTCGTATCGCAGACCAGCGCAATATCGGCGGTCAGCTCCTCGCGGTTGGCGTCAAGGAACGGCGCCATGCTGCGCCCGCCCGCCTCTTCCTCGCCTTCGAGAAAGATCGTCACCGGGATCGGCAGCGAACCGGTTACGGCTTTCCAGGCCCGACAGGCCTCGACGAACGTCATCAGCTGACCCTTGTCGTCCGAAGAGCCTCTCGCCCGGATCATCTTCGTCCCGTCTGGGCGCGTCTCGATCCGGGGTTCAAACGGCGAATGGTCCCACAGGTTCAACGGATCAACCGGCTGAACGTCGTAATGGCCGTAGAAAAGCGCCCTTGGCCCACGCGTCTGGTGATCGTGACCGACCACCATCGGATGCCCCTCCGTGTCCCGAACCGCGGCGTCGAACCCGATCGCCTTCAAGTCGGTCGCCAACCACTCCGCCGCGTGGCGACAATCCGCGACATGAGCCGCTTCGGTCGAAACCGACGGAATGCGCAGCAACTGGTTCAGCCGCTCAAGACTCGAGTCGAGATCGGCGTCGATGCGGGCGAGAACGGCGTCGAGATCAGACATTGTGGCTCCAACTTCAAAGCGTGAGGCGACAGCAGAACCGTGCCATTGGTGTCGGCGCTCGAAAAGGCGCGATGAGCCCTTAACCTCTCCGACGGCCGCGTCGTTCGCGTTTCGGCGCCGCGCCGGCGCCTCCCAATCCATCGTCGGCCGAACTGAAGCCGCCGGTCTGAGCTTCGATCTCGTCGAGCGCGGGCGGCGCTTCGAAATCGCCTTCTTCCAGCGCGGCTCGCATCGCGACGAGATGAACCGGCATCGTGCCGCAGCAGCCGCCGATGATGCGTGCGCCCGAGCGCCTCGCCAACCGCGCGTATTGCGCCATCAGCTCCGGCGTTCCGTCATATTCGATCTTCCCGTCGACATATTTCGGGATGCCGGCGTTGGCCTTGGCGATCAGGACCGCGCCCGGCGCAGTCTGGTTCATGCCTAACACCGTCCGGAGCAGATCCGAGGCGCCCACCCCGCAGTTTGCGCCAAAAGCGATCGGGGTCGCAGGCAATTCCTGGCTCATCTCGGCGTAGCTGGCCGAGGTCACGCCCATCATCGTACGGCCCGCCGTGTCAAAACTGAGCGTGCCGCAGAACGGCGCATCGAGATTGGCGGCCGCCTGCGCCGCGGCGCGGATCTCCTCCTCCGACGAGATCGTCTCGGCCCAAAGAACGTCGGCGCCGCCGTCGATCAACCCTTTCGCCTGCTCTTCAAAAGCAGCGACGGCGTCCTCCATCGACAGCGCGCCCACCGGTTCCAGCAACTCGCCCGTCGGGCCCATGGACCCAGCGACGACGACCTGTCGTCCGGACGCCTCAACCGCCTTGCGCGCAATCTCAGCGGCCCGCTTGTTGAGTTCGTAGACGCGATCCTCGGCGTTGTGGAGTTTGAGCCGATAACGCGTTCCGCCAAAACTGTTGGTCAGAATCAGGTCAGAACCCGCCTCGATAAACCCGTCATGCAGCGCTCGGATCTTTTCCGGCGCGTCGACGTTCCAGAGTTCCGGCGCTTCTCCCGCCTCCAAACCGGCGGCGAAGAGGTTCGTGCCCGTGGCGCCGTCGGCGAGGAGCCAATCACGCTCGCTGAGCAAGGTCGTAAGTAAATCAGTCATCTGTCCGCCCACACTGTTCGTCCTCGCCTAACGCGAGAACGCGCAAACGTCAAAAGCGCAGATCGTCACTGCGCTGAGGAATGCAAGCCTTTCAGGCGTCTAGGCGAGTGTCGGCAACTGCGCCGGGTCCCCGCCTTCCGAGGCGACGTGGATGAGATCACGCAAGAGCTGCGGATCGGAATGACCTGCGTCGATTGCGCTTGCAATCGTTGGGGACAGGTCCATTCCGTCGATGCGTTCACCAGCCTCGATCAATCCGAGCGCCGTTTTCAACGCTTCGTCGCGCCGCGCGGGGTCGTGGGCGTACCGGTAGATCCAAAGCTCCAGCATCAGTGGGCCCGGACGCGCGCCTGGATCCATCGCCCAGGCGGCGTCAAACGCGTCATTGAGCACCTTCAGGCCCTCGGCCCGACGCGCCTCCGCCAACAGAAACTGCGCATGGCGCGCGAGCGCCGCCGCGTTCTTAGGATTGTTTTCCGACGCGCGACGGAACACGCGCTCCGCCTCTTCCAGGTCGCCGCGACTGTCGCGCAGGAACTGCGCGAACCGGTTCAACGTCATGCTTTGATCCGGTGCGAGGCGCAGCGCTTCCCGATAGTAGATCTCAGCTTCGGCATGATCGCCGCGGACGAGATGCAGGAAGCGGGCGAGTTCTTCGAGCGCTTCCAGGCGTTGCGGCTCGACTTCGACCGCGAGGCGCAGATGCGTTTCCGCGCCCGACACGTCTTCGCACGCCTCGTGGCGGAAACGCCCGTAGGAACGCAGAATGTCAGCGGATCGCGGCGCGAGCGAGAGCGCGTCACGGAACAAGGCGTCGGCCTCCTCCGCCATTTCTTTGCGCTGCCCCATATGGGCCGCGAAAGCGGACAGCACCTTAGGATTGTACGGATCGAGCTCGATCGCCTGGCGATGGTGATCTTCCGCTGCGACCCGGTCGCCTCGGAAATCATCAAGCAACTCCGCCAGCGCCGACAAAGGCTCCGACGCGTGCGGGACCGCCTCATGCGCGCGACGCAGCTGCGCCTCGGAGGCGGAGAGATCTTCCCGACGCATCCGCAGAAAACGCGCGTAGCCCAATTGAGCGCGCATTTCGCGAGGATCTGCGTCTATCGCCGCGCGATAACGGCGCGCGGCCTCTTCGACATCGCCCTTCAGCTCCGCCACAGCGGCCTGTGCGTAAAGCACGACCGTCGTGTCCGGCCCCAACCGCGCCGCATCCTCGAGCAATGCGACCGCGCCTTCCAGATTTTGCGCCTTGAAGGCTCGGAACAGCGCGTATTCCGCCAGCGCCGCCGGGTTCTTCGGACGCGCCTCCGCCGCGCGGCGCAAGAGCGTCTCGGCTTCGTCGCGCCGACCGCGGCGTTCGTCGAGGAATTGCGCATAGGCGATCAATCCGCGCGGGTGCTCTGGCTGCACCTCGACGGCCAGACGCAGGCAGTCTTCCGCCTGATCGAGGTCGCCGCGCGCCTTCAGGAGGAACTGCGCAAGACAAATCAGTGTCTTCGGGTTGCGAAGATCGAGGGTGAGCGCCCGCGTCAGCAAACGCTCGGCCCGGGTGGACTGGTGGAGCTGGGACAGCGCAAAGACCGCGTAATCGCGCAGGATCGCCGCGTTCTGCGGAGCCAGCTGCATCGCGTGCTCGAACTCTTCCTCTGCACGGGCCAGGTCGCCGACGGCCACCGCGAGGAACCGGGCGAAACGAGCCCGCAACACCGCGTCCGAGTCGTCCCCGGCGATCGCTTTCTCAAAAGCCGATACGCCGACCGCGCCATGATCTTCGTTGAGCCGTCCTGTCGGTTCGGCGGGCAAAGGGCCGTCCATCAGCGGCGACGCGCCTCCGCCGAGCCCGGCGGCGCCTTCTGGCGCCTCATGCGGGTCCGTCTCGGTGTCCACAGCGGCGCGACCGTCAGAGCGACCTGACATGGCGGCGATCGCGCGGGCGATGACTTCCGGCGATCGCGGCGTCAGTCCTGGCGACCCGGCCATCAGCCCACCGGGGTCCGGCAATGGCGTGCGCGGCTGTTCCAACGCGGCGCCGTGCTGGTCAGGCTGAGCGACCGACTGGTCGTCGATCGCAAGTTCCTCGACCTCCGGATTGCCCGCGTAGTTCGAGGCGCCCGTGTCCGCGCTCTGGGTCCGGATCGCGGAGAACGTCGTCTGCAGCTCCTTCGCCGCCGCGTCGATCAGGCCCGCTTCGAGCCCCTTCGGTCTCTCCGTCTGGGTCAGCGCGTCAGGATCGATGCCGTCGCCCGGCTGACCGTCGGTTCCGTCAGCGATCTGACGGCGCACCTGATTGAGCTTCATCACCGATTCCCGGAATCGGATCTGCTTGCGCTCGACAGTCCGTCGACCACTTGCCGCAGTCGCTGGGCCGCCCGTCAGGCCGAGAGGCGACGGCGCGCCTTCGGTGCTCGACGTCAGCTTGAAGCCCGAGCGCGTCGACAGGTCTTGATACTGCGCCTCGTATTTCTTGAGCACGCGCTCAAATCGATCGATCTTTGGATGTCCCAAGCCAAAGGCGAGACGCAGGTCATACATCAGTTCGTCGAAGTCGCCATGACGAACCCAAACTCCGCCGCGGGTCTCTAGCCAATCGGCCAGCGCGCCTTCGGGCGGTTCGGCGTTGATCCAGTAAACGCCCCCCTCCGGCTGATCGGAGCCCAAACCTTCGAGCAGATCGATGACGGAATGATCGCGACCGCCATACCCGGCGATCACCAGCGCCGTCTCGCCGATGCGGTCGCGCAGTCGACCTTTGGCTTCAACGCCCAACTCCGGGCGGTTTTTTCCCGGCCCCGGTTTCGGCAAATGCGCGTCGCCGAAGATCTTCACCAATGTCGGGGCGTTCGGCGCAATCACCGTGTGCAGCTCAAGGCTCTCCGCCGTTAGAACCCGCGGGCGGTTCTCGCTGAAGACGAAGAGCGCCTCAGCAGCCAGATCATCAAAGTTCGTCGTGATCGCGTAGTTGCAGCGCTGACCCCATTTCGGATGCGCCATCAGCTGCGCCAGCGTCGCGTAGCCAAACCCCGGCTCCGAGGCCTTCATGTGCTTTTGAAGCTCGCGGCGTTGTTCTTGCGCCGTAAAAAAGAGCGCCTGCAACACCTCGCCGTACACCCGTCCAGGGTGATCCGGATCGTACCCGACGAACCGACGCGCCGCCCAAGCGTCGACGTCGTGCTCCTCGCCGGTCTCCACATACTTCAGATCTGCGATCCAGGTGCGCGCCAGTTCATCCGCGCAGGGGATGCCAGAGGATTTTGAGCAGCCCGCGCCCAGGAACCACGTCACCGACATCTCCTGTCGCGTGATCGCATGCCTTAACCGGCGACTGAACTCCGTCGCGGAAATCACACGGTATCGGGTCTCATCGGTGTACTGCCCCGACCCTTCCCAAACGGTCATGTCGCCTGCCGCCCCATTTTGGCGGGCCCGCCGCTCCGTCATCGGCCCGGCCCCTTGGTTTGACGCTTCGTCCTTCCGTAGCGCAGCCGCTCTCTTTTCGGAGAGACCGACGAACGCCGACGCCTCATTCGTGGTGGGCGCGTTTCAGACGAACCGTTTCTGCTCAACACTCTCATTCGCGCTACGCCGCTATACCGGACGCTGTGTCTGGCACACCCTTTCGACGAAGCATTTATGGCTTTACCATAACACTGCAATTCTTTCGACGCACCTCAAATAAGCCGATCTCTTCAAAATACTGTGCGCAAGAAAGTGTATATGTCTACATGATGTGTGAACAAACATGTGGATAAGTGCAGAACAAGCGCTTATGCGGCCTGTGCCGCCAAGGACTTGAGCCGCTCGATCATCGCACGCAGCCCGTTCGAGCGCTGTTGCGACAAATGCGAATCAAGTCCTAGTTTCCGAAACTCGGCGAGCGGATCCGATGCGGCGATTTCCGAGGCCGGACGTCCTGAAAGCAGAGCACGCAAGACGGCGATCAACCCACGCACGATGTGCGCGTCGGAGTCGCCTTCGAAATACAGATGCGCCGCGCCCTGCTCCTCGCGGATCTCCGGCGCGATCCAAACCTGGCTGGCGCACCCGTCGACTTTCGTGAGGGCCGAGCGCTGCGCCTCGGGCAGACCGGGGAGGTCTTTGCCAAGGTCGATCACGTAGCGGTATCGATCCTCCCAGTCGTCAAGCAACTCGAAGGTCTCTTCGATTTCCGCAAAACTCGGGTTCGTCGCCACCTTTAGCGCCTCGCAATACTAACGGACAGCCGTCCGGAGCTGTGGATTTAGGCGAAGAGCGCCGATTATCCAATCCTCAATCAGAACCTCGCAACGCCCATCGGAGAGCCGCTCGCCAAGAGTATCGCGTCGCCTTGGCTCGACGATCCAGATCATCGCAGGCTGGTCGAGACACCATGACGACCGGAAGGCCGAGACGCCGCGCGGCGATCACCTTGGGCTCCGCGCCGGCGCCGCCATCGTCTCGCGTCACGACCGCATCAATCCGTTCCCGCCGAAAGAGCGCTTCTTCGTGCGCGACTGAAAACGGCCCCTCCTCCGGCGCGATCAGATACCGAGCCGGATCTCGCAGCATCGGCGACAGCGTCGCGGCGCCGCCACGGACGCGAACCACGAAGAACCGAAGATCGTCCTGCGCAAACGCCGTCAGCCGATCACGGCCCAGAGACAGAAACACGCGCCCCCAAGAAGGCGCGAGCGCAGACGCCGCCTCCCGCGCATCCGCGACCCGACGCCAATCGTCGGACGGACCGGCGCGCCATCCGCGTCGCGTCAGTCGGATCCGCCGCGCCCCGACGTCCAAAGCCCGCTTGATCGATTGCGCGGGCCCGACCGCGTCCATGGGGTGATGCGCGTCGATGACTGACCGATCCGGCGCGATCGCCGTGAGGCTTGACGACACCTCCCAGCCGCGCCGTGCAAGAGCCGCCGACAGCATCGCCGCTTCGCGTGTATCGCCGAGGACGACGATCGGCTTCACAGGTCGATGATGCGCACCGCGCCATCTGTGACCGCGAGACCAATCTCCCCGCGTTTCAGGCGGAGCGCGGTTTCGCCGAAGGCTTCACGGCGCCAACCGCTGAGGGCGGGCACGTCCGGTTCATCGTCGTTGGCGATCGCGTCCAGGTCCGCTGAGGTCGCGAGCAGTCTTTGAGCGACGCCGCTCTCTTCGGCTTTGGCCTTCAACAGAACGCGCAAAAGCTCAGCCACCGCCGCCGCGCCGTTTCTTGGCGCCCTGGGTTCTTCGACCCTTGGCTGCAGGTCTTTGGGCACGTCCAGCCCGCGCCGCACCGCGGACAGGATCTCCTCGGCGACTTCCCCTTTGCGCGCTTCGCGAAACAGCAAGCGCGACCGCGAAAGCTCGTCGAGGGTCTTCGGCTGGTTCGCTGCGATCTCGAGAAGCGCATCGTCTTTGAGCAAGCGGTTTCGTGGAATGTCGCGCCCTTGCGCCTCTCGCTCACGCCACGCTGCGAGCTCTTTCGCCACCGCCAGAAATCGCCCGCTGGTCGAGCGGGTTTTCAGACGTTTCCAGGCTTCGTCCGGCTCGACGATGTAGCCCGAGGCGTCAGCCAGCGCGGCCATTTCCTCCGCAACCCAATGGGCCCGGCCCGAGCGTTCGATCTGGTCTTTCAGATGCTCGTAGATCGCGCGCAGGTGGGTCACGTCGCCCATCGCATAGCGCAACTGCTTTTCACTCAGCGGCCGGCGCGCCCAGTCGGTGAACCGCGACGACTTGTCCAAACTCGTCTTTGCGACCTTACGGACCAGCGTCTCGTAGCCGACCTGATCCCCGAACCCGCACACCATCGCGGCGATCTGCGTGTCAAACAGAGGCTTGGGCGCTTCGCCAGAGAGCCGAACAAAGATCTCCACATCCTGCCGGGCCGCGTGAAAGACCTTCACGATCTTCTCGTTCCGCATCAGCTCGAACAAAGGCGACAGATCGTCTGACCCTTTCTCCTTGATCCGGATCGGGTCAATGATCGCGGACGCCGCCTGCGCTTCAGCCGAGCCAGGCTCGGCGTTGGTCGGACGGGCGATCTGAATGAGGCACAACACTGGCCAGAACGTCCGCTCGCGGACGAACTCGGTGTCGACGGTGACATAGGGCGCGTCGGAGTACTCCTCGACGAGCGCAGCCAATTCGGAATGGGATGTGACGATACGCATCGCGGCTCCTATAGCCGGCGTGATTCGGCTTGTCACTGGGCAGAGATGCGGTTGCGCGCAATCGCCCCAACCCTTTGACCTGGGTGCGCCAATCGTGGCGACGCGCGAACCAATGCGACACGCCGACCGGGGCGACATGCCGGCGCCGCTATGACCGCCATTTGGGCTGAATAGCGCCGCGTGAACGCGCGCATCGGCCGAGATCAGCCGGTTGGTCGAGCGACCACAGCCCACCGCGTTTGAGCGGAACCTAAGAAAAGGTGAAGGCTAATGGTGAAGTAAGTCTAGGATTTAAGACAACGTTAAGAGGTATCGACGAGGCTCTGCGTGTGGGTAGAAAATCCGCTGATTCGGAGAGTTGAAGATGCCTGACCCTTCTTTTCTCATCATCCTTGCGCTCCTCGCCGGCGGCGGAGCGTAAGTACAAAAGCGCTAAGCGTGCGATCGCTCGCCGGTCGCGCGCCGCGATCCGGAAACCGAACTCACTGCGCCTGTCCAGAAGTCTCTCCTTCGGCCGAGACGTCGAACTCGAGCTCTGGCGCGGGTGGCGCAGGACGCGGCTGAACGGGGACATCGATCGACACGACCTCGACAGTGACGGGCGTGACCCCTTGCAGTTCGACCACGATGCCGCCGCAACTCTTGTCGACGGCCAACTGATCCAACCGTAGATCGCGCTTGGCGATCGCGCGTCGTTCCTCATCGATCGCCAGGGACAAGTCGAAAGTCAGCGGAGTCGTTACGCCGCCAAGCAGCGGGAACGTGACGACCTTGGTCGCGTTGCGGATGTCGTTTGCAAGCTTCTCATCCGCCAGTTCCGCGACGCGTCGGGCATTCGCCTGTTTCTCGGCCCTTATCCCGTCGCAGGTGATGCGGGCGTCGAGATCGGAAGTCTCCGCCACGGGTCGGGCCGCGCGCCCGCCACACGCCGCGACGCTCAACGCCAGGACCCCCACAGCCAGAACCAGAACCTGTTTCTTCAGCATTGTCGCCTTCCCACCACCATCATCGCGCTTCCCGGTTTGAGAGAGCGCTGGCGCAATCCTATGCTTGCCGCGTAAGCTAACCCATCGACCGCGCTTAGTCTTTTTAAAATCGGCGCGGCAGGACAGGGGACGACAAGGGGGGACGACATGACTGGCGACAGCGCTTCGCTCAAACGCATCGTAATCGGGATCTTCGCCGGCTTCGCGATCCTCGGAGCCGCCGCCTGCACAAGCGGAGCGCGCGGCACCGCTGCGGTCGCGCCCGTCTCGGAAAGCACGATCCTGCCCTTCGACAGTCCCCTGCGAAAGGCTGTGACCGTTGGATCTGTCGTTGGCGAAGAAGGCGGCGGCGAAACCGGCCTCGTGATTTCCAGCATATCGAACGAGGACTTTCGCGAGGCGCTGACCACGTCGCTCGACCTCAACCAGATCCTCGGCGAAGGCGACACTGCGCCGATGTCGCTGGACGCGACGATCGAAAAAGTCGACCAACCGCAGCTCGCGATCAATCTGACGGTCAACATGACGGTCTTTTACCGATTGATCGAGAAGTCCACGGGCCGCATCGTCTGGGAGGAACGCGTGTTCAAAGGCGACACGACGCGCTTCACCGAGTCGCTCATCCGCAGCGAACGCCAGCGCATCGCGAATGAGAACGGCGCCCGCGCGAATATCGAGCGGTTCCTCGAACGGCTTGTGAAAGCCTCGAAGGACGATCCCGACCAATTCTTCTCGGACCTTTAGCCAACGGATGACCGCCGTTTGGGTCGGAGCGGTTGACAGAGCCGCCTCCCTCTGCGCTTTTCCGCCTGCTTTACCAGCCAGCTTCCCGGACAAGCGCAAAGGAACAGGTCGATGCACGCCTATCGCAGCCATACCTGCGGAGAACTGACCAAGGAGAACGTGGGCCAGGAGATCCGCCTGTCGGGCTGGGTCAACCGCATCCGCGATCACGGAGGCGTGCTGTTCATCGACCTGCGCGACCACTTCGGAATGACCCAGGTGCTGGCCGACCCGGACAGCCCGGTTTTCGCCGAGGTCGAAGCCGTGCGCTCGGAATGGTGCATCCGCATCGACGGCGTCGTCAAAGCGCGCGACGCGGATCTGGTGAACGACAAGCTCCCGACCGGCGAGATCGAGGTCTTCATCCGCGATCTGGAGGTGCTGGGAGCGGCCGACGAACTGCCGCTGATGGTGTTCGGCGAGCAGGAATATCCTGAAGAGACGCGCCTGCGGTACCGCTACCTCGACCTTCGCCGCGAGAAGCTGCAGCGGAACATGACGCTGCGCTCGGACGTCGTCGCCTCGATCCGGAAACGGATGTGGGACATCGGCTTTCGCGAGTATCAGACGCCGATCATCACCGCCTCCTCGCCCGAGGGCGCGCGCGACTTCCTCGTGCCCTCGCGTCTGCATCCTGGCAAGTTCTACGCCCTGCCCCAGGCCCCCCAGCAGTTCAAACAGCTGATCATGGTGTCGGGCTTCGACAAGTATTTCCAGATCGCGCCCTGCTTCCGCGACGAAGACCCGCGCGCGGACCGTTCGCCGACGGATTTCTACCAGCTCGACATGGAAATGAGCTTCGTCTCGCAGCAGGACGTCTTCGACACCGTATCGCCGGTGATCGCCGGCGTGTTCGAGGAGTTCGGCGAGGGTAAGAGGGTCGACGCGCCTGGCGACTGGCCGCAGATCTCCTATCGCGACGCGGCCCTTTGGTACGGCACCGACAAGCCGGACCTGCGCAACCCGATCAAGATGCAGATCGTCTCCGACCACTTCGCCGGATCCGGTTTCGCGATCTTCGCCAAGATCCTGGAGCAGGACGGCACGGAGATCCGCGCGATCCCCGCGCCGGGCGGCGGCTCTCGCAAGTTCTGCGACCGGATGAACGCGTTTGCGCAGAAAGAGGGCTTGCCCGGCATGGGCTACATCTTCTGGCGCGACACTGGCGGCGAGATGGAAGCCGCAGGCCCGCTCGCCAAGAACATCGGACCAGAACGCACGGAGGCGATCCGCCAGCAGTTGGGCCTTGGCGTCGGCGACGCGGCGTTCTTCCTCGGCGGCAAACCAAAGAGCTTCGAGGCGGTCGCAGGCAAAGCGCGCGTGGTGATCGGAGATGAGCTCAAGCTGACCGAGCAGGATCGTTTCGCCTTCGCCTGGATCGTCGACTTTCCGATCTACGAGAAGGACGACGAAACGGGCGAGATCGACTTCGAACACAACCCGTTCTCGATGCCGCAAGGCGGCATGGCGGCGCTCGAGGGCGATCCGCTGCAGGTGCTGGGCTATCAATATGATCTGGCCTGCAACGGTTATGAGCTCGTGTCCGGCGCGATCCGGAACCACAAGCTCGAGATCATGTACAAAGCCTTTGAGATCGCCGGCTATGGCCAGGAAGAGGTCGACAAGCGCTTCGGCGGCATGGCGACCGCGTTCCGTTTTGGCGCCCCGCCCCACGGCGGCTGTGCGGCCGGCATTGACCGGATCGTGATGTTGCTGGCGGACGAGGCCAACATCCGCGAGGTGATCATGTTCCCGATGAACCAGCGCGCCGAAGACTTGATGATGAGCGCGCCGTCCGATCCGTCGAACGAGCAGCTCCGCGAACTCAGCCTGCGGATCATCCCGCAGGAGTAAGGCGACCGGCGACGTCAGGCGCCGTCTAGCGAGGTCCAGCCCGAAAAACGGCGATCGTGGTCTTGCGGGCTGCGACGATATCGGCTCTGTCGGCGCATGTTTGGCGGAGCCGCACATTGATGACACAGCCGAAAACCGGCCAAAGCAGCGGACGCCTTCTCGAGGCCGGCGCAATGGCGATCGTCGCGGCGGCGCTCTTCGCAGCGATGAGCATGTCGGTCAAAGCGTTGGAGCAGTTGGACGCCGCCGAACTGCCCGTGTTGGAGGTCACGTTTTTTCGGTATGTCTTCGGGCTGTTGACCGCGAGCCCGCTGATGATCGCTCAAGGCCCATCCGTCTTCCATACGAGAGCCGTCGGCGCCCATGCCACGCGGGTCCTCGCGGGGATCGGCGGCGTCGCCTCGATGTTCGCAGCCTTGACGACGCTGCCGCTGGGGTTCGTCACAGCCATCAGTTTTTCCAACCCGTTTTTCGCGCTGATCTTCGCGACCCTGTTTCTCGGCGAGCGCGCCGGGCCCTGGCGCTGGCTCGCGGTCATGCTTGGCTTCGGCGGCGTGATCGTGATGGCCGGCGCGCCGCTCAGCGCGCTTGAGCCGATGGTGGCGCTCGCGGTGCTGGCCGCCGTTTTCTTTGGCGTTGAGGTCGTGATGATCCGGCGCCTCGCGCTCACCGAGGATTTCGCGACCGTCCTTCTCTACAACAACCTGGGCGCGATCCTTCTTCTCGCGCTCCCGGTCCTCGCCTTTTGGCAGACGCCGACGCCCGAACAGCTCTTCTTTCTCGCGATGACCGGCGTCGTCGGCGTCTTGGGGCAGATGCTGTTCTTGACGGCGATGCGGATTGGCGAAGCCAGCTTTGTCGCGCCGTTTCTCTACCTGACCCTAGTCTTTGCAATGATCTACGGCTTTTTCCTGTTCGACGAAGTCCCAACGTCGACGACGCTGTTGGGATCGGCGATCATCACCAGCGCGGGTCTGTTCATGCTGTATCGTGAGCATCTTGCGAAGGCTCGTCAGGACCAAACAACGAAAGAGATCCAACAGTGACCCTGCACCGGTTCAAGAACACGAACGCTCTGGTGGTCGGCGGCGCCAACGGCATGGGGCGCGCCTGCGTCGAACAGCTCGCGACGGAGGGCGCGAACATCTGTGTTCTGGACAAAGACGCGCAAGCCGGCACAGCCCTGGTTCAGCAATTGAAAGCGTCG
Organism: uncultured Neomegalonema sp.; assembly: GCA_937911325.1. Lineage (GTDB taxonomy): Bacteria > Pseudomonadota > Alphaproteobacteria > Rhodobacterales > Rhodobacteraceae > CALDSD01. Next base: position 67,252 of record CALDSD010000080.1, read on the forward strand.
GGGACGACAATCGACTTTGCGGCCGTCGACGTCTTGGACGGCCCCGCATTCTCCGCCGCGTTCGCCGGCGCCTTGCAGTCTTTCGACGACAAACTCGACGTGATGGTCCACATCGCCGGGGCGAGCCATGGCGGCTTGTTGCGCGATCAATCCGTCGAGGACTGGGACTGGCACTATCGCGTCAATCTCCGCTCCCATGTGATCAGCGGAAAGCTCGCGACGGAGGCGATGACCAAATGCGGGACCGGAGCCATCGTGATGATGTCCTCGATCTCCGGGCTCAGCGGCGATCCCGGATGGGCGGGGTACAACGCCACCAAGGCGGCGATCCGCAACTTTACCGAGTCTTTAGCGTGGGAAGTCGGGCGCCAAGGCGTGCGCGTAAACTGCGTCGCGCCCGGTCCGGTGATGTCAGAGCGGATGATGACGTCCATCGAGGGCGAGGACGAGATGATCTCCGGCTATCGCAGCCACACCGCGCTCGGGCGTCTTGTTCAACCCAAGGAGGTGATGGAGGCGATCCTGTTTCTGGCCTCCGACGCGGCGTCAGCGATCACTGGACACACCCTGGTCGTGGATTGCGGCCTCACCGCGCGAACCGGGCAGCCCATTCAAAGCCACATATTCGATGAGAACGACGTCTAGCGCCACCCGAGGGTCAAGCGCTGCTCGGCGGAGGTTCGACGCCCCCCGGACGCTCGATCCTGGCGCCGAACGCCTGAAACGCCTCTAGAAGACAGTCGCCGACCGCGTATGGGCTGAACTCGGCTGCGGCCCGATCCCGGGCGCGCTCCCCGAGGGCGACAGCAGATGCGGGATCGCCAGCCAGCGTCGCGAGCGCATCGGCAAATGCGTCAGCATCGTCGGGAGGGACTAGCAATCCTGCGTCGGCGGCCAGAATATCCGCCGGTCCGTCGACGTCGCTGGCGACGACCGGCAGCGCCTGCGCCATGGCTTCTAACAGCACGATGCCGAACGGCTCCGACCGCGACGGCAGACAAAAGACGTCGAGCTCCGACATGAAGTCGATCGCGTCCACCCAGCCGAGGAACTTCACCTGTTGCTCAACGCCCAGCGAAGCCGCCAATCTCTCGAAGGCCTCTCGCCGATTTCCCGGACCGCCGCCAAGCCGAAGCTCGGCATCAATCCCCCGGCGCCGCAGCTCGGCCAGAGCTTTGATGAGCAGATCTTGTCCCTTGCGGTCGCTGAGCGTTCCAAGGGCGCCGATGACCATCGGGCCGTCAGCGCGAAACGGACGGCGCGGCGGCACCCGTTTCGAGGCCGACTGCACATCGCCGTTTTTCACTGTTGCGACTTTCGGCGTCAGGAAGCCGAGCGTCTTTTCTTGTCGCAAACGGTCGGCGTGGCGCGTTGACACCGCCATCCAGTTCCGGAACAGCCGGCGATCGCCAATCCGGTAGTTGGGGAACCGCACCGCATGGACGGCGCCCGGCCAGAGCGCCCAAGCCCAGAGCCAGGACTTGCCGCCCTGATGCAGAACAGCGCGCACGTCTTGCGTCGCCTTTCCCCGCCGCCAAATCGCGCCAGACCAGAGCGCCGCCCACGGCTCGGCGACGGCGTCATGCCGAAAGACAGGAATATCGAGCGCCGTCGCCGCGCGCTCCGCAGCCGGTGAAGCGGTCCAGAGCTCCGCCGGCGTTCCGGCCGACAGAAGACCGTGGGTATGCGACAGGCTCGCGTTGAAGACGCCGCCGCGCTCGTTCGTCGATGAATGGATGACGATGACTGTCATCGGCGTGTACGATCCTCGATCCCGTTCATCGTCCTCATCACGCACGCCTTTGCGGATTGAGGAACCGCCCCCCCCCCCGCGGCGACCCAGCGGTCACGGGGGTTCGATGCCAGCGCCG
>CALDSD010000081.1 GCA_937911325.1 uncultured Neomegalonema sp.
CGCCGGAAGAAACGGGATGTGAGATTTATGGCAAGGCCGAATTCCTCAATCCCGGGCAATCGGTCAAGGACCGCGCGGCGCTTTTCATCATCCGCGATGCCATCGCCAAAGGGCAGCTGCGGCCCGGTGGCACCATCGTGGAAGGCACAGCTGGCAACACCGGCATCGGGCTGGCGCTTGTTGGTGCGTCCATGGGTTTCAAAACCGTGATCGTGATCCCGGAGACGCAAAGCCAGGAAAAGAAGGATATGATCCGCCTTGCGGGTGCGGAACTGGTCGAGGTGCCTGCAGTGCCCTATTCCAACCCCAACAACTACGTCCGTTATTCCGGGCGGCTCGCCGAAGAAATGGCGCGGCATAACAACAATGGCGCGATCTGGGCCAACCAGTTCGACAACGTCGCCAACCGTCAGGCCCATATCGACAGCACCGCGCCGGAGATCTGGCGGCAGACCGACGGCAAGATCGACGGGTTTATCTGCGCCTGCGGATCCGGTGGAACACTGGTCGGCACGGCGACGGGTCTTCGCGCGCGCTCAAGCGACGTCAAGATCGGTTTGGTCGATCCGGACGGCGCCGCTCTTTACCGCTACTTCGCGGAAGGCGAACTCAAATCCGAAGGCTCGTCGATCTCGGAAGGGATCGGTCAGGGGCGGATCACCGCCAATCTGGAAGGCTTCAAGCCGGACTTCGCCTACAATGTCTCCGATGCTGAGGCGCTGCCGATCGTTTTCGACCTCATGCGCGACGAGGGGCTGATCATGGGGCTGTCCACCGGGATCAATGTCGCCGGCGCGATCCGTCTGGCGAAGGAACTGGGGCCGGGCAAGACCATTGTGACGATCCTCTGCGACTATGGGACCCGCTATGCGTCCAAGCTCTACAATCCGGAGTTTCTCGCAAGCAAAGGCCTGGCGTATCCAGAGTGGTTGCAAGGGGCGCGGGACGAACTCCCGGCTGTTTTCGAAAATGCGTGACGTCGATCTGTATCGGACACGCGCGAAGCGTTGACGAGATCGGCGGCGTGCTGAAAACCTCGGCGGGCTTACGTCGAGGAGATCAGACATGTCCACCCAAGCCTTGTTCCGCGATGACGCCTACGCACAGACATGCCAGGCCAAAGTTCTCGGTGTGAGCGACCGCGACGGCGTCATCCTCGATCGGAGCGTCTTCTATCCGATGGGGGGCGGACAGCCCGGCGATGTCGGCGTGTTGCGCTGGGATGGCGGAGAGACGCCCATTGCAACGACGGTCAAGGGCGAAGCGCCGGACGAGATCGTCCATGTGCCTGCCGAAGGCGCGGTCGTTCCCCCGGTCGGCGCCGAGGTCGAGGCCGTCCTTGACTGGTCGACGAGGCACAAGCACATGCGCATCCACACAGCGCTCCATTTGCTTTCGGTTGTGATCCCGTTGCCGGTCACTGGCGGTCAGATCGCCGCCGAGAAGGGGCGGCTTGATTTTGACATGCCGGACGCGCCTGAGGACAAGGACGCGCTGAGCGAACAGCTCAACGCGCTGATCGCAGCCGACCACGCCGTCTCGGAGACATGGATCACCGACGCAGAACTCGAAGCCAATCCGGATCTCGTGAAGACGATGACGGTCAAGCCGCCGATGGGGCAGGGGCGGGTGCGGATTGTGCGCATCGGACCGGAGGACGGGCCGATCGACTTTCAGCCTTGCGGCGGCACGCATGTGCGCTCGACTGCAGAGATCGGGCGGGTCGCGCTTGGAAAGATCGAGAAAAAGGGCAAGCGGAACCGTCGCGTCAGTCTCGTTTTCGCCTAGGCGAGCCGTGTTGGCGCCTGGTCAGTCACTCTGACGTCATCGCTTCCGCTTAAACTGGCTGGTGGTATGGGGAGGCTGTCATGCGGAAGCTGTTGTTGGGAGTATCTCTGACGCTGTTCGCGGTCGCCGCTCAAGCGGAAGAGCTTGAGTATGTCGGCGAGTTTCGATTGCCGACCGGGATCAAGATCGACGGGGTGGAGATTGGCGGTCTTTCGGCTCTCGAATACGACCCGGCGTCCGGGACTTTTCTTGCTCTGTCCGATGATCTCGCCCAGTACGGCCCAGCGCGGTTTTATGAGATCGCGCTCGATCTGAGCGCAAAGGGCATTCGCGGCGTTGATATCCGCCGGCGCGTCGACCTGAAGGATCTGGAGGGCGAGGCTTATGCGCCGAGGTCGCTCGACCCCGAGGGGTTGCGCCTCGCCAGCGGCGCGACCCTGTTCTGGTCGCACGAGCGCGACGAGGCCGGTGTTCCTTTCGTCGGCGAGATGACGCGCGACGGGCGCGCCACGCGCCGGTTTGAGCTGCCCGAGTATTATGCGCCAACGTCTGACGGGGCGGTTGGGACGCGCACGAACTTGGGGTTCGAAGCCCTGACCGTCCGAGACGGCGTCGTCGTCGCCGGCATGGAAAACGCGATGAAGCAGGACGGGCCGGAGGCGTCGCTGTCAGAAGGATCTCCGGCGCGCGTTCTCACGTTCGCGACCGAGACGGGCGCGCCGATGGCTGAATACGTTTATGTGACTGAACGCGTGCCGGCGCGCCCTAGCCCAGCCACCGGATTTCATACTAACGGCCTGGTTGAGTTGCTCGCGCGCGCGGAGGGTGGGTTTTACGCTCTGGAACGCGCGTTTTCTGCGGGTCAGGGCAACACGGTGCGCATTTTCATCACGCGTTTTGAGGGCGCGACGAATGTGCTGGGAACCCCATCGCTGCTCGAGGTCGACTACCAGCCAATGCCGAAGGAGCTTCTGTTCACCTTGCAGGCGGGCGGGATCGCCGACACGATCGACAATCTCGAAGGCATGACCTTTGGACCGGAGATCGACGGCGCGCGCACGCTCGTGCTGGTGTCGGACAACAATTTCAATCCGAACGGCCAGTTCACGCAGTTTCTGTTGTTCAAGATTATCGAATAGCGGCTGGTTGACGGCGCCGACCACGCGACCGAGGTATACGGCCACCCGTCACAAGCGAGACGTCATGCCTGTAGCGCCGACTTACCGTCCAGAAACGATCCACGCGCGATTGGGGGACGCGTTCTTCGATCCAGTCGATGCTGCGAACTTTCCCGAGCACAAACTGCGGTTCCGGAATGATCGCTGGGCTGCGCGCGTGGGGTTGGGAGAGCTGGACGACGCCGAGTGGGTCACGCATTTCGGGCGGTTCGCGCCGCTGCCGGACAACCTGCCGAAACCCCTGGCCCTCCGCTATCACGGTCACCAGTTCCGTCACTACAATCCCGATATCGGCGACGGTCGAGGCTTTCTGTTCGCCCAGCTCCGCGATGACGCGCGTCGGCTGCTGGATCTTGGCACGAAAGGCTCAGGTCGCACGCCCTACTCGCGAACGGGAGATGGACGCCTGACCCTGAAAGGCGGGGTCCGCGAGATCCTGGCGACAGAGATGCTCGAGGCGCTCGGGGTCAATACCTCGAAGACCTTCAGCCTCATCGAAACCGGCGAGGCGCTGGAGCGCGGCGACGAGCCGTCTCCGACCCGGTCCGCGGTGCTGGTGCGGCTCAATCACAGCCACATTCGGATCGGCACGTTTCAACGCCTCGCAGCCTACGGCGAGACCGACGAGATCAAGCGTCTGGTCGATCACGGCATCGAGCACTATTGGCCCGAAGCCGCGAACGACCCGGATCCGGTGATCGGGTTCTACCGCCGGGTCGTCGACGCCGTCGCGACCATGGGCGCGCAATGGATGGCCGCAGGCTTCGTCCACGGCGTGCTGAACACCGACAACATCACGATCACGGGCGAGAGTTTCGACTATGGACCCTGGCGGTTCATTCCCGAAGTCGACCCGGGTTTCACCGCCGCATATTTTGATCAAACAGGTCTTTATGCGTTCGGACGTCAGCCGCAGGCGCTGGAGTGGAACCTCGCGCGTTTGGCTGAGTGTCTGTTGGACCTAGCGGAGCAAGAAAAACTCCAGCTTGGACTGCAGCTGTTTCGTCCGGTGTTTCAAAGGACTTTTGGCGCGGCTGTTCTGGCGAGGTTGGGGTTGGCGAGCGCGGACTCTGAAAGCGACGCCGCTCTGGCGCGCGAGCTGTTTGAGGCTCTGCACGCGACACGCGCGCCGTTCGAACAAAGCATTCATGATCTTGTCGGGGGCGGTCTCCCGGACCGGTTGGCGTCCAGCCCCAACGCGGCCGTTTACGAGCGATCGGAAATGGCGGGGGTTCTGGGGCTGCTGCGCGACCGGCGGCAGGTCGCCGGCGTCGACGACGCGCTCGCGGCTCCGATGTCAAAGGGGCAGCCGCCAACGCTGTTGATTGACGAAGTCGAGACCCTGTGGTCCGCGATCGCCGAGCGCGACGATTGGACCCCGCTGGAGCGCAAGATCCAGAAAATGCGCGCCTACGGCGCTTGGCGGTCGAGCTTCGCATCTTTGCCAAACGCCGCGACGGACGTTTGAAAAACGCGCAATGAATTGAAACTTCAAGCGGCTGCGTGATCATCATCTTGCGAATTTTGCGGAATCGCCCGGTCTTTGCCGATGTCCCGGTTGCCTCGCTTGAGCGCGCGCGCTTTCACTGTCGCGAGCAACAATAAGAACTGGGAGAGCTCCATGCCGCGCAGCGACAGCACCACCCTTGTCAGCGTCAAATGGCTCGCGGATCATCTTGCGGCGCCGGACGTTCGGGTGCTCGACGCGTCCTGGCACCTGCCCGACGCCGGGCGCGACGCCAAGATCGAGTTCGCAAGCGAGCACATCCCAGGCGCGGCGTTTTTCGACATCGATGACATCGCCGACGAGCGGGCGGGCCTGCCGCATACGGCGCCGCCGATGGAGAAGTTTGTCTCGCGGGTTCGCAAGCTCGGGGTCGGGGATGGTCACCGGATCGTCATCTACGACACGGTCGGCATGTTCTCAGCCGCCCGCGCGTGGTGGATGTTCCGGTACTTTGGGCATCAGGACGTGGCGGTCCTCGACGGCGGGTTGCCGAAATGGAAAGCGGGGGGGCTTCCGGTCGAAGACATGCCGGCCGTCGCACGCGAACGACATTTCACTCCGCGCGTCCGATCGATGATGCTCAAGGACGTCACCGAGGTCAGCCAGGCGGTGAAGCTCGGGGAAACCGAGATCGTCGACGCTCGCAGTCCGGGCCGTTTCGCCGGCGCCGAGCCGGAGCCGCGCGAGGGACTGCGCGCCGGCCACATCCCGGGATCCAAGAACGTGCACTATGCGACGTTGCTGAACGCCGACGGCACCATGAAGGACGACGCCGACTTGAAAGCAGTGTTCATTGCGGCGGGCGTCGATCTGAGCAAGCCCATTGTCACGACCTGCGGTTCCGGCGTGACCGCGGCGATCCTTTTGCTCGCGCTGGAGCGGATCGGCGTACGCAACGCCGGTCTCTATGACGGGTCCTGGGCGGAGTGGGGCGCGAGCGAGATGTTGCCGGTGGAGACAGGGTGAGGCGGCGGCGTGACTGGCGAACAGCTCGAATACGTCGTCACCTATCTTGAGATGACGGCTCCGCCTTCGGGTCCGCTGAAGCCGGCGCCGATGGGCGCGCCGCTGGCGCTGATGCGCGTCGAGCAACCCAAGGCGCATTTCTTTCTCTATCTCTACGGCACGATCGGCGCAGCGTATGAATGGACCGACAAGCTGCGAGAGCCAGCGAGCGACGTTCGCGCGTTCGTCGAAGACCCCAAGGTGGAGATGACCGTGCTCTATCGCGGCGGCGCGCCCGCCGGTTTTTTCCAGCTTGATTTCCGGGAAGAGGGCGTCTGCGATCTCGCTTATTTCGGTTTGATGCCCGAGGCGGTGGGCCAGGGGTTGGGTGGTTGGTTGTTGTCAGAAGCGATTCGCGAGGCGTGGTCTCGCGGCATTGGCAAAATGACTGTGAACACCAATACGCTGGACCATCCGGCCGCCCTCTCGAACTACCAAAAGGCTGGCTTCAGCCCGGTTCGGCGCGAAGCGCACACGCGAACAGCCGCTAAATAAATGGCTGTTTCCGCCCATGTGGCGGAGTCGCTACGATTCTAGATCTAGGTTATTTTTGCCATTCGCACCCGACATTTAGGGTTGCGTTCATCGTTCCACTCGATACTACTGATGCTCCGAGAGAGACGGCAGACCACAACATCTAGTTCAGAGACCAACAGATTAAAGGTCCGACGCTAGATCTGCCAAACAAGTCGCAGTGAGCAGGTGCCCGGGAAGAGCGATCCTGGGCGCAGAGGAATTGTGCGCCGGTTGAGGCGCGAGGAGATGGGGCGAGTATGAAGATCGAGCGTCGGTTCACGAAGGAAGGTCAGTCTCCCTATGCGGACATCGAGTTCCGCAAGGCGACCTCCGAGATCCGGAACCCGAACGGAGAGCGCGTCTTCGCGCTGGAAGGGTTTGATGTGCCAGCGGCGTGGAGCCAGGTGGCCTGTGACGTCCTGGCTCAGAAATACTTTCGCAGAGCGGGCGTCGCGGCGCGCCTGAAGCCGGTCGCCGAAAAGGGCGTGCCGAGCTGGCTGCGCCGTTCGACGCCAGATCTCAGCGGCCTGAAGTCGATCCCGACGGAAGAGCAGTACGGCGGCGAGACCGATGCGCGTCAGGTGTTTGATCGTCTGGCCGGCGCATGGACCTTCTGGGGCTGGACCAGCGGCTACTTCACCGAAGAGGCCGACGCCCACGCATACTATGATGAGATGCGGTACATGCTGGCGAAGCAGATGGCGGCGCCGAACTCGCCACAGTGGTTCAACACCGGGCTCTACTGGGCCTACGGCATCGACGGTCCAAGCCAGGGCCACTTCTATGTCGACGACAAGACCGGCAAGATGAAGAAGTCGCGGTCGGCCTATGAGCGTCCGCAACCACATGCCTGCTTTATCCAGTCCGTATCCGACGATCTGGTCAACCCGGGCGGGATCATGGACCTGTGGACCCGGGAAGCGCGCCTGTTCAAATACGGCTCGGGCACCGGGGCGAACTTCTCGCATCTGCGCGGCGAGAACGAGCCGTTGACCGGCGGCGGCAAATCGTCGGGACTGATGTCCTTCCTGAAGATCGGCGACCGGGCCGCCGGCGCGATCAAGTCCGGCGGGACGACGCGTCGCGCTGCGAAGATGGTCATCGTCGATGTCGACCACCCGGACATCGAGACGTTCATCGACTGGAAGGTGATTGAAGAGCAAAAAGTGTCTGCGCTTGTCGCCGGTTCCAAGCTTCACCAGAGGCTTCTGAATGAAGTGATGGCGTCGGCGGTGAATTCGGATCTTGGGCCGGACGCCAAGTTCGACCCCAAGCAGAACGAGCCGCTGAAAGCCGCGATCAAGGAAGCTCGGAAGTCCGAGATCCCGGAGAACTACATCCAGCGCGTGCTGCAATACGGCAAACAGGGCTACACCTCGATCGAGTTCCCGGTCTACGACACCGACTGGGACAGCGAAGCGTACCTGACCGTTTCGGGGCAGAACTCGAACAACTCGGTTCGCGTCACCGACGCTTTTCTGGAGGCGGCCGAGGTCGGCGCTGATTGGCAGCTGACCCAACGCACCAACGGCCAGGTCGCCAAGACCGTGAACGCCGCCGAGCTGTGGGGCAAAATCGGTCACGCAGCCTGGGCCTGCGCCGATCCGGGCCTTCAGTACCACGACACCGTGAACGACTGGCACACCTGCCCGGCGTCGGGTCCTATCCGCGGCTCGAACCCGTGTTCGGAGTACATGTTCCTCGACGATACGGCCTGTAACCTGGCGTCGTTGAACCTGCTCTCGTTCCGCCGGGACGATGGCTCGTTCGACATCGCGGCCTATGAGCACGCCTGCCGTCTGTGGACGGTCGCGCTCGAGGTTTCCGTGACCATGGCGCAATTCCCGTCGGAGGCGATTGCGCAGGGGTCCTATGACTTCCGCACGCTGGGTCTGGGCTTCGCAAATATCGGCGGGCTGCTGATGTCGGGCGGCTACAGCTATGACAGCGACGAAGGTCGTGCGATCTGCGGCGCGCTCTCAGCGGTGTTGACCGGCGTCAGCTACGCGACCTCCGCCGAAATGGCGAAAGAGCTTGGTCCGTTCCCCGGCTACGCCAAGAACAGCGAGCACATGCTGCGCGTCATGCGCAACCATTGGCGCGCGGCGCATGGCGAGTCGTCGGGTTACGAAGGTCTGCGCACGTTGCCGACGCCGCTCGACAAGGCGAACTGTCCTGACGCGGCGCTGGTCGAGGCTGCGGCCAAAGCCTGGGATCAGGCGCTGGCTCTGGGCGAGGCGCACGGCTACCGCAATGCGCAGGCGTCCGTGATCGCACCAACCGGCACCATCGGTTTGGTCATGGATTGCGACACGACGGGCATCGAACCGGACTTCGCGCTGGTGAAGTTCAAGAAACTCGCAGGCGGCGGCTATTTCAAGATCATCAACCGGTCCGTGCCGCGGGCGCTTGAGGCTCTTGGTTATGGCGAGCTCGAGATCAACGCCATCGTCGATTACGCGGTGGGCCACGGCACGCTCAAGGGCGCGCCCGGCGTCGACCATGACGCATTGATCGCCAAAGGCTTCGGCCCGGAAGAGATCGAGAAGATCGAGGCGAAACTCGCCGACGCGTTCGACATCCGCTTCGTCTTCAACCGTTGGGTTCTGGGTGACGAGTTCCTGAAAGAGAAGTGCGGTCTGACCGATGCGCAGCTCGACGATCCGGAGCTCGATCTTCTGAAAGCGCTCGGCTTTGAAAAGGCGGAGATCGACGCGGCGAACAACCATGTGTGCGGGACCATGACCCTGGAAGGCGCGCCGTTCCTGAAGGACGAGCACCTGCCGGTCTTTGATTGCGCCAACCCGTGCGGCAAGCTCGGCAAGCGCTACCTGTCGGTCGATGCGCATATCGAGATGATGGCGGCGGCTCAGCCGTTCATCTCCGGCGCGATCTCCAAAACGATCAACATGCCGAACGACGCGTCGATCGAAGACTGTCAGGCGGCGTACATGAAGTCGTGGCGGATGGCGCTCAAGGCCAACGCGCTCTACCGCGACGGCTCGAAGCTCAGCCAGCCTCTCGCCTCGCAGCTTCTGGATGAAGACGAAGATCGTGAAGATCTCGTCGAAGAGCTGGCGGCAAGCCAGCCCGCCGCCGCCCGCGCCGAGGCGTTGGCCGAGCGGATCGTCGAGAAGATCGTGGTGCGCGAGATCGTGAACCGCGAGCGCGAGAAGATGCCTGACCGCCGGAAGGGCTACACCCAGAAGGCGATCGTCGGCGGGCACAAAGTGTATATTCACACTGGCGAGTTCGACGATGGGGAGCTCGGCGATATATTCATTGATATGCACAAGGAAGGTGCGGCCTTCCGAAGCTTGATGAATAACTTCGCCATCGCGGTGTCCGTCGGTCTGCAATATGGCGTGCCGCTCGAAGAGTTCGTCGACGCCTTCACGTTCACACGGTTCGAGCCGGCTGGCTTCGTCCAGGGCAACGACCAGGTGAAGAACGCGACCTCGATCCTCGACTACGTGTTCCGCGAGCTGGCGATCTCGTATCTGGGCCGGCACGACCTCGCCCATGGCGCGGCGGCGGAAGGCGTTCGGTTCGACGAGATGGGCCGCGGTCACGACGAGGGGCAGCAGAACTTCAAGGAAGCCGATGAAGAAGTCGCGAAGCCTGCGATCGAGATGGTCAAGCAGATCGCCTCGTCCGGCTTCCTGCGCAAGACGCTGCCGAATGACTTTGTCGTGCTGAAGGGCGGTCTCGACGCGACTGCGCGTGGTGTCGACCAAGGCTCGGCGGCTCTGCAGGCGGCTGCGGTGGCGGCCGAGGTCGTCGCGGACATGGAGCCCGACGGCGGCGTCGCGGTCCTCGAACGCAAGGAAACGCGCACCGAGGTCAAGGCGACCGTCCGGACGGACCTCAAGGCGCGGGCCGAAGCCAAGATGAAGGGCTACGAGGGCGACCCTTGCGGCGAGTGCGGCAACTTCACGCTGGTGCGCAACGGCACCTGCCTGAAATGCGACACCTGCGGCAGCACCTCGGGGTGCTCGTGACCCGCGGCTAACAGAATTCGTCGGCGGGGCAAGCTCCGCCGGCGTCCGATCCAGGCATCGAGCAGTGCAGGAAACCTATCATTATAAGAGCCTGGAATAAGCCTGGGCGGCCGCAAAGGTCGCCCTTTTTCTTTTTTGTCGCGCTCAACATCGGCGCTGCTGTTCGGGTTGGCTCAGAGATCGTGCGCGGCCGCGCCGCTGATCGACTTGATGTCCTGAAACGCGCGAATGCCCCAGATCCCGGCCTCGCGACCGACGCCGGAGGCTTTGACGCCCCCGAAGGGAGCGCCCGGGGCGCGGCTTGACCCGTTCACTTGGATCATGCCGGCGTTGAGCTTTCGAGAAACCCGATCCGCCCGCGCCGGGTCGCCCGTCTGCAGGTAGGCGGCCAGCCCGTAATCAGTGTCGTTGGCGAGGGCGATCCCGTCTTCCTCTGTTTCGAAGGGAGTCATCGTCAGGACCGGGCCGAAGATCTCTTCGCGGAAGATGCGCATCTTGGAGGCGACGTCGGCGAACACTGTTGGACGGGAGTAAAAGCCTGTCGTGATCCCATCGGGGCGCCCCGGTCCGCCGCTCACAAGGCGAGCCCCCTCCGTGACGCCGGTTTCGATCAAGCCTTGCACGCGTTCGAACTGCGTATGGCTGACCTGAGGGCCGAGGTGGTCCCCCGGTTGTTCTGGGGGGCCGACCTTGAACGTGTCGGCGAGCTGCGCCGCCAAGGCGACGGCGTCGTCGTAGATCTCGCGTGCGACCAACATCCGCGATGCGGCGTTGCAGGATTGTCCGGCGTTGCGGAAGCAGTGCGCGAGCCCCTGGCTGATCGCGGTTTCCAGATCGCAATCCTCAAACAGCAGGTTTGGGGATTTGCCGCCCAACTCGAGCGTCACCCGCTTGAAAGACTGCGCCGCCGAGACTGCGATCTGGCGGCCCACATCCGTCGAGCCGGTGAACGAGACGACGTCGATATCCGGGTGCGCGACCAGAGCCGCGCCCGTGCTTCCATCGCCCAGGATCAGATTGAACACGCCCGGCGGCGCCTGGCTCGCGCGTTCTGCGTCCTGCATGGCTTCCGCGACAAGGACGGCTGTGCGTGACGAAAGCTCGGACGGTTTCAAGACGACCGGGCAGCCGGCGACGATCGCCGCGCCAAGCTTCAAAGCCACCTGATTGAGCGGCCAGTTCCACGGTGTGATCAGCGCTGCGACTCCGACCGGCTCGAAACGGACGCGATGCGCCGGTCCGTCGGTCGGGTGCGCTTGATCGTCATCGATTTGTTCGGCTGCGCGAAGGGTCTCCTGCAAGTGATCCAGACCTGCGTCGACCTGCCGGCTGCGGGCGAAGTCGATCGGCGCCCCGATCTCATCGCTGATCGCGTCGGCGAGCGCAGCGCGGCGAAGCTCCAAAGCCTCAATCAACGCTGCGAGCAGTGAAAGGCGCGCCGCTTTTGGCGCGTGCGCCCATCCGTTGTCGAATGTCCGACGCGCAGCTCTGACTGCGTGGTCGACATCGGTCTCATCACAAACGGCGACCCAGCCAGACGGGGCTTCCGTCGCTGGGTTGGTCAGCTCGAAGCGGCCTCGCCCGGACGGCGAGGTCCACGCTCCATCGATGGAGATGGCGTTGAGTTTGCGCATGGTTGCGAGGTCCAAATGGTGGGCTCAACGCTAAAACCGGGCGGAACCGATGTCCCGCCCGAACATGTGCGCGTTACAATGAAATTCGGCGCTAGAGAGAGACGACCTGAGCCGCGCCCTGCGCTTGGGCCAGCTTCGCTGCGACGGAGGCGACGGCGAGATCTTGAAGACCGACGCCGGTGCCATCGAACAAGGTGATCTCCGTGTCCGAGCTTCGGCCTGGGTGGTCGCCGTTGATGACCTTGCCGATCGGAGTGATCGCGGTCTCGGCGATCAAGCCCGCGCCGATCGCATGCTGTGTCTCGCCGATCGAGACTGATTGCGCGATCTCATCGGTGAAGACCGTCGCCGCCGCGACCAACGCCGCGTCGACTTCCTGCTTGCCCTTGGTGTCGGTTCCCATGCAGGCGATATGCGCGCCCGGCTTGACCCAATCCTTCATCAGAAGCGGCTCAAAGGCCGAGGTGATGGTGATGATCACGTCGGCCTCGGCGCCGAGCTTCTCAGGTTCAACCGCTTCGAATGGAAGGCCGATCTCGGTCGCGACCGCTTCGAGTTTCGGCAGCATCTCGGGGTGCGGGTTCCAGGCGACGACTCGCTCGAACTGGCGTTGTTCGGCGGCGGCGCGCAGCTGGAACTGCGACTGATGACCCGCGCCAACCATGCCCAGCACCTTCGCATCCTTACGGGCGAGATGGGAGATCGAGACCGACGAGGACGCCGCTGTGCGCACCGCGGTCAGATAGTTGCCGCCGACCAAGGCGTCGAGCTGGCCAGTGTCGGGGTCGAACAGGAACACCGTCGACTGGTGGTTGGTCAGGCCCTTGGCCATATTGCCAGGCCAGTAGCCGCCCGACTTCACGCCAAGCACCAGACCGGCGCGATCGAACCCCGACTTGAAGCCGTAGAGCGCGTCCGCGTGACCAATCGCTTCGCGGATCACTGGGAAGTTGTAGGCGTCCCCACGCGCCATCGCCCCGAAGACGTCCTCCACGGCCTTGAAGGCGTCGGCGCGGCCCACGACCTTCTGGCAGGTCTCTTCGGAAACAATGAGCATAACGGAACTCCCGGATATTATTTTGAAACGCCGCCCCAGTTGGAGCTGGAGCGGCGTGGATTGGTTCGGCGTCGCCTGGCTTAGTACGCTTTGCCGCGGGCGGTGATCGGCCAGAGCTTTTCGACCTTGCCCCCCCGCACGCCTACGTACCAGTCATGCACGTTGCAGGTCGGGTCGCAGTGCCCCGGCACCAGCTTGAGCTTGTCATTCACCTTCAACACCGCTTCAGGGTCGGCGATGACGCCGTGCTCGTCCGAACACTTCACGTACTCGACGTCGTCGCGGCCGAAGATCACGGGCAGACCGCTGTCTACAGACTGCGCTTTCAGCCCGGCGTCGCAGATCGCCTTGTCAGCCTTCGCGTGGCTCATGACGCTGGTCAGCAAAAAGAGCGCGTTCTCCCACTCGCCCTGGTCGATCCGCTTGCCGTCCTTGTCGAGGATGCGGCCGTAGTCGGCGTCCATGAAGGCGTAGGATCCGCATTGAAGCTCGTTGTAAACGCCCGAATTGCCCTCGAAGTAGTAAGAGCCGGTGCCGCCGCCACCGACGATGTCGCATTCAAGGCCTTCGCCTTTCAACGTCTCGACAGCATCTGTGACCATCGCGATCGCGACGTCGATCTTGGCTTTGCGGTCCTCGTAGAGATCCATGTGCTGCATCGCGCCCTGATAGGCTTGGATGCCCGCGAACTTTAGTCCAGGAGCCGCGTCGATCGCCTTGGCGATTTCAACGACAGCCGGGGTGGTCGTCACGCCGCAGCGACCAGCGCCGCAGTCGAGCTCGACAAGACACTCGATCGGCGTGCCGTGCGTAGTCGCCGCCGCAGAGAGATCGGCGACGTTCTCGATGTCGTCGACACAGCAGATCGTCCGTGCGCCGAGTTTCGGCATCCGCGCAAGACGGTCGATCTTGGCGGGCTCGCGCACCTGGTTCGACACCAGCACGTCTTTTACGCCAGCGCGGGCGAACGACTCGGCCTCGGAAACCTTCTGGCAGCAGACGCCAACCGCGTCGCCATGATCAATCTGGTAATGCGCGACATCGGCGGACTTGTGCATCTTGCCGTGGACGCGGTGGCGCACGCCCATCGTCTCGCAATGCTTGCGCATTTTCTCGATGTTGCGTTCGAAGGCGTCGAGATCGACCACAAGGCACGGCGTCTGGATCTCCGACTCGTCCATGCCGATCGCGGCGGGGATGTCGTAGCCGACCTCGTAGTCGTCAATGTTGAGGTCTTTCATACGAACGGGGGCATTCATTTGGTCAGTCCTCCCAGTTTGAAACTCGTCAGCAGTGTCAATTTGAAAGCCAAGGCAGCTTGTCGAGATCGACATTCCCGCCTGTCACGATCACGCCGACGCGTTTTCCCGCGAAGGCGTCTTTGTTTTTCAGAATCACCGCGAGCGGCACAGCGCAACTCGGCTCCATCACGATGCGCAGGCGCTTCCAGGTGAGCTTCATCGCGTCGATGATCTCCTCCTCGGTCGCGGTCATGATGTCGGTCACGAAGTTCGACACGAAGTGCCAGGTGTTTTCCTTGAGCGGGACTTTCAGCCCATCCGCGATCGTCTGAGGCGCATCGTCGGCGATGATGTGACCGGCCTTGAACGAGCGATAGGCGTCGTCCGCGTTTTTGGGTTCAGCCGCGATGATCTTGATATGCGGCGCCCGGTTCGACAGCGTAAGACAGGTGCCGGAGATCATGCCGCCGCCGCCAATCGGCGCGACCATCATCTCGAGGTCTTCGACTTGCTCGTTGAACTCCAGCGAGCAAGTGCCCTGACCTGCGATCACTCGCGGGTCGTTGTAGGGGTGCACAAACTCTGCGCCCGACTTGGCGACGACCTCTGCGAACGTCGCCTCACGCGAGGATGTCGAAGGTTCGCACTCGACGATCTCACCGCCGTAATAGCGCACCTGATCTTTCTTCGCTTGCGGCGCTGAATGCGGCATCACCACAGTGCAGGGGATGCCTCGGCGCCCGGCCGCATACGATAGCGAGAGCGCGTGATTGCCGGAGGAATGGGTGGCGACGCCGATCTTCGCCATGTCATCCGAAAGACCGAATACCGCGTTGCAAGCGCCGCGCACCTTGAACGCTCCGGCCTCTTGGAAATTCTCGCACTTGAAGAAGAGTTCCGCGCCCGTCAGGCGATCGAGATAGTCCGATCGCAAAACAGGCGTGCGATTGATATGCGGTTTGATCCGCTCGTGCGCCGCGAGAACATCGTCGAACGTGGGGATGTCCGTGGATGGGGTGTCGTCGAGCATGATCAAGCCGCTTTCTTCAGTTCGACCGCTTTTTGCGCCCGGTAGAACTCCTGCGCGGCGGCGACGCCTGCGCCGAGTTCGATCGGGTAATCCAGGTCTTTCATCGCCATTTCGATCGTGGCGATCCCGGACAGGGCCATCGATTCCGTCAACGATCCAAGATGCCCGATCCGGAACGCTTTGCCGTTCATCGGGCCGAGCCCCACGCCGAAGGACATGCCGTACGCATCGTATGCGTGGTTGGTCAGGACGTTGCTGTCGAAGCCTTCAGGAACATAGGTGGCGCTAACGGTGTCGGAATACAATTCACGCCGCGCCGCGCAGAGCTCGAACCCCCACGCAGACACCGCGCGCCGAACCCCTTCGGCGAGACGCGCATGGCGGGCGAACACGTTGTCGAGACCCTCGTCAAACAGCATCGCCACGCACTCGCGCAGGCCCAGAAGCAACTGAACCGGCGGCGTGTAGGGATAGCCGCCATTGGCGTTGGCCGCCTCCATGTCGCGGAAGTCGAAGAAGGTCCGCGCGCACTGGGCGGTCTCCATCGCGGCCCAGGCCCTCTCGCTCACGCCCAGGATCGCCATCCCGGTCATGAGCATGAACCCTTTTTGCGAGCCCGTGACGGCGATGTCGACGCCCCAAGCGTCCATCTCGAACGGCATCGACGCAAGCGAGCTGACGCAATCGACAAACAGCAGGGCGGGATGATCGCTGGCGTTCATCGCCCCGCGCACGGCGGCGATGTCGCTGACAACGCCCGTGGCCGTTTCATTGTGCGTGACGAGCACCGCCTTGATCTCGTGAGAGGCGTCTGCGGCCAGGCGCTCGGCGAAAAGATCGGCGGGCGCACCCTCGCCCCAAGGCGTCTCGATGATTTCGACGTCGAGCTTGTGACGCTCGCACATGTCGATCCAGCGGTGGGAAAACATGCCGTAACGGGCGACCAGCACCTTGTCGCCGGGCGAGAGCGTGTTCGTGATCGCCGCTTCCCAGCCGCCTGTTCCCGACGCAGGGAAGGTTATCACCCGGCCAGTCGTCGTCTTGAAGACGCTTTTGAGGTCTTCAAGCATGGGCGCGAGGACATCGACATTATCCGGGGCGCGGTGGTCGAGCGTTTGCGCGTTCATCGCATGGCGCAGGCGATCTGGAATGTTTGTGGGTCCAGGAATGAACACCGGATTCTGGCTGGTCATCAGCGGCCTCCCAAATTGGTATGCGGGTTAACATAGCACTTGCCGCGGGATTTCCAATTTTATTGAAAACAGTTTTCATATCTGAGGAAATACACATAACCGTATGATTTTATGGAGGTTTGCCTTTTCCATTTTCGGGGTTTTGAATTTTTTTGGAAAATTTTTCCAAAATCAATATATGGTCACTGAACGCAACCAGACGGACAAAGCGATGTCGGAATCGGTGACAAAGCGACCACGTGGTCGGCCAAAGTCAGTTTGGCGCGAAGAGCAGTCAGCGCCGGTGCAGGCGTTGGACCGCGGGCTGCTGTTGATGAACGCCCTGGCGCGGACCAGCGGCGCGACCCTGACGGAATTGTCGCTGAGCGTCGGCATCCCTGCTTCCTCGGCGCATCGGCTGCTAGGGACGCTGCAACGCCACGGCTACGTCGATTTCGACGAAACGGACCAGACATGGTCGATCGGCCTCCAGGCGTTTCAAGTTGGCGCTGCTTTCTCGCGCCGGGCGGATCTGATCACCATCAGCCGACAAGTCATGCAGGGGCTGATGGAGGAAACAGGCGAAACCGCGAATCTCGCCCTTCCCGACCGGGGCGACGTCGTGTTCGTGAACCAGGTAGAGACGACAAACCCCATTCGAGCGTTCTTTCGCATCGGCGCGCGAGGGCCGATGCATGCGACCGGGATCGGCAAGGCCTTGTTGGCGGAGATGTCCGACGCGACCGTCGCCGGGATCCTGGAACAAAAGGGGTTGCCGCGGTTCACGGACAGCACAATGGCGTCCCCTAAAGCGTTGTTTTCAGAGCTGGCCGCGATCCGGGAGCGCGGGTGGTCGATCGATGATGAAGAACACTACGAAGGAATGCGTTGCGTCGCGGCGGTTATCCGAAACGCGCATGGCGAAGCGGTGGCGGGCGTGTCGGTTTCCGGACCCAAAGGACGCGTGACCGATGACGTGATCGCCGAGAACGGACCGAAAGTCCGACGCGCGGCCGAAGAGCTCAGCCGTTTGGCGGGCGGGGTCGCTTCGCAGGATGGATGGACCAAGATCGAACTCGACAGGTTGTAGCCAAGCCTCTGAGTGCAACCAACGCTCTGATTGTACCAAACGCTCTGGCCTCAACGACCGCGGCTTTCCCCGTCTCGCGTCTTAAGCGCTTGCATAACCTGACGCATTTTGTCGACCGGCTCTCGGTAGATCTTCAGTTCCGACTGCTCTGGCACCCGCGAACGCGTCCCGCATTGCGGACAGTCGAAATCGTAGTGTGTCGCGAACCAATCGGCGGGTTGAACGAACTCCGCGCCGCATTTCGGACAAGGCGTGCTCAGCTTGGGCGGCGGGACGGCGGCGGCTTTGTCCAGATCGAACGGTTCTGGGGCGTCCTCACTTGGGCGGGGGGCGTCCGCGACCGGGCGGGCGTCTTTCTTGCGCGCTGAAGGATCAGGTTTGGGCGGTGCGCGGTGGAATAATCGGCCCAGAACCATTTCGTTGACGCGCTCCTCTATCTCGCAGGTCGACAGCCGCTGGCGGCGATCTGCGCCGCGTTGGGTTTGGTTAACGAAGACCGCAATATGACCCTCCTGACTGAGTCGCGAAAGGACCTGTTCACAGCGCAAGCGGCGAATTTCGCAAATTCGACTGGTTGAATTGTGCGCTGGAAGCCTCAGCGGAGAACGAATCCGAAATCCTGTCGCTGAACTGAGACTTTCCAGCGTCCGCCTGATGTGGCCTAGTCGATGGGCAATTGTGGGAGGGGCGAAAATGGCTGCGACGCAGCGGAATGTCATCCAGCGGGGCCTCGACTATATCCTGGGCCGCAACTTCGCGATCGGGCTCGCGTCGATGATGCTGCTGGCGATTTCGGGTTTCGCAACCTGGCGCGGGATGACCGACTTCATCGCCGGCATTCAAGACAACGCCGCCTCGGTGCGCGACCCGCTTTCCGGCTCGACGGCCGCTCTGGCGTTGGCGATCGTGGTGGTGCTGACCTTTCTGATGTGGATCGCCCTGCGCGAGACGGTCAAACCGCAGCGAACCGGCAATCTCATCCTCACGACGCCGCTCTATGTCTTTCTGGTGATCTGGTCGGTCGGCTTTGGCTATGGCTACTGGTGGAGCCTGATCGCCGGCTCGGAAGCGACGCGCACAGGGCTTCAGGGACAGGCCGAGGACGTGCGCGACGCGACGGTGGGCGTCGCTTCGCGTCTTGCGGCGGTTCAAAGTCGACTGGATGCGGTTGTGCGGACCTCCGAGCGTCAGATGCAGCTTGAGGAGGCGAGCGGCGGCAGTTGCGGGGTGGCCTCGGGCCGCGGCCGCGGACCGCTCTACCGAGCGCGGGAAGGGGTGCGAAACTCTGTCCAGGCGCTGTCTGAGGAGATGAATGCGGGCTGGTTGGGCTCGATCGAAACCGATCTGGATGAATTGAACGGGCGTCTGAACACGATCGGCGACGTGGCCGGAGCCACCGTGGCTGAACGCCAACAGGCGTTTGCGCGCGTTTCCGCCGAGTTGCGCGGCCGCGCTGCCGAGATCGCGACGCGTTCCGACGCGTTGGGCCAGGCATTCGCCTCAGACATGAGGGCTCTGGCGGGCGAGTTGGCGGTCGAGCCGGGACAACCGGGGTTCAAGTGTTACGACCCCAGCCTCGCCGCCCGTTTGAACGAAGCCGCGAACGACGCGTCCGAGCCGGCGAAGATCGATCTGCGAGAGGCGAAGTTCTCCGAAGGGGCCGCCGGCGTCGCCAACGCGGTGATGACGATCTGGACCAAACTGGGCCGGGGGGTGCAGAGCCTTTACACCGACGTGCCGCCGATCGATCCGCGCGAGGCGTTCTCGGGGCGCGATCTGATCGCGCTCCTGGCGGCGATCGGCGTCGATATGGGACTGTTGGTCCTCGCCTTCATCAACCCGCCGGCGCTTGCGGCGGCGACGCGCGACGCGTTCGAGCGCAACATGGCGCGGGTGAGTCTCGCCAGCGACGAGGTGATCCGCGAGCTCGCACGTGCGATGAAGACGGCGATCCATGACGTGCCGGGGCTCGATCTGGAGAAGGTCCGGATGCACTTCATTTCGCACCGGGGCGAGGGGTATTTCATCACCCCCAATCTCTACCGGTGCGGCGATCGGGTCGGGGATGATCAGGCGGAGGACCCGCAGGCGGAGATCCGCCGTGGCGTGGCCATGAACCAGATGGCCGGGATCTTTGACGAATACGGCATCATCGAGCCGATGACGGAGGATGATCGAAAGCAGTTCTGGCGCGATGATCCGCGTCGGCTCTCGCCGGAGCTGATGGAGCAAGGACTGCCGGACGCCGCGCGCGAGAAGATCGAGGGCGAGGTCGAGAAACAGCTGACCGAGGCCTGGGGCGAAGGCGGGGAGGCTGGTCTGTTCGGCAAGGCCCGCCACGCGCTCGAGGTCGCGGGCTGGTCGGTGGCCGCGCGCAACAATCCCGAGATCTGGCCGCTCAAGAGCAAGGTTGGGCTGACGCCGTTATTGTACGCCGTGGCGGTGGCGTCCGGCTATGATCCGGATAATGACGGGCTTCAGTCAGGCTTGACCGATCGCAGCGAAGCCGCGGCCCTTCTGGAAGGCGACGCAGTCAAGCGGATCGAGGACAAATCGCAGGGCGCTTAGCGGGCGATCCCTGTGCGCGGTCGCTGAAGAAAGGTCCGCCACGCTTCTGCGTGACGTGTGACCTATGGGCCTGCTAAGTACAGACCGTAGATCGCCCAGGGCGCGTAGTGAAAACTCGTTACAAAGGCAGCGCCGCCAAACATCAGCGTGCATGCGGCGTTTAACGAACTGGCGCATGCTGTTACTATGGCTTTTTGTGGAAACTTATAGATCAATAGAATATTCAAAGAAAAAATCAATATAACTGTCAGCGCCCATTTTAACTCAACCTCATGAATGAATATACCAAAGCTCGGCAGGTAGATCTCGGCGGCGACTGGAATGGCGGCGTTGATTGCAAATAGAAAAATATAGAATTCTGATATTTCGAACTGAACGTCATTGTCGACATCGGATATATTCTGGATCAATCGCTTCATAGTGCTGTATCGCCTAATGCATGGGGCCGGTGTGTTCGCGACCCGGTCAGAAAAATCGCGCGCATCGAGTTTCGCAGAGTGTTCGGGTCTTGGCCGGCCAGAGCAGGCCAGGCGCGCGTCTCCTAGCTCTGGCTCAGAATGGCGCGTCATCTCTCCCAAGCGGAGGGCCATTCCGGGGGAGAGGTGAGAAAAGCTGTTCCGCCCATGTCGTAAGCGCTTGCGAAATCGTCGAGGTAGAAACTGCCCCCGATCGCGCCGCTTGCGAGGAGATTCAGGGCGATCAGCCATCCGGTCAATCGTTTGAAAGCGCGGGCATATTCCAGAACATAGAGATTTATGGCGAGGATCGCGCCAACCACGGCCAGCCACAGGGCGAACAGGTCCTCGCAAGCAACGATCTTATACAGCCCCAGGACCTTCACCGCATAAAGGTCGTGTATGACCGGTAGGATCACATTGGCGAATGCAAGAAGCGCAAAGCTTGTCGGAAAGACAAAGCGGTAGATCCGCTCGCCGTTCTCTCGGGTCGCGATCTTGACGCGCACGTTGGTCGGTCCTGGCTTCATCTCGCCAAGAATAGGGGAATAGTCCCGTTTGTGATAGCGGCTTTCTAACTCGCGCCGCCCATGCCGTAGCGCATCGCCGTCTGTTTCAGCGGCTTCAGGCCGGCGATCGCTTGTAGGCCATAGCGGCGGAGGTCGCGGATCGGTTTGAAGGGTCCGATCGCCGCCTGGTTGAGCGCTGCTGTCGCAGACACGCGCGCCGCCGCGTCGCTCCAGCGCGCGCGGGTATATCGGGACAATAGACCCTCATCGCCGATGTCCCGACCCGCCGTCCGGGCCTCAAGCGCCAGATCGAGCAGCGTTTCCGCGTCTTTGAGAGACATGTTCAGTCCTTGCGCGCCGATTGGCGGCACCACATGGGCGGCTTCCGCAACCAGTGCGGCGCGCGGCGCGTGCCAGCGGTCGGCGATCATCGACACCATCGGCCAGGAGGCGCGGCGCGAGGCGAGCCGCAAATGCCCCAGAACGCCTTGGGAGCGTTCGTTCACCGCGGCCTCGAAGGCTGCGTCGTCCATCGCCGTCAACCGATCGGTTTCGACGAAACTCTCCATCCACACGACGGAGGAGCGATGCTCGACACCCCCTTCAGGGCGTTGGCGATCGAGGTAGGGCACCAGGGTAAAGGGTCCGCCCGTGCGCAGGATCTCGGTCGAGACGTTTTGATGGGGACGGTCATGGGCGACGATGAAGACCATCGCGCGCTGTGGGTAGTCGATCCGCTTCACCCCAATTCCGAGCCTCTCTCGAACCACTGAATTCCGCCCGTCGGCGCCAATGACCAGCTTGGCGCGCAATCGTGTTCCGTCGGACAGAGTCGCCAACGCCGCGTCGTCGCGGAAGACCAGATGGGTCAGCTCCGCCGGCGCGCGCAGGTCGGCATGCTCAAGCCCGCCGAGGCGGTTCAGCAACGCCGCCCGCAAGTCGGTGTTGGCGATGTTCGCCCCGAAAACCGGCTGCTCGATCTCGTCGGCGTTGAAGTCGACCGAAGCGGGTTCGCCGTCGCCGTCGCCCGCGTCCATCATCCGCATAACGGCGAGGTCGCTCGCTTTCTCGCCCGCCTGCGGCCAGGCCTGGGCCCGTTTGAGGGTTTCGATCGACGGGATCAGCAGCGCGGTCGTGCGTAGATCCGCGTCGGAGCGATCGAGATCAAGCACGGGTTCGGCCTTGTCGATACAGACAGTCGCAAACCCTTCCTGGGCGAAAAGCGCTGTCGCGGTCAGCCCCGCGGGCCCGCCGCCCACCACCAGAACATCGCAGTCGATTATGTCCATCATGACTGTGTACCTAGGTGTCGAAACGGGATGGGCGATGCGGCGAAACGACCGTCACGTCAATTGTCTCAGAAAAGCGGTGAGGTCCTCCGCCACGTAGTGCACGTGGTCGCCATCGGCGCCTTCCGAGGCATGCGCGTCGTCGGTCGGCGTCCAGACCGTCTTCATCCCAAGTTCGTGGGGAACTTCGAGATTGCGCGCCGTATCCTCGAACATCGCGGCGCTGGCCGGCGCGATCTTGGTTGTCTTCAGAACCATTTCAAAGGCGGCCCGGTGCGGCTTTGGCAGATAGGCGCTGTCTTCGATGCCGAACACGCCGTCAAACACCTCGGCGATGCCAAGTTGCGCGATGACGCGGTCGCCATGTCCTCTCGACCCGTTCGTGTAGACGATCTTGCGGCCGGGCAACGCCTCTATCGCGGCGCCGAGCGCCGGATCCTTGGCGACGCTGCTCAGATCGATGTCGTGCACATACTGCAGGAAGTCCTCCGGCGGCATGTCGTGCTCGCGCATCAGGCCACGCAACGTCGTGCCGTGTTCGCGCCAGTAATCGCCGCGCAGTTTGTTGGCGCTGTCGGCGTCGAGGCCCAGGGCCGACGAGATGAAGTCGGTCATCCTCATGTCGATCTGATCGAACAGCCGACACCGGTGGTCGTAGAGCGTATTGTCGAGGTCGAAGATCCAGGCGTCGACATGGGCGAAGGCGTCTTTGGGCATGGATCTTCCTAGATCTGGCGGCGAATCAGTGCGTGGCGCCGGCGACGCAATACGGTCTTTCGCACGAAATGACGCGAATCAATATTTGTCCTACCAAAACTTGGTCCTAATAATACCTAGCGAGGTGGGTGGTTCACCTGAGATCGGCAATGTCCGCCGCGGCCAGCCGGGCGAGACAGCAAGAGGAGTGCGAGATGGGCCCATTGCGCCTCATTCGCGGACGCTATGCGGTGCGTCTCGCTGAGACCAAAGACGACGTTCGCGCGGCCCAGAAGCTGCGGCATGACGTGTTTATCGCCGGACGGGAAGTCGCATCGTCTGAAACAAGGTCCGCTGGGCTGGACGCCGACGACATCGACCCATTGTGCGATCACGTTCTGATCGAAGAACGCAAGTCCGGCCAGCTGATTTGCTGTTTCCGGCTTCTGCCGCTCGAGAACGGCGAGCAGATCGACCGCTCTTACTCCGCCAGATACTATGAGCTGTCGTCGCTGCGCGAGTTTGACGGTCCCATGGTCGAGATGGGCCGGTTCTGCATCGATCCGGAGCATCGGAATGCGGACGTTCTGCGTTTCGCGTGGGCGGCGATGAGCCGGTATGTCGATGAACGCGGGGTCGAACTGCTGTTTGGTTGTTCGAGCTTCGAAGGCAATGACACGGAAGCCTATGCGGACGTGTTCGCCATGCTCACAGAGAAGCACTTGGCGCCGAAGCGTTGGCTGCCGAGGGTCAAGGCTCCGTATGTCTTCCGCTTTGCGAAGAAGCTGCGCCTGCGCCGTCCGGATCCGGTTAAGGCCATGCGCGGAATGCCGCCGTTGTTGCGGGGGTATCTGTCGCTTGGGGGATGGGTCAGCGATCATGCGGTGATCGATAAGGACCTGAACACCCTGCATGTCTTTACCGGGTTGGAGGTAAAGCGCGTGCCAAGCTCCAAAGTGCGGTTGTTGCGCCAGGCGTGATCTTTCGGCCGGTTCGGGCCTGCGTTAGCGCCGATTAACAACGGTCGCAAACCTCTCATTAACGTGGTTACGGCACGCTCTGTGCGTGCACGCCTGTTTGCTAGGCGCAAATGAGAGAGAGCGAACGATGAATGCCCTTCGCAAACGACTGATGTCCGGCCAGGAAGGCCGCGCATTCCCCCGCGTAAGCGGCCTGCCCGTTTTCGTGACCGTTGACGGCGAAACCTACCGCGCCCGCGATTGGTCGATCGGTGGAATTGGCCTTCGCGACTATCCAGCCGAGGTAAAGGTTGGCGATCACATCAGTGGAGAGCTGCGTCCATCGGACAATCGCGCCTGCGGTGTGAAGTTCGTCGGCGAAGTCGCCTGGACAGACGGCGACGGCTCAGTTGGACTGCGATTGCTGTTCGTCCCCGTCGGAGACGCGGCGAACCAGCCTGAGTCGCAGGACTAGACTTCCCCTTTCCTTCACAGGGAAGCGTTCGCGCTTCCCGAAACGGGTTCAGACGACCTACTGTTCTCTGATGAGACAGATTGAGGTCGTTTTGAGATATGCCTGATACGCGTCTTCGCACAATTCTCACGCAGTTTGGGGCGCCGACCGCCGAAACGCTGCGTTTCAACGCGACGCTCCGCGAGAAATTGCAAGGTCTTCCACCGCCCTGGGAGGTCGATATCGACCTGATGCGCGCGCTGCGCGCTGAAGGCAAAGGGATCTTGCCGATCGACGGGCCTTTGCCGGACGCTGAATGGCGTGTTCTTGATGACGGCGCGGGCCGTATCCGGCTGATCGAGCATTCGGCGCCAAAGGGCGTCTACGTCCATATCCACGGCGGCGGTTGGACGTTCGGAGCGCCTGAGCAGTTCGACGGTCGAAACCTGCGTTTGTCAAAGGCTGCGGACGTGACGGTCGTCTCTGTTCAATACCGTTTGGCGCCTGAGCATAAGTGGCCGACCTGCGCCGATGATTGTGAAGCAGCGGTTCTCTGGGCTCTGGAGCACGCTGGGGACTTGCCGGTGTTTATCGGCGGCGAGTCTGCGGGTGGTCATCTTGCGGCGGCGTCGCTGCTGCGCCTTAGGGAAAAGGGGCTGCTGTCGCGGATCCGCGCAGCGGTCCTGATCTATGGCTGTTTTGATCTTCGTGGCGCGCCGGCGCTTCGAAACTGGGGGGACGAGAACCTGATCCTGTCGACGCCGATCGTCGACTGGTTCATCAACAACCTGATCAGCGGCGCCGCGCAGGCCGATGATCCGCTGGTCTCGCCCCTCCTCGCTGACCTTCACGACATGCCGCCGGCGCTGTTTTGTGTGGGAACGCTCGACCCGTTGGTTGACGACACGCTGTTCATGGCCGAACGGTGGCGCGCGGCGGGGGCCGAGAGCCAGTTGGCGGTTTGGCCGGGCGGGGTCCATGCGTTCGACTACTTTGATCGACCTGAATTCGAGCTGCCGATCGCGCTCGAATTGCAAGAAGACGTTGCGAACTTCATCCGAGCGCGCCTCTGAAGCCTGGCGGGCCTGGCGCGTTGACACAGCCTGTGGTCGCGCACACGCCGCCGCGGAACCCCGATCGCGGATTTCCACCCCTTCAAATGGCTGTGAACCGTCGCCACATGAACGTGACCGGAAGATTGAAGCGGTCCGACTTTGATCGGCCCGCAGAAGCGAGGTCGCATAAATGTCCGCCCCGTGGTTCTACATCCTTGGCGTCTTGGGGATCTTCGTGATGGCGTGGTTGGCGGAAAAGGCCTTCGGCGACGGCGGAACCTACGACGCACGGGACGAAGACTTTTGGGATTATGAGGACCGCAAGGACGCGCGCCACGATCGTGGGCGGCGTCGGCGTCGCAAACGCGGGTAGACGGCGTTAACCTGGCTCGACGCGAACACGCGCGGGAAAGGATCAAACGGCGATGCGCAACGAACGTCTTCCTTCACTCGACTATGAAGCGGAATACAACAATCGCGCGCGTGTGCCCGAGCACATGGCGATCATCGGACAGTGGGGTCGAGACGCCGCGGCGGCGCGCGACGAACTCGGCGGGCCGCGCGACCTTGCATACGGCGAAGCGCCGCGCAACGTGTTGGACGGGTTCACGCCGACAGGTTCCATCAACGGCGCTGTCGTGATGTTCATCCATGGCGGCTACTGGCAAACGCTCGATAAATCGAGCTTTAGCCACATGGCGCGAGGCCCTGTCGCCCATGGCGTTAGCGTTTACATTCCAAGTTACACGCTGTGCCCGGACGTTCGGATTTCCGACATCATAGCGGAAATGCGGACAGCCGCGATCGCTGTTCATCGCCTGACCGGGAGTCGGGTCGTGGTCGCAGGGCATTCCGCCGGAGGGCATCTCGCCGCGGCGCTGCTCGCGACCGAATGGCCTGCGATCTCCGATGATCTGCCTGCCGACTTGGTCACCTCCGCCTATTCCATCTCGGGCGTCTTCGAGCTCGCGCCGCTCGTGCACACAAGCATCAACGGCGCGCTG
Organism: uncultured Neomegalonema sp.; assembly: GCA_937911325.1. Lineage (GTDB taxonomy): Bacteria > Pseudomonadota > Alphaproteobacteria > Rhodobacterales > Rhodobacteraceae > CALDSD01. The sequence goes on from CALDSD010000081.1 coordinate 26,209, forward strand.
GGGCTCGACGCTGCGTCAGCCGCTGCGGTCAGCCCAGCGCTTTGGGCCGCGCCCACAGGCAAGACTTGTGATGCGGTTGTCGGCGGAGCAGAAAGTTCGGAGTTTCACCGACAGAGCGCGGATCTCGCGCACAGCTGGGGAGCCGCCGGCGTCGCCACCCGGTATGAGAGCGTTCCCTATGCCAACCATTTCGACGTCATTGCGCCGATGGCGGATCCTGACAGCGCGATGACGGCTCGGCTCGTCCAACTCGCAAAGCTCTAGGCGAAATTCGACTAAAAGTTTACCGACCTTTCATCCCGTGTGCGGGAAAAGTCCCCAATGAAAGGACGAAGCAGGCCCATTTCCGGTATGATGCTCGTCGCGGCGCTCAGTTTCGCCGAGGCTGCGCAGGCATGGGAGCTGGAGGTCGGCCGTGCGCAGGTCGACAGCACCTTCGACGTCGACCGCGCCACTCGGGTGGCGTTTCAAGATCCATTCGCGGTCCCGCCCGTCGTTGTGCCGCTCACGACCAGTCAAGGCGCAAGCTCAGCTATTTTGAGGGTCTTCAACATCACCACAACAGGCTTTGACGTGGTCGTTACAGAGCCTCCCGGCGAGGATGGGCCCCATGTCGCGCAACAATTCGACTACATCGCCATGGAGCCCGGCGTGCATTTGCTGCCGACAGGTGAAACCGTCGCGGCCGGCGTGCTGACGACGGATCTGTTCGTGGGGTTTGGCGGCTCGGGAGGAACCAGCGGATGGGATATGGCCAGTTTTGGCGGCGCTCTCTCCGGAACTCCGGCGGTGGTCGCAGCGCTCCAGAGCTTCAATAGCAATCCGAGCGCGGAGCCGTGGAACGAGCCTCTCAGCCCGTTTTTGTCGGTGGCGATCGGGAATGTTTCCAGCAGCGGGTTCGCTGTTGCAATCGATAGGGTTCAATCCGTCTCGGGAACGTTGGCGAGCGAGACGATCGGTTGGATCGCTTTTCCGGCGGGAGGCGGCGTTTTCGACGACGACGCCGACGCGACGATTTCGTGGCGCTCGGTTGTCGGGGGAGCCGTTCGCGGGTGGGATAACGGCTGTTTCTCGGTCGCCTTCGGGGCGACCCTGGCCAATCCGCGCGCCATCGCCTCTACGAACACCCGCAATGGCAGTGACGGCGGCTGGCTGCGCCGTTGCAGCTTGAGCGGATCAAACGTGGGGTTGACCGTCGATGAGGACACGGATCTGGACAGCGAGCGCGCCCATACCGCTGAAAGGGTCGGTTTGCTGGCGTTCTCAGGCGATTTTCACGTGAACTTCGGTTTGGCGGAGGTTTCCGTCAGCAAGTCGGTCGAGATCGAGGAAGACCCGATCAACGGCGCAACGTCGCCGTTGGCCATTCCACAGAGCCGGTTGCGCTATCGGATCGACTTTGAAAACGCCGGCGGCGGGCCCGTCGACGCGGATAGCCTTGTGGTCGTCGACGCCTTGCCCGTCGGGGTCGCGTTGAGGGTTGTGGATCTGACCGACTTCACCACGGGGACTGGCCCGGTACACTTTGCGGATATTGGGCCTTCAAGCGGTTTGACGTTTACGGTCGGCGCGTTGTCCGACAGCTCTGACGACCTTGCGTTTTCGAACGACGGCGGCGCTTCGTTCACGTACACGCCGTCCCCGGATGGTCGCGGCGTGGACCCGGCCGTGACCCATATCCGCTTGACGCCGAAAGGTGAATTCGCAGCCCCACAGAACGGCGGCGCTGCGCCAGGTTTTCGATTCCTATATGACGTGATCGTTAACTAAACTAAGTGAGGACGCAGACATGCGGCTCATAAAGAGATTTCGGAGGCGAAGATGATCTGGACGCAGGCGAAAACGATGTTTGCTGCAGCTCTGTTGGCGATGTCCGCCGGTTTGGCGGCCAGCGTCGCCTGGGCGCAGGTCGATGTTGAAAGCGTCGTCGAGAAAGAAGTTGTGGTTCAACGCGACGGCGCTTCGGTGGTGGTGAGGGAGCCTGCTGAGCGCGTCGTACCGGGGGAGGTGGTGGTTTATACCTATCGATTGCGCAACTCAGGCGATCAGCCGGCGAGCAACGTCGCTCCGAGCACGCGGATCCCTGAAGAGATGATCTACATCTCCGGCAGCGCCGAGGGGCCGGGCGCGCGGGCGACGCTGTCGGCTGACGAGGGGGCCTCTTTTGCGCCGGAGGGCGAAGTGCTGGTCCAGGGCGAGGACGGAAGCTTGCGCCCGGCGCGGCCCGAGGAGTTCACGAACATCCGTTGGGTGCTCGAACAGCCGTTGGCGCCGGGTGCTCAGACCAGCGTCGCGTTCAAGGCGCGGCTGAAGTAGCGGCGGATCCACGAGACTGACGTCAACGGCGCCGGCTGAGGCTTCCTCGGCCGGCATTTTGTCTGTGATAAAGAAAAAATTCATGATTAATCCAGTGTTATGCAAATATACGCGCTTCCGTAAATGCCAAATACATTAGTATGTTAAATAGTTAAGGGCGAATTTACTACAAATAGTTCAACTTTATAGAAAAATTTTACTCGATTTGTGTGTATTGGGCTCCGGGCAATGACCCCAATTGTGTCGGAGCAAACTATGAAATCGATCTTCACCCCAGTTTCGCGGGTCATGGCGGCAAGCGCTATGCTTCTCGCAGTCCAATCCGGCGTTGCACACGCGACCGCCGGAGACGTCATCAGCAATACCGTCACCGTCAACTTCGAGGTGAACAGCCAGGCTCAGACCGCTGTTACCGACTCGGTCGACTTCACCGTCGACGAAATGGTCGACTTCCTTGTCGCGGATGGCCATGGCGGCGCGATCAATAACCAGCCAGGCCAAACGCAGACCCTGAGCTTCCAGATCGACAATGACGGCAACAAAGACCGTGACTTCAACCTTGCTGTCGTCTTCACCGGTTCGGGTTTGACGGCGGCGGCCGTTGGAACCGCGGCAGGTTCTCTGGCCGAGGGCGAATACGCAATCAGCGCCAGCAATGTCAGCATTGGCGAAAGCGGCGATACGACCGTCACTGTCAGCTACCGTGTTCCCAACACAGTCGCGAACGGCACGAGCTACGACTTCCGCGTGACGGCTGTCGCGGCGGACGGGACCACGCCTTTGGTCGAAACCGGCACCAGCGACATCGACACGGAAGAGATTGTGTTCGCCGACGGCGACGCCGACCCGTCCGGCTCGGACGATGCGGCTCAGAACAACTTCTTCTTTGACACGGTGACGGTGACTGTTCAGTCGGCGACCGTCAGCGCAACCAAGGAAGTCGCGGTTCTGGATGATGGCCGGACCGGTTCCTACGCTTGTGCGACGATTCCGACAAACGGGACGCCGGCCGCAGGCAGCGGCGACAACCCGATCCCTGGCGCATGCATCGAGTACACGATCACGGTCGACAACACCGGTCCAATCGACGCGAGCTCTGTGCAGATCACGGACAACGTGGCTGGCGACGTCGACGTGGTTGCGGTGAGCTATCTGGCCGATGGCGCGACCAACTATGTTGCCGGATCGTTCACCGATCAGTCCGTCGACACCAATGTCGGCACGATCGGCGCGACCACCGGGCAGGCGATCCTGCTGATCCGCGGCGTCCTTCAGTAAGGCGCGGTCCGACGGGCGCGACGCCGCCCGTCAACACCCCGGGGTCCGGCGTCTCAATCCGCCGGATCCCACGCTGACCCCTCGATAGAACTCTGTCGACGTTCTCCACCCAAAAGAGAGAGCGCGGCCCCGCCCGTCGATCACAGGCGCAAATGCGCCGAGAGAGCGAGAGAGGACCGAGCAAATGTCGGTCGGTCGCCACAGCATCAAAACGACGCTTGAGCGCGCCCTGATGTGGACGCGGCTCGCGATGCTGGGCGCTTTCTCCGTTTTCGCCGTTCCTTCGACGGCTCACGCGGCAAATCCGGGCGAGACAGTCTCAAACACGGCGACGATCGAATTCACGGTCGGCGGCGCGCCGCAGCCTGCAATCAACAGCACGACTGCGACCTTTATGGTCGTGCCGGAGCCGACCAGCTCGACGATCGCATTTTTCAGGCATACTCCGTCGGGCTTTGGCGGCGCGTCGCAAACCGTTCGCACGACCCGGTTCCAGGACGGCGGCGGCGCGTTCCAGACGGTGACGCCGCCCACCAACATCGCGGGTGATCTGGCGGATGGCGAGGCGGCGGTGTCCTTGTCGTCAGCCAATGTGTTTCAAGCGGGCGAAACCGCGTTTATCGAAGTAACGGACCTCGGCCGCAACTACGACGATGGCGCGATCGATACGCTCGACATCACCATCACGGACTCCGACACGGGCGATCAGGAGGTCTTGCGTCTTCAGGAGACGGGTCCTGCCACGGGCGTTTTCGCCGGCTACATCGTTCTGACCGATCAGGCCTCGCCGACGCAGCTCGACGGCGTGTTGTCGATCGCCGACGGCTCCACTGTGACGGCCCGTTACACAGACCCGTTCGATTCAAGCGACGTCTCGACCAGCTCGGCGCTGATCGATCCGTTTGGCGTGGTGTTTGACAGCTCGACCGGGGCGACGATCGACGGCGTCACGGTCACGCTTCTGACGTCGGCTGGCGCGCCTGCGAGCGTCTTCTCGCCGGACGGCGTCACAGCCTATCCGAACACGGTCGTCACGGGTGGGAGCGTCACGGACGCAGGCGGAACGACGTTCGCTCTGGCGCCGGGCGAGTACCGTTTCCCATTGGTGGCGGCGGGCGATTACCGCCTACAGATCACTGCGCCGAACGGCTACGTTTTCCCGAGCACGGTCTCGGATGTGGCGCTGCAGACGCTGCCTGGCGCGCCTTACGCGCTCAACTCGGGGTCGCGCGGCGGCGTGTTCACGGTGACAGGACCGGGACCGCTGCAGGTCGACATCCCGGTCGACCTTCGCCGCGACGTGTTCCTGCAAAAGTCGGCCTCCGAAAGCGTTGTCGGCGAGGGCGACTTCGTCAAATACGAGCTAACGCTCGAAAACGGGACGACGGATCCGGGCGCGGACATCGTCATCGAAGACCGCTTGCCGCGTGGTTTCCGCTATCAGTCCGGCTCACTGCGACTGGACGGCGCCAAGGTCGCGGATCCGCAGATTTCGGGCGATGGTCGGCTGCTCAATATCCTGGTGGGAGATCTGGCGTCGGGTCAGACAGCGACAGTCACCTATGTCGCAGAAGCCACCATCCGCGCGCCGAAGGGCGATGCGGTGAACGCGGCGACGGCTTATGGTCCCGGCGGCTTTCTTTCGAACCGGGCGACGGCGGTCGTTCAGGTTCGCGAAGAGCTTCTGCGCAGCCGATCCTACATCATGGGACGTGTGTCGGTGAACGCCTGTGATCTCGACGAACCGTGGCCGCGCGAAATCACGCCCGGGGTCAGCTTGGCCGGGGCCCGGATCTTCATGGAGACGGGCGAGTTCGTCGTGACCGACAAGGACGGCGAATACCATTTCCAAGACGTCGAGCCGCGCCCGCATGTGGTTCAGCTCGACCTCGCCAGCTTGCCGCCGGGCTTCGAGCCGGTGATGTGCGAAGAAAACAACCGCGCCGCCGGCTCGGCGATCAGTCGCTTCGTCGATCCGAAGGGCGGCCAGATCGAGCGCGTCGACTTCCATGTTCGGTTCAACGGAGCAGCCGCCGAGAAGGCCAAAGCGGACGCGGCGGCAAAGGAAGAAGAGGGCGCCGGCGCGGAGACTGCAAGCGACCAGGACGCTCAGGAGATCATCGACCCTTCGAGCCTGGATGTCGCTTGGCTGGCGCAGCAGCCGGCAGAGTTCAAACTCGTGTATCCCGTCGACGGCGCCAGCGTCGCCACGCCGGGCGTCGCCGTCGGCGTTCTTCAGCCGAAGGGATCCTCGGTCGAGTTGCGTCTGAACGGTCGCGAGGTTTCCGGTCTGAACGGCCGCGAGCCGCTGTCCGCCGCAGGGGCGCCGGCCACGCTGCGTCGCTGGGGCGGCGTCGACATCGAAGCGGGCGCGAACCGCCTTGAGGCGATCCTTCGCGACAGCGCGGGCGCCGAGATCGAGCGGATCGAGCATACGATCTACTACGTGCAGGAAGCCGCCAAGGCGACGTATCTGCCTGCCCGGTCGACGCGCGTCGCCGATGGTCAGACGGCGCCGGTCATCGCGGTTCGGTTGACGGATCGCGGTGGGCGCCCTGTGCACAAAGGGCTTCAGGTCAAAGTCAATGTCGAGCCGCCGTATAAGCTCGCCGGGGCGCAGGATCGCATCGACGCCGATCCGCTGACGGCGACAAATGCAACCGAAGCCACGGTCGCGGTCGGCGCTGACGGGATTTTGCCGATCTCCCTGGAGCCAACCTTCGCGTCCGGCTTCGTAAAATTGCTGGTGACCATCGGCGATGAACAGGAAGAGGTCCGCGCCTTCCTCAAGCCTGGCAAGCGCGACTGGATCGTCGTCGGCATCGCCGAGGGAACCGCGGGCTTCAATCGAATCTCCGGCAATATGGAGAACTATGATGCGGCCGGGGGCGAGGACGAGAGCTTCACGGATGGGCGCGTCGCCTTCTACGCGAAGGGCGCGATCAAGGGTGAATGGTTGCTGACGATCGCAGTCGACACAGCCAAGCGCCGCGGAGACGCCGACGAGCGCGTCTTCGAGACAATCGACCCCGATGCGCTCTATCCGGTTTACGGCGACGCCTCTGAACGAGGCCACGACGCTGAAAGCCAATACCCGCTGTATCTCAAGCTCGAGCGTGAGCAGTTCTTCGCGCTCTTCGGCGACTATGACACCGGCCTCGATCAAAGCGAGTTGGGGCGCTACGAGCGTCGTTTCTCCGGCTTGAAAACGGTCTATGAGGGCGAGCAGTTCAGCGTGATCGCCTTTGGCGCGGAGTCCAATCAGGGCTTTGTCAAAGACGAGATCCCGTCCGACGGAACCACCGGACCGTACCAGCTGTCACAAAGCCCGATCGTCGTCGGCTCGGAGACGGTGCGCATCGAGACCCGAGACCGCTTCGACGGATCGATCGTCGTCTCGGAAACGCCGCTCGCGCGGTTCACCGACTACGAGATCGACTACCTGACCGGCGAGCTTTACTTGCGCGCGCCGTTGGCGAGCACGGATGTCAGCTTCAACCCGAACTTCCTGGTCATCGACTATTCCGCCGAGCAGGACATCAATCGCGGCTTCACCTATGGCGGCCGGGCCGCCGCACGCTTCCTCGACGGGAAAGTCGAAATCGGGGCGACGTATGTTCATGAGGACAGCGCCTCTTCGGCGGAGGCGGTCACCAGCGACCTCGCTGTCGCGGACGCGACGATCCAGCTGCGGGAAGACACCGAACTGCGCCTGGAGGCCGGCGTCAGTGAGAATGAAACAACCGATGGCGACGCCTCGGCCACGGCGTTTCTGGCGGAGCTCAATCACCAGTCCGAACGGCTGCAAGCGAAAGCGCGTTTCCGTCAGGAAGACGCAGGCTACGGCGTCGGCCAGACCTCGGATGAGACCGGCGGGATCCGCTCCTACGGCGTTTCGGGCAGCTATCGCATCTCCGAGCGCGACAATGAGGAGACCGACGATCTGCTGCCGGACTTCGGTTTGCGGACGGAGTTCAGCGCTGAGCGGGAAGAAGATCTCGACAGCGACGCCAGCCGGACGCGCGGTGAGATCTTTCTTGTCGCTGAAAACGACGGCGGGGAGACGAAACTGGGCGCGCGCGCCGTTCGCGACGAGCTCTCTGACGGGTCGGTTGAGCGCACGGATCAGCTGATCGTCGCGACCGAACAGCTCTTCTGGGACAATCGCTTGCGCTTGTTCGCGACGCGCGAACAGACGATCAACGGCGGCAAGAGCGAAGCGTTCCCGACACGGACGCTGACCGGGGCCGAGTTTCAGGTGACGGACTGGATGTCGCTGATCGGAATGTACGAGGCGAGCCAGCAGGACGATGACAGCGGCGACGCCGTTCGGGTGGGAGTTGAGACGCAGCCCTGGGAAGGCGGACGCATCAACGCCTACGGCGACCGGCTAAAGGGCGAGGGTGGGCAGCAATTGATGGCGACGGTCGGCGTCGGCCAGAGCCTGCGCCTCGATGAGAACTGGTCGGCCTCGGTCGGCGTCGAACGTCAGCAGGTCCTCACCGCGACGTCGGAGGCGGTGACCGCGGAAGAACGCATCTTTGGCGAGACGCGTCCTATGGAGAACTTCACGCTCGCCAACGCGGGCCTGGGCTACACGGACGAGGACTGGAGCTTTTCCACGCGGGTGGAGGCGCGGAACGGCGCGACCGAGGACCGCGTAACCTTCTCGATCGGAGCTTATGGCGACGTCACCGACGCCTTTGCGGTTTCCGCCAGCGCACGGATCCTGTTCCGCGACTTTGAAGACACCGGCCTGAGCCAGGAGGTCGATCTCGACCTCGGCTTCGCCTATCGTCCGGTCGGCGGCGACGTCATTGTGCTCAACAAGCTGACGCTCGGCCACACGGATGACGAAAGTGATCTGGACGACAGCACGCGCAGCTCGAAAATCGTGAACAACACGACGCTGAACTGGCGCTTTACGCCGCGTCTGGAAGTCTCCGCCAATGTCGGCGGCAAATACACGATCGCGGAGATTGACGGCGAGGACTACAGCGGCGCCAGCGGCGTCGTCGGAGCCTCGGCGCGCTATGATCTGAGCGAGATGTGGAGCATCGGCGCACAGGGGGCCGCGCTCTATAGCGAGAACTCCGGCCAGCTGGAGAACTCCGCCGGGCTGTTTGTCGGGTTCAGCCCGATGAACAACCTTTTGCTTGAGCTCGGGTATAACTTCATGGGCTTTGACGACAGCGATTTCTCGGACGCCAACTACACCTCTCAGGGCGGCTTTGTCCGCGCGAAGATCAAGTTTGATCAGAACAGCTTGAGCGGCGTGCTCAAGGAGTTCGAGTAAGACCCCGGGCAACGCGTGCTGGGCTTCGGCTCGCAGATCCTGTATCGTCCGCATCAACGACGGCGGAGACTGTCGCGACATTGAGCACAGCATGAGCAGGATCAGGACATGACGGACCTGTCCCCGGACGCGTTTCATCCGCGCGGAGCGGCGGGTGTCGGCCGCGTCGGCCGCGTCGGCCAGCGCGCCTATGCGGGCGGCGGCGCTTTGCAAGACGAACCGCCGTCAGAAGTCAGTCAATGGAGCCAGTGGGCGAGATCCGTCGACCATGTGTCGATCCTGATTTGCGTGGCTTTGTTCTGCATCGGCGTTGTTCTCGCATTCGCGGCGTCTCCGGCGCTTGCGGAAAGCAACCAGACATCGCCGTTCTATTACGCATGGCGGCATCTGATCTTCGGCGCGCCAGCGTTCGTGCTGCTGTTCACGATCTCTTTCTTCAGCCCGTCGGCCGTGCGGCGCTTGGCGGTTTTCGCGACCTTCGCAGGCCTGGTGGCGTTGGCGCTGCTGCCGCTTTATGGCACCGATTTCGATCAGGGCGGGACGCGTTGGTATGCGCTGCCTGGCTTGGGGTCCCTGCAGCCCTCGGAGTTTCTCAAACCCGCTCTCATCGTCACCTGCGCATGGCTGCTGTCGGCTTCGAGCGGTGTGGATCGAGGTTCCAACGCGCGCGATCAGGGCCTCGGACCCGCGGGCGCCGGCGCGTCTCTGGCGCTTCTCGCGACGGCGGCGGCGCTCTTGGTGATACAGCCCGACTATGGTCAGACGGCCCTCATCCTTGTGGTGTGGGCGGCCATGTACTTTGTCTCTGGCGCGTCTCTTGTCACTCTCGCAGCGCTCGCCCTATGCGCGTTCGTCGGCGCGATCATCGCCTTTCAAGTCGAGCCGCATATCGCCTATCGCGTCACCGCCTTCTGGGAAGAGGGCGGCGCGCCGCCGCAACAGCTGCTGGATGCGCGGCAAGCGATGATCAACGGCGGCTGGTTTGGCGTCGGCCCCGGGGACGGCGTGAACAAGCTCACCTTGGCCGAAGCCAATTCAGACTTCATCTTCGCTGTGGCGATCGAGGAGTATGGATTTGCGCTCGGCGTGCTGCTGGTGGTGCTCTTCTCGTTCATCACCCTCAACGCGCTCTGGCGGTTGCGCCGGGTCGAGGCCGCGTTTCCGCGTTTGGCGGGTATCGGGTTGGCGTTGCTCTTCGGCCTTCAGGCCTTCGTCAATATGGCGGTCACCGTGCAGCTTCTTCCGGCGAAAGGGATGACGCTTCCGTTCATCTCCTATGGCGGGTCGTCGCTCATCGGGATCGGATTGACGATGGGCATGCTTCTGGCTCTCACGCGCCGACGATTGCTGGACGAGACGCGCCGCTTCTAACGCGCCTGCAGCGCGGCAAACGCCGCCTTCGCATCGGCCTATGATGGAACGACCGCGCGCGGGCGGTTCGTCAATTGAACAACGAAGTCGAGGTTTTCGCCCATCTTTCGCCCCCGTCGCGCTTGATCCGTGAGGAAATCCGAGGTGAAAGAGAGCGTTAACCCTCGTGAGCGGGCCACGCCTCGGCCTGCTTGGGAAGGATGAGGAGCGAAGATGTACGAGAGCGGACGCGGTCGGTTTCTAGTGATCGCCGCCGGTGGGACCGGAGGGCACATGTTTCCTGCGCAAGCCCTGTCGCAGGAGATGCTCAGGCGAGGGTGGCGGGTCTCCTTGTCGACCGACGACCGCGGGTTGCGCTATGCGGGCGGCTTCCCGCCGGAAGTCGAGCGCCGCGAAGTGCAGTCTGCGACTTTCGCACGCGGCGGGATCGCCGAGAAAATGCGGGCGCCTTTCACGATCCTGTCCGGCGCCAACGAAGCCATCGCGTGGTTCAAGAAGGAGAAGCCGGATTTGGTCGCCGGGTTCGGCGGCTATCCGTCGTTGCCGGCGCTGGGCGCTGCGTGGCGGCTCGGCCTCCCGCGAATGATCCAGGAGCAGAACAGCGTACTGGGCCGTGTGAACGCGCTGTTCGCCAAGCGGGTGCATGCGGTCGCCTGCGGCGTCGAGCACATCTCCAACGCGCCGCTGGGAGCGAACCTGCACTTCATCGGCAATCCGATCCGGGACGCGGGCCGGGCGTTGTCGGGCTCCCCTTACCATCAGATCGACGAGAACGGGCCGATCCGGTTGCTGGTCTTCGGCGGCAGTCAGGGCGCCCGGATCTTTGACGAGCGCGTGCCCGCTGCGGTAGCGGCGTTGCCGGCTGAAATCCGCGATCGGCTGCTGCTGACCCAACAGGTTCGCGAGGCGGATCAGAACGAAGTTCGCGAAGGGTATCGCCGCGCTGGCGTTCTGGCCGAGCTCGCGCCGTTTTTCGATGATATGCCGCAGCGGATCGCCGGGGCGCATCTGGTCGTCTGTCGAGCCGGCGCCTCGACCATCGCCGAACTGACGGCCATCGGCCGGCCCGGCGTTCTCGCGCCGTATCCGGCCGCGATGAACGATCACCAGACGCATAACGCACACGGCCTTGTCGACGCCGGGGCGGCCGTGATGCTGCCAGACGCCGAGATGTCGGTAGAGCGGCTGACGGCCCAACTGACCGAGTTGCTGAACGACCCGGCCCGGCTGACCGCGATGGCGACAGCGGCGCGAGGATTGGGCGCTCCGAACGCGGCAAGCGATCTGGCGGATCTGGCCGAGCGGGTCGCAAACGGCGAGGAAGTCGCCGCCGCTTAGAGTTGGACTGAAGGGGGCGCTCGACGCTGGCGATTGGCTGTTGGGCGCCCTATGGGTGGCGCTCTGTCATCCGCTGAGCCGAAGGACCAAGCCGTCATGACCCCTCTTCCCCTCGATATCGGAGCGATACACTTCGTCGGGATCGGCGGCATCGGCATGTCAGGTATCGCCGAGGTGATGCTCAATCTGGGTCACCAGGTTCAGGGATCCGACCTCAAGGAAAGCGGCATCGTCGAGCGCTTGCGCGGTTTGGGCGCAGAAATCCACATTGGTCAAAGCGCCGAGAACCTTGGATTGGCGAAGGTCGTCGTGATCTCCTCCGCCATTCAGGAGGACAATCCGGAGTTGATGGCGGCGCGCGCGCGCAGCCTGCCCGTCGTGCGTCGGGCCGAGATGCTGGCCGAACTGATGCGTTTGAAGTGGAATGTCGCGGTCGCCGGAACGCACGGCAAGACGACGACAACCTCGATGGTCGCCGCGGTGCTAGACGCCGGCGGCGCCGACCCCACGGTGATCAACGGCGGCATTATTCAAAGCTACGGCTCGAACGCGCGGCCTGGAGAGGGCGACTGGATGGTCGTCGAGGCTGACGAGTCGGACGGCACGTTCATCAAGCTGCCGTCGACCGTCGCCGTGATCACCAATATCGATCCCGAACACATGGATCATTACGGCTCCTTCGACGCGTTGCGGGGCGCGTTCCGGACCTTCATCGAGAACATTCCGTTCTACGGCGCCGCCGTCTGCTGCATCGACCATCCCGAAGTGCAGGCGTTGATCGGGCGCATACGCGACCGCCGGGTCGTGACCTATGGCTTCTCGCCGCAGGCGGACATCCGGGCCAGCCGTCCCGCTTATGAAGGGGGCGCTGCGACCTTTGACGTGACGATCCGCTCGCGCCGGACCTCCGAGGAGAAGACGATCGAAGGCCTCAGTCTGCCGATGCCCGGCGAGCACAATGTGCTGAACGCGCTTGCTGCGATCGGGGTCGCGCGAGAGCTGCGGCTCGACGTCGACGCGGTTCGCTCGGCGCTCGCCGGGTTCAAAGGCGTGAAGCGGCGCTTTACCGATGTCGGCGACTGGAACGGCGTCCGTCTCATCGACGACTACGGCAATCACCCTGTCGCGATCGCCGCCGTGCTCAAGGCTGCGCGGGCTTCAAGCTCGGGCCGGGTCATTGCGGTTCATCAACCCCATCGATACACGCGCCTGCGCGATCTCTTTGAGGACTTCTGCGGCTGCTTTAACGAAGCCGACGTGGTCGCGATCGCCGACGTGTTTCCAGCCGGCGAGGCGCCGATCGCCGGAGCGGATCGGGACAGCCTCGTCGATGGCCTGCGCGCGCATGGACATCGACGGGCGCAGGCTCTTGAAAGCGCCGAAGCGCTTCCTGATTTCGTCGCCGCCGAGGCGAAGCCGGGCGATATCGTCGTTTGTCTGGGGGCTGGCAACATCACGCAATGGGCGAACGGCTTGGCGAAGGCGCTGGAGACGCGGGGATGACCCCGCCGCAAGAAGGCGTGGCGATGGACGGAGAGGCGTTGATCGCGGCGCTGCCGCAGGTCCGTGGGAAACTGCAGCCGATGGTTCCGCTTGCGCCTTACACGTGGTTGCGGGTTGGTGGTCCGGCGGAAGTCTTGTTTTCCCCGGCCGACGCCCAGGACCTCGCCGCGTTTCTTCGCGAGACCCCTGGCCATATTCCAGTGACGGCGGTGGGCGTCGGTTCGAACCTGATCGTCCGCGACGGCGGCGTGCCCGGCGTGGTCGTTCGCCTTGGCAGGGGATTCAATCAGATCGAGACCGATGGGCGCGTCATCCGCGCCGGCGCAGCGGCGCTCGACGCGCGGGTGGCGCTCGCGGCGGCGGACGCCGGGATCGCAGGGCTCGAGTTCTTGAGGGGGGTGCCCGGCGCGATCGGCGGCGCGCTCCGGATGAATGCGGGCGCATATGGCCGCTACATGGCGGACATCTTCGTGGAGGCGCAGGGCGTCACGCGAGCGGGCGAGATCGTGCTCTTCACGCCTGATCAGATGAGCTTTTCGTACCGGGACAGCGCGCCTCGGGACGTGATCTTCACAGCGGCTGTTCTTAAGGGCGCGCCGGACGCCTCTGACCTGATCCACGCCCGAATGCAGGAACTGATGGCCAAGCGCGAAGCGGCGCAGCCGGTGAAGGATCGGACTGCCGGCTCGACCTTTCGCAACCCGGCGGGGTTCTCGTCCACCGGAGCCGAGGGCGAGAGCCAAGAGCTCAAAGCCTGGAAGGTGATCGAAGAGGCTGGCTGCAGAGGTCTGCGTCTCGGCGGCGCGGTCATGAACGAGAAGCACACGAACTTCCTGACCAATGCGGGCGGCGCCTCCGCAGCCGATCTGGAGAACCTCGGCGAAGAAGTGCGCCGACGCGTGATGGCGCATTCGGGTGTCGACCTGCTTTGGGAGATCGAACGGATCGGCAGACGGGAAGACTAGCTGTTCCGCGCCATTGCGCCGATCGCGTTGCACAGGATCCGCGCCGCGGTCAGCGCGGCGACGCGGTTGGGGTCGCGCTCGGGCACGAACTCGATGAGGTCGAAGGCGGCGAGCCGGCCTTTCCCCGCGACGGCCGCGACAAGGTCGATCGCCTGGGTGTAACTCAGCCCGCCGGGCGTCGGCGCCTTGACCGCTGGCATGATCCCGGCGTCCAGCGCGTCGCAGTCGAAGGTGATCAAGCAAACCGAGCCCGTCGGAATGTGGCGCGTGACGGCGTCCACCCCGTCTGTGTGAAGCTCCCGCGCCGTGACGATCTGCGCTCCCCACGAGCGTGCGATATCGACCTCCTCCGGGCGGGCGGAGCCGACGCCGCGCATTCCGACCTGCACGATGCGTTCGACATGCGGCATTTCAGACGCGCGCCGCATCGTGCTGGAGAAGCCCATGGGTTCGCCAAGCCGCTCGTCGCGCCAGTCGATATGCGCGTCGATCTGGACAATCGTCAGCGGACCAAGCGGCGCCAGGGCCTCGATGAAAGGGATCGGCGTGGAATCGTCGCCGCCGATCATGATCGGGGCCGCCCCCGCTGCGACGATTCGAGCGGTCAGATTTCGGATTTGTTCGCGATTTGACGCGCCCTCGGTCGGAAGCGTGGGCAGGTCGCCGGCGTCATGGATCGTGAACCCGCCCTCTCCCAACAGCGGGCCGCCGAGATCAAAGTCCCAATGATCCAGCCAGGCCCAATCCTCCGCCATGACCTCCCGAAGAACGGCTGGCGTCGCGCCGAAGGGACGATTGTCGATGCCGGGATAGGGCGTGCCGTGCGGAGCGCCGAAGACGATTGCGCGCGCTTCGTCAAAGGTGATGTCATGTCTCGGGGCCGAGAAAGGTCGGGTCTCCGCGTCTATCAACCTGATCATAACGCTCTCACAGTCTTTGTTCGTTCCACGCGCTTTGTACGTTCCACGCGCATTGTTCGTTCTGCGCGTAATGTCGTGAAATCACGCTTCAACGTCATCCCCAAGCTGGAAATCATCAACGCTTTTCGTGGTAGCCTGATGCTTCGATGTCCGCTTCTGCCAGGATTTTCTTCATGACGGAGCCGCTGGCGCTCATCCCCAAGGACCGAAAGTATCAGCGTGTGGCCATGCTGCAGGGCGGCATGTCGGCCGAGCGCGAGGTCAGTTTGT
The DNA here is from genome assembly GCA_937911325.1 of uncultured Neomegalonema sp. GTDB lineage: Bacteria > Pseudomonadota > Alphaproteobacteria > Rhodobacterales > Rhodobacteraceae > CALDSD01. Next base: position 41,466 of record CALDSD010000081.1, read on the forward strand.
CGTCTGGTCGGGAATGCGCGGAAGGCCTGCGCCAGGCCGGGTACGAGGTCATTGAGATCGATGCCGGCGTGACGCTTGTCGAGGATCTCAAACGCGCCCGCCCTGACGCGGTCTTCAACGCGCTTCACGGCCGTTGGGGGGAAGACGGGTGTGTTCAGGGCCTGCTGGAGTGGCTCCGAATTCCATACACGCACTCAGGGGTCTTCGCATCGGCTCTGGCGATGGATAAAGAGCGCTCGAAGCGGGTTTATGAGGATGCGGGTCTGCCGATTGCGGCCAGTCTCTTGGCGAGTCCCGAAAGCATCTCCGCCGCCCATGTCATGGAGCCGCCCTATGTTGTGAAGCCGAACAACGAAGGCTCCTCTGTGGGCATTCACATTGTGCATGAGCGTGCGAATCAGCCCCCGCAGGTGGCGGTTTTCGACGCGCCGGCGGAATTGATGGTCGAGGCGTATGTCGGCGGCCAGGAACTGACGGTTTCTGTGATGGGAGACCAACCTTTGGCCGTCACCGATATCATTTCGGATGGATGGTACGACTACCACGCCAAATACGCCGAGGGCGGCTCCCGGCATGTCATACCCGCTGAAATTCCTCAGGAAATCACGGATGCGGCACTGAAAATGGCGGTGACGGCCCATCAGGTTCTGGGGTGTCGAGGCGTGTCTCGCACCGATTTCAAGTACGATCCGAGCCGCGGCGGAGTTTCGGCCGGTCTCAGCGAAAAATTAATCATCCTAGAGACTAATACTCAGCCTGGAATGACGCCGACTTCGCTCACCCCGGAACAGGCCGCCTATCGCGGCGTCTCGTTCCCGCAGCTGATGGCTTGGATGGTCGAGGACGCGTCGTTGGATCGGTAGCGGTCGTCCGCGCTATGGCGCGGAGCGGCCGGTCGGAGGGCGAGCCGCGTGTCGACGCGAGACGGATCAGATGAGTGGCCGGAGCCAGGCCTGCGCGGATTTCGCGGTGACGACATGCGTCGTCGCGAACTTGCGCGCCCGCCCGAGCCGACCGCATCGGCTCCGATCGGCCGCGACCGGAGGCCGGTCGGCTACGGCGCTTTCGAACATGACGCGGCGGACCCTCATCAACCCATCTTCGAAGCTTCGCGTCCGGACCAGACCTTTTACGGCGCGCGGCCGGGGGACGGTTTCGACGCCGCTCGCACGTCTGTCGGCGCAGCCCCATTGCGCGCCGCCGAGGCGATGATCCGAGGCGGCGTCGCGGGCGCCGACGGCGGTTTGGGCGATGCGCTGAGAACCTCTCGCCGCGCCGCGGGTTTTGGCGATCGCGAGCGGTCTTGGTCGATCAAACGGCGGGTGGCTGAAATCCTGAGCTGGAAAATGCCGGTGAAGTACAAGCTCGGCGTTTTCGCGCCGCTTGGCTTGGCCCTGGCGTTCGCTGTTCATACGATACCGCCGCTCTACGAGGGCGTCAGAGACGCCGCGCAGGCCGTTTACGCCGCCGCTGAGGCCCGTCCCGAACTGTCGATCAAGACGGTGGAGATCGACGGCGTCAGCCGCGTCACGGAAGAGCAGATCTTGGCGGCGCTCGATCTTGAGACCTTTGGCCGGTTCACGCTCGCGTTCGATCTTGAGGCGGCTCAACAGCGGCTCCTCGACAACACGCCTTGGCTGGGGGCGGCTCAGGTCGCGATCCGCCCGCCCGACATGTTGCGCGTGGTCGTCGCCGAAAAGACGCCGGCGGCGCTGTGGCGCAAGCGGGAGGGGCTTTTCCTTCTCGACGCGCAAGGCGTTCAGATCGGACCCGCGTCCCGTACGGGAGAATGGCGCAGGTTGCCGCTTCTGATCGGAGAACAGGCGCCTGCCGCGATGGCCGAGGGTTTCCGCGTCCTTGCGCGGGCGGAGGAAGCCGGTTTGCCGATTGTCGGGCTGACCCGCGTCGGCGGACGGCGCTGGGATCTCGAGCTGCTCGGCGCGCCGCGCGTCATGCTTCCCGAAGCGTCGCCTGTCGAGGCTCTGGACAAAATGCTTGGTTGGCGTGAGGTCGCCGATCTCTTGTCGCGAGACCTCATCGCGATTGATTTGCGGTTGCCGAACGCGCCGACGGCGCGTTTGTCCGCCGATGGTTGGGCGTCGCATCAAGAGCGTCTGCAGAGCCTGCGCGACCGGCGCAGGGGCGGCGCCGGGGCCGAAACGCGTCGGCCGGAGCAGGGCGCATGAGGGATTTTCTGGGCTTCGGCGAAACGTTGCTGGATCATGCGGACCCGCGCGCAGGCAGCACTGGCTCCCGCGATCTCTATGCCCGTCATCGCGCGATGCGAGAGCGTTTGCGCGCGGCTCAGCGGCAGGGCCGTATGGCCGTTCTGGACATCGGATCCTTCAAGATCTGCTGCGCTATCATCGAGTTTGACGGAGACATCGCGTCGCCGCGCGTCCTAGGCGTGGCGCAGGTGCGATCCCGTGGCGTCCGAGCGGGCGTCATTGTCGATATGGCCGAGGCGGAGCAAGCCATCCGGCAGGTCGTGGCGCAGACCGAACGCGCCGCGGGCGTGCGCGTATATCATGCGTTGGCGACCCTGACCGGCGGTTTTCCGCGATCGCAGACCGCGGCCGCAGAGGTCGCCGTATCGGAAGGCGGACGCGTCACCGAAGCCGATGTCGTCCATGCCTTGCGCGCCTGCAAGATCCCAAGCTCGGGCCCAGCGGAAACGGCTGAGGCGCGCACGACGCTGCACGCGCAACCGGTGTCCTGGACGTTGGACGGCGAACATGGACTGCGGGACCCGAAAGGGCTGTCAGGCCGTCGGCTCGGCGTCGATCTGCACATTCTAACGGTCGCCGAGAGCGCGATGCGCAACGTTGCGACAGCGCTGTTGAGCGCCGATCTAGAGCCTGTCGGGGTGGTGTCGACCGCTTACGCCAGCGCTTTGTCCTGCCTAATGGGGGATGAACAGGACCACGGCGCCGCCTGCATCGATCTGGGCGGCGGGGCCAGCGCTGTCTCATTGTTCCTTCGGGGCCGTCTGGTGTTCGCTGATCTTGTTCGACTAGGCGGAGAACACGTGACGCTCGACGTTTCGCGTGGTTTTGGCTTCGATTTTGACGCGGCCGAGCGGCTCAAGATCCTGGAGGGCTCGGCGATTGCCCTGGGCTCCAGTATGCGCGGAGCGATCGGCGTCGGACCCAGTCAGGCGCTCGATTCGGATCTGCGGGGATACGGCGCCCCGGCTCCGACGCACCGAACGCCGTCTCGCTCCGATCTCGTCGCGGTGATCCGTCCGCGCATTGAAGAGATCCTGGAGCTCGCCCGCGATCGGCTTGAGCAAGCAGGGTTCGCTTACCTTCCGACCCGCCGCGCTGTCTTGTGCGGAGGAGCCGCGCAGATGCCGGGCGTGCTCGAGACCGCTCAGCGCGTTCTCGGTCGTGATGTCCGTATCGGACGTCCAAAGCAGTTCCGCGGGCTCGCGCCGGACTTCGCCGGCGCGCCCTTCGCCGCTCTCACCGGCCTCATGGTCTACGCCGCAAACCCGCCAGAAGAGGTTTGGGACCTCTCCAGACCTGTCCGGCCTCGCGCCACGAGTTTGAGCGGGAGAATGTGGCGCTGGATCCGCGACAGCTGGTAGGTCGACCAGACGCGCCACAGGTCGGGTTAATCTGGGTTAACAGCGCCCGCGCGACCGCACGAGATCGACACAGAGTTCATCAAAATTAACCAAAAGCTTCTTTAAACCGATCAATGGTTAAAGTTGTCGGTTAATTCCGTCGAGTTTTTATCGACGATACGTCCCGCGCGCAGTATGTTCAGAAAAAATAAACGATAACAGTTGAGGCTCTGATCCGTTGGGTGCGGCGCAAGATCGGCCGGCGGGTCTTCATGAAGGACTGGTCCGCGGCGCGGTATGTCGAAACGCGGTCAGGGACGCGAGCTGAAATGACATTGAATTTGCGGTTGCCTGAGCATGAAGAGCTCAAGCCGCGCATCGTCGTAATCGGCGTGGGCGGAGCCGGCGGCAATGCGGTCAACAACATGATCGAGAAACGGCTCGAAGGGGCCGATTTCGTCGCGGCGAACACGGATAGCCAGGCGCTTCAGAACAGCCAGGCGCCCCGGCGGATCCAGCTGGGGGTCGGCACGACCCAGGGCTTGGGCGCGGGGGCTCGGCCGGAGGTCGGGTTTGACGCGGCTGAAGAATCGATGGCCGAGATCGTCGATAGTCTGTTGGGCGCGCATATGTGCTTCATCACCGCGGGCATGGGCGGCGGCACCGGCACCGGCGCCGCGCCGGCGATCGCGCGCAAGGCGCGTGAAATGGGGATCCTGACGGTCGGTGTTGTGACCAAGCCGTTCGGGTTCGAGGGCTCCAAGCGGTCGCGTTTGGCGGAAGAAGGCATCGCCCAGCTTCAGGCCCATGTGGACACGCTCATCGTGATTCCCAATCAGAACCTTTTCCGCGTCGCCAATGAGCGCACGACTTTCGCCGAAGCTTTCATGATGGCTGACGATGTTCTTTACCAGGGCGTCAAGGGCGTCACGGATCTCATGGTGCGGCCTGGGATCGTGAACCTCGACTTCGCCGATGTGCGCGAAGTGATGAACCGCATGGGCGGAGCTATGATGGGCTCGGGCGAGGCGACCGGCGAGACCCGGGCTCTCGACGCCGCAGAGCGCGCGATCGCCAATCCGTTGCTCGACGATATCTCGCTGAAGGGCGCGCGCGGCGTATTGATCAACGTGACTGGCGGCGCCGACCTCGGTCTGTTCGAAGTTGACGAAGCCGCCAATCGCGTTCGCCAGGAAGTCGACCCGGACGCGGCGGTGTTTTTCGGCGCCGCGCTCGACCCTGAAATGGATGGGCGGGTGCGGGTCTCCGTCGTCGCGACAGGTCTCGGCGCAGCGGACTATGCGGTTCGACCGGATCTCTCGCAGGCGGGCGGCATCGGTCATAGCGCTGGACATAGCGCTGGACATGGGTTCGGAGCCGGGGAGATGGGGCCTGCCGTCGATGCGGTGCCGACCTATCGGACTGGCGACGATCGACCGATCTTGGGCGCCGCGGGCGCAGCGCGACCGACGGATCCGACGCAAGCGCCGGCTCAGGCCGCTGCTCCCGCGCCGTTTGCGCCGCCCGCAAGCGCTGAAGTCGACTTTTCAGCTCAGCGACCCGCTGCGGGCGCTGCTCCTTTTGGCCACGCTCTGCACGCGCGCCCGACGGAGGGCGACGACGACTACATGATCGATGAAGGGTCGCTCTCGGCCGGGGGCGGCGGCGCTGATCCAAATCCTGCTCCGCGCCAACACGGCGGGGAGTACAACCCCCTTGGCGGCGTCACTCGGCAGGAGGGCTCCCTGTTCTCGGGAGGCGTGCCGGAGTCGGATGGGTTTCGGTCGCCGTTGAGTTTCGGTCGCGCGGGCGCCCGCGCGTAGGAAGACCCCGCCGATAAAGGGGCGCAACAGGGCAGAAAGAAAGCCGGCGCGGGCCGGGAAGAGCTTGGGACGTCCTCCGATCGAGAGAACGAACTCAGGGTCGCGATCCCAGCGTTTTTGCGTCGCCAGGCGAACTAGGCCGTATTTCCAACATATTTTCGCAGGCGCAAACGCGTCTGCGCTTGACGGCGCGGCAGTGTTCGCGCGGCTCCGCCCGGCGTCCGGAAATCGCCGCGGGGACAGGGATGTGTGGCGTCGGAGCAAGTATGACGCAATCGGTAACATAGAGTGAATTGTTGGTAAGTGTGCGCTGCGGTATCACCATTCTTAACAAGTGGGCGTTGGGAGCGGGCAAGATGCAGGCGGCGGAAAATTCTGCGGCGGTTTTCAAAGGGGTCGGCGTGCATGGCGGCCAGCCGGCGACCGCGACTATTCGGCCAGCGGCCGCTGGATCCGGCGTCAGTTTCAGACGCGTCGACCTTGAAGGCTCTCCCACAGTTCCCGCGCGGTTTGACTGCGTCGTCGATACGCGCTTGTGCACCGTTCTGAGCAACTCTGAAGGCGTCACGGTGTCGACGGTCGAACATGTGATGGCGGCTCTCGCAGGGCTGCATATTGGCGATGCTGTGATTGATCTAGACGGGCCGGAGATGCCCATTATGGACGGCAGCTCTGCGGCGTTCATCGACGGGATCGTCGGTGCGGGCCTGCACAACTTCTCCGCCGCGCTGCGGGAGATCGAGATCCTCGAAACGGTTCGGGTCGAGAAGGACGGCAAGGTGGCCGAGTTGAGCCCCGGCCGGTCTTTTCAGGTGTCGTTCGAGATCGACTTTGAAGATGCGGCGATCGGGCGTCAAAGCCGGTCGCTGACGCTGGTCAACGGTACGTTTGTTCGTGAGCTGAGCCGCGCGCGCACTTTCGGACGTCTTCATGAGGCGCAACAGCTGCGGGCGATGGGGCTCGCGAAAGGCGCATCGCTCGAGAACGCCATCGTCGTCGACGGCGACAAGATCCTCAACGAGGACGGTTTGCGGTTCGACGACGAATTCGTTCGCCACAAGATGCTCGACGCTGTCGGCGATCTGGCGCTTGCGGGCGCGCCGATCCGTGGGAAGTACCGTGGCGTCAAAGCGGGGCACGAGATGACCAATCTGCTGCTCCGCGCGCTGTTTGAGCGCCCAACGGCGTGGCGTTGGAGAGAGCCCGAAGACCAGCAGCGGAAAAGAGCCGCCCCGGCGTACGGGATGGCGGCTGCGTAGGGCTCATCGGCCCTGCTCTTTCACGGGGATCGGATCACCGGAGCGCCTTCTTCCGCTCAGTCTATTGCGGCGTCGCCGCCATTCTCACTTGAGTTCCGCGGTTGGATCGTGTCTCAACTTCGCCAGATTTGACGCGGTTAACGTCCGTATAGCCGCTAGGGTTGACGCCAGGACCGAAGGAGCCTTCGAGTGATTGCTTCGAAGAACACACACATACTGTTTGCGCGAACATGCGCCCCGCTTGTTCTCGCGGTGGTTTTGGCTGGTTGTTCGGCCGGCGACGACGTCTTGCGGGCCTCCGAAGACACGCCGGCGAACGTCTTGTATGAACAGGCCCAGTCGGCGCAGTCCGGCGGCGACCTGGAGCGAGCGGCCTTGATCTACAACGAGGTCGAGAGGCTGTACCCAACCTCTCAGCTGGCGAAACGATCCATCATCAACTCCGCCTATGTGTCCTACGAAGCCGATCAGTTCGACCTCGCGATCCTCTCGGCGCAGCGGTATCTGGATTTCTATCCGTCCGATAAGGACGCCCCCTATGCGCAATACCTGATCGCAGTCAGCCACTACGACCAAATCACCGATGTGGGGCGCGACCAGGCTCGAACCGCGCAGGCCTTGCAAGCTCTGCGCGAGCTCGTGAACCGATATCCCGAAAGCGAGTATGCGCGCGAAGGACAGATCAAGCTGGAGCTGACGCTCGATCACCTCGCCGGCAAAGAGATGGAGATCGGCCGCTTCTATCTCAAGCGCGCCAATTACGTCGCTGCGATCAACCGGTTTCAAAACGTGATCGAGCGTTACCAGACGACGTCGCATGTCGAAGAAGCCATGCATCGCCTCGTCGAGGCGTATCTCGCTCTTGGGATCAATGGCGAAGCGCAGGCCGTCGCTTCGGTGCTGGGCTACAACTTTCCGGGCAGCCCCTGGTACGTGGACAGCTATGCTCTCTTGACGGGGCGAAATCTTGCGCCGCGCGAAGAAGAAGGCTCGTGGATCTCCAAGGTGTGGGGGCGCGTCTTCAAGGGCGACTGGCTCTGAGCAAGACCTGACGCCGTAAAGGATTTCCCGTAATCGCTCATGCTCCGCCGGCTTTCAATCCGCGATATTGTTCTAATCGATGCGGTTGATCTCGATTTCGAGCGCGGACTCAACGTTCTCACCGGAGAAACCGGAGCCGGCAAGTCGATCCTTCTCGACGCGTTGGGCTTGGCGCTTGGCGCTCGTTCATCCGCCGGCTATGTCCGTCCGGGGGCGAGCCAAGGCGCGGTTTCAGCGGTGCTGAAGATCGCGGACGCGCATCCGGCCCGCGCGCTTTTGATGGATCAAGGTTTCGACGTCGAGAACGATGAAGCGGTCTTGCGTCGCGTGGTTTCGCCCGACGGCAAAAGCAAGGCGTTCTTGAATGGCGAGCCGATCTCCGTCAGCCTGCTGCGCCGGATTGGCGGCTTGGTGGTCGAAGTCCATGGCCAGCACGATGATCGCGGCCTTCTGAACTCCGCTGGTCATCGTGAATTCCTCGATACGTTTGCCGAAGCGCAGGATTTGCTAGCGGCCTGCCGCGCGACGAAAGCGGCCTGGGACGCCGCGCACGAAGCCGAGACGGTTCTCGCGCAGACGGCCGAGGCCGCCCAGCGCGACCTGCACTTCCTCGAGCACGCGTTGGAAGAGCTTGATCGACTGTCGCCAGAGCCGGATGAGGAAGCACGGCTCGACGCGGAACGACGGGTCATGAAATCGGCTGAGCATATCTCCGAAGACGTTCTGCGAGCCGCCGCCGCGATGGGGCCCGGCCCCGAGGGAGCCGAAGAACGATTGTTGGATGCGCTCAAGCGCCTGCAGCATGTGGCGGATAAAGCTGACGGCGGGCTCGACGGCGCGATTGCCGCGCTCGATCGGGCGCTGGCGGAACTGGGTGAAGCCGCCCGCCAGGTTTCTGATGCGGCGGCGGCGCTCTCGTTTGATCCAGCCCGGCTCGACCTGGTTGAAGAACGCCTTTTCGCGTTGCGCGCGCTCGCGCGAAAACACCAAAAGCGCGTTGACGAGCTGCCTGAACTCCGCGGTGAACTTCGGCGAAAACTTGCGCTCGTTGAAGAAGGCGATGCGGCGGCGCGCGCCGCCGCGGCCGAAACTCAGAAGGCCCGCACAGCCTTCTTTGAAGCCGCCGGCGCCCTTCACCAGCGGCGTTTGGCGGCGGCGTCCCGGCTGGACGCAGCCATGGCGGCGGAGCTCGCGCCGCTGAAGCTTGACCGAGCAGTCTTCAGGACTGACGTCGCTGAGCTGCCGGAGGATCAAGCGGGGTCCGACGGCGTCAGCCGTGTCGCGTTCACCGTTGCGACAAATCCGGGCGCTGCGCCTGGGCCAATCGACAAGATCGCCTCGGGCGGCGAGCGTTCGCGGTTCCTTCTCGCCTTGAAGGTCTGCCTGGCGCTCGACGCCAACGCCGCAGGGGTGGCCGTGATCTTCGATGAGATCGACCGCGGCGTCGGCGGCGCCACCGCGGACGCGGTTGGGGCGCGTCTTCTACGCTTGGCCGGAGCGGATGCCGAGCAGGTGCTGGTCGTGACCCATTCGCCTCAGGTCGCAGCGAAGGGCGACTATCATTGGCGCATCGAAAAGTCCGATCAAAGCGGGGGCGTCGCGACATCTGTTTCTCGACTGGATCGCGACGGCCGCGTCGAAGAAATCGCCCGTATGATCGCAGGCGCGGAAGTCACGCCGGCGGCTCGAGAGGCTGCGCTGAGTCTGCTTACGGGGAGTGATTAAGACTTGTTTACCGCGCTGCTCGCGCAGATGTGACGCGTCGAGCGCGCCTCTGGGTCGCATCTGACTACCTTTTTTAGGGAAGTTCGGACACATAGATGGATCTCAGCGCTCGCGTCTGACGCGATAGCGCGCTTCGCCACTGGTCAGGGAATCGCGATGCGTCTTGCCGCGTTCATAAAACAAGCTCTGATCGCCTCTGCTTGGATCTCGGTTGCGGGCGGGGTCGCGCAGGCGGTGACGTCGCCGGAGACGGCGGCGACAGAAGCGGCGCAAGTGCGTTTGCTGGCGGATGTGAACCAGCTGGCGCCGGGCGACGCGGGTCTGGTCGCCTTGCATCAGGTGTTGGGCGACGGCTGGCACACCTATTGGCGCAATCCTGGCGACACGGGCGAGGCCACCCGGATCGAGTGGACGGCGCCCGAAGGGGTCGTCATCGGCGACACGCGGTGGCCCGCGCCAGAACGCGTCCCGTTTCCTCCGTTCGTCAACTACGGCTTTGAAGACGAGAGCCTTCTGGCGCATCCGATTACGCTCTCCTCGGACTGGCCAGCCGGACAACCGATCGAGCTTCAGGCGAAGGCCGATTGGCTGATCTGCTCGAATATCTGCATTCTGGAGACCGGCGTTTTCACGCTTATGATCCCCACAGGAGGCGAAACCGTCGCCGACCCTGCGCTGGAGCGCGTATTCGCTGACGGAGCGGCGTCTTTGCCCGGCCCTGCGCCCGGAGCCGCCGGCGGCGAAGTCTCGTCCGGGGAGCTTGTTCTCAGAGTCGCTGCGCCGGAACTCGCACGAGACGGTCTGGACCAGATCTATTTCTTCCCAGGCGCTTATGGGGCGATCGAACCGGCGGCGGAACAGGTGATCGAACGTCGCGAGGGCGGATTGGTCGTGCGCGCGCCGTTGGGACGCGATGGCCATTCGGGACCGATCGACGGCGTGTTGCGCGCGGTGGACCGCTCGGGCGGATTGGACGCCCCGGTCACTTTCAGGATCAGCGCGCAGGAGACAGTGCTTGATCTCGGAGCGCTGACATCCGGATCGGCGGATGCTGCAACCGCCGACGGCGCCGCGCCTGCCGCGTCGGGCATGACGATCCTGGGCGCGGCCCTCTTCGCCTTCCTGGGCGGTCTCATACTCAACCTGATGCCATGCGTATTTCCGGTCTTGGCTCTGAAAGCGCTGTCGCTCGCCAAGCATTCCGAGGAAGGGCAGGCTGAGCGCCTGAGCCAGGGGCTGGCCTATGGCGCTGGCGTGCTCGTGAGTTTCCTGATCTTCGCGGGCGTATTGGTCGCCTTGAAGTCGGCTGGCGCCGCCGTCGGCTGGGGCTTCCAGCTGCAGACGCCGCTCGTCGTCGCTCTGCTGGTCTATGTGCTGTTTTTGGTCGGCCTGAACCTGTCTGGCGTTTTTGAAGTCGGGGCGCGTTTCGCCGGCGTCGGCGGCGGCTTGACGCGGCTCCAGGGCTCATCGGGCAGCTTTTTCACGGGCGTTTTGGCGGCGGTCGTCGCATCCCCCTGTACGGCGCCTTTCATGGGCGCCGCTCTGGGATACGCTTTGACGCAGAGCGCCGCGACCGCGTTTGTGGTGTTCGCTGCGCTTGGGATCGGCTTTGCGGCTCCGATCGTCGCGCTCTCCGCCTCTCCCGGTTTGGCGCGGGCGCTGCCCAAGCCGGGCCCCTGGATGATCAGATTCCGCCAATTCCTGGCCTTTCCCATGTACGCCGCCGCCGCTTGGCTGCTGTGGGTGCTGGGCAATCAGGCGGGCATGGACGCCGTGTTCGGCGCGATGCTGGGTCTCGTCCTCGTCGGTATGGCGGCTTGGGCGATGGGAGTGGGCGCGCCACAGTCCGTCACTGGTCGCCGTGTCGCGCTCGGGCTCGCCACGTTGGCGGTCATTGGCGCCGTCGCAGCGCTTGGACCCAGCTATACCGAGCGCGCGACGCCGGAGGGTCGGATCGCCGCTGCTCCAGCCAAGGGGGTCCGCTACGACGGGGATCGCCTCGCTCAGTTGCGCGACGAGGGACGCGCTGTGTTCGTGAACATGACCGCGGACTGGTGCATCAGCTGCAAAGTCAACGAACGCTTGGTGTTCGACGCCCAGAGCTTTGACGACGGCCTCGCCTCGATGAACGCCGTCTACATGGTCGGGGACTGGACCGTTCGCGACCCGGCGATCACCGCGGTGTTGGAGCGGTTTGGTCGCGCCGGGGTGCCGCTTTACGTGGCCTACCCGGCCGGAGGCGGCGACCCGGTCGTGCTTCCGCAGATCCTGACCGAGCAGATCGTTTTCGACGCGCTATCGAGCGGTTAGTGGTCTAGTTCCGCTCGATCAGTTTGCCGGGATTGAGCAGTCCTTGCGGATCGAGGGTCTGTTTCAACGTCGCCATGACGGTGTAAGCCTCGCCGTGCTCGGCGCGCATGAACTTCTTCTTGCCCAGGCCGACGCCATGCTCTCCCGTGACGGTGCCGCCCATCGCCAGCGCCCGCTCCGCCACGCGGTCGGCGATCCTCGAGGCCTCCTTGCGCTCGGCCGGATCGCTGGGGTCGATCAAGATCGAGAGATGAAAGTTGCCGTCGCCGACATGGCCCACCAGCGGCGCTGATAGAGACGACGCGGCGAGGTCGGCTTTGGTCTCAGCGATCGCTTCCGCCAGTCGGGAGATCGGAACGCAGACGTCGGTGACATACCCTTCTGCCCCTGGGCGCAGCGCTTTCGCTGCGTAGTAGGCGTTATGACGCGCGGCCCACAGGCGATTGCGATCCTCGGTTCGGGTCGCCCATTCGAATCCGGATCCACCATATTCAGCCGCGAATTCGCCGAAGCGCTCGGCTTGTTCGGCGACGCCGGTTTCAGTGCCGTGGAACTCGAGAAACAGATGCGGTTTTTCAGGCAGTCCCATATCCGAATAGAGGTTCATGCCCTTGATCTGAAACTCGTCGAGGAGTTCGATCCGCGCCACCGGCAGGCCGGATTGGATTGTGAGGATCACAGCGTCGACCGCGCCTTCGATCGTCTCGAAAGCGCAAGTGGCGGCTGAAACCGCCTCTGGCTGCCCGTAGAGCCGCACCGTGAGTTCGGTGATGATGCCCAACGTGCCTTCGGATCCGACGAAGAGCTTTGTCAGGTCATAGCCGGCGGACGATTTGCGGGCCCGTGAGCCAGTGCGGATAATCCGTCCGTCCGCGAGCACCACCTCGAGCGCGAGCACGTTCTCGCGCATCGTGCCGTAGCGGACGGCGTTCGTGCCCGAGGCTCGGGTGGCCGCCATACCGCCCATGGTCGCATCGGCCCCGGGGTCGACCGAGAACATCAAGCCGGTTGCGCGCAACTCCTCATTGAGCTGCTTGCGGGTGACGCCGGGTTGAACGACGGCGTCGAGATCGGCCTCATTGACCGCAAGCACCCGGTTCATTCGGCTGGTGTCGAGGCTGACGCCGCCTTGAACCGGGATGACGTGTCCTTCCAGCGATGTTCCAACGCCGAAAGCAGTGACGGGACACTTATGCGCCGAGCAGATCGCCAGGACCTGTGAGACCTCGTCGGTGCTTTCGGGGAACGCGACGGCGTCTGGGCGCACAGGGGCGTGATGCGCCTCGTCGCTTGCATGCTGATCTAGGATCGAGGAGCCGGTCGACAGTCGGTCGCCCAGCAGTGCGCTCAACTGAGCCAACGCAGCCGAGTGGCCGACGCTGTCTTCTGGCTTGCCTGACATCATCCTCTCCGGTGCGGTTGAATTCGCCTATGACCCTAGTCGCAGGAACACTTTGGGAAAAGACGCGCCGTACATGCTGACAGGTCGGTTTTCGGCGCGCATCATCGTGGTCGGGATCGTTTCATCATCGCAGAGGAGAGCGATATGTCAGAGTCGGGGAGGGCGACGGACGTCGCGCCCGCATGTTTCAAAACGCCGTTTCCCAATGCGCCGCTCGACTGCGGCGAACGAGCCGTCGACGCCGCCTGGATCGACTACAACGGGCACATGAACATTGGATACTACGGCGTCGCCTTCGACCAGGCGATTGATCATGTTTTCGACGAATGGATCGATTGGGGCGGGGCGTACGCCGCGCGCGAAAAGATGGGTCCGTTCGCGCTGCAGTCGCAACTGCACTTTCTCGACGAACTCAAGTTGGGTGAAAGCTTCGTCGTCCGGTTTCAGCTTCTAGACTGCGACCACAAGCGAATTCACTACTTCGCGACGATGTACAACCTCCGGACGGGCTCGCTCGCTGCGACATGCGAGACTGTCTCAATGAATGTCGATCTGACGGCGCGGCGATCAGCGCCCTTGCCCGACCGGCAACGGCGTCGCATTGAAGAACTGTTGAATGCGCATCGTGAGCTTCCACGACCGGAGCTCGCCGGCGCGTCCTTGGGGTTGCGGCGCTGAACGCACGCCGAGAGGCGACAGCGAAAACGGGTAGGCGCAGGGTTCGAAAGCGGCGGTCATGTCCACCAGCAACCGATATCGCACGTTGCGGCGTAAAGCTTGGGTCATCCGGATCCGGCCAATCCTCGAACGCGCGATGTCGATGGAGCAGCCTTATCTCTGGGTGATCGCCATCATTGTCGGCAGTCTCTCCGCCTGCGCCGCGGTCGTGTTTGTGGAGACGCTGAATTTTCTAGCGCTGACATTCTATGGCGCGACGGAGGAGACGCTCTACGAGAGAGCCGCCGCCCTGCCTTGGTGGGTGTTGCTGCTGACGCCGGTTCTCGGCGGCGTGATCGTCGGGCTCATCACGAAACACCTCGGCGGCCACGACAGCCCGATCGGCGTCGCGGAAGTCATTGAGGCGCGCGCGCTCCAACAGGGTCAAGTCGACTTGCGGCAATCAAGCGCGTCTGTTCTCGCCGCTTCGGTTTCGCTTGGGATGGGCGCTAGCGCGGGCCGCGAAGGCCCCGCGGTCCTGGCGGGCGCGACGATTTCGTCCCTCGTCTCCCGCTACCTCAAGCTGGCGCCGCACGACGCGCGAACCGTGATGGGGTGCGCAGTCGCAGCGGCGGTCTCCGCAAGCTTCAACGCGCCTTTGGCGGGCGCCCTGTTCGCGCTGGAGGTCGTGCTTGGCCACTATGCGGTCCGCGCGTTCGCGCCGATCACGATCGCCAGCGTCGCGGGCGCAGTGATCTCGCGCAGTTACTTTGGCGACGAAGCCGCCTTCGCAATTCCGTCTGTCGCGTTCGGCTCGTATGCGCAGTTCCCTGCATTTTTCTTGCTGGGCCTGCTGTCGGCGGGGGTCGCCGGCCTGATGATGTGGTCGATCTTCCTGGCCCGCGATGTGATCGACGGCGTTCGAGAAGCGGCGAAGGTTCCGGTTTGGCTGCAGCCCGCCATGGCTGGATTTCTGCTCGGGTGCACAGCGCTCGTTTTCCCCAACGTGATCGGCGTCGGATACCAGACGACCAGCCTGGCGCTCGCGGGCGCCTTTGGGTTCTGGACCTGTGTGCTCTATGCGGTCGCCAAATGTTTCGCCACCGCAGTGACGCTTGGCGGGCGGTTCGCCGGCGGGGTCTTTTCGCCGGCGCTGGTCTTGGGCGCCTTGACCGGCTCGGCCTACGGCGCCGTCGCGACGGACATCTTCCCGTCGGTCGCCGGCAGCCAGGAGCTTTACGCCCTAGCCGGAATGGGCGCCGTCGCCGGCGCGGTTCTGGGCGCTCCGGTCTCGACCACTTTGATCGCGTTCGAGCTTACTGGCGACTACGGCACCGCCATCGCGGTGATGGTGTCGACCTCCGTGGCGACCGTCGCGACCCAACAGACGGTCAATAAGAGCTTCTTCCACTGGCAGCTGCATCGACGCGACATCGATCTTGCCGCGGGCCCGCAGCACTTCCTGCTGCCGACCATGAAAGTCAGTCTCTACCTTCGCCCACGAGGGGCGGAGAACGGCGCTTCAGATACAGCCGCCTGGGCGCTTGTCGAGCAAGGCGTGTCTCTGCGCGCGGACGATACGTTGGAGGATGCGTTCCCGCTGTTTCGCAATGGAGCGCTGGCCTTCGTGCCGGTCGTCGGAGAAATCGAAGAGGGCGCTGGCGACACTTTGATCGGCGCTCTTTTCTATACAGACGCGCTTCGCGCCTATAACCGGGCCTTGGTCGACGTGCACGAGGAGGAGCACAGCTGATCCCTTGCACCCTCGATCAACGCGCGTTGCTACACAATCTGCCCGATGCGCGCAGCGCCGAGATCACAGAGACTATTCACCAGTCGGCCGCGGTTCGGATCGAACGCATCGTATCGCATGGGCAATCGTCGCCGGACGGATTTTGGTACGATCAGAGCGAGGCTGAGTGGGTCATGGTCCTGGCCGGCGCCGCGCGCCTCCAGATCGAAGGGGAAGGCTCCCCGCGGCTGCTCGGACCGGGGGACGCCCTCAACTTGCCGGCGCATTGTCGACATCGCGTCCTTTGGACGGATCCAAAGCAGCCGACGGTCTGGCTCGCGGTCTTTGTGAAAGAGGCGACCGACGGCCTTTAGGCGCCCTCGACCGCCTCGAACAGCTCGAGTTCGGGCGGCTCCAGATACTGTGTCTTGCTGGCGCCGGCGTCTTTGTGCGCCAGGCGGAACGCTTCGGATTTGGTCCAGGCCTCAAACGCGTCTCGCGACGCCCAGACCGAGTGCGATGCGTAGAGGACGTGATCCTCGGCTTCTCCGCCCTTGAGCAAGTGGAACGTTTTGAACCCGGGAACGTCGGCCAGCAGCGACTGACGGTTTTTCCAGACCGCTTCGAATGTCTCTTCAGACCTGAGAGCGACCTTGAACCGGTTCATGGCGACGAACATGCGATTTCCCTCTGTGCGCTTTCAGGCGCAGCTGACCCAAGGCGTCGGGATCGCGCAAGCCCTCAGGACAGGACCTGCTCAATTCGCGCAGCAGCCGACAAGAGAGCGGCCTCGCCGCGTGGGGCGCCGATCACCTGCACGCCAAAGGGCATCCCGTCATCGAGCGATCCTGACGGCATGGAGATGACCGGCAGTCCCTGAAGCGACCAGACGAACGTGATCGTCAGCCAGTCCATGTAGTTCTCAAACGCAACCCCCTCGCAAGCGTCGGGGAAGCGTGTCTCAACCGGGAAGGCGGGCATCGAAGCCCCGGGACACAGAATGGCGTCCACGCCGCTCGCAAACAGCTCGAGCGTCGCCGCGGTCATCGCCGACCGCGCCAGGCGCGCGTTGATGATCTCTTCCGCGGTCAACTCCAGACCCTTTTCGGCGTTCCAGATCACTTCGGGTTTCAGAGCGTCGCGGTGGGTCTCAAGCATCGGCAGGAACTTCTGGGCGAAGCCGACCGCCCGCAGCGTTTGGAACGCCTGCTTTGTCGCGCTGTAGTCAGGCAGCTCTTCTGAAATCTCCACACCGGCGTCGGCCAGGCGCTCGACGCTTCGGCGAAATGCAGCCCGCATCCGGGAATGCACCGGCGGCAATCCGCAATCTTCGGTGACGACAATGCGCAGCTTCTCTTTTGGTTGCTGAGCCGCGGCGAAGAAAACGCCGTCGGCCGTATCAAATGAGATCGGATCGAGCGGCGTCGCGCCCGCCATCGCGTCCAACCCCAGGCCAAGGTCGCCGACGTCCCGCGCCATCGGACCTTCGACCGAGAGATCGTTGAACATGTCGCCGTCGGGGCCATGACCGATCCGGCCCGGCGTGGGCCGGAGCCCACAGACGCCGCAAAAGGTCGCCGGCGTCCGCAGCGAGCCGCCGAGATCGGATCCATGTGCGAGCCAGGCCATCCCATGCGCCAGCGCGGCGGCGCCGCCGCCCGACGAGCCGCCTGCAGTCAGGGCGTGATCATGCGGATTGCGCGTTGCGCCGAAGACGTCGTTGAAAGTGTTGCCGCCCGCGGCCCATTCGGGTGTGTTGGATTTGGCGAAGACGACGCCGCCGCGCGCCTCGAGCCGCGTGACAAGCTCATCGGAGCGTGTAGCGACGTTGTCGGCGAAGATCGGCGAGCCATACGTTGTTCGCACGCCGCTCACATCGGTCATGTCCTTGATTGGGATCGGCAAGCCGGCGAGCAATCCGCGCTCAGACGCCGGTCGTGTTTCAAGGTTCGCCGCGTGCTCGCGCGCGCGCTCGAAACAGAGCGTGGGGAGCGCATTGACGGGATGCGCGCCGATCTGGTCGCGATTGCCAACGCGCGCTTCGACGACGTCGAGCGCTTCGCTTGGGCTGAGCGCGCCGTCGCGCAGAAGGGCGACGATCGCGCGTGCGGGGCGGTCCAGCAAAGGAAGATCATCCATGGCTCAGGCTTACCCCTTAGACCCGATGGCCGCACCCGTTTTTACACGAATGTCACATTCGTCGTGAGCTCGGCTACGAAACTGGCGATCGGGTCGGCGCCGCCCCATATCCAACGCCGACCAAGGGCGTTTGGGAGAAACCATGAAGATTGGAGACGCCGCTCGAGCCGCCGGCCTTCCTGTCAAAACGGTGCGGTACTATGCCGATATCGGGCTGGTGTCGCCCAGGTCCCGGACCGCGTCCGGTTATCGGGACTATGCGGACGACGATGTTCGCCGGCTGAGGTTTGTTCGGCAATCTCGCGCATTCGGCTTCAACGTCGAGGAATGTCGGGAGCTCCTGTCTCTGTACGCCGACCGCAGCCGCGCGAGCGCCGACGTCAAGCGGATCGCCCAGGCCAAAGTCGCCGAACTTGACCTGCGTCTTCGCGAGTTGCACGCGCTGCGCGACGAACTCTCGTCTCTCGCCGCCGCGTGCCAGGGCGACGATCGGCCAGACTGTCCGATCCTGGCCGGCCTTGCCGGAACGCAGGACAAGCAGCGAGCGCCGACATAACGCGGAAGAGCTGGTCGAAACGTTTTTAAGGACTACTTTTATCCCGACGCATGATGCGACGGTGATGGCGCCGGAACGAGAAAAGGAATGGGAAATGCTCAGTCTGTTCAAAAAGACCGCGATGCCGGACCCGGCGAAAGCGCTTCCCGGACGCGCAGAGCCGCTTCCCACCGCCTCAGCTCACTTCGTGAACGGCAATTCGCTCAAGGCGCCGTTTCCTGGCGGCTTGCAGACCGCGATGTTCGGAATGGGATGCTTCTGGGGAGTTGAGCGGAAGTTCTGGAACACGCCGGGTGTTTGGGTGACGGCCGTCGGCTATGCGGGCGGCTACACGCAGAACCCGACGTACCGGGAAGTCTGTTCGGGCCAGACCGGCCACAACGAAGTCGTTTTGGTTGTCTTCGACCCGTCCAAAGTCAGCTATGAAACGTTGTTGCAGGTCTTTTGGGAGGGGCATAATCCAACCCAGGTCATGCGCCAGGGCAACGATGTCGGCACGCAGTACCGGTCTGGCGTCTATGTCTATGACGATCACCAGCGCGCCGCGGCCGAGGAGACGCGCGTCGCGTATCAAGATCGGCTGACAAGCGCAGGCTATGGAAAGATCGCGACGGAAATCCTGCCTGCGCCGGAGTTTTTCTATGCCGAGGACTACCACCAGCAGTATCTCGCGAAGAACCCCGGCGGCTATTGCGGCGTCGGCGGCACCGGCGTCAGCTGCCCGATCGGCGTCGACGCCTGAGGTGGCGTACGCGGCTCCGGCCTAGACAGCTCAGCGGCAAGATGAAAGAGGTCGGGACGCCCGGCCTCTTTTGCTGTCGCGGCCTCTTTCTCCGGAGAACCCGATGCCGACTTACACTGCCCTCGCGACCCTGGACGACGAGCCTGCGGCCTATGCCCTTTCGGACGCGTTGGAGGCGTTGGATCCCACCGGCGTCGGCGCGTTTGAGATCGAGGACGGTTCAGGACGTTGGGAGGTCGGCGGCTACTTCAACGAGAAGCCTGACGATGTGGCGCTGGCGCTCTTGGCGGCGGCGCATGGCGCAACGCGGTTCGTGGTCTCAGAAGTCGGGGATACGGACTGGGTGGCGCAGGTGCGGCGCGAGCTGAGCCCGGTGCGCGCCGGGCGGCGCTTTATCGTCCATGGCGGGCATGATCGCAGCGCAGTTCCCTTGAACGCCGTCTCGCTGGAGATCGAAGCGGCCATGGCGTTTGGAACCGGGCACCACGGCACCACGGAAGGATGTCTGGAGGCGATCGACGCCTTGCGGCTGACGCCCGGCTTTCATCCGCGCCGCATCGCCGATATCGGGTGTGGAACCGGTGTTCTGGCGATGGCCGCCGCGCGGGTCTGGCAGGCTCGGATCATCGCAACCGACATCGATCCGGTCGCCGCCGCCACAGCCAGGGCGAACTTCCGCGCGAACAGGATCGGGTCCTCGGCGGCGGTTGGGCGCGCGCCGGGGTTTCGCCACGCGCGCATCCACGCGCTGGCCCCTCTGGATCTGGTGTTGGCGAACATTCTCGCGCGCCCTCTGCGTTTGTTGGCTCCGGACATGGCGCGCTTCACTCGGAGCGGGGCCCGCGTCGTCCTTTCCGGTGTTCTGGAGCGACAAATACGCTTTGTGTTGGGTCCGTTTGAAAACCGCGGCTTTGCGCTAGAGCGTCAAGCTTTGAAGCGCGGTTGGGCGACATTGACCCTTCGCCGGTTCTGAAATGAAAACGCCGCCCCAATCGGAGCGGCGTTCCTGTCTCAGTTCATTTCGTCGCGCTTAGAAGCGGCTCGTTCTTTCCCACGCGAAAGTCTCGATATCGGTCTCGACGCCGATGTCGCGCAGGTTGTGCGCGTTGACGCGGCGCAGGGCGTCGACTGTTTCGAGCCACGCCATGTACTGGCGGACCGGCTTGATAAAAGTATCCGTGATCGAAACACCAGTGCGGAAATCGACGGGTTTCGCGGCGACAGCAACGTCAGACATATGTAACCCTCCTCAGGTTCTCGGTGACCCGCACGGCGTAACTTGTGCGTTGACGGGGAGTTAGAGATGAGGAGGGCTGCTTTCAACTGCACTTTTCACATGGGACCCATGCATGCAGATCATGACGGAATCGCCCATGATTCAAGAGCGACCCCGACTGTTCCATCAGCGACGAAAATCGTGCCGATCGAGTTTCAGAGCACGCAAACGACGACCGACCGACTTGACGGCTTCGTGCTCGATATAGCTTGGAAAACCGTCCGCGAGCCGGGCCCGCGAAACCCGAGCGGGATACCGGGAGAAGTCTTCGCGTCTTCGAGTGAAAACGCCAAGCAGCGCATGCATCCAGTTCTCGGAGCTTTTGGCCGGGATCGTCGCCTCTGATGGCGCCTGAGCCAGTTTTGTTTCCTCATGGGAAGATTTTTTTCTCATAGTTCTCGCGCCTCCTTTTGTTCGCGAGTGGTCTAGGCAGACGTCGACATCTGCAGCGACATCGCAGTTCAGCGTCAACTATCTGTCATAAACCTGTCGCAAACAAGGTCAGAGCGCACAGTTTCAGGATTTCTGCCTGTGGTCGCTGGCGGGAGATCGCAAGCCATGGTATCCGCATCTAAAGATGCTACTAATTGTGCCTTGTAACGGCATATGCTGAGTGCTTCGGCGAGCACAAAGATGCGAGGGCGAGAATGCAGGGGCGAACATGCGGGTGATTGGCGTCGACCCTGGATTGCGGCGAATGGGCTGGGGCGTCGTAGACGTCGACGGCGTAAAACTGCGTCACGTCGCCAACGGCGTGTGCCAATCCGACGGTTCGACGGATCTGGCGAGCCGGCTGGCGGGGCTCTTTCGGCAGCTTGAAGACGTCGTCAACACGCACAAACCCGCGACTGCCGCGGTGGAGCAGACCTTCGTCAACAAGGACGCGGCGGGAACGCTCAAGCTCGGTCAGGCGCGCGGCGTCGCGATGCTGGTTCCTGCATTGTGTGGGATCGACGTCGCGGAATACGCGCCGAACGCGGTGAAGAAGGCCGTCGTCGGCGTCGGACATGCTCAGAAAGAACAGATCCAACACATGGTCGGCGTTTTGCTGCCCGGCGCCAAGGTCGCGGGACCGGACGCGGCGGACGCGCTCGCGATCGCGATCTGCCACGCCTATCAAGCCGACGCGCGTTCGCGGATGGCTGCGGCCGTCGCTGCGGCGCGCTAGGAAAGGGACACGCGCTATGATCGGCAAGATCTCTGGACGGGTCGGATACATCGCGGACGATCACGCGCTGATCGAGGCGGCGGGCGTCGGTTATGTCGTCTACTGCGCGCCCAGGACGCTGGCGGCGCTGCCTCGGCCAGGCGGGACGGCGGCCCTCTTCACGGAACTCGTGGTGCGCGAAGACCTGATGCAGCTGTTCGGCTTTACGACGCTGGTCGAAAAGGAATGGCATCGGCTGCTGACCTCTGTGCAAGGCGTGGGGGCGAAAGTCTCGTTGTCGATCCTCGGCGCTCTGGGCCCCGACGGCGTCAGTCGGGCGATCGCGCTCGGCGACAGCTCGGCCGTCAAGCGCGCGCCTGGCGTCGGTCCGAAGCTGGCGTTGCGCATCGTCAATGAACTCAAAGACAAAGCCCCGAACGTGATGGCGCTCGGCGCAGCCGCCGCCAAGGCGGCGACGCCGGTGGAGGGAGCCTCGCCGGCCGCGGGGATCGACCCCGCCGCCGGCGAGCCAGATCCGGGATCTGGCGGCGAAGACCCGATCGTCGCGCCCGAGGCGCCGAGCGCGGCGGAAGCTGAGGCCGATGCGCTTTCGGCGCTGGCCAATCTCGGCTATCAGCCGCACGAAGCCGCGAGCGCCGTCGCGCGCGCCGCGAAGCAGGCGGAGGAGGCCGGCGAACCGGTCGAGCCCGCGGCGCTGATCAAGGCGGCGCTCAAGACGCTGGCGCGATAGGCCGCAGTGATGGATGATCGGGCGATGAGCGCAGACGTGACCGACGACTACCCAGAGCTGCCGGATCCCAGCGATCGGTTGATTGATCCGTCGCAACGCGACGAGGACGACGTCACGCTGCGTCCTCAGCTCTTGCAGGAGTTTGTCGGTCAGGAAGCCGCCAAAGCCAATCTGCAAGTCTTCATCGAAGCGGCGCGCCAACGCGGTCGTGCGATGGACCACCTGTTGTTCTATGGCCCTCCCGGCCTCGGCAAGACGACGCTCGCGCAGATCGTCAGTCGAGAACTGGGTGTGAATTTCCGGATGACCTCGGGACCGGTGATCGCCCGCGCCGGCGATCTGGCGGCGATCCTCACAAATCTCGAGGCTCGCGATGTGCTCTTCATCGATGAGATCCATCGACTGAACCCGGCTGTCGAAGAGATCCTTTATCCCGCGATGGAGGATTTTGAGCTGGATCTTGTCATTGGGGAAGGACCTGCGGCCCGGTCGGTGCGGATTGATCTGCAGCCGTTCACGCTGGTTGGCGCGACGACCCGCTTGGGTTTGCTCACGACACCGCTGAGGGATCGGTTCGGCATTCCGACCCGGCTTGAGTTCTACACCGTGCCTGAGCTGGTGAAGATCGTGACGCGCGGCGCAAGCCTCTTGCAGGCGGATGCGACGCCGGACGGCGCCGAGGAAATCGCACGTCGCGCCCGCGGCACGCCGCGCATCGCAGGGCGGCTCTTGCGTCGCGTCGCCGACTTCGCGCTTGTCGAGGCGGACGGCAAGATTGATCGGGAGATCGCCGACAGGGCGCTCAATCGATTGGAAGTCGATGACGCGGGTTTGGACGGCAACGATCGCCGCTACCTGAGGATCATCGCGGAGAACTATGGCGGTGGGCCTGTCGGGGTGGAGACCATCGCCGCCGCGATGTCAGAAGCGCGCGACGCGATCGAAGAGGTGATCGAGCCCTATCTGCTGCAGCAAGGTCTGATCCAACGCACTCCGCGCGGCCGCATGCTTGGCATGAAAGCATGGCGTCATCTGGGGATGTCGGCCCCGCGCGAGACCCGCGAGGGGCAGCAGACGCTTTTCGGCGACTGACGCCACACGAAAAGCTCTCTTGGCGCGGCGGTGGAAATGCGCCGTTGCACCGAATCCGAAGATCGCTAGCATTTTGAGCGCGATAGAGAGGCGAGCGGGCGTGCTCGTCCGCAGCGCGCTGGCGGCGAGGCGTTTTCCGAGCCCCGGCGATGGGATTCGGGGGCGACATGACAAGACGATCGGCGCAATTGGCGGAGTTCACGGACCATTCACGGGGCAGAGCCTGGGTCGGCGCCTCGCTCACGGCGCTGGCAGTCGGCCTAGCCTTGAGTTTCGCTGCGACGCCCCAGAGCGCGCAAGCGCAATCCAACGCGGACGCCTGCGCCTCCGCTGCGATGCCAGCTGGCGAGTTCACCGAGATCGAGCGCGCAGCGTGGCAAGAGATCTGCACCTCTTCCATCGGTTTTGTCGACATGTCGATCTACGACCCGACGAGCGGCGATGGCGCGGGCGCAGGGTGCGACGCGAACGCCGAAGAGGCATGGTCGCCCAATCGTCAGCTTAGCCAAAGGTTCTTCGACGCGATCCTGTTCGAGGAGCCATACAAAAGCGCGCGCAAGAGCGACGTCATCGATATCTCCTGCGCGTGGATGCCTCAGTTCCTAAACCTGAACTACCGCCGGATCGAGCCGGCGGTGTTTGTGAACAACAGCCGTTTCGACAGCGGTCTTTCGCTCAGCTACACGCGTTCTGACAGAACGCTGTCGTTTCAAGGGAACCGCATCCTGGGGGACCTGAACGCCGAGCGGCTGCGGATCACCGACAACTTCTTCATTCGCGGCGGCACCACCGTCACCGGGGTCACCTTGCTGCGCGGCGCGACGATTGGCGGAAACCTCGAAGCTGGCGGCTCGGTCTATGGCGAGTCCGGGAACACCGGCGCCGTCGTTTTCAATGCGGACAGCATGGTCGTCGAAGGGTCGGCCTTCATGTCGCAAGCCGCCCAGTTCAATGGAGAGGTGCGTCTGGTGGGCGCGCAGATCGATCGCGGGTTGGAGATCGGATCGTCAACGTTTTACGGACGGCTCAACGGCGACAGCCTGAACATCGGCTCGACGCTGTTCATGATCGAGTCGACTTTCTTCGGCGAGGTTCTGTTCCGCGCGTCTCACATCCGGGGCGGCATTGAAGCCGGCGGCAGCGTTTTCGAAGGGGATCTTTTCATCGACCGCTGCGTGATCGGCAGCTCGGTGTTTACCCGCAACGCGGTGTTTCGGGGGCAAGCCAACTTCGTCAGCACAACCATTGGCGAGAGTATCGAGTTCGGCGGCGCGGACTTTCAGGGGACCGTGAACCTTGAGTCGGTCGAGGTCGCTCGGTCGGTGTTCTTCAATCAAGAGGTCACGTTCGGCAGTTGGGTGAACCTCAGATACTCGGATATCGGCTCGAACATCGTGGCCAACGGCGCGACCTTTAACGACCGGCTCTACGGCGAAGGCATGCGCGTGCGACGGTCGGTTCAGCTCCGCGACGGCGCGACATTGCGCAACGGGCTGGTGTTCGACGGCGCCCAGATCGACGGGTCGATCTTGTTGGGCGGCGCTGTCGTCGAAGATACGGTTCAGCTGCGGAACATCGAACTCGCTGACAATCTAGACCTGTCCACCTCTCTGAGTGATCCGAACAAAGGCGCGTCGCTCGCCCGAGGGCTCGAGATGCCAGGCTCGAAAATCGGCGGCTCGGTATTGCTGTTCTATGCGGACATCGCCGGTCGCGTGAACATGACGAACTCGAAGAACGACGGGGAATTGGCGCTCTCCGGCGCCAATGGCGATCCAAACTGGGGGCCCAACTCGAGGATGGTGCTCAGAAACACCGAAGTCGGTTCTCTGAAAGCGCGCCCGCAAGCCTGGCGGCGCCCCAAAGGATCGGAAGACGCGGAAGCGCCCGAGCCGCCGGCCGATGGAGAAGCCATCGAGGGCGTCGCGGCGGTGAACCGCTTCGATCAGGGCGAGCCGCTGTCGACCGACCTTTCGGGCTTTTCCTATGAGCGCGAGAGCGGCCTGGATCAGGGTGAAATCGCCTCAATGATGACAGCGAGCGGTTCCGCTCTGGTCGCCTGGCTCGAGTCGCAACAAGGTCCCAACGGCGCTCCGCACGACGCCAGCTACAACCCTCAGCCCTATGAGCAGTTGGCGAACGCATTGGCGCGCGATGGACGGCTCGAGAAAGCGCGGGAGATCCGCTACGCCAAGTTCGAACACTACCGTCGAGCGGCGACGACGCCAGAGCTTCGCAAGACCGGCATGCTGGTTCTGAAGTATCTCGCTGGATACGGCATCTATCCGTATCTGGCGCTGGGATGGTTCGGCGGCCTGGTGGTCCTGGGGTGGTTTGTCGCGATGGCGAGCCCAGGTCTCAAAGGCCATACCGGCACCGAGAAGTTCTGGTACAGCTTCGACAATGCGCTGCCATTGGTGGAGATGAACGAACACAACAGCAAGGTGATCCACGAGCGAGACTGGGTCACGACGTTCTTCCACACTCAGCGCATCTTCGGATTGGTTCTGGCCACAGCCCTGATCGGTGCGGTTTCGCTGCTTTAGAACGTGATCAGCGGCGCGCCTGCTTGCCAGGGCGCGCCGCGCCGGCTAGGTCCGGGACATGACAGACGACAATTCGCAACCAGCGGCCGATGACGCCGCTGCGCTGACCGACGCCGAACGCATCGCTCAGCTTTTCACCCGCTCTGAAGGCGGCGCATTCCATTTCGCCCGTTGGGCGCGTCCGATCGCCCCGGCCGTGTTCGGCACGGATGAACAGGGTCAGGCGATCATGACGGCCGGGATCGAGGAAGCTGCGGAGATCGCCGGCCTCGACGTCGTCGACGAGGATCCGGAGTTCGAGAAGAACTGCCTCGTCTTCTTTTGCAAGGATTGGGGCGACCTCGCCGCGACGCCGGGCTTGGACCGTCTTGTCCCGGATCTGGCGAAGCTGATCTCGCTCCTCGGGGCGGCGGGGGCCAATCAGTACCGGATCTTCAGTTTCGACGAGGCTGGCGGGATCCGCCTCGCGATCGTCTTGATCCGTTATGACGCGGATATGTCGAGCATCTCTCCGCAGGCGCTGGCGCTGAACCAGGCGGTGCAAACGCTTCTGCTGTGGTCGGATGCAGCCTTCACGGCGGAGAGCCCGACCGCGCTGCAGGCGTCTGGCCGCGGAAGTGTAAAGCCCTGGTTCGCGCGGCTTCTGGCGGCGGCGTACGCGCCCGACGGGCCGAGCGCCTCCCAGGACCTCGCGACCGCGGAGGTTCTCGCCGCCGCGCTGCCCCCGGCTCAGGAAGCTGCGTGAGCGCGGACGGCCCGCCGCAGTTCTCGTTTCCCGTGCGCGTATATTACGAGGACACGGACCTTGCGGGCATCGTCTATTACGCAAACTATCTGCGGTTCTATGAGCGGGCGCGGACGGAATGGCTGCGCGCGGTCGGGGTCGATCAGGGCGGCCTCCAGTCGGAGAAGGGCCTCGTCTTCGCGGTGCGCCGCGTCGAGGTGGATTACCTATTGCCCGCAAAGTTTGACGATGCGCTGACCGTGACGGCGGAAGTCGACGCCGTCGGAGGCGCGAGCTTGACCATGCGGCAGGCGATTTTACGCGGAAGCGAGGCGCTCTCGCGGGCGGTTGTGCGCATCGCGTGCGTCGACGCGGCGGGGCGTCCTGCGCGGTTGCCCGCGGAGCTCACGACGGCGTTAGGGAAGTGAAGCAGGCGTCAATACTGCGCCGCAGACCCTGTCTTTCGTCGCACTTTGGCCCTAAAACACGGTCATCGAACCGATCGAACGGCCATCATGTTCGGTCAGGTTCTGTTGATTTCAGCGTCTTAGTCCGAGTCGCCGTCTGAGTTCCTGGCGCGGTTGGACGGGCCAAAAGATTGGGTTTTGCGCATGTTCGAAAGCATGTCCGCCGTCGCCGGATTTGGTGCGGCGAGCCTTCTGGTTCCTGAATTGCTGGTCGGGCCGCTTGGCCTGCTGGCGCCGTTTCAGGCGGACGGCGCCGCAGCGGCGGCCGCAGCCGCGGCAGGCGACGCCCCCCTGACGGCAGAGGACTTTTCGGTGCAGTCGTTGTTCCTGCGCTCTCATTGGCTGGTGCAGGGCGGTTTGATCTCGCTGGTGGTCGCTTCGATCTGGTCCTGGGGCGTCATCTTCGAGAAATGGATGACCTTCGGCCGCCTCCGACGGGGGATGCGACGGTTCGAGGATACATTCTGGTCGGGCGTGGCGCTCGATCAACTCTACGAGGAAGTCGACGCCTCGCCGCGCAGCCCGATGGAGAGGGTGTTCGTCGCGGGGATGCGTGAGTGGCGGCGCTCCTTCGACGCGGGCGTCGGCATGGTGGCGGGCGCGCAAGAGCGGATCGATCGAGCGATGAATGTCGCACTGTCGCGAGAGACCGAAACCGTCGAGAGCCGTCTGAGCCATCTCGCCACAATCGGGGCGACCACGCCGTTCATCGGGCTTTTCGGCACCGTTTGGGGCATCAAGAACAGTTTCGAAGCGATCGCGTTGAGCCAGAACACGAACATCGCCGTCGTGGCGCCGGGGATCGCCGAAGCGCTGGTGGCGACGGCGATGGGCCTGTTTGCCGCGATTCCGGCGACGATCGCTTACAACCAGTTCACCGGCGGAGCGAACCGGTTGAACGGCCGGCTTGAAAACTTCGCGGACGAGTTTGCGACGATCCTCTCGCGGCAACTTGAAAAGCGGAGCGGCTGCGCATGGGCATGCCCCATGGACACTGGAAGACCACCACCTTCGTC
>CALDSD010000082.1 GCA_937911325.1 uncultured Neomegalonema sp.
GAGAGAACAATGCCAATAAACGACAGCGCCGCCTCGTGCAAAATGGCGTGCGGATACATCAAATTTAGCCCCACCAGCAGCTGCGGCACTACGTGAGGCACCATGTGGTGACGGGCAATCCACAGCGAGTGGTTCCCCAACCGGCGAGATAGCTGCACGTAGTCGGCACTATTGACCTGCAACACTTCCGCTCGAATCACCCGCGCTAAGCTTGTCCAGTGGGTGAGGGCCACAGCGATAACCACGCCTTGGGTGCCGCCGCCGACTGCAAATGCAATCAAAATCAACAGCATCAGATGCGGCAGACTAAAAAACACAACCACAATCCAGATGATGAGCGCATCAACCCACCCGCCAACCGTACCAGCGATCAGGCCAAAGCTAGAGCCAATCAGGGCACTGACGCTGGCCGCACGCGAGAAGCTCGACAACCTGGTCTTCGTCATCAACTGCAACCTGCAGCGTCTCGACGGTCCGGTGCGCGGCAACTCCAAGATCGTCCAAGAACTCGAAGGCGATTTCCGCGGTTCGGGCTGGAACGTGATCAAGGTCCTCTGGGGCTCCGGCTGGGATCCGCTTCTTGAGAACGATCACACGGGCAAGCTGCGTCAGCTGATGGAGGAATGCGTCGACGGCGAATATCAGGACTTCAAGTCCAAGGACGGCGCCTACATCCGCGACAATTTCTTTGGCCGCTACCCAGAGACCGCCGCCATGGTCGCCGGTTGGACGGACGACCAGATCTGGAAGCTGACCCGCGGCGGGCACGATCCGCGCAAGGTGTTCGCCGCCTATCAGGCCGCCGTCCGCCACAAGGGCCAGCCGACGCTGATCCTGCCGAAGACCGTCAAAGGCTACGGCATGGGCGAGGCCGGCGAAGCGCAGAACATCACCCACCAGCAAAAGAAGATGGCGCGCGAGGATCTGCTCCAGTTCCGCGATCGGTTCGCGCTGAATCAGGTGACCGACGAGATGGTCGCCGATCTCGAATACGTGACCTTCGCCGAAGACAGCGAGGAGATGAAGTACTACCGGGCGCGTCGCGAAGCGCTCGGCGGCTACCTCCCGTCCGGTCGAGAAATGTCGACCGCCTTCGCGGTCCCTTATATTCTTATGTTCGGCGCCCAGCTCACCGGAACCGGGGATCGTGAAATCTCCACGACGATGGCCTTCGTGCGGGTGCTCAACACGCTGCTGCGCGATAAGGAGATCGGCAAGCGCGTCGTGCCGATCGTGCCGGACGAAAGCCGCACTTTCGGCATGGAGGGCATGTTCCGCCAGTTCGGTATCTTCAGCCAGGTCGGCCAGCTTTATAAGCCGCAGGACGCCGATCAGCTGATGTACTACAAAGAGAGCAAGTCCGGGCAGATGCTTCAGGAAGGCATCAACGAGGCCGGGGCGATGTCATCCTGGATCACGGCGGCGACCTCTTACAGCCACTCGAACGAGCCGATGATCCCGTTCTACATCTTCTACTCGATGTTCGGGCTCCAGCGGACGGGCGACCTCGCCTGGGCGGCGGGCGACCTGCGGGCGCGCGGCTTCCTGGTCGGCGGCACCTCGGGGCGCACCACGCTCAACGGAGAGGGGCTGCAGCACGAGGACGGGCACAGCCACGTCATGTCTTCGCTGATCCCGAACTGCGTCTCATACGATCCGACTTACGCCTACGAGGTCGCGGTCATCGTTCAGGACGGCCTGCGCCGCATGGTGCAAGAGCAGGAAGACGTCTTCTACTACATCACCACTCTGAACGAGAACTATCAGCACCCCGACATGCCTGAAGGCGCCGAGAACGGCATCGTCAAAGGCATGTACCTGCTGCGCGGCTCGGACAAGCCCGGCCAAAAGGTGCATCTGATGGGCTGCGGCGCGATCCTGAACGAGGTCGTGGCCGGCGCGGAAATGCTCGAGCAGGATTTCGGGCTTTCATGCGATGTCTGGTCGGTGACCAGCTTCACCGAACTGCGGCGCGAGGCCGAGGCTTGCGAGCGCTGGAACATGCTGCATCCGACCGAGGAGCCGCGGGTTCCGTACGTCGCCGCCAAACTCAAGGAGCGCGGCGAAGCGCCGGTGGTCGCTTCGACGGATTACGTGAAGCTCTTCGCGGATCAGATCCGACCCTATGTCGACAGCCCTTACCGGGTTCTGGGCACAGACGGGTTCGGCCGCTCGGACTATCGCAAAAAGCTGCGCGAGCATTTTGAGGTCGACCGCAACTTCGTGGCGCTGGCCGCAATGAAGTCGCTCCACGACGCGCAAAAGGTCCCGG
Organism: uncultured Neomegalonema sp.; assembly: GCA_937911325.1. Classification (GTDB taxonomy): domain Bacteria; phylum Pseudomonadota; class Alphaproteobacteria; order Rhodobacterales; family Rhodobacteraceae; genus CALDSD01. The sequence continues at coordinate 2,273 of CALDSD010000082.1, forward strand.
CCTCCGCGGTGCAGGACGTCATCACGAAATACGGCATCAATCCGGAAAAACCGGACCCGGCGACCGCCTGATCGGCGACCGGCGGTCAAAACAGGGAAACGAAACATGGCTCATATCGACGTAACGGTGCCAGATATCGGAGACTTTTCCGACGTTCCGGTTATCGAACTGCTCGTCGCCGTCGGCGATGAAGTGAACGAGGAAGACCCGCTCATCACGCTGGAAAGCGACAAGGCGACGATGGATGTTCCGGCGCCGGCGAGCGGCGTCGTCAAGGAGATCAAGGTCGCTTTGGGCGACAAGCTCTCCGAAGGCGCGCTGATCATGGTGATCGACGGAGCCGGCGCCGGCGCGGAGGCCGCCCCAGCCGCAGCCCCGGCGGCCGACGCCGGCGCGCCAGCGGGCGTCGCAACTGGCGAGACGATTTCCGTACCGGTGCCAGACATCGGCGACTTTTCTGAAGTGCCCGTGATCGAGGTCCATGTCGCGCCGGGAGACGTCGTCTCGGTCGAAGATCCGCTTGTAACGCTCGAGAGCGACAAGGCGACCATGGACGTGCCGTCTCCCGCAGCGGGAACCGTCGGCGAGCTCAAGGTGGCGCTGGGCGACAAGGTCTCCGAAGGGGCTGAGATCATGACCCTCATCACCGCCGGAGAGGTAGAGACCCCTCGCCCCGCTCCAAAACCGGCAGGCGAGGCCGCGCCGGCTGCGGCGACGGGAACCCCGGTCGCCCCGAAAGCGGAGGGGGCGCTGCGCCCACCTGTTCCAAACCTCGTCGACTTTGGCGACGTGCACGCCAGCCCGTCAGTGCGCCGGCTGGCGCGAGAGCTCGAAGTCGACCTTACGAAAGTGAAGCCGACCGGCGAGAAAGGCCGCGTCACGAAAGACGATCTCAAACGCCACCTCGCCGGAGCCACGACAGGCGGCGGCGTGGAAGGCGGCATGGGCATTCCGCCGATCCCCGCCATCGACTTCTCGAAGTTCGGCGACGTCGAGATGATCGAGATGAGCCGCATCAAGAAGATGTCCGGCCCGTTCCTGCACCGCTCTTGGCTGAACGTCCCGCATGTGACCCACAACGAAGAGGCCGACATCACGGATCTCGACTCGTTCCGGAAGGATCTCGACGGCAAGGCCAAGGAGGAGGGCTATCGCGTGACCCTGCTCTCGTTCCTGATCAAGGGCGCCGTCAAAGCGCTGAACGAGCATTGGGAAGTCAACAGCTCGATCTCGCCGGACGGCGTCTCGCTGGTGAAGAAGAAGTACTATCACATCGGTTTTGCTGCGGACACGCCGCACGGGCTCGTGGTGCCGGTGATCCATGACGCCGACAAGAAAGGCATCGTCGAGATCTCCAAGGAACTCGGCGCGCTTTCGAAAAAGGCCCGCGACGGCAAACTGACGCCGGCGGAGATGTCCGGCGCGAGCTTCACGATTTCCTCGCTCGGCGGCATTGGCGGCACAAGCTTCACGCCGATCGTCAACGCGCCGGAGGTGGCGATCCTCGGCGTCGTGCGCTCGAAGATGGCCCCGGTCTGGGATGGCGAGAAATTCGTCCCCCGCAACATGCTGCCGCTATGCCTGTCCTATGACCATCGCGCCATCGACGGCGCGCTCGCCGCGCGATTCTGCGCAACCCTGAAAAACCTGCTGGGCGACGTCCGTCGCCTGCTGCTCTGAGGAGGGCGGCGAGAATGGCGACAATCGACGTAAAGGTTCCGGACATCGGTGATTTCACCGACGTGCCGGTGATCGAGATCCACGTGGCTCCCGGCGACACGGTGGCCGAGGAGGATCCGCTGATCACGCTGGAAAGCGATAAGGCGACCATGGACGTGCCGGCCCCGGCTTCTGGGAAAGTGGCCGATCTCAAGGTGGCGCTGGGCGACAGGATCTCCGAAGGCGCGGTCATCCTGACGCTGGAAGCCGAGGGATCAGCCGCCGCTGCGGCGGCTCCGGCGACGGCGACGAACGGCGCCGGCGACGGCGTCGCGCATGTGCCAGCGCAGAACTCGGTCGCGGGCGGGGCCCGCGCGCAGGGAGACGTACACGGCGAGGTCGTGGTGCTCGGCGCCGGGCCTGGCGGCTACTCGGCCGCGTTCCGGGCGGCGGATCTGGGCAAGAAGGTTGTTCTGATCGACCGCTGGCCGACGCTGGGCGGCGTCTGCCTGAATGTCGGCTGCATTCCGTCCAAGGCGCTGCTGCACGCCGCAAAAGTGATCTCCGAAGCGGAAGAGATGGCCGATCACGGCCTCTCGTTCAGCAAACCCAAGGTCGACCTCGACAAGCTGCGCGGCTGGAAGGACGGCGTCGTCTCCAAGCTCACCGGTGGTCTGGACGGGCTGGCGAAAGGCCGGAAGGTCACGGTGGTGCGCGGCACGGGAACGTTCTCGGGTCCGAACATGATCGACGTCGCGCTGAGCGACGGCGGATCACAGACCGTCTCCTTCGACAATTGCATCATCGCCGCCGGCTCCGAGCCGGTTCAGTTGCCCTTCATTCCCCATGACGACGCACGCGTGGTCGACAGCACCGGCGCGCTCGAACTCGCGGATATCCCCAAGAGCATGCTCGTCGTCGGCGGCGGCATCATCGGTCTGGAGATGGCGACGGTTTACGAGGCGCTCGGCACGAAGATCACCGTGGTCGAACTGACCGGCGGTCTTATGGCCGGCGCCGACCCCGACCTCGTGCGTCCGTGGCAGAAACGGATGGAGAAGAAGTTCGACAAGATCCTGCTCAACACCAAGGTCGTCGCAGCCGAGGCGATGAAAAGCGGGATCAAGGCGACTTTCGAGGACGCCAAGGGCGAACAGAGCTCCGAGATCTTCGAGAAGGTTCTCGTCTCGGTTGGCCGCGTTCCCAATGGCAAGCGCATCGGCGCCGAGAACGCCGGAGTGAACGTGGACGAGCGTGGCTTCATCGCCGCCGACAAGCAGCTGCGCACCAACGTGCCCCACATCTTCGCGATCGGGGACATCATCGGTCAGCCGATGCTCGCGCACAAAGCCGTGCACGAGGGCAAGGTGGCCGCAGAGGTCTGCGCAGGTCACAAATCGGCGTTCGACGCCAAAGTGATCCCTTCGGTGGCCTATACCGACCCGGAAGTGGCCTGGGCAGGCCTCACGGAAGAGCAGGCGAAGGCGCAGGGAGTCAAGATCGGCAAAGGCGTGTTCCCATGGGCCGCTTCAGGCCGCGCTTTGGCCAACGACCGCTCGGAAGGCGCGACGAAGGTGATCTTCGACCCGGAAACAAACCGGATCCTGGGGTGCGGGAGCGGCGGCCCCAACGCCGGCGAGCTGATCGCCGAGGCCGCGCTCGCGATCGAGATGGGCGCGGACGCGGAGGACATCGAACTCACCGTCCACCCACACCCAACCTTGTCGGAGACGGTGGCGATGGCGACCGAGATGTTCACCGGCCACATCACCGACCTGATGCCGCCGAAGCGGCGATAGACCTCGGTCGCCGAGAGGAAGACAGGCCCGCCGCCGCGCGGGCCTTTTTTTATGGGCCGTGTCCTCCAACCGGTTGAGCGCTGGCGATTGTTCATTCGTCACATCTATTCAGTCGAATACTGTGATGAATTCACACGGATTAACCAAATAATCATACAAAAGGCAGGCAGATCACAGTATTTCCGCTGTCTGACCATGTCCTCGCACCTGGCGCGCCATGATCTCGCAGCATCTTCTACTTGTCCGCAGCGAGATGGACGCAACTGGAGGACTGAAGATGCAAACGACCTTCATCGCGATCCTGATGACCCTGGCGCTCTCACGCGTTCAGGACAACGCCAAGACTGAGCTTTGGGAGGTTCAGCTGGGCACATCCGGGGTCGACCTGCGCCTTGCGGCGCTGGTCGGTCCGGAGGCCGGGCGGGCGTGAAAAAGAGGGGCGAAAAGCTCCCGAGTGCAACCACGCCGTCCGGCGAAAACATGAGTGAGGAATGCTGAGGAGGATGCAGGCATGACGAGCTAGTTCGGGCTCACGACCAGAGGGAGGCGGCGCAACCGCTCCGTGCACCTACCGCTCTCTAGCGTCGTTTCTCCATCGTGGGCTCGGACCAGACCGGGCGCGGCCAGGGTGACACGGGCGCGCCCGCGGAACAAATTGGGCGCCCGCCCCGGGGGTGGCGCCAGGAATGCGCTAGC
>CALDSD010000083.1 GCA_937911325.1 uncultured Neomegalonema sp.
GGAAAGAAAGCGTGGACCTGCTCCGCCTGGGGAAGGCCGAGATCAACGCCAATCCGGATGGAATCGATGTTGGCGGACCGATGTTGGACACGCTGGTTGTGCTCGGACTGCTGAACCGAGAGGATGCTCTCGACATCGACAACCCGAACGCACGCCGCCCGATCGAGGATACCGCCAAGGCGATTCTGTCGAGCCCAGCCATGACGCTGATCCGCACGCCGGAGAACACGCGCTTTGACCAGATAGAGGCGGGACGTCGGTGGCTTCGCCTCAACCTGGCGGCGACCGGCGCCGGGCTGGCGATGCGGCCCGTCAGTCAGGCGCTTCAAGAGTACGAGGAAATGAAGCCTTTGTACGAGGAGATCCACCAGCGCTTTGCAATGAACGACGAAACGATTCAGATGCTGGGCCTGCTTGGATACGGTAAGCGCACACAAAGAACACCGCGCTGGCCCATCGAAAGTCGAATGCGAAATGTCTGAAGAGAATGGATCTCCTTTCTTTCGTTTGTTCAACGAGATCGGGATCCTGGAGCAATTGAGCCGGACGATACTCGAGGCCAGGTTGCCGGATGGCTTCCTGGTTTCACATTTCTCGGTGCTCAATCACTTGATACGCGTGAAGGATGGCCGGACCCCGCTGGAGCTGGCGCAGGCGTTTCAGGTGGCGAAGACGACGATGAGCCACACGCTTGCAGGCTTACAGAAAGCCGGGTTGGTGGACATGCGGGCTCATGAAGAAGACGGTCGATCGAAACGCGTCTGGATAACCGAACAGGGCGCCGCGTTTCGAAACCAGGCGATACGCTCGATCGATCCGGAGATAGCAGAGCTGAAAGAGCAGTTCGCGGAAGCGCGCGTCAAAAAGCTGCTGCCCGAGTTGGAAGCGCTTAGAAAAACCATGGACGCGCGACGAGACACACAGTGACAGACGCGCGAGAGCCATCCTAACGGGGATCTAGAACGAACAAGTCGCCTCGAAAACGGGTAGGAGGTTTTCCGGCTTCTCCGGAAAAATATGGAGCTTCGCGTCATGAAAAAGAATGGAGTCGCCTACGAGAACCCAACCACTGGGATGGGTTTCGGGTTTGAGCCGAGAGGTCGAATTTCTCCGTTTTTTGAGTGCGCAAACGCCGCTGGCGCGCATTCATACAAGCGTCACCTCAACAGCTATATGGCGTGGTCCTACGGAACCGGTGCGGAAGAGCATTACAGGGCCCTTCACGAAGCAGCGACACTCGCCGATGTTCACTCGCTTCACGTGATCCAGGTTCAAGGCCCTGATGCGCTCGTATTTGTCGATCATTTGGTCACGCGCAACGTTCTAAAAATGAAAGTTGGCCGAAGCTCTTACGTCTTCGTTTGCGATGAAGACGGTTGGATACTTGCGGATCCGGTCATGCTCATTCTCGACGAGCAAACAGTTTGGATGACTGTCGGTACGGTCGCACTTGAGCTGTGGGTCCGCGGCGCTGCGGCGTTTTCTGACCATGATGTGCGGGTGCAAGCCGTTCCCGCGCCTTCCGTGCAGGTTGCTGGACCCAAAGCCTGCGAAATTCTGCGCCAGCTGACCGCAGCTCCGCTCTCTGACATGAAACCGTTTCAGTGTATGCGAGCGACGCTGGCGGGCCTCGAAGTCGTCGTGTCGACGACTGGGTACAGCGGCGAACGATCATTTGAGATTTATTTGGTTGGGGCCGAACCGTACCCACGCGGTCGACATCTTGGTAATCAACTATGGGGTGCGATCCGCGACGCAGGCCGACCGCACGGGTTGTTGGAAGGCCCTGTTCAGTATGAGCGTGCGCGCGAGGGGGGCATGATCACAATCAGCCACACTGAGGGCGACCGCATAAACGCGTTGGAGTTCTGGCGAGGGTCTGTCGTCGATTTTGACAAGGGCGACTTCATCGGACGCAAAGCGCTCGAGCGGATACGAGATGCAGGCGGCCCTCCCAGAAAGATGGTTGGATTGGTGGCGACCGAGCCAAACATCCGGATAGAGACCGGCGAGTGGGATATGCCGATCTATGACGGCGAACGGATGATCGGCTCGACACGCCATTGCAGTTGGTCGCGACATCTACAGCGCGGGATCGCTATTGCGCTCATTGATCGGGCCGAAGCGGTTGTTGGGCGCATCTGCACTCTTCCACACGCAACCGGCGTCGCTGATATGGAAGTTGTCGAGTTGCCGTTTGTGCGTTCCAAGAATGACGCCAAGGAAACCTCGGCGCAGTCGGTCTCGTAGATCGGCCGCTTCGCCGCGCTACGAGTTTCATCTTCCCGAGAGGCGAAAAAGAATGCACAGGCAAAGCCTGTCGAAGCCAGTAGATTTGAGGCAATGCGAGCCTCCGAAGAAGCGCCCACGTCTCGTTGCGGCGTTCGTTTCCTAATCCCAGATCTTGCGAGAACGGAAGCACAGCCTCATACGGCTGCGGCGCCAAGCGAGCTTGTTGATGCTGCGGGGAAGCGCGGGCGTGGTCCGTCTAACACGACAGAGTTCGAACGCCGGCGCCAAGAAAGCGCGACCGCGCGTCGGCCGACGAGGCCGCCCCTTCGGAGGCGTCGGCGGGACCGACTGCCGCAAGACAAATGGATCCGCAGCGAAGGGCTCTCACGGTTTTCGCGCGCGAAACCGCCGCCGCCCTGAAATGTCGTGAATGCCGCGCGCTTCCTGTCGCAAGCGCTGTGGTGCCCAGGGGCGGAATCGAACCACCGACACGCGGATTTTCAA
>CALDSD010000084.1 GCA_937911325.1 uncultured Neomegalonema sp.
GTTCTTCGTCCTCATCACGCACGCCATTTCGGATTGTTGCTCCCCCCCCCCCCCCGCGGCGAGACCGTGTCGACAGCCGGATCAAGGGTCCCGGGGACGATCACGACCGCGCTGATCTGCTGGTCTGGTAGCGCGGTATGTCTGCCCGGATCAACGTCTCTTTGCGACAACAAGGCCTGATCGCAGGCTCGAATCTAAGCGCTGTCGTCGGTGTGATAGTCTCGGAGCGAGACAGGCGCGTGGAGCATCGTGTCCGTGTACTTTGGCAGATCGTCGTCGATCTGAAGCCATGGCAGTTTGCTTTCATAGTTCACGTGGAACTCAGGGGTGAACGTCTCCGGTTTCTCGAGCGACCCGGCGTAAAGATGCATTCCGCCCGGGTAATGGTCTGCCTCAAACCCCATCGGCGCGCCGCAAGTCGCGCAAAAATGACGCCTCACGCCTTTCGAGCTCTCAAGGGTCTGGGGGGCCGCGCCAAGCCATCGGAACCGTCTGACAGGCACGCCCAGCCAGGCGACGATCGGCGCTGCGCAATTCCGGCGACAGTCGTCGCAATGGCAGTAGCACGACCACGTTGGGGCGCCTTCAAACTCCCAACGGGTTCGTCCGCAAAAGCAATGGCCGCGTGTCGTCATACCCTCTCCTGCTCTATGCAGCCAGCGCCGCAGGATCGGCGCGTGTCCGCTCGGACCCTGACGCGTCCGGCGCCGTCAAGCATGGCGCGGTTCCGGGCGGCTATCCGACCACCAGACCGACCACCTTTTCCCCGCATCCGACCCGACCGACGCAGGTCGCGGAGACGGTTGCGGGCGGCGGCCATTCATCGTCTGATCCCGGTCATGACGATACAGACAGACTCAGACCCGGACTCAAACTTGGGCGCACCCGTGCCGAACTGGTCGCCCCCGCCTTTTCCCGGCCGCTCAACCCTGCAAGGGCGCTATTGTCGATTGGAGCCCCTTGACCCGGCGCGCCACGCCCAAGGGCTGTTCGACGCATGGGAAGGCGTCGACGCGCTTTGGGACTATATGCCTATTGGTCCGTTTGCGACTGCGGCGGAGTACCGAGTGTTCGCGGATCAGGTCAGCGCCGGGGCCGACCCGCAGTTCTATGCGGTCTGCGATCTGGACACCGGCGCGCCGCTGGGTCAGGCGAGTTATCTGCGGATCGCCCCGGAGGCAGGATCGATCGAAGTCGGTTGGATCTGCTTTTCGCCCCGGCTCAAGCGCAGTCGCCTGGCGACGGAAGCCATGTATCTGATGATGAAGAACGCCTTCGATCTCGGGTATCGGCGCTATGAATGGAAATGCAACGCGCTCAACGCCGCGTCGCGCCGCGCCGCGCAAAGGTTCGGCTTTTCGTTCGAGGGGGTGTTTCGGCAAGCGACGGTGTCAAAAGGACGAAACCGCGATACGGCCTGGTACGCGACGATCGACTCGGAATGGCCGGCCCTCGGCAGCGCCTTCGAGCAATGGCTCGATCCCGCCAACTTTGACGCCGCCGGGCGCCAATACAGAGCGCTCTCGACCCTTACTGAACCCTGTCTGTTCGCCAAAGGATAAGAGCGGGGAAGGACCTGTCGTGGGCGCCTTCCCCGCCATCGGTCACGCCAAATGAGAGAGAGGGGACACGGCGCTCCCGATTGCGGAACTGATCAGCAAGATCCCTGCCAAAGCGCTGACACACTCTGACGGACGGACAAGAAATGAAGCGATCAGAGGTGATGCGCCGCGTAAAAGGGCGCGACACGCAACCCGAACTGAGGGTCCGGGCCGCTTTGCGGGCGCTGGGCTGGACCGGGTATCGCCTCGATCGCCGCGACCTGCCCGGCCGCCCCGACATCGTGTTTATGGGGCGTAAGATCGCGATTTTCGTTCATGGGTGCTTCTGGCACGGGCATGACTGCAAGCGCGGGTCCCGCGCGCCAAAAACGAACACAGACTACTGGCGCGCGAAAATCGCGCGCAACCAGCTGCGCGATCGCAAGGTGTGCGCGGAATTGAGAGAACTCGGCTGGCGCGTCCTCGTGTTGTGGGAATGCGAGATCGCCAACACGGCGCTGTTACAGCAACGCCTCTCCACCTCACTGGGGAACTGTTTCCCTGACAGCGACAGTTCGTGCTGAGATTTGCTCCTTTTTCGTCAGTACGAAACCGCTAAGTCAAAGAGGGTCGCAACTCCGCGCAGTCGTTAAGAGGTCGAGTTCATGTCAGCGCCAAACATCCTCGCTATTCAGTCGAGCGCCCGTAAAACCGGTTCATCCACACGCTCCTTGGTCGAGCAACTCGCGGCGAAGCTGAGCGGCGGGCGCGCCAGCGCCATCACCGTGCGAGACGTCGCCGACGGCGTGCCCTTCGTCGACGAGGCCTGGGTGGGCGCAAACTTCACAGATCCAGCAGACCGCTCGGAGGCGCAGCGCGAGAAACTCGCATTTTCGGATGCTCTGGTTGCGGAACTGAAAGCGGCGGAGACGATCGTGATCGGCGTCCCAATCTACAATTTCGGCGTTCCCGCGGCGCTCAAGGCCTGGGTCGACATGGTCGCGCGGGCTCGAGTGACGTTCAAATACACCGAGAACGGCCCCGACGGACATCTGCAGGACAAGAAAGCTTATGTCGTCATCGCTACGGGCGGCACAAAATCGGGCTCTGAAATCGATTTCGCCACCGGCTACATGCGTCATCTTCTCGGTTTCCTCGGCATCACCGACGTCACGTTCATCGCAGCGGATCAGCAGATGATGCACGGCGAAGCGCAGATCGAGGCCGCGCGCGCAGAGATTGACGCCTTGCCTGCCGCCGCCTAACCGGATTTACCAAACGATCGTCGCCCATGATCCAGCCTTGGTTGTTTCAGATCTGGTTGGTTCAGGGGCGGTCGCGCAATCGACGGAGCGGGTGATGACCGAAAACACCGGACCAGAAGCAACCACCGCGGACTTAAGGCCACGAGAACGACCCGAAGCGTTGGAGTTCCTGCTGACGAGACGGTCGACCCCCGCAAAAACCTTGGTTTCGCCCGGACCGGATGCCGCCACGCTCCAAAAGATCCTGCCCGCAGGATTGCGCCCGCCCGCCCACGGCAAGCTGGAGCCTTGGCGGTTGATCGTCATCCGTCCGGCGGCCCAAGC
>CALDSD010000085.1 GCA_937911325.1 uncultured Neomegalonema sp.
GTGACGCGAATTACGAGCTGAACGATCTGAAGGAAAAGATCTGCGACGCGATCCGCGAATGTGACGCCGACGACGGCGAAGCGGTTCACGCGATTAAGGAACTCGTGGACTACAGCGAGGAGGACTACGGATGAGCCAATCACGCCAGAACATCGTCGATGCGGTGGGAAAAGCCCTCGCTGCGCAGCGCTCAGAATACCACCTCACCCTGGGCCAGCTCATTCACCAGCTCTCTACAGTAACCGAGGCTCAAAAGGACCTGTTTGTGGAGACTGACTTTGGCGTTGGAATAGACCGGCCCCATAGCTACCGCGGCTACTATGAAGACCTGGCTTTTTGCTCGTCCACATCAAGGAAGAGAAGCGAGGTTCTTTCCTCTGCTATGTCGGCGCTTGGTTCGACATACGAGGGATGGAAGGGCGGCAACTACGTCATGACGGAGAAGACGCCGCTGTGGATATCAGCCCAGGGTGAGAATTGGGGGATTGCAATCGTCGGCCTAGAGGTTTTGGACGACAAAATCCTGCTCTTGACCCGCGACACAAACGCCGATGAAGAGCCGACAGGATGATCGATCTGGAGCTTAAGATTCCCCAGGCCCAGGTCGAGCAACTTCTGTTGCTGGCAACGCGTGGGCTCATGAGAACTCCCAGAGAGGAGTTCGATAGCGCTCTGGCCCTTCTTCGGGTTTTGATCGAAGCGCTTCCAAAGTACCGCGAGCCCGAGCCGGCCGAGGAATTCCCGACACCGCAAGTCGCGCCTGCATCGGCCGAGCCGGTAATTGAGATAGCGCCGCGCGACGTCAAAGAGATCTCGGACTTCTTGCGACTTGTCGAGGACTCGAAAAACAGCCCGGTCGATCAAGTCGCCTTGATGCGTGAGGCTGCTGGAAATCTAGCGGGGTATCTTGAGGGGTTGCAGTACGAGCCGGACCCGACCGCAGGTGTGTTCCTGCGCCCGAAGACGCCTCTCGAAGCGGCTCAATACTGGTCGAGGCAGCAAGCAACCTGGCTGGCCGAGAAGAAGGATCTGGAGGACCGTCTGGCTGGGGGGCGGGCAAGGTTTAACCGCTTGCGCGAAGTGATGAAATACGCCGAGGCTCGCCTGGAGGCGACGAAGTCCATCTCGAACGTCGGAAACGTTCGCGCGGGGGTCGCCCAGGTCCAGCTCCGTCTGAGGCGGGCGCTCGGATCGTGGTTTTACGATGGAGAGCCCGACGAGCCCGAGTTGACGCCGCCCGCGTATAATCCCCGATCTGAGGAAAGCCCGGATGATGTCCCGGCGGGAGTGGCTGCGGTAGAACGCGCGCCCGCCGGTCATGCGGACCCCAACTTCGCCGAGGCGCTGCGGCTGCTTGAGGCGTTGGACCGTGCTGCGCGGATCTACGTTTCGGCGGGTGGAACCGCTGGGTATGAGGATCTAGACGTCGCCTTCACGGAGACCCGCGAATTCCTTGGCAAGATGGAGGGCGAGTGAATGGCCACAGACCTCTATCACCGCGCCCTGAAGCATACGGAGACGACCGGCAACCCTGAATTCGTTAAGCTCTTTCATCGGTTCTGGGACGATCGGCCTTGGATGGTCGATGCCTTCACCGGCTCGATTATCGAGCGACGGGATATCGAAATTCGCCAATGGTGCCTCGACCACTTTGGCGAGGAAGCCTGGCCGCTTCATGACAGGCCGGGCCGATGGGTTCGCGGCTCGGTGACGATCCACGGTTACACATGGTTCGGCTTCGCCAGCGAAGACGACATGAACGCGTTTCTCGCGGCGTGGCCCGACCCCAAAGCGGAGCCCAAGAAATGACCCAGCTCGCCGCGCTCCTGGCTGTGATCGTGACCGCTTACGTCTGGCTGTGGATCGGCTGGCGCGTGACCGGGGTCAAGTGGACGAACCCGAAGACCCTGCGCGAGGGGGTGCGCAACCTGGTGAACGCGGCGCTCTGGCCCCGCGCATTGTGGAGGGACTAGGCGATGGAGCTGGGCGAAAGACGCGGCGGCTACGTTCGAGCGAAAGCGATCTCGATCCCCTTTGGGAGCCCGCACCAGAACCCCGGGGTCTGGTCGGAGTTTAACCGGGTGATGGAGGAATGGGGCGTCGTCGTACGAATTCGATACTCGACCGGGGGCGTGGGCCATATCGACCGCGTTTTCCTGACCTACGGCGAGAAGTTTTACGAGGGCCAGCCTGGCGACGTGGTCTTGACCGACGGGACCGACATCGGCGTCGCGAGCGCCGCAGTCGTCGCCGCCGGTATGTTCTCAGGAGTTGACCCGACAACCCCACCCAACTGACGAAAGGTTTCAAGAATGATCACTGTCGACCCGTTTCTGATTTGGCTTGCCGCGATCGCCGCCCTGGTGATCGGTGTCGTCCTCCTGGTGTGGTGCTATCCGAGGCGGGCCAGCGCCTGGGCCGCAGCGTTGGCCGCCCCGTTTCGGGCCGCGCTCGCCGTCTTCCTGGTTGTCAACGCGCCTATCGTGGCCGCCCTGGCGGGCCAGTTCGTGTTCCGCCTGGTCGGGTTCCAGATCCCGGTCGAACAGTGGGCCGCAGTCGCCTTGATAGCGGCGGGCGGCTGGGCCGCGTACCAGGGCGGATTCCTGGCGAACCTGGGCAAAGCTGTTTGTATATGCGTCGTCGCGCTCGCGGTTGCGGGGCCTGGCGCGGTCCAGGCCCAGAGCCTGGGCGGCCTGATCGTCTGGGCAAGCCCTGAGCCAGCGCCTGAGCCGATTGACGACTGGTCGGAGGGTCTGGAGGGCGAGAGCCTGGAGGCGGCCACGCTCGCGGATCTGACGGCATTCAAGGCTCGCGACCTGTCGCACCTTCCGCCCTGTGGTTCGGCGGTCTATCGGGGCCGCCACTACCAGAATGACACGAAGATGCGCGGGACACACACGCGCGACGGCGGGGATATCGAGACCTTGTCGATTATGAACCGATGCGGGACCGAGGCGGACTGGGCGAAGGTGTGCGAGCGCCATCCAGACCGGACCTACTTCTTCGGGATGATCACGGTCCACGGCGAGCCGGTCGACGAGGCTTGCGAAAACCATCCCGTGTTCCGTCAGCAAGTCGCACAGGCCCAGTAGATGTCTGAGAAGAACCTACTCGATGACCCGAGCGTCCGGGAATACTTCCTCAAGAAGGCCGACGAAAAAGGCGGCCGAGAAGAGCTTGAGGATCTGTTCGCCAAGCGAGACAGCTACACGGCCGAGATAAAGCGCCTGGACGCCTGGGACGTTTGGTTTGGTCGGCTTCAGTCGTTCTGTCTGTGGGTGGCTATCGCTTCTTTGGTTTTGCTGTTGGTTTTGGTGGGAGTGCTCGGTTTTGTTCAAGTTCATCACTGACACAGTCGAGAGCGCGGTGGACATTGTGGTCGACGTCGCGACTGGCGAGGTCCCCGAGAAGAAGGACATCGTCCAGCTCGCCTCAGCTGGCGTGTCAGCCGTGGTTATAGCCGAGACGCTGGATGTCTCGCTTGACCTTGTCGAGAAGGTTCTGAGCGACGATGCCTGACGGCGACAGCATCCACGAAAGCCGGACAGTCCGGGTCAAGCTGCGCTGGGATCAGTGGGGCCACCTGGAGCGCCTGGCCCAGGAGGGCGGCCACAAGGGGACGGGGAAGGTCATCACGGCCATTCTGGAGGACGTGATCCGCGACGACCAGGAGGCGGGAGAGGGATAATGGATCGCTGGATCATTACCGTCCAGGTCTGCCCCCACAGCACGGGCCGAGGGCAAGAGGCTGATCAAGCTTCTGTGGGCGAGAGGCGGCAGACCGTCATAGTCGAAGCTGGCGATATCGAAAGCGCGCTCTCCCAGGCGAAACTGTATCTTGCGGGCGTTCGTACGAACCCAATGGTCTGGAAGGCGTTCGTCTCTAGCGTGTGTCAGGGGGCGGGCGAGATATGACTGTCGATTGGGGCTGGATCTTAGCGCTTTACCTCTCGGGCGTGATCACGGTCGCGTTTCTCATGTCGGCGATTTGCTCGGAGAACGAAGACATCGGTTTAAGTCAGTCTGGAGCTGTGATCCTGGCCGTGTTTTGGCCGATGATGCCGATTTTCATTATCGCTGTTGGCGTCTGGAAGTGTATCAAGGGCTGGGACTGACTGTGGACGACTTCTTCGAACCCATACCAGCCGACCCGATGGCTCGACTTGCCCAGCTGGACGAAGACACGCGGGAGCACGTCATTGGCCTGGCTCTGGCGATCCATGACGCGCCCCCACACCTGGACGGCCTGAACAGGGGCGAGGCGAAGCTGGTCCACATCGTTCGCCGTGCTGGCGGCTGTCTGGTGACACATGAGTGTATCGCCGAGGCAATTTCCGGGAGAGTTCTGGACGACCCCAGGCGCAACGTCTACGTCCGGCTGTGCCACATCCGAAAGAAGCGCCCCGACCTCGCGGAGCATATCAAGCCGCTCCCAGGCGTGGGCTTGCGCTGGGTCGCGTGATCATGCTGGACGCGCTCCCCACAGCCGACGACCTGGCCCAGCTTCCTGACGACGTGCGGGAGGCTTTCTTCGCGTCGCTCTCGGGCCTGGAGATGGACGCGCTTCTCCACAACTGGGACTTCCTGGCGCGCCAGAACCAGCGGCTTCCAGGCGGCGAGTGGGACAACCTGGTCTTCGATGCGGGTCGCGGGTTCGGCAAGACCAGGACTGGGTCGGAGATCGTCCGCAGATGGGTGAAGATGGGCTATAAGCGGATTGCGATGATCGGCCAGGACGCTGAGGACGTGCGGAAGGTCATGGTCCTGGGAGAGAGCGGACTGCTCGCATGCTGCTGGCAGGGCGACCACGACCTTAGCGGCGAGTGGATGGGGATCCCGAAGTACAACCCCAGTCTAAAAACGGTCACCTGGAACAACGGCGCGCAAGTCTCGCTCTACTCAGCCGAGGACCCGGAAGATCTTCGCGGCCCACAGTTCGAGAAAGCCTGGTGTGACGAGCTGGGCAAGTGGAAGAAGGCGCGCGACGTCTGGGACATGCTGGCGTTCTGTATGCGTCTAGGCGACAGCCCCCAGACCGTGATCACGACCACGCCCAGGCCGATCGAGACGCTGAAAGAGATCGAGGCAGACCCTAGGACGATCACGGTCCGAGGGTCGACCTTCGACAACGCCGCGAACCTGAACCCCCGCTTCCTGGAGCGCCTTCGCGAACGATACGAGGGGACCAGGCTCGGCCGACAAGAGCTTTACGCCGAGATGTTGGACGACGTTCCAGGTGCGCTCTGGACTTGGGATATGATCAACGCGGCGAAGGCTTCGCCCGAAGAGATCAAGGCCCTGGAGTTCCAGCGGATTGTAGTCTCTGTCGACCCCTCGGGCGCGGCTGATGCGAAGTCGACCTCGGACGAGATCGGGATCATTGTCGCTGGTCGTACGAACGAACCCAAACCCAGGGCCGTCGTCTTAACGGATTGGACGCTTAGAGGCTCGCCGAATGAGTGGGGCAAGCGCGCCTGTCACGCATACCATTTTCACGGGGCCGACCGCCTGGTCGCCGAGCGGAACTTCGGCGGCGCTATGGTCGAGTTTGTGGTCCGAACGGCAGACGAAATGGTCGCTTACAAAGAAGTCACGGCCTCTCACGGGAAGGTCGCCAGGGCTGAGCCTGTGTCGGCTCTGTACGAGCAAGGGCGCGTTCTCCATGCGAACCTGGGCAAGGACGACCCCCAGAACCTGGAGCCTCTGGAAGAGCAAATGTCGCGAATGACGTCGCGCGAGTACGTGGGGGAGGGATCACCCGACCGGGTCGACGCCCTGGTCTGGGCGATCACGGACTTGATGCTGGACCAGGGCGAGGAGATCGACGTCTGGTGACGCTAGGCGGCTTCCTGGGGTTCGTTTCCGTAAGTTCGATTTAAGAACCAGTCGAAGTCGGGAACATGGTCCCCGGTCTCTCCGGTCCAGATTGTCCGGCCGCCATGCTTGATAACGATCTTCGAAAACTTCTCGGAGCGCATTATCCACTTCAAGAACACATAAGCCTCGGACTGGAGCATGAATTCGCAACGCTGCTTGATGCAACTCTCGTCGGTCGCGGCGTAAACGTGGACGATTGTGTCTCGGAGGTTCATGCCGAGCCACTCACCTGAACAGCTGCGACCTTCAGCCGATAGCGCCCGCGCGCAACGCGCTCCAGGTGTCCGGCCTCGGCCAGCTCCCGAAGTCGATTCTTGACCGATGGTCGGTCGCGCGGGTCTCCAATTGTCTGGAGGACATCCTGGACGGTCAGATCTCGCGGCGCAGCGGACTGGACCGCCCGGAAGACCTCTTCGCGACCGGCGAGGGGTGGGCGCTTGATGTCGTCGGGGTTGGTCAACGCAGGGCCGGGGCCAACGTCAGCCAGAAGAAAATCGAGGACTTCCGCTTGGTCGGTCTCGCTGAGCTTGCGAAACTCTCGACGAAATGAAAACAGGTCTTCCATTGCCTCTTGTGTCCTTTCGTTGCCATTGGTTGCCGTCAGTTAGAGTTCAGTTCTGACTAATGGTTTTATGACACAGGACGCATAAAAATGCAACTTTGCTTTTGATCCCGGACGCATACTTTGGCGCGCCCGGTCACGGGCCTGTCTCCTGGGGTGCGTTGTCGTCTTCGATCTCGTGCCGCATCACGACGCGGCCGATCATGCTGAAAAGGTGGTTTCCGTCCAGGACGCGCCAATCGCCGTCGGGCAACGGTTCGCCGTACAAGAGCATATCGACTTGAGCGATTAGGTCGCTGGCCGCTGGACGCGTCGGGTCGCCCACAATTAGGTAACTTGTCATCGGTCAATCCTTTACGCGGCCAGGTTTCGGAGTTCGGTTCCGTTCGGGTCGAGCCCGCCCCACTGGTCGGCCATCGCGGCGGCGATGCCTGGGAAAAACTGGGAGCGGATCTTCCAGCGGTCTGGGCCAGGTGTGGCGTGGTGGATCTCTGGGCGCGCTGTTGACCCGTCCAGGGTTCCGGTCGAGCGGAGCTTCGGGAGATTGCGGAGCCACAGACAGGTCCGCTTCTTCACGTTGTCCGGCCCGTCCGGGTCGTCGCCGAACTCCCACGGCTGGACCGACTGGGCGAAGGGCTCAAAGTTCCGAATGCGGGCTCGGCCGTGCTTGTGCATTACGGGGTTTTCGATCGCCACCATGGGGACGTCGGCGTTCCAGACGTGAGAGAACAGTTCCGCGCCTTTGTCCAAGTGGTCCCACATGACGGCGAGGCGTTCGTCGCGAGACATGGTCGGCCAGGCTTCGATCTCGCGCGGCGTGGCGTCCTTTGGCGGGTTGCTCGGCGGCTCCTTCAGCCAGCGGACGCCCGAGTTACAAAGCCGGGTGCAAGGCGGGTGCGCGACCATCAAGAGGTCCCAGTCGTCCATCTTGAGAACGTTTCGGACGTCGTCTTGGATGTGCCGGTTCGTTGCGGTCTGGGCCGGAAGAAGGTCGCAAGACCAGGCGTCATGGCCGCGATCGAGAAAGGCGTCCCGGACGATGCCGCTGGTCTCACATGCGATAAGGACTTTCATCGGTCGGGCTCCTGGGTTGTTCGTTTCCGTTGACCCAGTTATGACCTGACACGCATAAACACGCAAGAATTATTTTGACCTCAGACGCATATTTTTTGCGTCGTACGACAGCGCCTAGTCCAGGAGCTTGATCGCCAGGACGTCGCAACCCCAGCCCGCCACGCCTGAGGCGTTCCACTTCAGCTCCCGGATCACGTCCTGGTCGTCCACGATCGCCTGGGCTGTGCAAGTCGCATTCGCAGCGATCCCGGCGGCTGTCGATCCGGTCCAGGAGTAGTATCGCAGGCCGCCCAGCTCGACCTCGCCGGTCGGAGGCCCCCAGGCGGCGACCAGGTCGGAGACCGGCTTCCCGCGCATCTTCTCCGACCCCCGGTCCATGTATTGCGCCGTACATCCCGCCAGAGCTGCGGCAACCATGGCGGACGTCAGAAATCGGATCATGTCGGGTTCCTCTCGGCTTGACCAAACCGGCGCAGTTTCGACGCTGGTTGCATGAGCGTATTAAACACAATTGCGCGCGGCGCGGCGAGTACCCTGAAGGCGATGGCCTCTCGATTTGAGCGGGGTTCCGGCGCTGGTGCGGAGCTGGTCGAGGCCCGCCATCGGATCGTTCCTCGCAAGGGGACGACCGAGCTTTTGTCGGCCTATCGCGAGACGCCAATCTTGCGGGCCGCTGTGGGCAAGCTGGCGGGGATGGCGGCGCGACAGCGCTGGCACGCCGCGACCGAGGCCGACACAGGCGAAAAGCGCCTCCCAGGCCACATGATGGCGCGAACCCTAAACCGGGGGAACGATCTCTTTCTGTCGGGCTTGGCGCGGCGGAAGATCTTGTTCGCGAACTACATCCTGACCGGGGAGGTCTTCGAGTACATCGAACGGAATGACGCGGGCCATCCGGTCATGCTGTACCCGCTCCCAGCCCACTGGGTTCGGGAGGTCCCGCGCGATCTCTCCGAGCCGTTCATCGTCCAGCCTGTCGGTCGCGAAGTGTTCGAGGTCCCCCGCACAAGCATGGTTTGGCACAAGGACCCGGACCCCGAGCGGCCTTACGAGCGCGGGACCGGGATCGGCTTCGCCCTGGGCGACGAACTCGGGGCCGACGAAGAAGCCGCCAAGTTGATGAAGAACGTCTTCGCGAACCGTGCTCGGCCGGACCTGGTCGTGTCGTTCGAAGGCACGTCCCCGCTGACGCCAGAGCAAAAGGCGGTTGTCGACGCCAGCTGGATGAAGTTCCGAGGATCGAGCAACGCGGGGAAGCCGTTCTTCTCCGGGGGCAAGACCACGGTCACGCCCGTGTCCCAGACGTTCCACGAGCTGGAGCTGGTGGAGCTTCGCCAGTACGAGCGCGACTTGATCGTGAGCGTGTGCGGCGTCGCGCCGGAACAGCTCGGGATCTTGACCAGCTCGAACCGGGCGACGATCGACGCGGCCGACTTCCTGACCCAGTCGGGGGCGGGCGATCCGCTCCTAGAGGCGTTCGCCGCGACATACGACGACCAGCTGGCGGTCCATTATGGCGAGAACGTCCGCGCGTCGTACGACACGCCGATCCGGGAAGACAAGACGTTCCAGCTCCAGGCAATGCTGGCGAACCCAGGCGCGTTTACGCTGGACGAACACCGCGAGCTGGCGGGCATGGAGCCGCTAGGCGAAGGCGAGGGCGATCTGTTTGCTCTGGACCCCATGAAAGTCTATGAGCGCGACCACAAGCTGAATTCGGCCGCGTTCGTTGGTGCTCTGGGAGGCGGAGCGCCGTCCTTTTCCGGCGCGCCGCGTCAGTTCCAGGAGGCCGAGATCGTCGACCTGGAGCCCGACCAGGAGACCGCAGAGCTGGAGAGCCAGGCGGCTGATCCAGAGCTGGCGCAGATAACCGTCGAGGCGAAGTCGGCCGAGCCTAAGCGACCACATGATCGGGTCGACACGCTTTTTGTCGATCGCCCTGTGATCAACCCCGAGGACATCATCGCCTGGGCGAAGTCGGGCCGGGTCCCGCTAGACGTTGACGAAGGCGACCTTCATGTGACGATCGCCGCCTCTCGCGCTCCGGTCGACTGGGCCTCGCTACCCGAGCCCAGCCAGCAAAACGGCGACGGGACGATCTGGTCCGAAGACAACATCGGGGCGCGCCGTCTTATGCGTCTGGGCGACGCGCTGGTCTTGGCGTTCATGGACGACCAGGTCGAGGCTCGCTGGGCTGAGATCCGCGAGCATGGCGCAAGCTGGGACTTCGCCGAGTTCATTCCGCATGTGACTTTATCGTACGACCCAGGCGAGGCGTTCTGGAATTCCGAGGGGGACCGGGACGGCGCAAACATCGAAGCCTGGGAGCCCTACCAGGGGCCGATCCAGTTGGGGCCGGAGCGCTGGCGCGAATTCGACACCGAAAAGTCCGGCTGCGGGTGTGTGTCCAAGACGGTCCAGGATCTCGGCGGGGGTCCTGTTCGAATACGTCTGGAGGACGAAGCCGGCCCTTTTATCCTGGGCCTTGATCTTCCGAAGCGGCGGGTCAAGGCCGAAGACGGACCGAGCTGGGAAGAGATCCGCCGGGCTCTGTTCGAGGCCACGAATGATCAGGGGGCCGAGGTCTACGTTCTGGACGCCATGCGCCTAACCCTCCCAAAGGCGCAACAAGACTTCGTCGACGACCTGGTGGATAGCTTCGGCGTTTTGGGAGCATTCAACGTTCGCAACCCGAGAACCGAGCGCGAGCTGGCCGAGCGGTCCGCCTGGCTGGTCCGCCGGATCAATGACACGACCCGCGAAGGTCTCCAGGCCGTCTTGTCGACGGACGTCCGCAACGGCGCGAGCTTGGAAGACATGCGCCGCTCGATTGATCGGGTTTTCGGCCGGTTCACAGGAACGCGCTCGGAGACGATTGCCAGGACCGAGGTCGCCCGAGCGACGAACCGGGCCGCTTGGGGAGCCTTGGACGGCTCTGCGGGTGTGCGTCGCATCCAGTGGCTTGCGGTTCAGGATAATCGAACCAGAGACGCGCATCGCCAGATGGACGGTCAGACGATCGAGGTCGGAGACGCATTTCGGTCCCCGACAGGCGCTGTCGGTCTTCATCCCGGCTCGATGGGTCGGCCTGGGGACGACATCAACTGCCGATGCACAATCGTCCCTGTTGTCGGTTCGCTGAATGACAAAGCCGCTCGGGTTGCGACCTGGAAGCGCTTGGATCGACGCCGCTGGGAGGCCGACGCGCTCTTGGCGGGACAGTTTCGTCGGTTCTTCGAATTGCAGCGTACCGCCCTCTTGACGGAAATCCGGCAACTCGGAGGCTAGGGTGATTGGGTCACTGCATCTTGTGTCAGGACTGCGGATTTAATGAAGAAGCACGCAACATTTCGGGTCAAGAATGCGGACGCGATCGACGTCAACCGTCGGGCGATCCGTTTCACGATCTCGGACGGAACCCTTGACCGGGACGGCGACATTGTCAGCCCGTCTGGCTGGGATTTGGCGCATTATGCGAAGAACCCTGTTTTCTTGTGGGCTCACGATGCGGAGAAGCCCCCGATCGGTCGCGGCGAAAACCTTCAGCTGAAAGGCGACCGGCTTATGGGGGACGCGGTCTTTACGCCCCTAGGCGTCAATCCGTTCGCAGACATGGTCTTCGATCTCTATCGCGGCGGCTTCCTTAACGCGGTCTCGGCCGGTTTCGAGCCCGTCGAGTTCGAGCCAATGCGTGGCGAAGACATGGGGATGCGGTTCACGAAGCAGCGCCTCCAGGAGTTCTCGGCCGTTCCGGTTCCTGCGAACCCGAATGCCCTGGTCTCGGCGAAGTCGGCCGGGGTGAACCTGGCCCCGCTGAAATCCTGGTGTGAGGACGCCCTGGACACAGCGGACCCGTGCATGGACCGGGGCGTTTTAACCAAGACCTGGAAGGCCCTAGGCGGAGGCGCGTTGCGCTTGTCTATGGCGACCCAGGATGCACTGGCGCGGAAGAACCTGGAAGCCCTTCGGGCGAAGGACAACCCAACAGAAAACATTGACCACTGGGCGCTGGGCTTCGGGGGAGACCCCGCCCACGCCCATGAAATGGAGCCGGGCGCGCTCCAGACCGAAGCAGCCGAGGACGGACACGTTCACGCTGTTTCGTACGACGAAGACGGGCGTCCAGTCATTGAACCCGCAGAGGACGGACACGATCACGAAGCGCCCCCAGGCGCTCAAATTGAGGCGAAGGGCGAAACTATGACAGATGAAGAACTCGCGAAGGTGGCGGCTAAAGAGGGGATCGAGATCGTCCCCGAGGGCGAAAAGACTGCCGAGGTCGGAACCCCTGAAGAGGTGATCGGCGCGGCGAAGTCTATGGACCCGAAAGGCTCGGGCGACATGCCTCCCGAGGTCATTGGCGCGGCGAAAACTGCGGCCGAGGCGTACCTGGAGGCAAAGAGCGCCGAGGGCGGAACTCCAGACGCGGCGGAAGCTGTCGAGATCATCGCGGAGGCGATCGGTGTCGAGCTGAGCGAAGATCAAAAGGCCGCCGCTGTGGCCGAGATCGAAGACGAAGTCCAGAAGATGGCCGACAACGAGCCGAACGCCGAGGCGTTTTCTGGCGCGGTCGTGGCTCAAGCCGAGGAAATTCTAGGCGGCGCGAAGTCGGCTCCGAACGCGTCGGGTGACGAGCCCGTGGACTTCATTGGCGAGGTCAAGTCTGGCGAGGTCCAGTCGTCGAACCCGAATGATCCGGACTACAAAGTCGAGGACCCCCAGGCCCAGCTCAAGATGGACGGCGAGACCGAAGAGGACAAGTCGAGCTTCCCGACGCCGGGGTCCTTTGCTGCGAACTTGATGGACCAGACCGACGACATCCGGTTCCCGCAGCCGGGTTCCTATGCCGACGACATCATGACCGGCCAGAAACCAACGCCGCAGTTCCCGACGCCTGGGTCCTTCTTGGACACGCGGCTTCACGGCGACAGCAACAGCCAGGCCCATGACGCACTCGGCCAGGGTCTGTTCCCTTGGCAAAAGTCAGCCGAGCAAGAAGAGGCTGCGCGCAAGGTCGGGGACATGGTCGGCGAGATCAGCGAGCACATGAAGGGCCGCCTCAAGGAAATGATGGGCGACGACGTCCAGTCGAAAAGCGGCGGGGACGTGATCCAGGACATCGTCACGGCGATGGAGAGCGTCACGAAGCCGCTGGTCGAGGCGGTTGTGGGCTCTAGCCTGGCCCCAGCTCAGGGGGCGCACCAGAACCGGGGGCCGATCCCTCGCCAGCGCCCTGACCCGAGCGCGATCGCCGAACCGTACGGCCCAGCGCCTTACGAGATGGAGTTCTTCCCCGAGAACTCCCAGAAGGCGGCGCGCCTCAAGACGAACTATGAGGTCTTCCCGTGGCGAGCGGCCAAGGCTTTGGCGGACCATTGGCCCGAGCTGTGGAAGCTGGGCCGCGAAGCTCCGACGGGCGAGATGCTGAAGGGGAGCCGCAAAGCGCTCAACTACCGCGAAGCTTGGGCGACGAAGAACCTGGAGGCGGACACGCTTGGCGGCGTCATGTCCCAGGTCAAGCGCTTGGTCGTCGGCCGGAAGGGCCTGGCGCACATGCGCGCGATCATCGCCGAGGGGAAGAAGGTCGTCCTGGCTAAGCGCAAGGCGGACACAAACCCAAAGCCGAGGCCGAAAAAGAAGTCGGCCGAGCCCGAGATCGAAGTTTCCGCAGACCTGTTGGACGAAATGATCCGACAGCAAACGGACGAAGCCTTCGGACTAACCCGAAGCTAGGCGTCAACCGCTAATCGAGAGGAATATACTATGCGGATGACTGAAACTGAGCTTCGCGAGTACGTCGCGAAGCGTGTGAAAGAGAACGTCGCCAAGGCGGCTAAAGGCGACGGTAACGGACCCAGGCTGTTCGCGCCCAAGAAGTCGACCACAGCGAACAAGCGCGACCCAGAAAGCATCACGGGTGCGCTTCTTCGCCTGAAGTACCAGGCGAAGAACGCCGATACTGCGAACCCGCAGGCATGGGCGCGGGAAAAAGCGATCGAGGTCTATGGCGAGAACTCGCGGGTCGTCAAAAACATGACGGCGGGCGATGCGAACCAGGGCAAAGAAATGGTCCCGACCATTGTCTCCGAGGAAATCCTGGAGGCTCTGGCGAACCGTACGATCATGCGAAAGAACGGCGCGGTTGTGATCGACAACCCCTCGGGCTCGATGACGATCCCGAAGCTGACTTCGGTTGTTCAGGGAACCTGGGTCGGTGAAGGCGTGGCGTCGACAAACCAGGCGACATCGCCTGGGACCGACCAGGTCTCGCTGACCGACAAGAAGATGATGATCACGGTCCCGGTCTCGAAAGACCTTCTGATCTCGGCCGCTGGCAACATCGAGCAAGCGATTATGAACAACGTGCTCACGGGCGCGGCGACGACTGAGGACGCTGCGTTTTTGCGCGCCGTGGGTTCGGCGACGATTCCGACCGGGATCTTCAACCAGCTGGCGGCGGCCAACGTCTCGGCCTCGGCCGGAACGACGTCGGAAAACATCGAAACCGACCTCGGTCAGCTCAAGCAGGCGTTGCTTGGCGCTAACGTGAACGTCACCGAAGAAGGGTCGATCTACATCCTGTCGACCCGTGAGGCGGAGCGACTGGAGCGCCTTCGCGACGACAACGGCAACTTGATTTTCCCCGAACTCAAAATGAACGGGAAGATCGGCCGCTATAAAGCCGCTACCACGAACGCGATCCCGACGAACCTGGGTGGTGGGTCGAATGAGAGTGAAGTCGCGTTCTTGAACATGCCGGACGTCCTTATTGCGGATCACGGGGTCGCCCAGGCGGAAGTTCTGGAGAACGTGACCTACAGGGATAGCGGCGGGACCCTTCGGACCACGGTCGATACCGACGAAGCCGTTGTTCGCATGATCCTTCGGACCGACATTGCTCTTCAGTACGACGTTGCAGGCGCTCTGAAGACTGGCGTCACCTGGGGCGTTTAAGCCCTAGGGCGTGAAGCTCTCCCGAGATCAGCCGGGGCGGTTCGCCGCCCCGGCTTCCAGACACAAGAGGCGATTACGTGATCCGGTTCAAATCCTATTACGCACCATACAACCCAGGCGAGGTCGCCGGGTTCGACAAAGAGACCGAGGCGCGCTTGGTCGACATCGGAAAGGCTGAGTTCGTTTCGGGCGAGCAAGCCCCGGCGCGCGACAAGATGGTGAAAGACCCATCCGCCGGGAAGCGGAAGGCTCGCGCCACATCGAAAGCAGTTCCGAAAAATGCCGAGGGCGGCGGTCTGGTAAAGGCCCCGCCGACTGAGGCCGTCGAGAAGCCCGAGAGCGACGAAAACAGCGAGGGCTAACCGATGCCGGTCGTCACGGTCCAAGAAGTCAAGACAGCCCTAGCGATTGACCACAGCGAACGTGACGGCGAGGTCGCGGACCAGGTCAATCGGGCAATTGGGACGATTGAGGCTTACACGGGCCGCAAGTTCGGCGACGCCGCTCGGACCGAGTACCACGCGGGCGGCGGGCCGATCATCATCTCAGCCCCTCCGATCACAACCCTGACCAGCGTCAAGGACATGGTGGGCGGCGCTCAAGACGTGGAAGTCGTAAGCGTCGACCAGTCCGGGATCATTTGGTTCCAGCAATACGGCCAAGTGTTCCCCGAGGGCCTGGCCCGATATGAGGTCGTCTACACTGGCGGCGACACGGAGTTTCCAGACGATCTAAAGGCGGCGACGGCCGCTCTGGTCCAGCAAGGGCTCTCGATGCCCGCTGGCCTCTCCCAGCTTAAAGAGGGCGACATGCAATCGGTCGCCGAAATGAACCTCCAGGGGGTTCCGGGGCCGATCCGAGCCATCCTGGATCGCTACCGGATCTTGTCGGTGTGACATGCGCGGAGCCTTCGTTCGTCAGTTTCAAATTCAGCGGGAGCAACCCGTCGACCCTGTGGGCGCGAACGACTTTGCGACCGAATGGGTCATCGTGCAGACGATCCGAGGGAAGCTGTCACGCTCGGGCCTGACTGAGGCGACGATCGCGCGGGGCGACGCGATGATCGTCCGATGGAAGTTCGCGTGTGACGGCGCGCATGATCTCCAGCAACAGGACCGGCTGGTCGGCCAGGGTGAGACCGTCGAGGTCGAGGCTCTGTCGAAGACCAGCTCGGGGCGTCGCTGGGAAGCGATCTGTCGGAGCGTTGAAACGTGAGCTGGTGGCTAAACGGGCGACAGGTCTCAGAGGCTGAGTATCGGCGCAAACAGCGCGCCGTGTTCGCTGGGCGCGAGACCTGGAAGGCGGGGTCCGGTTCAAGCGACGGCGAGACAATCACGCAATACGTCAAGGCGACCGAGCGTCAGCTGACCCAGCGGATGAACCTGGCGACCCAGGTCGTCCGAGGGCGTGTCGTGGAGCTGCTGAGCGTGGGCCAGGACGTCCGGCGCTCCAGCTCGGGGCGCTTGATCGGTCTCAGCCCCTCCCGCCCCGGAGAGCCGCCCAGGGTCCTCTCGGGGCGCTTGCGTCAGTCGATCACAGCTCGGGTCGCTCGAACCCCATCATCGAAAGGCGGAGCGTTTGACGAGACTGGGGCGAACCTACCAAGCCAGGAGGTGAACAACATCGTCGGGGTTGTGGGGACCAATGTCCAATACGCTCGCCGCCTGGAGCGGGGCTTCACCGGGACCGACAGCCGAGGCCGCCTGATCCGCCAGGCCCCGAGGCCGTTCCTGTTTAGAGCTCTTCAGGAGAAACTGACTGACATTCGCCGGATTTTGACGGGGACGCTGGGATGAACCTGGGCCAGACCTTCTTCGACATCTTGGACGCCGACCAGACCGTGAGCGACTGGGTTGCTCGCTTCGATTGGAACTCGACCACTTACAAGGCGATTTTCCCCGCTGAGCCGCCCCAGGCGGTCCTGACCCCGTTTCCCTGTGTGATCGCCGCGAGCAACGTCGCGGGAAGCACGAGGCACGGGATCAACTTCCAGCGCGTGGAGATGGTCCGGCAGGTGGAGCTGTTCGCCCACATTTCGAACCGGGCCTCGGAAATCGACGCGATGGCCGAGCATGTCTGGGGGCTTTTCTTTCAGCCCGCAGTTTCGACAATCGGAGATTGGACGGTCGTCGTGATCGAGCCCACGGGCGGGATCACGACCGCGCCGACTGACGAAACGCTTCGCGGCCGACTGATCAGTGTCCGGGTCGCCCTACAGAAGGACAACGGCTAAAATGGCAAACCCAGTCTACACACAGGGCTGTCAGATTTACCTGGAGGACGCGAGCCAGGCTGACACTTATCGCCCGCTTTCGGGCGTGACGGACTTCCAGCCTATCTCGGCGGGCGCAGAACTTCGCGACGTGACCGAGCTGGTCGACACGGTTCGCCAGTTCGCGGGCGGCCTGACCGACTTCGGCGAGATGGCCGGGACGATCAACTTCGATCCCGAGGACGCCGACCACATTCGGCTGTTCAATGGCTTGGGGTCGACCTTCAAGGTGATTGTCGGGTTCGAAAGCATGACAACGCCGCAATACATGGCGGCCGAGGGCGTCTTCCGGGGTCTTAACGTGTCCATGCCGCAGAACGACAACGTCTCGGCCGCGATCTCGTTCAAGCTCTCAGGGACCCCGACCTGGGGAACCGTCGCACCGACGCCGCCGACCTGATAGATGCTGACGCCTCACACCGGAGAGGCGCGGATCTGGCTGTGTGGGCGAGAGCTTCGGCTTCGCCTGACCTGGGCGGCCCTGTCGCGCCTAGAGCATGAATTCGGAGACGACTGGGCGACCAAACTGGCCGACGTGTCGGAACAGCTGGACGCCCTTCAGCTGGCGCGCTTCGCCCAGGTGATCTCGGGCGAGGTGATCCATATCACTCCAGATTTTGCTTACGGGTCTGATACGTCGGCGACCCTGGCGCTCCTGGGCGCGCTCCAGGGGGTCTTGGGTTCTGGCTACAGCGGACCAGGGTCATCGGTCCCGCGTGAGCCGGAGAGCGGCAAGAAAGAGCCTGAGACGGGATCTGCGGCCGCCTTGATCCCCGACGCCCTGGCGCAGTGGGTTCGGCTGGGTCTGGACCCGACCGAATTCTGGGATCTGACGCCATACCAGACCAACCTGGCGCTGAAGGCCGCAGCACAGCGCCGGACGGACGCCCACGGCGACGCCGTGTCTTGCGCCTGGCTGACTGGCCGACTGTTTCACTCCGACCCGAAGCGGTTCCCGAAGCTCTCCGAGGTTCTTCCTGGGCGCGATGGTGATCGGACCATTCCGAAGGACGCCACGACCGAGCAAGCCTTCGCCATCTTCAAGTCGACACTAGGGGGCGGCGATGGCTGAGAAGATCGACGAAGTCTTCGTCCAGATCAACGCCAGGACGGGCGACCTTGAACAAGGACTTCGCCAGGCTCAAACGAAAGCCCGTCAGGCCGCCGCACGCATGTCCGACAGCTTCACTCGGGCGACCAAGGGGGTCACAGACTTCGCGAACGGGTTGAACCAGGTTCGCGCCGCTGTCGGCCTTCTGGCGACGGGCGGCGGTTTAAGCCTCTTGATCCGGGGTGCGGTCAATCTTGGAAACGCGCTTCGTACGACAAGCCGCGATCTCGGGGTGACGTCGGACGCGCTCCAGGAGTTGCAATTCGTGGCGCTGCGGACCGGCGGGAGCATCGAAGACGCCCAGGGCGCGATCCAGGCTCTAAACGGCGTGATCGACGACTTCTTCTCTGGTGGCGAGCGCGGTCGCCAGGTCTTCGAGGGCTTGGGCCTGGCCGCCCAGCTGTCGGCTGGAGAAATCACGAACTCGGAACAAGCCTTCCTGGCGATCCGTCAGGCCCTGTCGGAGATCGAAGACCCGACAGAGCGGGCCGAGCGCGCCCTTCAAATCTTTGGCCGGAACCTGACGCGCCGCCTTCTCCCAGCGCTGGAGCTGTCGAAGGAAGAGTTCGACGCGTTGCGTGTCGAGGCGCGAGAGACCGGCTTCGTTATGAGCCAGGACCTGGTCGAAGCGACGGCCGACCTAAACGACGCCCTGGAGCGCCTTTCGGTCGAGGGCCAGCGGAGTTTCGCAGCGTTCTTCGTGGGGTTCCGAGACGAGATTCTGGGAGCCCTGGACCTTCTGGCCGCGTTCATCGCCCGGCTTCGGGAGGCTCGCGACCTGGTCTCGGTCGGCTTGGGCGGGGGCGTCTCTCAACAGACATTGATCGAGCAAGCGCGCCAGGACGTCCAGGCGGCCTCGGCTCTGGTCCGCGAGCTGGAGGAAGGTGGCGAACGCTATGGCCTGACCCTGGCCGAAGCGAACAGCCAGCTGGCCGAGGCCGAGGACCGTCTTCGGACCCTTTCGTCTCTGGCGGACGGCGAGGGCGCCCCCGAGTTCATTCGCCCCCCGAGGTCCGACGATGACGGCCGGGGTGGAGGCGGGTCCAGCCGGGTCCAGAAGACCCTGGAGGATTTGCTGGACGAAAGCCGCGAGCGCTCGGCGTCTCTCCAGGCCGAGACGGCCGCCTTGATCCGGGGGACCGAGGCCCTGTCGGAGTACGAAGAACAGACCCGAATTCTGACGGCCGCCAAACAGGCCGGGGTCGCTATCGACGAAGAAGCAATCGAGAAGATCAACGAAGTCGCTCGGATCTACGCCGAGACCTCCCGAGAGGCGCGGGACCTCCAGGACGCAATGGAGCTTCTGGTTCGGACCGAAGAACAGAGCTTGTCGAACCAGGAACTCCTGGAGCGCGAGATCCAGCGCATTCTGGACCTACGCGACGAGCTGGTTGCGATCACGAACGACGAAGCCGAGGCGAACCGGATCGTCGCCGAGGCAATCCGCCAGCTCAAGGAAGAGTACGGCGAGTTTAGCGACATCTTCGAACAGCTGGAGCTGGCGGGCGACGCTTTCGCCCAGGTTCTGTCGGACGGTCTGCGCCAGGCGGTTCGGGACATGGCCTTCGCGGAAGATCGCGCGAAGGCTCTCGAAAACACGTTCCGCGCGATGCTGTTCCGCCTGGGCGAGATCCTTCTTGAAGTCGCGCTGTTCCAGCCGTTCGAGAATGCGGCGGGCGGATTGAGCGGCGGTCTTCTGGTCGTCTGCGGCGGTAGTGGCTCGATCACCTCTAGCTCGACCCCGAGCCCGACCCCACGCCGCGAGCTGGGCGGACCAGTGGAGGCGGGACAGGCGTACCTGGTCGGCGAACAGCGGCCCGAGGTCTTCGTTCCACGATCGCCTGGGACCATCGTCCCGAGCGTCGAGCGGTTCGCGCGTATGGCGGGCCAGCCCGAGGGGCGTGGCGACGGCGTCAGTGTCCAGCAAACGCTCAACATATCGAGCAACGCCGAAAGCATTCGGTCGGAAGTGACAAAGATGCTCCCAGCAATTCGGGAGGACACGAAGCGCGCTGTTCTGGAGGGAACCAGGCGGGGCGGATCATTCGCAAAGGGGGTGCGTGGCCGTGGCTGATTTTCCACTTCCGACGACCCCTGGGCTGTCTGAGTTCACGTTGACGCTTCAGCGGGTCACGACCGTGTCGCGCTCGCCGTTCACGTTGTCGTCCCAGGCTGTCTCACTTCCTGGCGCAGCCTGGCGTGTCGAGGCGGAGCTTCCAGAGATGACCCAGGACCAGGCCCGCCCCTGGCGCGCCTTCTTCGCCTTGCTTCAGGGGCGGGGGAAGACCTTCGACATGGCGATCCCGTTCGTCCGAGGTGGCGACGCCGACACGAACGCGGCCGTCCTGACTGCTGTCTCTGGTCAATACACGATGCTGATCAACGGCCTGACCGAGGGCGAGACAATCGCACCAGGCGACTTTGTCCAGGTAGGTGACGAGCTGAAAATGGTCACAGCCGAGGCGACCGTCGGGATCTCGGGCGACGCGACGGTGAGCTTCGAGCCCGCGCTTCGGTCGACCTATGCGGCGGCGACCCTTGTCGAGATCCTTGCGCCGAGGGGGACCTTCCGCATGGACAGCGACGAAGCCCCGTTCGACCTGCGCCCTGGCGGGTTCTCGACAGCGCGTATTCGAGCCAGTGAGGCGTTCTAATGGTCGAACGCTCGATAACTCCAGCGGTCCAGGCCGCCCTTGATCAGAGCCGCCAGGAACTGGCGGTTTTGTACGAGGCGGAATTCGACAGCGGGACCGTCCAACTTTGGTCCGGCTTTGGCGAGCTGACCTGGGGCGCGAAAACCTTTCTCGGGGCGTCCGATCTGATCTCGATCGCTGAAGTCTCGGAGACGACCGAGGTCCGAGCGGCGGGGATCACGGTCACGTTCGAGGGCGTCCAGGCGTCGACGATCGCCCAGGCTCTCAGCGAGAAGCCCCTGGACCGTTTCGCTCGGGTCTGGCTGGCCGAGTTCGACAACGGGGTCCTGATCCTGGACCCGGTCCTGATTTTCTCGGGGCGAATGGGCGCGCCAGTCCTGGGCGACACGGGGGACACTGCGACCTATCAGGTCAACATCGAGAGCCGCCTGGTCGATCTCCAGCGGCCCAGGGTGCGCCGATACACCGACGAAGACCAGAAGATCGACCACCCCACGGACGTGGGCCTGCAATACGTCGAAAGCCTCCAGGACGCTGAAATCGTATGGGGGAGCACGGGATGACGAGACGCCAGGACTGGGAGGGGCGGCTGTTTCGAGCCTTCTTGATGTGGAAGGACAAGCCTTTCGCCTGGGGGAAGCACGATTGCTTTACCTGGGGGAGCGACGTGGAGCTGGCTGTGACTGGCCGGATGACGTTCGTCGACATTCTGGGGTCTTACAACACCGAGCGCCAGGCGCTGATGGTCTTGGCGCGTAACGGCTGGACCTCAGTCGGAGACGCCGCGAGCGAACGCCTTCTGGAGATCAAGCCAGGCTTTGCCAGGCGCGGCGACCTTGCCAGCATCAAAGCCGAAGACCGGCGGGAGGCGATGGGCGTCGTCCTGGGCGAGCACTTGGCGGCCGTGACCCTGGAGGGCCTGAAGCTCTTCCCCCGCGACAACGCGATCAGAGCATGGAGGAACGGCTAAATGCCAGCTGTCGCCGTAGCGGCCGTCGGGGCCGCCGCAACCGCCATTGCCGGGTCGGGCGTCCTGACCGGGGCCGTCGCCCTGGGCGCGTTTCTTACTTCGACGTCGTTCCTGGTTCCCGTGGCGCTCTCGGTTGCTGGCTCGCTTCTTCAGGGCGCATTCGCGCCGAAGCCTCCGAAGTTCGAGGGGCCACAGCCTGAGGACATCACTCGGACAGTCCGCCAGGCGACCGCGGCGCGGCGCAAGATCTACGGCAAGCGACGGACCGGCGGCGTCTTCGTGTTCCTGTCGTCGACCGGAAGTAAAAACAAGTTCCTTCACATGGTCATTGTCTGGGCCAGTCACGAAGTCCAGTCGATCAATAAGCTGTTTTTCAATGATGACGAAGCCTGGACGCCGAGCGAGGGGTTCAAAGGCAAGTATTCGGGCTATGCGACTATTGAGAACCGCCTGGGAGAGGCGGACCAGGTGGCGTTTCCAGGACTGGTTGACGCGACCGGCGGCGTTCCCGGATCTGGTGGGAGCCTGACGCTCTCGTCTCCAGCTTCAATCGCTGTGGACACGGTCCAGAAGGTGAGGAACAAGACCAATCGGTTCGGAGACGACACCGTCACACGGACTTACACGGCCTCCCGCTTCACAGCTGACCCGGTCCCCGGCGCAACCCGTTATCGCTTCGAATACAAGGGCGGCGGGGACTACTCGGACACGACCGGCTGGAGCGCCCGAGAGAGCGACACGAACGTTTATTCGGACTTCAGTTCTACGGTCGACGCGAGCTTGATCCGGGTCACAGTGCGCGACAGCGACGGCAAGTGGTCGGCGTTCCGACAGGGCGATGGAGCTGAGACCGATCCGCTCCCGCTCTGGACCGAAAACCACAAGCTGAACGGGATCGCTTGCTCTTACATCCGCCTGGAGTACGACCAGGACGTTTATGGCGGGGGAATTCCAAACATCACGGCGGAGATCGACGGCGCGAAGCTATTCGATCCCCGTTCTGGCTTGACCGAATACAGCGCGAACTCGGCCCTGGCGGTTCGCGACTACCTGACCGACGCCCAGCTCGGCCTCGGGGTCTCCCAGGCGGAGATCGACGACAACTCGATCATCGCAGCGGCGAACTTGGCGGACGAGCCTATCGACCTCCTGGAGGGCGGGACCGAGCCCCGCTATGAATGCCACGGGGTCGTCGACACATCGGCCCGGCCTGACAGTGTCCTGGAGGCGTTGCTGATCTCGATGGGCGGCGCTGTGTCTTACTCGGGCGGCCAGTTTGGGAGCGTGGGCTCGGCATACTCCCAGCCGGTCTTGTACCTGACAGACGACGATCTTGTGGGCGGCGTGACGATCCAGCCGCGGCGGGAGGCGACCGAGACGTTCAACGCTGTGAAGGGCGTCTTCGCTTCAGCGGAGGACAACTGGATCGAGACGGACTACCCGGTCCAGCGGTCGACGCTGTTCGCAACCGAGGACGGCCGCGAGATCTTCACGGAGCTGGACCTTCCGTTCACGACGTCGAACACGATGGCCCAGCGTCTGGCGAAAGTCGCGCTCCTGAGATCGCGCCAACAGCTGACAGTGACCGGCGCGTTCAAGCTGAAGGCGACCAGGCTTCGGGCGGGGTCTGTCGTACGACTTACAATCGCGCGCTACGGTTGGAACGCTGTCGAGTTCGAGGTTATGGAGTGGTCCTTCCAGCTCCAGCCGAACGGCGAGGTCGGCGTGGTCCTGGCGTTGCGAGAGATCGCCGCTAGCGTCTTCGACTGGACGACTGACGACGAACTCCCGTTTGTCCCGACCCAGAAGCCCGCGTCTCAGCTCCAGCTGGCCGTCACGCTCCCCGAGGGGCTGGCGGCGCAAACCCAGAACGTCCTGGTCGACGAAGAAGTCCTTCCGGGGGTTCGGTTCTACTGGACCCCCGACGACGACCTGGCGCGCTATGAGATCTCCTGGTCGACCGGCGGGAGCCAGTGGCAAAGCGCGGTTGTCTCTGAGCCCTTCCACGTCGTCGGCGGGATCAGCTTGGAAGAGATTGACGAGTTCCGCATTCGCGGGATATCGGCCGAGAACGGCTTCAGCGACTGGGTCGACGGCGATCCGATCGGCGCGCTGTCTGGATCTTATCACCCAGTCCCGACTGGGGTCTCGGCTCTGACAGCGGGCGGGGCGACGGTTCCGGTCCTGACCCTTAGCTGGGACGATCCTGGTGGCGTCGATGGCTGGGTTGTCGGCATTCGGAGACCGGGCGGCAACTGGGAGCGCCAGACCAACAGCCAGGCGGTCAGCACGATCGACATTCCCCTGACCGACCCGCAGGACGGGACCTACTTCGCGCGAGTTGCAGCGGTTAGGAACACCTCCGAGGTCTCGGACTGGACTGTGGTCGAGTTCACCATCGCAGGGGCCAGCAAGAAGCCGGGCGCTGTGACTGGGTTCACAATTCAGGTCGTGGGCGACCAGGCGATCCTGCGGTGGAACGACCTGGGCGACTTCGTCTCTCACTATGAGATCCGACAGTCGCCGCTCACGTCTGGAGCTGAGTGGAATTCGTCAGTCCAGATCGCTGAAGACATCGCCGACACTCAGGTGGTCGTCTCGGCTCTGGCGGGATCGTACTTGATCAAGGCCGTGTCCGTTCTCGGGTCATACAGCGACGACGCGACGATCATCACGTCCGAGACGTCGTCGCTCGCCGCGCTGAATGTGGTCCAGGTCCAGGCCGAAGCTCCAGGCTGGGCTGGAGACAGGGACGCCGTCGCAATTCAGTCTGGGCGACTTCGCCTGGTGGAAGAGCTGCTTCTAACCGACATCACGGATCTGTCAGCCGTGGACGACATTTCTGGCGGCTTCTTGACGCTCCAGACTGGAACATACGCAACCGGCGTCATTGACCTGGGCGAGGTCTTCACGACGCGCCTCAGCTATGAGTTGGAAGCGTTCGGGATCGAAGACGGCGAAGGGATCATTCAGATTACCGATCTCGCGGCCGTGGTGGATATGGCTCCCCAGATTGGTGATGGCTGGTCGGTCGTCGTCCAGGTCAGAACGAGCCAGGACGGGACCACCTGGAGCGACTGGATCTCGCCAGCGACAGGAGACTTCACAGCTCGCGCCTTTCAGTTTCGGCTGGTTCTTTCGAACACCGTGGCGGGGATTACGCCGTCGGTGGGAGCTTTCACAATCACGCTCGACATGCCGGACCGGGTCGAGGGCGAAGCGGATATCGCCGTCCCGGACACTGGTCTGACCGTTCTTTACGGGAAGCCCTTCCGGGACCGCCCGGCCTTGGCGATCGACGCGCAATCCTTAGCATCGGGAGACAGAAAAGAAATCACAGCGCAGTCCGCGTCAGGGTTCACGGTCCGCTTCTATGACAGTAGCGGGACGCCGATCTCGACAACAATTGACTGGATTGCCAAAGGCTATGGTGCGAGAGCGTGACCCAGTTTGACTTTCTAGGACAGCTTCCGAGCCCGCCCAGCGGAGTATCGGGAACAGAGCTTACTGACCGCGTCCGCTCGCTGTGGAATGCGGTCCTTCAGCTGCACAGGGGGGCGGAGCGACCGACTTACGCCTTGGACGGACAGCTTTGGGTCAAAGAAGTCTCGGCCAGCCAGTGGGAGTTGACCTTTTGGGACGGAACCCAGGACACAATCTGGGCGACCATTGATCCGACGTCTGGGGAAACGGACTTCGCGGTCGGGGACCTGGTCGTCTCTAAGAAGATCAACACGCCCGTGTTCGCCTTGGCGGACGGCGTGACGATCACACCAGACCTAAACGATGGGTCCATTCAGGGCGTCACGCTGGCGGATAATCGGACGATGGCCCTTCCCGCGAACATAAGCGCGGGGGACCAGCTTATCTTGATCATTAAGCAGGACGCGACCGGCTCCAGGACCCTGGCCTGGGACGCCAGCTATAAGTTCGCTGGAGGTGCGGCCCCGACACTGACGACAGACGCGCTCGGGATCGACGTCGTCTCGGTTTTCTATGATGGGACCGACTACCTGGCGAACTTCCTTGGAGGGTTCGGTTAATGCTCCCGTTTCGGCCATTCCTGGGCGGCGCAGCGGCGGGCGGCGTCAAGAACGTCTTTGAGGGCTCTATTGGCGAGCAAATCGGCAGCGGCACAACCAGGACAGTCACAGGTCTTCCGTGCGGCGATCCATTTCCGGGTCGCGTGCTCGTCGCGATGGTAGGATTTTGGCACTCAGGAACGAAGCGCTCGATCTATACAATTCAATTCGATGACGGCAACGGCGAGGGCTACCGGAACGGATTTATTCACGATCGCGCCGTCAATAACGAGGATGCGACCGGCGGGATCGGAGCGATCCTCAGCGCGACCGGGACGACGGAGAACCTCAGGATCACGGTCGAGGGCGGACCGTCAGGCTGGCCGT
>CALDSD010000086.1 GCA_937911325.1 uncultured Neomegalonema sp.
CGCTGACCGGATCGTGCCCACGTTGCGCATCAGCAAGAATTTCGCGCGCGCGGCGTCGCGCCTGTTCGACCGACATCAACGGTCCGTGTCGGCCGAGGGTCATGCGCCGAGACGCTCCGGAATTCTTGTCGCGGTATTGGACAACGTAACTTCGAACACCGCTCGATTTCACACGGACACCAAAGCCCGGCAGCGACGCATCCCAAACGACAAGGTCGCGCTCCTGCGCCTTTAGCTTTTCAACGATCGACTTTGTTAGCTTGCTCACTTTCATGCCAACCATCTTGCCAACAGGGCCTTGAGGTAAGCAAGAGGTAAGCACGAAGTGTCGAACTATATCGAAGTTCAGCGCAAGGGAGAGCCAGCAAAAATAATCACTAATATTATGAATTTAATATGCATTTCGAGACACAACGAAACGGAGCGAAGCCGAGAGAGAGTATGGGCGACCGATTTGTAATCAGAGGGTCGGGAGTTCGAGTCTCTCTGCCGGCGCCACAGCGCTTCCAACCGGAAGCGTGCAGCATTCAAAAAACGTCAGGGCGGCGGCGGTTTCGTGTGCGAAACCCTGAGAGCGCTTTGCTGCGCGTCCACTTGTCTCGCGGCAGTCGGCGCTGGGCGCTGGGCGCTGGGCGCTGGGCGCTGGGCGCTGGGAAGCGAACCAGCCAAACGACATCGTCGATGTCTGCCGCATTCTGCAAATTGACTATTTTGTTCCTGAAATCACCCGCCGGATCTGGCTCGATTGATCTTGCGACCTTGGATTGTTTGAAGCGTCGAAGAGGCGACATCGCGCCAAAACGCGTGTCGACGGCTTCCCCGGCGCGCTTGTGGAGAGGTTCTCCTCAGATAGAGCAGTAGCTTGCGAGCACTCGGGCAGTCGCGGTCGGCATCCCTGTCTTGAACAAAAGTGAGAGCGCCTGCTGATGTCTGAGAAGAAGTTACTCATCGAACGTCTCACCCGCGCGGCGAACGACGCGAAGATTTCGCGTCGATCTTTCATGCATTACTCGCTTGCCGCGGGTTTGACCTCCACCGCGGCGACGAGCCTGTGGTCCAGCTCCGCTCAGGCCGCGCCGCAGCGTGGCGGCACCTTCCGCATCGGTCAGCATGACGGGAATACGACCGACAAACATGACCCTGGCCAGTACGTGTCCTTCGCAGACATCGCGCTGGCGCACACGTTTCGATCGTATCTCACCCAGATCAACCCCGATCAGAGCCTCGGCGGCGACTTGGCGACCGAGTG
This sequence comes from uncultured Neomegalonema sp., assembly GCA_937911325.1. GTDB lineage: Bacteria > Pseudomonadota > Alphaproteobacteria > Rhodobacterales > Rhodobacteraceae > CALDSD01. The sequence continues at coordinate 1,250 of CALDSD010000086.1, forward strand.
GTCCTCCTCGCCCGACGCGAAGCAGTGGACGTTCAAGCTGAACAAGCAAGCGACCTTCCATTCCGGCGGCAAGGTCACCGCGTCGGATGTGATCGCGTCGCTCAATCACCACCGCGGGGAGGGCAACACCTCGGCCGCGGCGGCGTTCCTGACGGATGTCGAGGACATCAAGGACAACGGCGATCACTCGATCACCATCTCATTGGGTTCGCCCAACGCCGACCTTCCCTGGATCATGCCCGACTATCATCTGGCGATCGTGCCTGGGAACCCGGACGGCTCGGCCAACTGGCAGTCCGGCGACGGCTGCGGTCCCTACAAGCTGGTGGAGTTCGAACCGGGCGTGCGCTCGCGCCTGGTGCGCCATGAAGACTGGCACGGCGAAGGCGCCTATTTCGACGAAGTCGTCTTCCTCTATCTCAACGATCCGAACGCCCGGCAAACCGCGTTGATCACGGACGACGTCGACGCTGTCAGCCTGCTCGAGAACAAGACCCTCGGCCTGTTGTCCCGCAACTCGGATATCGAGATCGACAATGTCTCCTCGGCGCAGGCGATCACTCTGCCGATGCATGTCGATACCGCGCCGTTCGACAACCCGGACGTCCGGATGGCGCTGAAGCTGGCGATCAACCGGGAGGAGATCATCGAGAAGATCACCTTCGGCGCCGCGACAATCGGCAATGACTTCCATCATGCGCCGACGATGCCGTACTTCCCGTCGGAGATCGCGCAGCGGACATACGACCCCGATCAGGCGCGGGCGCTGCTCAAGAAGGCGGGGATGGAGGGGCTATCGGTCGACCTCTCGGCCGCCGAGTCGATCACGACAGGCGGCGTCGACGCGATGCTGCTCTATTCCGAGCAAGCCAAGGCGGCGGGTATCAACATCAACGTCGTTCGCGAACCGAGCGACGGGTACTGGTCGGACGTCTGGCTGAAGAAGCCCTGGTGCCTCGTCACCTGGGGTGCGCGCCCGACGCCGGACGTGATGTACAGCCTCGCCTACAAGAAAGGCGCGGCGTGGAACGAGTCACGTTGGGAGAACGCGCGCTTCAACGAACTCCTCGCGTTGGCGAAGGGCGAACTGAACGAAGTCAACCGCGCGGAGATGTACGCTGAAATGGGGACGCTCATGCGCGACGAAGGCGGCACTGTGCTGCCGTACTTCCCGAACTTCGTCTTTGGACGCCGCAAGCAGGTGCGCCACACTGGTCAGTTGGCGGCCAGTTGGGCGATGGACGGCGGGCGCGCCGCCAGCCGCTGGTGGTTCGAAGGGTAACCCCCTTGTCTCCCTTGAGGAGCCGTCTGGGATAGACGGCTCCTTTTTTTGCGATCGGTTCAGCGCGACCGTGGGATTTGATGCTCGATGCCCTCGCCCCAGGTATCCGCCATTGTGAAGCCGCCGGCGAAGGGATCGCTCGGGTCGACACCGATCTGGTGCAGCCCATAAATCCACGCGCGCCCGGAGACCCGGGTGCGGACCGCCGGTTTGTCGCCGACATGCGTTGTGGCGACGACAGCCGCCGCGAACTCGCTGTCGATGGCGGAGCGCATCCGCGTTTCTTCGCCGACGCCCACCACGCCGCGCGCGTGCATGGCGGCCAGCCTCGCCGCCGTGCCAGTGCCGCAGGGCGAGCGATCGACCCGACCAGGCGGCATGATCGTAGCGTTCCGGTACTGTCGGGCGGCGGGATCAAGAACTTCCGTGAACATGACGAAATCGACCGAGTCAAAACTCGGCGTTTCGGGATGTCGAACCGAGACTTGCGCGCGGGCCGCAGCCTTGATCCGATTGCCGACGTCGACGAGCGACCGCGCATCGGTCGGAGAGATCGTCAATCCGACTTCTGCGACGTCGACGAGCGCATAGTAGACGCCGCCGAAAGCGATGTCGGCGGTGATCGAGCCGAGCCCCTCGACTTCAAGCCTGACGTCCAGCGCTTCGCAAAAGCTCGGAAAGAAATTGAGCGAGACGCGTTCGACTTTGCCGTCGCGACAGGCCGCATCCGCCTCGATCACACCCGCGGCGGTGTCGAGCACGACCGTGCTTTGCGGCTCGGTCATCGGCAGCATGCCGGTCTCGAGCAGGACCGTGGTCACGCACATGGCGTTCGATCCCGACATCGCGTGGCTGCGGTCCGCCTGCATCGGAATGAAGGCCGCATCCGCCTCGGGGCGGCTCGGCGGGAGCAGTAGGTTCGTCGTCATCTGCGCGACGCCGCGCGGTTCGTAGACGGCGAAACGCCGAAGAGCGTCGTCGCGCCCGTTGAGATGATTGAGCTTTTCAAGAACAGACCCGCCGGGAAGGTCGATGACGCCGCCTGTGACGACGCGGCCGATCTCGCCCTCAGCATGGGCCTCGACCAGTGTCATCGACCTTGTCCAACGCATGCGTCGCCCTCCTGCTTGCGGGGACTGTTTAAGTGCGCGAGGCTGAAGGATAGAACGGAGCGGTCAATGTGTTGATCGGATCGACAGGCTTGGACGGCGCATGATGAACCTCTCGACGGGGCCAGCGATCGATGGCGATCTCATTGATCCGGATGTGCGCATCGGCTTCGTGCTGGCTCCGCAATTCACCCTGCTGCCGTTCGCCGGGTTCATCGACGCAGTGCGCCATTCCGCCGACGAAGGCGACCGCAGCCGGCAGGTCTTTTGCCATTGGGAGTGCCTGGCGGCGACGAGAGATCCGATCTCTGCGAGCTGCGGTGTCGAAGTCCTTCCGTGGCGGGTCTTCGAAGACGCGGGCGACTACGATCTCATCGTCGTCGTCGGCGGTCTGCTCTCGGCTTTTTCCCAGCATCATCCAGCGACCTTCGAGTTTCTGGCGGCGGAGCACCGACGGGGCGCGACGATCGTCGGTCTCTGCACGGGAAGCTTCGTGATGGCGGAGGCCGGCCTGCTCGACGGCCGCCGCTGCGCCGTCCACATCCATCACCGGCAGCAACTGATCGATCGTTATCCCGAGGTCCTGCCGGTGGTGAACGAGATGTATGTGCAGGACGACGACCTGATCACCTGTCCCGGCGGCACGGCGGCGATCGATCTCGCCGTCGAAATCCTCGTTCAGCGATGCGGTCGCAGCCGTGGCATGAAGGGCATGACCGCGCTCGTCGTGGATGAGCATCGCGGATCACATTTTGTCGCGCGTATGCCCTTTCAGGATCTTGAGGACTGCGGCGACTGGCGCGTGCAGGCGGCCATCGGTCTGATGCGCAAGAATATCGGCGCGCCATTCTCGATCGGCGCGCTGTCGGCGCGGATCGGCACGACGGTGCGCCAGCTCGACCGCGCGTTTCAAACCAAAGCGCGAAAGTCGCCTCAAAGCGTCTGGCGCGAAATGCGGCTCGCCCAAGCGAAATGGCGTCTCATGAACTCGAACAAGACCATCACGCAGATCGCGCACGAATGCGGCTTCGCCGACAGCAGCCATTTCTCGCGCTGGTTCCGGCGAGAGTTCGGCGAGCCGCCGCAAGCCTATCGCCGGGCCCGACGGCCAGCTTTTCGAAGCTCCGACTGATCACGCGGCGCTCAACCCACAGAAACGCATATCTCGGCCCTGAGACCAACCGACGGCTCAAGCTGGTCAGCCAGGGTTTTCCTCGCGCTTGGGGTCGATCTCTGATGGCGGTATCGAAGCGGACGCGTTCGGAGCGGAGCGGATCTCGTCCATCATCGCCGGTCGATCGCCCTTGCGTCATACGAAGCATGTTGTTGGCGATCTATGCGCCAAGTCGCTCTCGCAGGAAGTCGATCATGACGCGCACCTTGCGGGGGAGAAACGACCGGCTGGGATAGAGCGCCCATGCGCCGGTGTCGAACTCCGTCGCGGCGCAGTCGTAGTCGGGGAACAGCTCCACCAGCCGACCCTCTGCGAGATCGCGAGCGACCAGCCAGTCGGCCAGCAGAACTGGCCCGAGGCCCTCGAGCGCGGCGCGCCGCAGCGACAGCGCATTGGCGATGATCGTCCGCCCAGCGACCGGCGCTTCGAACGGCTCGCCGCCGTCGAGACGAAACCGCCAGCGCGTGCGGAACTCTGGCAGGGCAAAGCGCAAACAGTCATGCGCAGCGAGGTCTTCGGGCGCGTGGATCGGCGAATGGGTCTTCAGGTAGTCAGGCGAAGCGCAGACGACGTAACGCGTCCGGAGCAGCCGTGTGCTGATCAGGTCTCCGGTTGGCGACGCAGCCAGACGAACGGCGAGGTCGATCCCGTTCGCCGCGATATCGAGGTTCGCGTCCGTCGGCAGCAGTTCCACCGAGATTTCCGGGTAGCGCTCATGGAAGGCGCGCAGATGCGGGACAATGCATTCATGCGCGAACGCGACCGATGCCGTCATTTTCAGCGTGCCCGACGGTTTGCGCAGCGCCTTGGTCGCGGCCTCTCGCGCGGCGTCCAATTCCTCCAGCAGAGGCGCTACGCGGCGCAGATAGATCTCGCCTTCTTCAGTAATGGTCAGCGATCGCGTCGTCCTTTGAAACAGGCGCAGGCCGAGCACGGCCTCTGCGTTGGCGACGGCGCGCGAGACGGAGGACGGGTCGACGCCCGAGACGCGCGCCGCGGCGGCAAAACTGCCGTGTTGTGCGACGAGTGCGACTGTCTTGAGTAAGTCAGTGTCCATTCATGCAGAATGCGCACGACTATAATGTATTACAATGCGTTTAATGGGGTTTCACGCAGGGCTAGACCCGGTCCATCGGATGAATACGGAGGACCACCCCCATGAAGATCGAGAACTCGGTTGCCCTTGTCACCGGCGCCAATCGCGGCGTCGGGCGGATCTATGTCGCCGAACTGCTTCGCCGCGGAGCGACCAAGGTCTATGCGTCCGCCCGCAATCCGGACAGCCTTGCCGACGCTATCTCGCTCGATCCTGCGCGCGTCGTTCCGCTTCGTCTCGACGTGACCAGCGCGGCCGAAATAGCAGCAGCCGCGCATACCGCCGCCGACGTCACGATGCTGATCAACAATGCGGGCGCGCTCAGCTTCGGAGGCGCCCTCGATGTGGGTCAGGCGTCGATCGACCGCGACATGGCGGTGAACCACGACGGACTGCGCGACGTCACCCGCGCCTTTACCCCGGTGCTCGAAGCGAATGGCGGCGGAACGGTCGTCAACATGCTCACGTTGCTGTCGTTCGTCAGCGCGCCCGGGTTCGCCGCCTACAACGCGTCCAAGGCCGCCGCCTGGTCGATGTCCATGTCCCTGCGCGCGTATCTGCGTCCGAAGGGCATCTCGGTGGTCAACGCTTTCCCCGCCGGGATCGACACGGACATGCTCGCCGCCGTGGATGCGCCCAAGGACGCGCCCGAGGCCGTCGTCCGTGACGTGCTCGACGCTGTCCAAGCCGGTGAAGAAGATGTCTACCCGGCCTCAGCTTCGGACGTGCATGCCGCATGGCGCGCCGATCCGAAGCAGATCGAGGCCGCCTTCGCCGAGATGATGTAACGCGCTCCGCGCCTGGCCCAGCAGCGATCCAAGCGCCGCGCGCGCCCAAACCGCTGGCCCGAGCCAACCGGAACCGACCTCACCTCTCCTCCGGGCGCGAACGCTTTGGCGCTCCGCCGGGCGTCGCAGCAACTTCTCCGCCGCGCTGTAGGTTCGCACCATCCAGACACCCGAAACCCTCAAAGAAGGAAATGACCATGTCTGATCTCAACGGAAAAACCGTCATCATAACGGGCGCAAGCCGCGGCATCGGCGAAGCGACGGCGCGCCATCTCGCCGATCTCGGCGCCACGGTCGTGCTAGCTGCGCGCAGCGCGCACCGGATCAAAGCGATCGCCGACGACATCGCCGCGCCCAGCGGCGAAGCGATCGCCGTTCCCTGCGACGTGTCAATCGCCGCCGACGTGAGCGCCCTGATCGACACCGCCGTCGCCCGCACGGGCCGGCTCGATATACTGGTCAACAACGCCGGCCTGATCGATCCGATCGCGCGCCTCGCCGACAGCGATCCAGAGGCCTGGGGCGGCGTCGTCGATGTCAACGTGAAGGGCGTTTATCACGGTCTGCGCTTTGCAATTCCGAAGATGGCGGCGCGCGGCGGAGGCACCATCGTCAACATCAGCTCCGGCGCCGCGACGAGCGCTCTGGAGGGCTGGAGCCACTACTGCGCGACCAAGGCCGCCGTCCTGTCGCTGACGCGCGTGGCGGACAAGGAATACCGGGATCAGGGCGTCCGTGTCATCGGCCTCAGCCCAGGCACTGTGGCGACCGAAATGCAGGTGCAAATCAAGGCCAGCGGGATCAACCCGGTGAGCCAACTCGATCCGAGCGCCCATATCCCGCCCGAGTGGGTCGCACGCGCCATCGCGTGGCTGGCCGGCCCGGAAGCCGACGGCCATCGCGGTGCGGATTTTTCGCTCAAGACCGATGAAGGACGCGCAGCGGTGGGGTTGGCGGCCCTCGCCTGACTGGCTGCACGGACTGCGCCGCTCAGCTCGAGTCGTGCTGACGTCTGGCGTTGGCGAAGATCGTGATCACGGTGCGCGCGCACATGGCGATCGACGCTCAAATCGCCGTCAAAACAGACCTGATCTGATAGAGACCCGGCAACCTAGGGGCCACGCAGGCTCTGCTGTGACAAACAGAGTTCGAGACCACGTTCAGATATCTCGGGTTTCAGGTCGACGGCGTGCTCGCCCTGGCTGATCATTTGGACGTCTGAGCCTGGCGGCGGAGCCAACCGGCTTGGCCGAAGGATGACGACGACATTGGACCTCAATCGGTCAATCCGCATCAGAGGCGCCAGACTCGTCATTCAGGCGGTAGAGCCTTTCTCTTCGAGTGCTTTGCGCTTGTGCGGTTCATCGATGATCCTTTTGTTGAGAATACGCACCTCGCCGACCATCAAAAGCCGCATATCGTCGACGATGTAGCGGGCCAAGTCGTCATCCGAGATATCGTCTCCCTCAATATCTAGCCGAAACCCTTGCCCCTGGATCCCTCCTCCATTGGAGAAGTCGATCTCAAAGTCGAAGCAAACACGTTTCTCGACCATTGCTCTTTTCCCATTTCTGATTCCGGCGCGGTCACCTCATCCAGATCGCACTGACCGGGGTTCATAGTACTGGTTTTCAGGACCATGCTCTCTCCTGAGCCGCGGCCACCAAACGCGATCGCGAGCGAGCAGAGAACGGATATCGGGCTCGCTAACCCTGGAAAACGAGGCGGATGAAGTCTCGATAGAGCAGCAGTTGCCGGGGCAGCGTCTTGGGATCGGCGGTGACCTTGGAGAGAATGATGCCGCCGTCGGCGATGACCGAGAGCATGTCGGCGACATCGTCGAGATCCACGTCCAGCTTTGGCGGATATGCGGCGGCGACGCGCTCCAGGCGCTCCCGGAAGCGTCGTCGCCAGCTGAGCACGGCGCGCTGGTTGATCTCCCGCACCTCGCGATCGAACAGCTGGTCATGGTAGCAGATCGAGGCGACCATGCAGCCCGGATGACCGTTCGGGAGATCCTCGAAGATCTGCGCCAGCATCTTCAGCGCGATCAGAAAGCTGTGGAGCGGGTCTTCGCTTAGCGCATCGGCGCGTGCGAACACGTCGTCGAAGACGCGGTCGTCCTGCTCCACGTAGCGAACCAGCAAGGCCTTCGCGAGCTCGGTCTTGTCTCGGAAATGGTAGAAGAACCCGCTCTTCGAGATCCCGACCGCAGCGATCAGCTCGTCGATCGAGGTGCCGCTGAAGCCTTTGGCCAACACGGCGGCCTCCGCAGCCTCCAGAAGCTGCGCGCGCGCAGGCGTTTTGCGGGTCTTGTCGACATCCATGGCTCCGATCCCTTTCGCCGAACTGTACCACGGGTACAGTCGATTGCGACCACCGGGCGCCGCGCCAACTGCGCCGACGACTGGCGCGCCAGCTAAGGCTCTGATCTTCTTGGTCTCTTCTGAGTTTTTGCAAAAGAGAACCACAAGTTCACTACCGCCTGCGCCGGCCACTCCATACGTCATGACGGCAGCCGGCGAGCCCTGGGGAAGGCGCTGCGCCGGCTGGCATCGACCAGAACAGATCAGATCGGAGTTCCAGATGATTACGGATCGTCAGGGCAACGCGTGGACCGGCGCTACGGTGGACGCGCTCTCCCATTTCGACGCCGCCATTGAGACGTTTAATCTCTATCGCGGCGACCCAGTCGCCTTGGCTGACGCAGCCGTCGACGCGGCGCCCGAGTTCGTCATGGCGCAGCTTTTCAAGGCCTATCTCTTCGGGCTCGCCACGGAGCCGGAGGCGACCCGCGAGGCGATCACGCTGGTCGACGGCGTCCGCGGCATGGCGATGGCCGACATCGAACGCTCGCATGTGGTGGCGCTCGACCTTCTCCTCGCCAATAACTGGACCGCGGCCGCGGTTGCGCTCGACCGCCACACGATGCGCTGGCCACACGATCTCGTGGCGCTGCAGGCAGGCCATCTGATGGACTTCTACCGCGCGAACTGCCGCGACCTGCGGGACAGGATCGCTCGCGCGCTCCCGAAGTGGTCGGATGACCGGCCAGGATATTCGATTGTGCTTGGCATGTACGCGTTCGGCCTCGAGGAGGCGGGCGACTACGCGCGCGCCGAAGCCATGGGCCGCGAGGCGCTGGCGCGCCAACCGCTGGACAGCTGGGCCCATCACGCGGTCGCGCATGTCATGGAGATGCAAGGCCGCGCCCAGGACGGGATCGGCTGGATGCAGGCGCGCGAGCCTTACTGGGCCGGCGACAGCAACTTTATCCAAGTCCATAACTGGTGGCACAAGGCGCTCTGTCATCTGGACCTGGAGCAGCGCGAAATCGTGCTGCAGCTCTATGACGAACGCGTCGGCGCCGGCGACAGCGTCGTCGCGCTCGACCTGGTGGACGCCTCGGCGCTTCTGTGGCGGGCGCAGATGGAGGGCGTCGAGGTCGGCGACCGCTGGAACAGCGTGGCCGAGCGCTGGACGCAGCATGCCGACGGCGCGCTCTATCCGTTCAACGACTGGCACGCGGCGATGGCGTATCTCGGCGCCGGGCGCGAGGCGGACGTCGACCGGATCCTGGCGCGCTATCAGAGCAACGACGGCGCCGAGACCGAGACGCGGCGCTGGGCGCGGCGCACAGGCCGGCCTTTGATCGAGGGCTTCCAGGCCTTCTGGCACGGGCGCTACGCCGACGCTGTCGAGGCGCTGCATGGCGCGCGTTACATCGTCAACAGCTTCGGCGGCAGCCACGCCCAGCGCGACGTGATCGACTGGACGCTGACCGAGGCGGCGATCCGCGCCGGTCTTAGCGAGACGGCCGAGGCCTTCGCGAACGAGCGGTTGGCGCTGAAGCCGCACAGCCCGGTCAACCGCCGCTTCCTGCGGCGCGCGAAGAGCGTGGGGGCCGCGCCCCGCGCCGGCGCCGACCTCGCCGCCTGACGCCGCCAAACCGAGAGCCGCGCCGCACAACCGACGGCGCGGCACCTCCCCAAAAAAAGAATGCAGATTGAGAGACCATGTTGACCGAGACATCAAACGCCCGTCCCGGGCGCAAGGACGACGCAGATGCGATGGTGGAGCTGATCAACTATGCTGGCGAGGGCCTGCCCGTCTTACTCTGGCGCAGGATGACCGAGCCGGGCCAGTCCGTTTGGGACGTCGGCCGCGCGCGGGCGCAGCGGGAGACCGGCGGCTTCTCCTATCGCAACGCCCGAATGATCGATGTCGACGGCGCAGCGGCGGCATGTCTGATCGGCTACCCGCTCCCGAAGACGCCGGCGCCGATCCCAGCCGACATGCCGGCCATGTTTCTGCCGCTCCAGGAGCTCGAGAACCTCGCGCCCGGCAGCTGGTACGTGAACGTGCTGGCGACGATGCCCGGGCATCGCGGCCGCGGACACGGCGCGGCGCTGCTGGCTGAGGCGGAGCGGATCGCCCACGCCGCCGGCTGTCGCGAGATGAGCATCATGCTCTCCGACGCCAATCATGGGGCGCGCCGGCTTTATGAGCGCTGTGGCTATGGCTTCCGCGCAGAGCGGACGATGGTGAAGGAGGATTGGATCAACGACGGGCAAAGATGGGTGTTGCTGACGAAGCGGCTCCCTGCCCGCGCCACGGCAAGAGCGGGCGGTCGCGCCGACCACGCATCCGGGTCCCCCCAAGCGAACCGATAACCGACACGATCACGCGCCCCTCGGAACGGGCGCATCGTCAGCGCTCACAGCCGCGGAGAAAACTTGAACCAAGGCGGATCTGCGGCTTGAACGGCGAGCTGACATCCGGCAAGCCGATCGGACTGACACACTTAGGGAACAGCTGGCGATGAACCGTCGATCACCTTGGATCGGCCCGGCTCTGCTGATGCTGCTGGGCCTCAGCTGGGGACTGAGCTTCTCTCTCGTGAAGATGGCCGCCGGCGGCTTTTCAGCTGTCGCCATCGTGGCGCTTCCGGGGACGACCGGAGCGCTCGTTCTCCTTGCAATATGTCGCGCGCAGGGTCGTTGGCCCGGATTGGACTGGGCCAGTCTCCGCTTCTACGGCGTCTGTGCGCTGCTCTCCAGCGTCGGGCCTTTCATGGTGTCGGCGACCGTAGCGCCTCACCTCGACGCCGGCACGCTGACATTGATCGGGTCGATGCCGCCGGTTTTCACCTACGCCTTCGCCGTCGCTGCGGGACTGGAGCGCATCACCGTGATGCGCCTTACGGGGCTCGCCTTCGGTCTCGCGTCCGCGGCCGTACTGTTGGCGCCGGGCGCTCAGTTTCTGGACCCGGCGAAATGGGTTCTGGCGGCTCTGACCGCGCCGCTCCTTTACGGCGCTTATCACGTTGCAGCGGCGCGTCTCTGGCCAGCGGGCGCGACGACCGCAGAAGTCTCCGCTGGGGCGATGACAGTCGGCGTTCTGGTCTTGGCGCCTGTTGCTATTCTGGGCGGGCACCTGCAGGCGCTGGCCGAACCCTGGGGAAGCGCACATGTTGGGCTGGTCGGTTTGATGATCCTGATCCCGCTGGATGCTTTGCTGTTCTTTGAAATCATCCGCAGATCTGGACCTTACGTAGCGACCCAAGCGAACTTTATCGGCGTCGTCTCGGGCGTCGGTTTCGCCGTATTCGTCTTGGGCGAAACGCCAGGATCGTCGCTCTGGCTGTCGGCGATCCTCCTCGTAATGGCGTTGGGTCTGTCACTGGCGCCTCAACCACGTCCCAAAACAGTGGAGTGAGGATCGACCGATCGTCGGACCCGTTGTCCGCCTTTTCTGTTCGCGCGTCACCCGCCCGAGCGAGAAACGCGTCTGGCGGCGGCGGGCGAGTGCGTTTCCCCACGTCTCGCCCCCGACGCCCTTGAGCTCCGATTGGGGTGAGCTGGGTTGCGCCAGGTCGCTTCGGCGCCGCCCACCGCTCTTTCAGAACCGAAGGGCGACGGTCCCGCCGGCGCGCAGGGCGAACCGGCGGGAACGCGACCCCTGGTTACTCGACGGTGATCGAGATCACGCTCGACGTCACCGGCGGATCGTGGGGGATATGGTTCTGGTCGCCGAGAACCAGTTGAAGCGTGTGCTGTCCAGGCGGCAGGTCAAGCGTCGTTTCCGTTTGGCCGCCGCCGTAGTGAATGTGGTTCTCGTCGGCAGGAATGCTGTAGAGCGCCTCATCAGCGCCGTCCTCGCCTTCCCCAAACGGGGCTCTGTTCAGAAACAAATGGTGATGGCCGGTCTTGGGCTTGTCGATGCCCGCGGGCGCGACCCCCATTCCCGAGAGCCCGAAATTGACCTTGACGGGACCGGAGAGGACGGCTCCGTCCTCGATATTGACGAAGTAGACCTTCGCGCCAGGCTCGGACGGCGTTTCGCCGGCCCAGGCTGAGACGCTGGCGCAGACCAGAGCCGCTGCAATCACGGTACGTTTCATATCGATTGATCTCCCGTTGGTGTTGAGGTCGTTTCTATGCGACAGAGTCAAAACACGGCTGGGCTGCGTTTTATTCGGATGGCCTTAGAAAAAAACGCTCACGAAAGCGTCAGGACGGCGCTCGCCGAGGCCTATCCAAGGCTTTGGCGTTTTTGTCTCACAACGACCGGTCGTCGCGACCGGGCGGACGATCTTGCTCAGATGGCGAGCCTTCGCGCCCTCGAGAAGGCGCATCTCTTCGAGCCCGGCACGGCGCTGGACCGGTGGGTCTTCCGGATCGCGCAACGGATCTGGTTGAACGAGCTCCGCGCCGAGACGGTCCGGCAGGGCGGCGGCGTTTCTCAGGTGGATGACATCGACCTGCCTGACGAACGCGCTTCCACCGAAACGAACGTCTTCGCCCGGCAGGTGTTCGCGACCGTGATGGCGCTGCCGGAGGCGCAACGCACGGCGGTCGTGCTGGTCTACGTCGAAGGCTACAGCTACAAGGAGGCAGCCGCCATTTTGGAGATCCCAATCGGGACGGTCATGAGCCGACTGGCCGCAGCCCGCGCGCGACTGTCGTCCCCGTCGTCGGAAGCGAAAGGAGCGCGAGCATGACGACGAAAAGCCCGTATTCAGATGAAGAGTTGACGGCTTTTCTGGATGGCGAGCTCGACGACGCCGCATCTGCCGCGATCGAGAGCCGGCTTTCATCGGACCCCGGACTTCAGGCGCGGTTGGATCTGCTCGCGGCGCCGACCCAGCAGATCCGAGAAGCGTTCGACGCAGTCCTGCCGCTTTCCCCCGCGCCGCCGCCGCACATCGCCGCCGCGCAACCGACAAAAGACGTCGCGCGCACGACGCCGTGGAAGCTGACCGCGGTCGCGTGTCTCGTCGCAGCGATCGCGGCCCCCGTGGGATGGATCGTCAGCGGAGCGTTCGATCAACGGACCAAACTCGACGACTGGCGCGACTACGCGGCCGCCTATCATGCGCTCTATGTGCCGGAAACGCTGTCGAGCTCCGACCACGACGCCGCGCAGCGTCAAGCGCAGGTCGATCGGGCGGGCCAAATGCTCCGCGCAGAGCTGTCACCATACGTCGAACCCTTCGACACTGTCGTCTTTCGCCGCGCGCAGGTCCTTGGCTTCGACGGCGAACCCCTCATTCAGTTGGCGTTTCAGTCTGCAAGCGGTTTGCCGATCGCGCTGTGCATCGTTCGATCCGACGGCGCCCCGGACGTTGACCTGTCGTTTGAGGACTTCGATCAGCTCCGGACGGCGTCATGGACCCGCGAAGGTCTGAGCTTCATGCTGATCAGCGGCGACGCCGAGCTGACGGAAGCATTCGCGAAAAGCATCGTCGACCGCTCCTGAGGGTCGACGGCGGCGCAGATCGCACGGTTCGCCGGCCGGGTGCTCTCGCCCTGGCTCAGGCGGCTTGAAACACAAGCCAAGTCCAGGTCACGCCGCTTGTCTGGTTATGCTTTTGAGCCGACGGCGTGTGCGTTTCGCCTAGCTTTGCAAAGCCGCTGCGCGTCGCCAGCGCTTCCGTGTCCGACGCGCGGACGGGATACACGGGTCGCGATTGCACGCCGGGCCCGTGCCGGAGCGACATCACCACCTTGCCCCCGTCCGAAGCGAGCAACCGCAATACCGGAAAAGCGGCCTCTCGTTCGTCTCGGTCGAGATGATGCCAGACAGCCGAAAGCACAATCAGATCGAACTTCGCGCCAAGCGCGAGCGTCTGCGAAAGCTCAGGCAGCGTATCCTTGATCCATGAGAGTCTTGAGCACCAGTGTCGCGCCATTCCAGCGTTTCGCAAAGCGTCGACGGGCTCGACCGCCAAGACGCGATGCGACTGCGCCGCGAACCAGGCGGCGTCGCGCCCGGTTCCCGCGCCGATATCCAGCACTTGAACGGGCCGGCTTGGCAAATGTTCGCGTACGGGCGCAAACAGTTCGGCTGACGACACCGCCTCGTAAGCCTCGATCAGGTCAACCGCCGCATCCGCGTAGCCCCTCAACACGATCGACTTCAAAACCTGCTCCTTCGGTTTCGTCTGAAATCCGCCGCCCCGAAGCGACCCCTCGCCCACGCAAGCGATCTTGGTGAGAGACACGCCATCTCACGCGCTGGGGCAGGCGCTAAACGGCCTGTGTGATCGCGAGATATGCAATCCCAGTGAGCGCATACCCCCAGATCAACGCCCGACTTAGAACCGAGCCAAAGTCATAGCCGGGCCGATTTCGAAACAACCAGTGGAGACCGAGATGCACAATCCCGAAAAGAGCGACAACTGATCGTGCAACCTCTTGCGTCCCTTGATCGGAGCTCCAGCAAAACAACAGCAACGCAGCGAAAAGCGGTAGATGGAGGATTATAAACAGATCTCTACCAGACTGATCCGGCAACGATCGAAAGCCGGGTAGGATTTTCCACTCGCGACCGCGCATCGCATCCAACTCGTGAGTGAGCAGAAAGCTCAAGGTCAACGAGAACGCAAATTCAGCCATCGCACCCACCATCTTCACGCTATCGCTTTTGCATCAACCGACGTCTCGAGGCGGCGCCGCGTAGGCCGCCTGCAGGGCATCATAGACGGCCTGCTTGAGAAGCCCGATCAGATTTGACGTCGGATCTTGCGTTCAGCGCGGATGCGCGTCGCTTCCTGTGACGATCGCACGGGTTGGGATGCGTGTGGCCGGTTCTCAAGCTCCGTAGAGCGCTCCGAAGACCCATCCTGAAATCATCGACCCCGCCGCGGCCAACCCGAGATAGAGCAGGAAGGGTTTCGGTTTGAGCACGGGAAAGATCGCCATGGCGCCCCAGATGCTGACCACGCCGCCGGAGACCAGAAAAGCCATGGCGGCGCCCGATGACATGCCAGCCTCCAACAGAGCCCGCGTCAGCGGAAGGGCTGCGTAACCGTCGATATAGGCCGGGCCGCCGACAAAGACCGCCAATGGCACGGCGAAGGCGCTGTCCCGTCCGACATAGGCCGCGACGGCGTTCGGCTCCAACCATGCGTTCAGAAGAAACTCCGCTGCGAAGGCGGGTGTGAGGACCAGCAGGATCAGACGAGTGATCGACCAGACTTCCCGCACGAAGCGGGCGCGTCGGGCCGGCTCGCGCCAGACGCGTGGATCGAAATCGGCCGCCTCCTCGCCACACCGACCGCCAAGCGCTCCGACGATCCGGTTGGCGCGCAGCGGCGACATCGCCCAATCGCGGTTCGCCATCAACGCCGTCACTCCGCCGCCCAGAAGCCCCAGCCCGATGGCGGCCAGTGTTTTCCCAAGAGCGAACTCCCACCCCAGGGTCGCGGCCGTCGCCGACAGCATCGCGGGTCCCGTGATCGGAGAGGAAAGCCAGAACGCCATGACCGGGGCCAGCGGAACGCCCGCCGCGAGAAGCCCCGCCATCAGCGGCAGGACAGTGACGCCGCAGACGGGCAGCAACGCGCCGACGACGGTGGCGGCGACGATGGTCTGCGCAGGCCTGCCGTGAAACACCGCCGCCACGTGATCACCGGCGCCGCTTGCCGTGATCCACGCCGCGAGCAAGACGCCGGGGATCACGAGCGGTGCGACATGGACCATGCCCAGCACGACGAATTGCGCAATCTCAAGGGCGAAGCCGGGCCGCCACAGGATCAGCGCAATCAGCGCCGCGATCAGGAAGGCGTAAATGCGCCTCGCGCCCGGTTGGGCCAATTGCACAATTTCTGAAACTGACATGGCGGTCTCCTGCGCTTTGAGAGAAGAGTAGCGCCTCGACAGCCATGTGAGAAACGAGTAGCTCTGGATTCAGCCTTCGAAAAATCGAATACCATGTCTCACCTGAACAGCGATCATCTACGCACTTTTCTAGCCATCCAGAACGCCGGCAGCGTTACGGGCGGCGCCGAACGCATCGGTCGGTCTCAATCCGCGGCGAGCCTTCAGATACGACAGTTGGAAGAGGTCGTCGGACAGCCGCTGTTTCGCCGTCACGGACGAGGCGTTTCGCTGACCCTCGCCGGAGAGAAACTGCGACCGGTGGCGCGACAGGTCGTCCAATCGCTCGACGCCACGCTTTCGGAACTGCGGGGCGGAGGTCTCAAGGGCAAGTTGCGGATCGGAATGTCGGATGATCATGGTCGGTCCGAACTCGCCAAGATCATCGCATCCTTCGCAACGCAGCACCCTGACGTCGAACTCGAGGTTCACTGCGCCCTTGGCGCCGGCTTCAGCGCGGCGCTTCAGTCCGGCGCGCTTGATCTCGCGGTTCACGAAGTGCCTGCGCCGGGTCCGGACGATCGTGTTTTGCGGGAAGACAAGCTGGTCTGGATGTGCAGCCAAGACCATGATCTCTCTGCGTTGGCGGTTCTGCCCGTCGCTGTCTTTGATCGGGATTGCTGGTGGCGGGATTGCGCCTTGTCCGGTCTGAACGACGCGCAGCGCCAGTACCAGATCGCCTTCACCAGCGAGAGCGCAACGGGCGTTCGCGCCGCTGTGCAAGCCGGGATCGCCGTGGGGCTGTTAAGCGCTGCGGAGGATATGACAGGGCTGCGCGCCCTGCCAGACATCCAGGCCAGCTATCCGACGTATCTGGTCCTGCAGAAGGCGAGCGGCGCCAATGGCCCCATTTGCGATGCAATGTCCGAGGCGATCCGCACAGCCTTTATGACGTAAGCCGACCTCCGATTACGGGGCGATGCGCCAGAGCGATCGAGCAGGCGCCGTCGGCTTTCGGATGCGTGTTCGGCGACAGGGCCCTGTTCTTCATCGAGCGCAGCGCGACATGTATCGACGGCAAACAGAGCCGAGCCCCCGCCGCCGCGATCGGGCTTGGATGCGGGTTCGTCATTTCGACAGAGCTGCGAAAAACCGGCGCGCCGCCTCCTCCGAGTCGATCTCGGCCGAGAGCAGATCCTCCGCAAGCTGATCGACGTACTGATCCGGCGTCGCCAGGCGGCGCGCAACGGCCGCATTGGCGGCGTAGGAGATCATCCGGCGCGCCCGACGGAGGCGTCGCATCCGGATCGGCGGAAGCGTCTGCACGCGTCGAAGTATCTCTTCCGCGAGCGCCTCTAAGCCCTCGCCCGTCGTCGCAACCGTCTGAAGGATCGCGGTCTCTCTCCGCCCCACGGACACCGCGAGCGCCGCCTGAAGGCCGCGCGTCATCCGGTCCGCGGCTGGTTGATCCGCCTTGTTGACGACGAGGATGTCGGCGATCTCGAGAATGCCCGCCTTCATCGCCTGCACCTCGTCGCCGAGGCCAGGCGCGTTAAGAACGACGCGAATGTCGGCGATCTCGGCGATCTCGACTTCCGACTGGCCGGCGCCGACGGTTTCAAGCACCACGACGTCCCATCCGGCCGCGTCGAAAGCGTCGACGCCGGCGGCGGCGGCTGGGCTCAGTCCGCCGACATGTCCGCGACTGGCGAGCGAACGAATGAAGACGCCGTCATCCGCGACGTGGGCGCTCATCCGCAGCCGGTCGCCCAGGATCGCGCCGCCAGAGAGCGGGCTCGAAGGGTCGACGGCGATGACGCCGACGGTGCGGCCCGCCGCCCGCTCCTGCGCGACGAAAGCGCCCACCAGCGTCGATTTCCCAGCGCCGGGCGGGCCGGTGAAGCCCACCACCGTCGCGCCGCCAAGATGGGGCGCGATCGCTGCGAGCAACGCGCGAGCGCGTGCGCCGCCGCGCTCCAGAACCGTGAGCGCGCGCGCCAACGCGGCGCGTTCGCCGGCGACAAGCCGTTCCGCCAGGGATCGCGCCTGCGGCGCCGGCTCCGTCGCGGTCATGGCACGATCAGCGGATCGCCAAAGCCGTAAACCGCCCGCAACTTGCCGCAGATCTCGCCATGCGTGACCCCAGCGCGCGCGGCGGCGACGACCGCGGCGTACACGTTCTCGTTCTCGCTTTCGGCCGCCCGCGCAAGGTCGTCCAGGCCGCGCTGAGCCGCCGTCTGGTCGCGATCTGTCTTATACGCCTTTAGTCGTGCGAGCTGGGTTTCGATCCGCTCCATCGGCGGCGGGCGAAGCGGCTCGCGCGTCTCCTCTTCCGCCTCCGGAATACGCGCGCGCGTCACGCCGATGATCGGCAGCTCGCCGTTATCGACCTTCGCCTGATGCGCCAGGGCGCTCTCGCCGATCATTCTCTGGACCAGACCGTCCTCAACGGCCGCATACATGCCGCCTGCATCGTCGATCCTGGCGATCACCGCTTCGATCTCGGCCTCCATCTGGTCGGTCAGCGCCTCGACATAGTAAGAGCCGCCGAGCGGATCGATCACGTCTGTGAGCCGCGCTTCGTGCTTGAGGATCTCCTGGGTCGCGATCGCGATGCGCGCGGCCTTTTCCGTCGGCACGCTCAGCACCTCGTCATAGGCGTCGGTATGCAGAGATTGAAGTCCGCCGAAGATCCCGGCGATCGCTTGCGCCGCGACCCGGGCGACATTGTTGAGCGGCTGCTCACGGGTCAGGTCGACGCCCGAGGTCTGGCCATGGAACTTGAAACGCCAGGCCTTCGGCTCCGTGGCGCCGAAGCGTTCTTGTGAAAGCCGACGCCAGATCCGACGCGCCGCGCGAAACTTCGCGATCTCCTCGAAAAAGCTGATCGAGATGTCGAAGAAAAAAGTGAAGCGCGGCAACACGTCGTTCATGTCCATGCCAGCCGCGCGGCAGTCCTCGGCGTATTGGATCGCAGTCGAGAGCGTGAAGCCCATCGCTTCCGCCGGCGTCGCGCCGCCCTGCTGCATGTGCTGGCCGACGATGGAGAGCGGGTTCCAGCGAGGCATTTTCTCTCGGCAGTATGCGATGTGATCGACGAGAACCCTCCGGGCGCCAGGCAACGCGAGCCGGAAGAACATGTGGTTGCAGACGAAATGCGAGATGTAGTCGCTCTGGTTCGAGGTGCCGACGAGACGGTCAGCCGGGATCCCCCGCTGCTCAGCCGTCGCGATCAGGAGCGCCAACAACGTGAAAGGCGACGGGTCGTTGAGCGCGGTCGACAGTTCGCCGACCGGCACGCCGTCATAGCACGTCGTCATGTCGTCGACCGTGTTCACCACCACGCCGCAGGTGCCCAAAAGCAGCGGGTCGACCTCGTCGGCGTCATAGCCGCGGTAGACTGAATTGCAAGGGATCAGACTGCCGGCGTCGACCCCGCCAGCGATCATCGCCTTGAGCCGGGCGTTGTAGTCCGTTGGGATCCCCAACCCGATGAGCTGACGCTGCGACCAGGCGCGGCCGCGGTGCATGCTGGCGTAGATCCCGCGCGTCATGGCGTCTTGCCCCGGGAAGCCAAGAGCCTCCATGTAGCGCGCGCCCGACCAATCGGCCGGCGTATAGAGCGGCTTGACCTCGATGCCGGAACGGTTCGTCGGGTTCGGCGCGCCGCCGGTCTGCGCGTAGTACTCCGCGCGCCACGTCCTCTCAGCCTGCTCAAACCCCGGCAGCGCAAGCTGTAGCGGGTCATGCGAATGATGATCGAGGCTCATGCCATCTCCCCTTCTTTTTCAGCCTGCGCGTCCTGGGCGAACCGGCCGACGCCTGCGACAATGTCCTCTCGCCCCGATCCGGGGTGGTAGACGGCCGAAACGCCGGCATTCGTCAGTTCTTCGACGTCTTCATCCGGCACGATGCCGCCGACGATCACCTTGACATGCGCCAGCCCGCGGGTGCGCAGGGCGTCCATCATCTTCGGGATCAGACGGTGATCAGTGGAGAGCGAACTGACGCCGATCACGTCCACATCCTCTTCTTCCGCGAGGCGGACGACGTGGTCGATCTGCTGCCAGGGAGGCGTGTAGATCACCTCCATTCCGGCGTCGCGCAGGAACGCAGCGACAAGTCTGCTGCCGCGGTCGTGCCCGTCAAGGCCGATCTTGGTGACCAGTACGCGGGGAGGGTTTGCCAGTTCGGTCATTTCGCGTCCTTTCTCCTCAGGCGTCGACGGGTGTGACTTCGGCGGGGCGAAGCATGGCGATGATCGCACGGGCGATGTCTTCCGGCGCTTTCTGGCCGGATCGGGTCCAGACCGGCGTCCAGTTCAACGCGCCGAAAAGCGTCATGCGAAAGAGCGTGCGATCGGTCTCGGGCGGCAGCGGGAGCGCGGCGATCAACGTGCGGAACCGCGCCTCGTACTGGTCGCGAAGCTCTGTCATTTCTTCCGCAAGCTCCGGCGCATCCGCAGGCAGCACGCGGATCACGACCGAGGCGTATCCGCTGTCGCGGTCGAGGATCTCGCCCAGATGCGCGGCCGACGCACGCTCAAGCTGGACCCAGGGATCCTGCGCAGAGGCGAGCGCGGCGTCGACGGCTGAGGCGACCCGCCGAACGCCCTCCTCATAGACGGCCGCGAGGATCCGCATTTTCGACGGGTAGTGGGCATAGATCGCGCCGGGCGTGACCCCAAGCTCTCGGGCGATGTCGCGCATCGAGATCGCGTGGAAACCGTCGCGCGCGAACAACCGGGCGGCCGCGTCCAGAAAACGCTGCGGCGCCATTGATGAGTGAGGACGCGCTTCGGCCATGTGCTCAGCCTTCATAAATGAACGTTCGTTCATTTCTAGAAGAACAGCATCGGCAGAGTCAACTCGAAAAGCGGGTCAGACGGCGGCGGCGGTCAGGTGTGCGACGCGCGGCTCAGGAAGATCCGGCTCGGACTGAATGCAGAGTGATCTCGCCGTCTCGGATATGGGCGCACCCCAGCGGGCCGCCGCTTCCACAACCAAGATCGAGAAACACCGCCGTGCCGCCGCGAGCGTTTTCGCATTTTAGCGGCGCGTCGCCGCTGCGAACCTCGTGGCCGACAAAAACACAGCGTCGTTGGGGGATGCGGTCAATCCAACCATGGCTTGTAACCGGTCTGCGGGCGCCGTCCACGGGACGTCTCTCGCCAACAAGGGCCAAGCGTTTCAGATCGTCGCTCCAGAGCTGCTCCGTCTCCATTTTGGGAGACCAGGCAGCATGCGCAAACGCGTAGTCGCCGGCCCGTATGCACAAAGGCGAGGAGCGCACAGATGCGACAAAGGATGCGAGCAGATCGTCCGAGTAGGCGGCGAACTGCTCCAAAGTCTCGGCGCGCCCGGGCGTCGGTGATCTCTTGCCGGCCACGACGTCCGCCAGCGCCACATCGTGGTTGCCCGCCACAAGCATCGCGCGTCCTTGCTCAACAAGGCTCAGCATCAATTCGACACAGAGCGGAGAGAACGACCCGCGGTCGACGAGATCCCCGAGTTGAAGGATCAGCGCATTGTTCGGAGCCAGATCGAGCGCGGCGACAAGTGAATCGAAATCGCCGTGAACGTCGGCGATCACGAACAACTCCGACGGGAGTTCGATGCAGCGAAACACACCTATCGTCTCCTAAACCGCGAGTTCTGGGCCAGCTTTCGACCCTGCAAATTTGGCGCGAGCTGCGCCCGCACGACCTCATGTAGGTTGCGCGGCAAAGAAATTCTCTGCGAGCCGTTCGAGGGCACAGCCTCTGATGGTTCAGCGCATGCAGCATTGACGAATGCCCAATGAATTGCCTGAGTGACGTCTATGATGCGGATCCGCTCAGTCTAGGCGGCGGAATGAAAACGAAAGGGAGCCAAAATGCGCACACGGTTTTTCTTGGGCATACTGCTCGCAGGGGCCATCAGCCAAAGCGCCGCGGCCGCGGAGCCAGAGAGCTGCAAGACGGTTCGCTTCTCGGATGTCGGCTGGACGGACATCACTGCGACCACGGCTCTCACCGGGGTCGTTCTGGAAGCTCTGGGATACGAGACCGACGTCAAGGTGCTCTCGGTGCCGGTGACATATACGTCGCTCGCAAATGACGACATCGACATATTCCTTGGAAACTGGATGCCGACGATGGAGGGCGACATCGCCCCTTATCGGGAGGCGGGAACCGTCGACACCGTCGGCGTGAACCTCGAGGGCGCGAAATATACCTTGGCTGTGAACAAGTCGCTCCACGACGCAGGTCTCAAAGACTTTGCCGACATCGCCAAGTTTAGCGATCAGCTTGATGGAAAGATCTACGGTATCGAGCCTGGGAATGACGGCAATCGCCTGATCCTTGAGATGATCGAAAGCGACGCGTTTGGCCTTAAAGGGTTCGAGGTCGTCGAGAGCTCCGAACAAGGGATGCTCGCCCAGGCGACGCGCGCGGCGAGCCGCGGCGAAGGCATTGTGTTTCTCGGCTGGGAGCCGCATCCGATGAACGCCAATATCGAAATGGCGTATCTGACTGGCGGCGACGACTATTTCGGGCCCAATCTCGGCGGCGCCACGGTCTTCACGAATACGCGCGCCGGGTACGTGTCGGAGTGCGAGAACGTCGGCGCGCTTTTGAAGAACCTCCAGTTCTCGCTCGCGATGGAGAACGAGGTCATGGGCGCGATCCTGGACGACGGCGAGGATCCGCAGGACGCCGCCGAAGCGTGGCTCAAGGCCAATCCAGACGTTCTTGACCAGTGGCTCGCCGGAGTTTCGACGTCAGACGGCGGCGACGGACTGGCCGCCGTTAAGGCCGAGCTGGGCCTCTGAGCGCACCCCGGACCATCGACGTGACCGCTTGTTGCGGTAAGCGGTCACGACATCTCTACGCTCGTTGATAGGCAAGAAATTGGAATGGCTCGAAGACCATAAGATCCCGATCGGGAAATGGGCCAAAGCCGCGGTCGACTGGCTGACACAGAACGCAGCATGGTTCTTTGACGGGCTCGCTTTCGGGCTCGACGGCGTGATCTCCGCCCTGCTGTTCATTCTTCAGTCGCCGCATCCCTTCATGATTATAGCCGCGGCGACGGTCCTGGCCTATGTCACACGACGCTCTATCGCCTTCGCCGCTTTCACGGCTTTGGGTCTCCTGCTCGTGATCAACCAGGGGTATTGGGAGGAAACGACCGAGACGCTGGCGCTCGTTCTCGCCGCCACGCTGGTTTGCATGGGCCTGGGCGTGCCGATCGGGATCGCCGCCGCGCGTCGACCCTGGCTTTACGCGGGATTGCGGCCCTTGCTCGATCTGATGCAAACGATCCCGACATTCGTCTATCTGATCCCGGCTCTGATCCTCTTCGGGCTCGGAATGGTGCCGGGCCTGATCGCAACGGTGATCTTTGCGATCCCGGCGCCGATCCGCCTCACGCATCTGGGGATCACCTCGACGCCGAAACCGTTGATCGAGGCCGGCCAGGCCTTCGGCGCCTCAAAGTGGCAGGTTCTGATGAAGGTCGAGCTGCCATATGCGATGCCGCAGATCATGGCCGGTCTGACCCAAACGATCATGCTGTCGCTCTCTATGGTGGTGATCGCCGCGCTTGTCGGCGCGGACGGGCTCGGCGTGCCGACGCTTCGGGCGCTGAACACCGTCAATATCGCCAAGGGGTTTGAAGTCGGCGTCGCGATCGTGCTGGTGGCGATCATTCTCGATCGGCTGTTTCGGAAGCCGCAGACATGACGGCTCCCGATCAGCCCGACGACCTGATGGTCCGCTTTGAGAATGTGTCGATCGTCTTTGGCGAGAAACCCGAGACAGCGCTGGGATTGATGGACGCGGGCAAGACGCGCGAAGAGATCCAGGCGGAAACCAGCCAGGTGCTGGGCGTTCACGACTGCTCGCTTGATGTGGCGGAAGGCGAGATCGTCGTGCTGATGGGCCTATCGGGGTCTGGCAAGTCGACGCTGATACGCGCGGTCAATGGCCTCAACCCGATCGTGCGAGGCTCGGTGCTGGTATCGACGGGCGACGAACTGCTCGATGTCGCGCGGTGCGACGAGCGCGCGCTCCGGCGCATCCGCTCCGAGCGTGTGGCGATGGTTTTCCAGCAGTTCGCTTTGCTGCCGTGGCGCAGCGTCCTTGAGAACGTCGCCTTTGGGCTCGAATTGGCTGGCGTTCCAACCGCGGAACGCCAGCGCCGCGCGCGCGAACAGCTCGACCTCGTTCACCTCGGTTCCTGGGCCGACCGGCAGGTCGCGGAGCTGTCGGGCGGCATGCAGCAGCGCGTCGGACTGGCGCGAGCTTTCGCCACACAAGCGCCAATTCTGTTGATGGACGAACCGTTCTCCGCGCTGGACCCCCTCATCCGCACAAAGCTGCAGGACGAGTTGCTTGAGTTTCAGGCGCAGCTGAGACGCACGATCATTTTCGTGAGCCACGATCTTGATGAGGCCATGAAGCTCGGCTCACGCATCGCGATCATGGAGGGAGGGCGTATCGTCCAGCTCGACACGCCACAGAATATCGTGCTGCGCCCCGCCACCGATTACGTCGCTGAGTTCGTCGCGCATATGAACCCGCTGAACGTGCTTCGCGCCTCCGAGGTCATGCAGCCGATCTCGGCGGACGATGCGCCGCAGGGTCGCCGCCTTCCGGTCGAAACTCCGTTGCGCGAGCTGATCGAGGCTCAACTCGATGCGACCGACCCGATCGTCATCACCGAGCAAGGGCGCCCGATCGGCGTGGTTCGACATCTGGACACTCTTCGCTCCCTACTCCGCTCATGAAGAGTGACGACGCCGACAGAAACTTATGAGCGCGCGTTTCGGGCTCGGATCCCGCAACCAGAGGCGGCGCGACAGGATCGACGCTGCGACGACACGTACCAGACCAATGAGTTGCAGCGGCGAAGCCAATGCATAACTGTGATGCCGAGTAATTTTATCAGGTATTATGCCTAAATGATCAACGCGGATTGTCGCAGAG
>CALDSD010000087.1 GCA_937911325.1 uncultured Neomegalonema sp.
GTGTAAGAGTTCGGTCCACGCCCTCCGAGGAGAACTTGACGTTCTTGGACTCACGGAGCGGCTTGCCGTCCTTCTTCCAGGAGACCTGGGCGTCGGCGGTGGCCTACGCGAACATGTCGCCGGTCGTCTCGCAGTCGATCGACCTGAAGTTCTTCTGCGGCACCGAGCACACTTCGATGTCGACAAAAGCGTTCGACGCGCTGGACGGCGCCTTGCAGGACGCGGTGATGGAGTCGGCGTATCTGGCCCAAGTGCACGTCCAGTCCGCCAACGAGGCCTCGCTGGTGAACACGGTCGGCTTCTCGGATCCGCAGCTGCCGAACACGATCTTCGCTGAGAACGGCGTGCGCTGCGCATTCCTCGGCGACGATCAGATCAAGATGGCCGAAGAGATGTGCTCGCCGGAGTTCAACCCGGAACCCTGGTCCGATTGGCGCGAGCGCCTGAACAAGTGGGCCGGCGGCATCGACACGTACGACATCGTGCACAAGGTCGCTCGCGAGATCCCAGCCGACACGTTGGCCGAGAATGTCGAGCCGCGTCGTTGGTGGCGCGGTTGATCGCAGTGTGACATCCTAACCGTTCGGCGGGGCGCCGCCGAACGGGTTCACATCAAGATCGGTTCCGGATCGAAGATCAGGACTCGGTCGAGGCCCAAGACCCGGCCGACAGACGCCGGGCACGGGGAGGAAAAATCGGTATGTCTTCAATGCTCGCCGAGGCGTGGGGCGTGTTCGCGTCCCTTTTCACCAATGACGCGTGGGAGATCCGCGAGGCTCTGCGCACGCCAGGCGCGTATGTCGCCGGCCTCGTCTTTACGATCGTCGGCGGTTTTGCCGTTCATCTCATCTATCGCTACGTGCCGATCATCGAGCGCAACCTCGAACGCTCCGTGATGGTTGCGAGCTATCTGATCATCGCGGCGATTATCTTCGTCGAAGTGTTCCGTCGCTTCGTCCTGAACGAGCAGGCGCCTTGGTCGACGACGCTGCCGCCGTTCCTGTTCCTCGTGATGACCTGGTTCGGCTGCGCCTACAACGTGAAGCTGCGCACGCACCTGGCCTTCAGCGAGTTCCGCATGAACATGCCGCGCGGCGGGCAGTTCCTCTGTCTGTCGCTTGACGCGTTGTTGTGGCTGGGGTTCTGCGTGATCGTCATCGTGACGAGCGCGCGCCTGACGGCGAACTCCGCGGCGAACTTCCAGATCCTGCTGGGAACCGACGACGTTCTGCAGTGGTGGTTTCTCGTCACCGTGCCGTTGGCTTTCCTGCTGATGGCGGCGCGGGTGATCGAAAACTACCTCGACGACATCCGAAGGTTCCGATCCGACGAACAAATGATCAGCCAAGCCGTCATCGGCGGCGGCGAATAGGAGGGCTGACCATGAGCGACGCCGACTGGATCACGCTGATCTCGATCTCCGTCACAGTGCTTTTCATGCTGGGCGTGCCGGTGCTGCTGGTCATCGCCTACTGGGTGATCGGCTGCAGTTTCGTCATCGACCTCACGCTGGACAACATGGGCGCGGCGCTTTCTGACGTGTTCACCGACGGCTTTGCGCTCTTGGCGATGCCGCTTTTCATCCTCACCGGGGACCTGATCAACAAGTCAGGCATCGCCCGACGATTATCGGATTTCGCCTATTCGTGTCTGGGATGGGTGAGGGGCGGCCTCGCCATGGCGAGCCTGGGCGCCTGCGGCCTCTTCGCCGCGATCTCGGGCTCGAACTCCGCGACGACCGCCACGATCGGCTCCATGCTGCATCCGGAGATGGTCAAGGGCGGCTATGACGAGCGCTTCTCGGCGGCGACGGCCGCGGCGGGCGGAACCGTCGGCATCATCATCCCGCCGTCGATCATCTTCATCGTCTACGGCTTCCTGATGAACCTGCCGATCTCGGACCTGTTCGTGGCGGGCATCATTCCCGGTGGGATGATGGTGATCGCGATGCAGTTGGCCTGTTTTCTGATCTGCTGGCGTTATGGCTGGGGACATCTCATCGCGCTGCGACTGGGACGCGTCGTGAAGACGGCGATCGGCGCTTGGCTTGGCTTCTTCGCCATCGGCCTTGTGCTCTGGGGGATTTACACCGGCAAGTTTTCACCGACCGAGGCCGCTGGCGTGACCGTGGGGTTCTGCCTGATCGTCGGCCTGGTCTCTCTGCCGCTGTTCCGGATGATGGGGTCGCCCGATCAGCACCGGCCGACCGACGATAAGAGCTTCAAGGAGATGCTCGTTGTGGAGGGCTTTAAGGTCACCGAGATCCCCTCTGTGACGATGCGTTCCGCCCAGATCACTGGAATTCTGGCGCCGCTGATCGCGATCTCGGTTGTGATGCAGCAGATCCTGTCGCTCTTGGGCGCGCAGGAGGTGATCGGCAATTTCGTGACCAGCATGGGCGGCTACACGCCGGTTTTGCTGACCGCGATGGCGATCGTTTTCGTCTCGGGCATGATCCTGGAGAGCTTGCCGGTGACGATTATCCTCGCGCCGATTCTCGCGCCGATCGCGCACTCGGTCGGCGTCGATCCGGTTCATTTCGCCGTGATCTTCCTCGTCGGCGCGTCGATTGGCTTCATCACGCCGCCCTATGGGCTGAACCTCTACGTCGCCAGCGGGGTCACGGGCGTGCCATATTTCCGGCTGCTGAAGTTTTCGACGGCCTATTTGGTCGCACTGCTCTTGGTCTGGTTCATCGTTGCGTTCAACCCGGTCCTGGCCACAATGCTCCTCCCAGACCGTTAGGAGAAGGGAGAGCGACGCATGGATGGCGCGGATGTCGAACGCGCGTCGGAGACTATCCCGCCGAACCTTCGACTTCTTCTGGTGCTGGAGGCTGTGGCTCAGGCGGGAAGCCCTGTTACGCCGACGGATGTGAACGAGCAGCTGAAACTGCCGAAGCCGACGATCCACCGGCTTTTCGCTACGCTGGAGGCCGAGGGGTTTTTGCAGCGCGAGCTTGATGGGCGCTCTTACACAGCTGGGCGGCGGCTGCGGCTGTTTTCGGCGAATGTGCTCACATCGCTGAGGGTTCGAATGGCGCGCGTCGCTGTGCTGTCCGCGTTGGCGGAGGAGATCGGCGAAACCTGCAACATCGCGCTCCCCGACCGGGAGGCCATGGTCTATCTCGATCGGGTTGAGACGAAGTGGCCGCTGCGCATCCAGCTGCCGATTGGAACGAATGTGCCGTTCTACTGCACCGCCAGCGGTAAGATGTATCTGGCGTCGCTCAATCCATCGCACCTGAATCGCTACCTTGGCGCTGCGAAGTTGGAGGCGCGCACATCCTCGACGATCACGGATCGCAAGGCGCTGCGCGAGGAGATCGCCCGCACGCGAGATCGCGGCTACGCGATCGACGCCGAGGAATTCATGGACGGGATGATCGCTCTCGCTGTGCCTGTTCTGGACGATCAGGGCAGGCTGCTGGTGACGCTTTCGTTCCATGCTCCGACACAGCGGTTGCGGGTTGCGGACGCCATGGCCCATCTGGATCGCCTGCGCGCGGCCGCGCGCGAACTTGGCCATCTCGTCATTTACGATGAGGACCCAAAGCCATCGTCGGAGTAGCGGATTTGCGTCTTGGGCGTTGATCACCAAGATCAGATCTTTGATCAAACGTCAGCCTCTGGTCTTCGTGCTGCGAGAGGTGCTCCGTTGATGGGTGGAACCGGTCTGTGCGCCTGCCGCGAAGTGCGGGAACACGACCGCCGGTCATCCTCTGTTGATGCGCCGGCGGGCTGAGCGAGCGGATAGCATGGAAATGCCGGTGACTGCGCCAACGACCACAACGGCGCCGATCCATTGAGCCGTGTTCAGCCTCTCGGCCAGTGCGGCGCTCGCCAGAGCGATTGCAAAGACAGGCACCAGGTTGAGATACATTCCGGCAGTTGAGGCTTCTGTGCTCCGCAATCCGATCAAGTACACATAGAACGCCAAGCCGTAGTAAATCGCGCCGGTCGCAACCGCGGACCCGGCGACGGCCACGGACCCGACCCGGGTCTCTGCGAGTTCGAGCGCTGCGCCGCCGCCCCATGCCGCGGCAGCCACGAACCAGGCTGCGATCTGAACGACGATCAGGGCGGAGAGAACATCCGCCTTCGCGCTGAGGTCGCGCATCCAGACCACGTAGACCGCCGCGCAGATCGTGGACGCCGCCGCGAAGGCGATGCCGGCGCGCCGTCCGACCGCATCGGGTTCAGATCCGCCCATGACGATGCTCGCGACGCCGAGGAAGGCGATCACGGAAAGGGCGAGCACCGCAGGGGAGACGCGTTCCCCCAAAAGACCCCAGGCGAGCGCGATGATCACCACAGGTTGGGTTGCGAAAATGACCGACGCCTCGCTCGCCGATATCAAGGCCAGCGCCATGATGGTTCCCAGAGATCCAACGCCGAGGACGACACCTGCGAGAAAAGGCCGTGCGAGGTCGGGCAGCGGTTCTCTCGCGCGGACGTTCCACAGGTTGACCAAGGCGAGGAATGCAAGTCCGCCGAGCAGCTGCAGCGTCAGAAACGGCAAGGGGTCGATCACCGCGTCCGACCTGGACAGCAGTGACTTCGCCAGCACGGACCCAAGGGCCAAAAAGAAGGCCGAAGCGACGAAATACAAGTGGGTGAGGGGCACGAGACATCCTTTCAAACCCTTGATACGCCGTGACAAGAAATGTACTCAAACAAGGAAAGTTCTTTTTTGAGTAACTCTGAGTTTTCTGAATGAACGTTCCCAACTTGACGGCCTTGCGCGCTTTCGAGGCCGCCGCCCGCCTTGGCAGCTTCAAGGCGGCGGCGGACGAACTGCATCTGACGCCTGCGGCCATCAGCAGAAGCGTTGCGCGTCTGGAGGAGGAGCTGGGGGTCAGCTTGTTCGATCGCATGCACCGGGCGGTGTCGCTGACGACGGTCGGGGCTCAATATGCCCAGCGCGTGTCTGACGGGTTTCGTTGCCTGGCGACGGAAGAAGCGGAAACCAGCGCCAGACAACCGCGGGTCGTTCTCACAGTGGAGGCGACCTTCTTGCGGCAATGGCTGTTGCCGCGCTTAAGAGATCCAAGTTTCAAAGAACTCGGGGTCTCATTGACGGTTCGCGCCCATCACGACCCGCCTCGGACGATCCCGTCTCAGGCCGAACTCGCCATCGTTTGGGGATATGCGAACTATTCGGGGCTCAAGCGCATCCGGCTTGTGTCCCCCAAGACCATTCTGGTCGCAGCAGCCGAGCTCGGCGTGACGGAGCTCTCGCAAGCGTCCCGGTCCGGCCTGATCCACGAGTCCAATGACCACTGGTGGCGCCTGGTCTACGCCGAGGCCGGTCTCGACTACCCCGACGCGGCGCCGGGCTTGACGCTCACGCGCTGCGACCTTCCGATCGAAGCGGCGCGACTGGGTCTGGGAACAGCGGTCGGCGACGACGTGATCGCGGAGCAGGAGCTGCGATCGGGGACGCTTGTTCCGGTGCGCGGTCCACGGCTCGAAACGCAAGACTACTTCCTCCTGACGCGGAGAACGCCAACTGGGCCGGGCAAGGCCTTTACCCAATGGCTCCTCAAGGAGGCCGAGCGGTTTGGCGCTTGGCAACGGGACTTCGCCGGGGACGTGTTCGACGGAACGCGCTCCAACACAGGAAACGCGGCTCGGGAGGTCAGCGCATGAGCTTTATCCTTTATTCTTATCCTGACTGCGCGAGCCATGTCGTGCGCATGGCGCTGGAGGAACTGGGCGCGCCCTATCGTGACGAGATCGTCGACATGCGCGCGGGCGCACAGCAGAGCCCTGAGTTTCTGCGCCTCAATCCGCGTGGTCTGGTGCCGGTTCTCGCCGACGAGGTTTCCGGCGCAACGATCTCCGAGACGGGCGCGATCCTCCACTTTCTCGCCGACTGGAGCGGGCGTCTGGCCCCGTCGACGGCGGACCTGACCGCGCGGGCTGCTTTCTGCCAACGCCTGTACTTTCTGTCGAACACGCTCCATGCGGATGCGCAGCTCCAGTACTACACGGCCCGATATGTCGGCGAAGATCTGGCCGAGGCCGCTCGGCCGGCTGTGCATGCGCGCATGCGCGCCCATTTCACGTTGCTCGATTTGGCGATCGCGCAACGTGGCGGGCCTTGGTTGCTCGGCGGCGATCTCAGCATGTGCGATTTCTATCTCGGCGGATGCGCGCGATGGTCGCTGATCGCCCCGCGTCATGCGCCGCTGGAGCCGGAAGCAATCTCCAGCCTGCCGCATTTGAGCGGCTTGCTGGAGCGGTTGGAGGCGCTTCCCAGCGTCGTCCGCGCATTCGACGCCGAGGACACGCCTCGTTCCGCCTACTTCCGGTCGCCGGTTCGATCGCTGCGAACCGCGCACGCAACGGACTGAGCAAGAGCGCCAGAGGCGTCGATCCGTCAGCAATAAGTCGGCGGGCCGATCTCGCCATGATGAAAGCGATAAAGAGAGAGTTCTCGCCTCGCCGTCGAAGGGGAGTATCCTTCCAGGTCAGAAGTCTCGGCGGATGCTGTGAAAAGAGGAACAAAGTGCATGACCCTGCGCGGAACGCTTTGTCTGGCTTTGTGCGTCGCGTGCGCGATCGTCGCTGCGGCTCCCACGTCGCTCCGAGCCTCGCCGACGGATGCGGCGCAGTCCGTCGTTTCGGTTCTGCCGGTCTGGCCCGGGCACGCTCAGGGAGGGGCGGGGGCCAGACCGGGCGTCGCGCCGGAAGGCAGCGGCGTCGTCATACTTGAAGGCGATGTCGTCGCCACTGCGTGGCATGTCGTCGAGCCTGCGGACAGCATCGACGTCAGGTTGCCGGACGGTCGCGTGGTCGCAGCCAAGCTGATCGCCCATGACGCGCCCAGCGACATCGCTTTGCTTCGGATCGAAGCACATCTGCCCATCCTCGAGGTCGCGGCGGAGGTGACGCTGGCCGCGCCGGTCTGCGCGCTCGGGAATGCTTATGGTCTTGGCCTGTCGGTTTCCTGCGGCGTCGTCTCCGCCTTGAACGTCAGCGAAGCCGGGTTCAACCCTGTTGAGGATTTCGTCCAAACCGACGCGGCGGCCAATCCGGGCGTTTCCGGGGGCGCGCTGGTTGATGCGGACGGGCGCCTGGTGGGGATGATGTCGGCGATTTTCGCGTCCAGCGGCGAAACCAACATCGGGGTGAACTTCGCGGTTTCCAGCGATCTTCTTTTGCGGGTCGGCGAGGCGCTCCTTGAAAGCGGAGGCGTCGTTTACCCATCGCCGGGATGGCGTTTGGAGCGACCGGATCGAGAGCAGCTGGCGAAGCGGGCCGGCGCCGTCGTCGCAGAGATCGAGCCCGACCGCCCAGCCGCCCTGGCGGGCGTCGAGCCGGGCGATCTGATCACGCGCATCGGCGAACGCGACGTGCGAAAACCGCGGGACGTCCTGTCGGCGATCGCGGTTGCTCGCCCCGCAGACGGATCGATCGCAGTCGTCCTTGAGCGCAACGGCCAAGAGCGAGAACTCGCCCTCGCCCTGGACGCGCTCTCAGAAGCGCAGCAAACCGGCGAAGCAGTCTCTGGGACGCCGGTCGAGGCGACGGACTGCCCACACCCTGAACCGGTCTGCCGGGCGCGCCAAGGGGTGTTTCCGATCTCGAGCTTTGACCCCATCGCCAGCGCGACGCGCATCGGTTCAGACCTGCTTGTCACCAATCGCCATGTCGTTGGAAATCGCGCTGACGCCGTCGTCTACACGCCGGCTGGACCACGGGGAGCCACGGTGGTGCCGACCGCTTATGAGGGCGATCTTGCGCTGCTCCGCGTAGACGGGTTGCCGGTGGACGGGATCGTGTTTTCGCTCGAACGTGCGGTCGAGCTCACAAACCAGGACGCATTCTTCGCGGTGGGCGCGGATGTCGCTCGGCAAGAGGTCCGCGTCTTCGACCCAGGCGGCCTTTTGCTGCCGCCAGCCGAAGGCGCTGCTCTGGCCAGGCTTCATGTGGCTTCGCTGATGCAGCCGGGCGTCAGCGGCGGCGCCTTGGTGGACGCGACGGGCGCGCTCGCCGGCATTGCGGTCGGCGGCGGCGACCGGCGGTACGAGGCTATTCCGATTGAGGACGTGCGCGAAGCGATCGCATCGCAAAAGGATCCGATGGCGAGCGCGACCCAAGAAGCCTTGGGAGAGGCGTTGGCGCAGTGCGCCGCAGCGCTTGATGGAACCGACCCAAGAAGAACGGACAAGCCGCTTGCGGAAGTGATCTCCGAGCCGTGTCTCGCCGCCAAGAACCAGGGGCTCTTGCTTGAGGCCGGACGATCCCTCGCCCAGGCCGGCGCGATAGAAGCGGCGATCGCGCTTCATCAGGCTGCTGTCGATCAGACGCCGAACTCGATCAACGCGCGGATCTCACTGTTGGTTTCGATGCAGCTTGGCGGTCGGTTTCCAGAGATGACGATGCATGCGCGTTGGCTCATGCAGGCGGCGCCAGACGACGCGACGCTTTTACGTTTTGCAATCCAGGCGGGCATTTGGGGCGATGAGCCGGAACTGGCCGAGGAGGCGTACGCGCGGCTTGCCGCGGCAGACCCGCGTCAGGCTGAAGCTGCGCGCCGTTTCATCGATAACGCGCCGCCGGCTCCGCCCCGCCGTTGAAGGTCAATCGCGCGTCGGATCCGCGATCCAGCCGATCCTCACGACCCCATCGCGTTCGAACGGCGAAGGCGTCGCCCTGGCGAATATCCGTTGTTTCAGGTCCGCCGAACCAAGTGTTGGATCCTCGGCCAAAAGACGCGCCGCGAGCGCCGCCAGTCTCGGGACGGCGTAGCTCGAACCCGACGCGGTCGCGTTTGCGCCGCGGAAATCGACGATAGGTCGGTTTTCAGCGGGCAGCATCAAATCGACGACGGATGCGCCCCAGTTCGAGCCTTCCGCCAGGCGGCCGAACCCGTCCGACGACGTCACCACAATCATGTTGTCGAGCGCCAGAGCGGCGGGCCAAATCGGCGCTGTATCGAGATCGCGACCATCGTTTCCAGCCGAGACGATGGCGAGGACGTCATGCTCTCGCATCGCGCGCTCGAAACTCCGCCAATCCTCGATCCGTCGACTGCCCAACGGCATGGCGATTACTTTGGCGCCCGCTGCAACGGCGTTGGCGACCAGATCGCCCATACGGTTCATGTCAGGTCGTGGATAGCGATACGGGATCAGCGCAGCGTTGGCCGTTTCCATCGCGAAAACGGAAGCGACCGCCGATCCATGCCGGATTGGGAAGAACGCTCCGCGCGAGACGTCGCCGTCATAGGGCCATGGATCGAGATCCCAGTAGTCATAGCCAAAAGGCCGACCGGCCGCATCGCGTGCAAGCCTATCCTTGTAGATCGGCAAATCGTACGCGAGGCCGGAATCGACGAAAGCGACCCGAGGCCCTCCGGGGTCCACGCCATCGAGCCAACGCGTCTGAAGCGTTTCAGTCCAACGCACCGTCTTGAGATCGCCGTCGAGCTGCTCGAGACGGAGTTCGACTTCATCATCGCGGCGAAGGCGTCGGCCAGACCTGATCACGCAACCGCCATCCGCGACCGACTGCATGTTCGGGATTGCGGCGTCATCTTCGACGAGATGATGTTCGACCATGAACTGCCGTAGGCGCGCGCCGCTCTGCCGTCGTTCGATGACGAGTTCGTCTCCTCCGGGCAGGGCCAGCCGAATGCGTACTCGCGCGGCTGGTCCGCTGGGGGGACGGCGTTCCTCTGACAACAGCCATGCCCCGGGAACGCGTGTTTGCGCTGTGAGACCGTCAAGTTCGGTCAAAGAACAGAGACGGTCAGTCGCCAACCGAAGCCACTCTTGCGGCGCGTTTTGGGTCGCGTTTTGGGCCGTCGCGTTTGAAGCGAAAACGCCCAGCATCGCCGCCAGAACACATCCGTTGCGCGTTGGTTTATGGACGCGTCGACAGCTGAGCATCGTGATCCAAGCAATTGCGCCGCCAGGGCATGCGTGTGCGTCGTTGCGCTGGGCCTTTGGGCGCGGTGAGACTGACGCCTCATCAGATGTCGTCATGGCGCGCGCCGCAACCCACAAATGAGAAGGGTCGAAACAGGGCTCGGCTGTTTCTGCAATCAGGGTTTCAACGAGCCGCCTGCTTGGAGCTGGCCGCCACCGAAACCGTGAGATGGGACAGCATGTCGGCAACATCCTCGGACGACAGCGGCAACGCCGACGCCGTCACCGAGTAGCCTTCGAAAAAAGGCACGAGAAGGCTGGCGATCTTGCCGCGCGAACCATGGTCGGCGGCCTCCGCCAAGACGAAGTCCTCAATCAGCGATGAAAACGACCGATAGTAGTCGGCCATGTGGTCGCGGATGGCGTCATTGCGCGAGGAAATCGCCCAAAGCTCCCTGAAGATGCGGCACATGTCCGACAGTTCTTCGCCGTGCCGCAGACCGGTCAGGATCAAGAGGCGCACCCTCTCTCGCAGCGTTGAGCCGGCGGTGTCCTGCGTCAACAGTCGGATCTCTTCGGTGCAAAGCTCGAAGTACCGCGTCGCCATCACCTTCAGCACATCGTCGCGGGACTTGAAATAGTACTGAACATTGCTCAGCCGCATCCCCGCTCGTTCGGCGACCTTGCGCATCGTCAAGCCGGCGTCGCCCGTCTCCTTGAGCAGATCCAGCGCGCAGTCGAGGATCCTGAGTTCTTTTTCTGAAAGCGTCGCCGCACCGCTCGCCATCATTTTCCTTTCGCGTCGGTGGGGTGGTCGGAGGGGTCGTCGCAGGATAGGCGGTTGACAGGGTTGGTCAAGCGACCTAATCAATTTAGGTCATGTGACCTAAAACACAGGCTGACCCAAGATGATCAACACGCTCCGCACCCCAGACGACCGGTTCCAAAACCTGCCCGGCTTCGGCTTTCTCCCGCACTACGTCGACACTCTGCCCGGGTACGAGGGGCTGAGGGGTCACTACCTGGATGAGGGGGATCCAGCGTCAGACGAGGTGTTTCTCTGTCTGCATGGCGAGCCGAGTTGGAGCTACGTTTATCGAAAGATGATCCCGGTCTTTGCCGGCGCAGGTGTTCGTGTGATCGCCCCGGACTGGTTGGGCTTCGGCCGCTCGGACAAGCCCGTCGACGATGGCGTCTACTCCTTCGACTTCCATCGTGAGTACATGCTGGCCTTCCTTCGGCATATGGACCTGCGGAACATCACGCTGGTCTGCCAGGACTGGGGCGGAGTGCTGGGGTTGACCCTGCCGATGGAGATGCCCGACCGTTTCAAACGCCTCTTGATCATGAACACCGGCTTGATGACGGGCCCGGTGAACAGCCCCGCTTTCGAGGAATGGAAAGCGGACATCGTCTCGAACCCTGACGTTCCGGTGGAGTTCGTGATGCAAAAGAACGAACCCGTCATCACCGTCGCAGAGGCGGCCGCCTACGCCGCGCCTTTCCCGGATCAAAGCTATAAAGCCGGCGTCCGCATGTTCCCCAAGCTGATCGCCACGACAATGAATGCCCCTGGGGTGGCGACCTCGCAGCGCGCGGCGAAG
Organism: uncultured Neomegalonema sp.; assembly: GCA_937911325.1. Taxonomy (GTDB): domain Bacteria; phylum Pseudomonadota; class Alphaproteobacteria; order Rhodobacterales; family Rhodobacteraceae; genus CALDSD01. The sequence goes on from CALDSD010000087.1 coordinate 11,485, forward strand.
TTCTGGTCAGAAGAGTGGGAGGGCGAGAGCTTCATGGCCATCGGCATGCGAGACAAGATGCTGGGGCCAGACGTCATGAATTTCATGCGCACCGTGATCCGGGGATGCCCGGACCCTTTGGAGATCGCCGAAGGGGGTCATTTCGTTCAAGAGTCCGGTGGTCCGCTGATCGCCGAGCAGGCGTTGGCGCATTTTGGTCTGACCAGATCATAAGATCCCACTCGGATAGGCGCCCTTCACTTGGTTTTCCATCCCGATCTGGCGTCACCTCGGGCGAACCGCATCTGGAAGGACCAGATTGGGGCGAGTGGCGAAGTCGCGACGTCACCCGCTCGAACCGGTCGGGTTGTGGGGCGCGGCGGCTGCTCAGACGAAGTCGATCGGATCATTGAAAGGTCGATCAACATCCGTCGCGACGCCGTTGATGAACTTCAGTGCGAGGTCATAGGCTTGCAGCCCCACCTCTGCGCCAAGCTCGCGGCCATTGATGTCGCCGTCTTGAAAGTGAATGCCGCCAAACAATCGAGAAATACCCGCTTGGTCCGCGGCGGAGACCCCCAGATCGTTCCAGGCGTCGGTCGTAGAGGTTCCCGCTATCAGAAAGGCGGTGAGGTCCTCGATACTCAGATCCTGCGAGCCGTTGAAGCCGTCGGATTCGACGAAGGTCTTCAACTCAATCTCGCCGCGTTCGTTTGGCACGCCGATCTCGAATTGGCTGGAGCCCGGTTCGAAGACGACCGTCGCTCCAAACGCGTCGCTGCCCGTAAAAGCACGCAGCACTTCGGCCCCGGCGCGGCTGAACGCGCTGTGGCCTGAGGTGTATTCTGCGAAGGGCGGTGAAGAATCTCCGGGGCGCTGGAAGGTGACGAACTCGGTCGCCGGCATCAGCATCGTACCCAGTCCATTGGCCGGATCGATCGGGCTGTCGAAGCCGCCGAACGCTTCAATGAAGTAAATCGGGTCGCCCTGCGCATCGAATTCTATGACGTCGCCGTTTTCGTCAAGCGCCTCGCCGATCAGGCCAAGCGACCCGAGATCCCGGATCACGCGAATTGGTCGGGCATAGTCTTCGTCGATCTTCGCCTGCCAGGTCGCGATGCCTGCGTCCATGACCGCGTTGCCGATGGTCATGAACATCTGCGCATCTTCGTCAGTGTCATTGTCGTCGCGCGCGGACACATACTGCGCGTAGGTCATCCAAGTTCCGGGCGGAAACGCCGTGCCGCCCCCGTCCTCATAGAACTCTGCGACCAGTTTGCCGGTGTCGCTCAACGTCGAGCTGTAGGCGACGACGGCCTCGGCCTGTCCAATGAAGGCGTCGCTGACCACTTGGCCTTTCAGGTCCGCGCGCTGGCCGATCGTGAGGTCGGCGAAGAGGTCGATCGTCTCGCCGTCTCGAAAGGTCGTCGACACTTGCCCGTCCGACAAGGTGACGTCGCCGCCGTTCAGCGTGATCGTTCTGGCGTCGAGATCCAGAAAAGAGCCCTCAAACCCCTCGGCGAAGAAGCCCTTGGGCGCGGGCGGCGAAACGTAGTCGACCATGCTGTCGCCGGACGCGTCGGGAACGATGTCGCCGTTTCCATCTCGAACCACATCGAGCGCAAAGCTCTCAAAAATTCACCAGTGAGCCGTGAGGAAATCATGAACGCCCGAGCTTGGATCGTCCACGACGTTGAACTCAGGGGTCCAGTTTTCGATGCTGCGCCCGGCGCTGTCCGGATCGCCGTTGCGACCGACATACTCACTGCCAAGACTGGCGTAGCCGAGCAGTTGGTTCGATCCGTCGCTCAGCCGGTCAGCGAGCAGATCCTCGGCGGCGTCGATCCCGATCGCGGCTTCGATCGAGCCGTCGTCGCTGGTCGAGAAGCCGTAGCGCTCGGTCATGATCTCTTCGAAGAGCGCTTTCTGATCTGGGAACAAGGTGGCCAGAACATTATACGCGGCGTAGCTCATCGCCTTGATTTTCTGCGCATCGGAGGCGCCTGCGATCTCAAGAAGCGCATTGTCCTGATCCGGACCGTCGCGAGAAACCCGCACGGCTGTGGGGTCGAGGCGCGCCCATGCATCATACATCGATGTGTGCAGCATGGCGTAGGCGCGCGAGGCGAGCGTCGGGCCGACCGGCGTGTCCGTGTCGATGACGGCTTGCTGGACGGCGCGGTCCCAAACCACGCTCACCGTCGCGTCAGGATTGTTCACTGTGACGGCCTGGGTGCCGTCGCCAATCAGGATGTAGGGATCCGAAGACGGTCCGAAATCCGCGACAAGTTCAGCGGCCGACAGGGTCTGCCCCCCCGAGAAGACCACCTGCTCGAACCCCTTCAGCACGATGCTCTCGCCGGTGAAGCGATCGGAAAGCTCGATCCGGGACCGCGTCGCTTCGATGTCGAAAGCGTCGATGGGCGCATTCGCGAACGTCACGACGTCGAAGCCGCCACCACCCCGCGCCACGTCGACGTCGCCGCCGATCGTCAGGCTGTCATTCCCGGCTCCAAGACTGACCCGTTTGGCGTTCTGAACGAACACCTCGTCATCGCCAAAGCCCGCGTTGACGGTTCGGACGAAACCATTCGCTGTCAGCGTGTCGTCGCCGAAACCCAGCGAGACGACCCTGGCGTCCGCGTTGAGCACCACCTCATCATCGCCGAACCCAGAGACGACCCGCCCGACAAAAGCATTTGTCGTGAGATGGTCGTCCCCAAAACCGAGCTTGACCAGCTTTCGCGGCTCGTCGACCACCACTGACTGTTCGGCGAATTGTCGCCACCACCAGAACCGGAACTCCGGCCAATAGATCGTCGTTTGATCGCCGAGCCACCCGCGCCAAAAAGGCATGTCTTTCCCCCGCCACGCTCTGTCTTTACGGATATGTCTGTATCAAAACGAGACGGTTCTGGCCATGCACAATGCCGATGCGCGGCCGCTGATATTCTCACGCACGCAACGCCGAAATTGTCCAAGCCGTCTGCGCGTCAACGATCCGTGCCGATCGATCGACGAAACAGCACAAGGCTGCCGCTCAACAAGGCGAGACCAAGGGCCGCGACCGCTGCGAATTGCGGCCAGACCGATCCGATCCCGGCGCCTTTGAAGATGATCGCCTGGCTCGACGCTATGAAGTGCCGAGACGGCAGGACCTGTGTGATCGCCTGCAGCCAGTCCGGCTGCGCCTCAACTGGCGTCTCGCCGCCAGAGAGCAGCATGATCGCCATGATCGTGAGAATCGTCAACAGACCGTACTGAGCCATGGAACGGGAGATCGTGGCGAGAAAGACGCCGAGCGCCGCCGCCGACAGCAGGTAAAGCGCGGCGCCCAACAAGAACAGCGTCCGCGAGCCCGAGACCGAAACGTCGAGCGCGCCTTCGACGATCAGCACCATCGACAGCGCAGCCGCGCTCAACACGATGCCGGCGTTCGCCAGCGTTTTGGCGGCGGCGATGTCGAACGGCGCGAGCGGCATCGCGAGAAGATGCTCGATCGTTCCATGTTCGCGCTCGCGCATCACCGCGGCGCCCGTCAGCACCATCGCCATGATCGTCACCTGGTTCACCAAGGCGATCACGCTCATGAAGCGCGTGGTGTCGCGGTTTGGGTTGAATGCGCTGTGGATCACGAGATCCACCGGACTGGCTGTCTGAAGATCGCGACGCTCGGCAAAGCGCTTTATCTCGGCCGTCATGATCTCCAGAATGTAGTTCGCGCCGATGCCTGCCTGCTCCATTGCGGTCGCATCGATCAGAACCTGGGCCTGCGGCTGACGCCCGGCGCGCAGATCCGCCTCGAACCCTGGCGGCACTCCGACGACGAAGAGAAACCGTCCTCCGTCGAGGGCTGCGTCGACGTCCTCGACGGACAGGTATTCGACCGGTTGAAATTCCGGTGGAAAGAACGCGTTCGCGATGCTGCGCGACAAGGACGAGCGATCCTCATCCACGAAGCCGATCGAGGCGTTGTTGACAGAGGTTGAGGTGCCGGTCGCTTCGATAAAGACCGCGACGGTGAAGGCGTAGATCAAAAGGCCCAACATCACCCGGTCGCGGCGGAGGCTCGCGAGCTCTTTCAACCCAAGCCAGAAGATCCGTCGAAAGCGTTTCATCGTTCAGCGCTCCTGTCCTCGAAGCGCGAGCGCCGCCAGCCCTGTGAAGACCGGCCCGAACGCCGCAAGCGCCAGCAGGTCGGAACTCAGCGACGACCACCCCAGTCCTTTCGAAAAGCTCCCAACGCTCAGATGGAGAAAGTAGGAGGCGGGCCAGAGCGAACCGAGCGCTCGCGCGCCGCCCTCCAGGGTCGAAACCGGTTGCAGCAGCCCGGAGAATTGAATGGTCGGAATGATCGCGAGCAGGGTGGTGGCGAAAACGGCGGCGACTTGGCTCGACGTCGCTGTCGACACGAGGAGCCCGAACGCGGTGGTCGCCCAAACGTAAAGCGCGGCGCCGACGACGAGCGCGACCAGGTCGCCCTTTAACGGCACGCCGAACAGCCAGACGGTCATGGCCGCAAGCAGGAGGAAGTTGACGAATGCGACGACGAGATAGGGGGCCTGTTTGCCGACGAGGAACTCCAGACGAGACGTCGGGGTGACGTAGAAGTTCGTGATCGAACCCAGTTCGCGCTCCCGTGCGACGCTGACCGCGGTCAAGATCGCTGGCAGCATGATCAGCAGCATCGCCGGCATGGCCGGCGCCATCGCGCGGATGCTCTCGAAACTTTGGTTGTATTTAAAGCGAGGTTCGATCTGAACGAGCGGCGCGGTCTTTTGTCTTTCATCTTGCGCGCGCTCCGTCAGAAAGACCTGATGAATGCCCGCGACATACCCCTCGACTGTCTCGCCTTTGAATGGGATAGCGCCGTCGACCAGCGCGAGGACCTCAACCGGTTCACCCTTTGACAAGCGTCGGCCGAACTGCGGCGGGATCTCCAGAACCAGCGCGGCGTCCCCCTCGACCAACGCGCGTTTCGCCTCCGCCGGAGCTCTGGGCGGCGGACGCACCTCCGAGAAATAGCGAGAGCCCTCGAAAGCAGCGACATAGGCGCGGCTTTCAGGGCTTTGGTCCTGGTCTAGAACGACAAAGCGCAGATCCTCGATATCGAGCGAGATGCCAAAGCAGAAAAGCACCATCAGAACCGCTGATCCGAGAACGCCGAAGGCGAGCCTGACCGGATCGCGGATCACCTCGAGCGTCTCGCGGCGGGCATAGGCTGCGCACCGTCGAAGGCTGAAACGGGGGGGCGTCGCAGAGAACTCCTGCGGGGTCTCGGGCGCTGACGTCGCAAGCGGCGAAGCCGATACGGGCGTCGACGCGCCTTCCAAGGCGGCGATGAACGCGTCTTCCAGCCGATCCGCCCCCGCCGCCTGGATCAATGTCTGAGGTCGATCGCAGGCCAGGACCTTCCCTGCATGCATCAAGGCGACGCGGTCGCACCGCTCCGCCTCAGTCATAAAGTGCGTTGTGACGAAGATCGTCACCCCCTGGCGTCGAGAAAGGTCGACCAGGATCTCCCAAAAGCGATCGCGAGCGTCCGGATCTACGCCTGAGGTCGGCTCGTCGAGGATCAGAACGGCCGGTTCGTGAATGATCGCGACGGCGAGCGACAACCGCTGTCGCACGCCAAGCGGCAGGTCTTCCGCGACGCTGTCGAGATACTTGCTCAGCTCGAAATCGCGAACCAGTTCAAGGACCCGCGTCGTTCGAGCCTCGCTCTCCAGGTCGAAGATGCGGGCGTGCAGATCCAGGTTCTGGCGAACCGTCAGTTCCCCGAAAAGCGAGAAGGATTGGCTCATGTAGCCAAGGCGCCGCCGCGCTTCGCGGTCTCGCGCATCGACCGGGTCGCCGAACAGCCGCGCTTCGCCCGAACTTGCGGGCAGAAGACCGACGAGCATCTTCATGGTCGTGGTTTTTCCGCATCCGTTTGATCCGAGAAAGCCAAAGATCTCGCCTTGTCCGATCTCGAAGCTGACGTCGTCGACCGCAGTGAAGTCTCCGAAGCGTTTGGTCAGTCCCTGGGCGGCGATCACAGTCGCGGCCCCCTCAGATGCGCGTGGCGGGATCTCGAAGGGCCCGCGCGGCTTCACCCCGGGCCGGAGAAGACGATACGCGTCGTCGAGGTTGGAGGCGCCTGTTTTCTCGCACAGTTCGTCGAGCGCGCCATGCGCCAGGATCCGGCCAGCATCCATCGCGATCAGCCGCTCGAAGCTTTCGGCTTCCTCGAGATAGGCCGTCGACACAAGGAGACTCATATTGGGCCGCCCGGCGCGCACGTCCTCGATCAGTTCCCAGAATTGCCGTCTGGAGAGCGGATCCACGCCGGTCGTCGGTTCGTCGAGCACCAACAGGTCGGGATCATGAATCAGAGCACAGCACAGTCCAAGTTTCTGTTTCATGCCGCCGGACAGCTTTTCCGCCGGCCGATCAGGAAACGGATCGAGCCCGGTCGCAGTCAGCAGGCGAGAGATCCGCGCGTCGAACTCGTCGGGCGCCGTTCCAAACAAATGAGCGAAGAACTCCAGGTTCTCGCGGACGGTCAATGTGGGATAGAGGTTCTTCCCAAGCCCCTGCGGCATGAACGCGATGCGCGGGCAGACCTTTCGCCGGTGCTCTGGATCGCTGATCCTTCCGCCGAGAACACTGATCCGCCCGGTCTGGAGTTTCTTGGCGCCCGTTACGAGACCAAGCAGCGTCGACTTGCCGACGCCGTCCGGGCCGACAAGCCCGACCAGCTCGCCCGGCGGAATCAGCAGATCGATTGCGTTGAGCGCTAACCGATCGCCGTAACGATGCGTCACACCGTCGATTATGAGCGGTGGAAGCGAGGTCAATCGAACAGCTCCGGCGGGATGCGCCGGTCGAGCGCTTCTGGCCATTCCAGCGACGGGCGCATCTTCACATAGGCGAGGCCGCGCACGCCGGTCTTCACATGTTCGATGCGCTTTCGAACAAGATCCGGCGGGATCTTCACCTTGACCCTGAAAACGAGTTTCTCCCGCTCCTCCAGCGTCTCGACCTGTTTGGGCGTGAACTGCGCCTCGGGGGAGACGAAGCTAACTTCGGCAGGGATCGAATACTCGGGCAGAACGTCGAGCACGATCCGCGCGTCTGCTCCAATTGCGAGGCGACCGGCGTCTTCGGCTGGCAGAAAGACTTCCATGTATACGTCTTCGAGGCTGAGCAATGTGAGAATGGCGCCGCCTCCGGCGATGACCTCGCCAGGCTCTGCGAGCCGATAAAGCACGCGTCCGTCCACGGGCGCGGTCAGGACGCTGTCGTCGATCTGGGTCTGGATCCGACGCGCCTCGGCCGCATGGGCGGCGATCTGCCTGGTCGCTGTGTTCACCCGCGCTTTCGCAGCGCGCAGCGTCGCCGCCGCGACGTCGCGAGACGTTTCACGATCCTCGTAAACCGCCTCGGTCATGTGCCCTTTGGCGAGTAGAGGGCGCGCGCGATCGAGCTCGCGTTCGGCAAGGCGAAGCTCGCTTTGGCGCTGTATGACCAGCGCTTCGGCTTCGGCGAGTTGCTCCTCGGCCAGCGCTGTCTCCGCCTGGGCGCGCTCATGTGAAGCTGAGAGCTCGGCGACATCCATCGCGGCCAGACGCTGCCCCTGAGCGACCATGTCTCCCTCGGAAGCGAGGACCGTGGCGACGCGCCCGGAGAGTTTTGCGGCGATGTCGACCTGGTCCGCCTCCAGGCGCCCGTTCCCCCAGACGATGCCCTCCGGGATGGAATCGCCGTCTGAAAACAACCAGGCGGCGGTCAATACGATCACGACGAGCGCGCCGAGAGCACCGGCGATCCGCGCATTGCTGAGCGATGGCATTGCACACCTCAAAAAACGAACAGAAGCGTTCTTCCAAGGCGTATTCTGCGAACGCTGAACCTTTGCGCATTGCGCTCAATCAAGACGCGGACGCGGTCGAGCGACCACCGAAACCATCTGCGACGCAAAGGTTCTGCACGCTCCGCTCGTTCGCCAGATCCGACCCTGCCGAAGGGGCGCGGCCTCGGTGGGTCTCAAACTTTGGCTCCCAAGGTTCGAGTTGCCGCGCGCCTGTCGCAACTGTCGCCGGAGAGTGTTACACGTCGAGGGTGAAATGGTCGGCGACGATGCGCCGACTGTGACCAAACCATGCCGGACCAATCGACCTATGCTGCGCATTCTGACCGTTCTCTTGCTCGCGACTACGCCGGTTCAGGCATGGGAGGTCGAGGTGGATCGCCTCTGCAAACTTGTGCACGACGAGGCTGACGCCTCCGTTGTCGTGACCTATGATCCTTCCATTCCGGAATACACCATCTCGATCACGCTGACTCGCGATTGGCTGGACGACGCGGTCTTCGCGATACGTTTTGACGGACCGCGCGGCAACACGATCTCAACCGGGCGTCATGTGATTTCGGGGGATGGTTCGACTCTAAGGGTCGCTGACAGCGGCTTCGGAAACGTTCTCAACGGTCTGGAGTACAACAACACAGCCACGGCCCTGCTGGGTGATCAGGCCGTGCGGTTTTCCCTCGACGGGGCCGCCCCAGCGGTTCGCGAATTTCGCGCCTGCGTCTCGGGTCTAAGCGTTTAGCCTTGCCTTCAACCAGCAGGCTGGCGGCGCATGTCGGCACGATCGAGGCCCGTTGAATGAAGCGTGATCGGAAGGAAACAAGCGAACCGCCCCGTCGCGACGACTTGCCAGGCGTTTGGCGGCGAGAGCTCATCGAGACGCCAGACGGCTCCCGCGACGAAAGCAGCCTGGTCCTGTGGGTCCAAGGCCTGTCGATGTATTGCGATATTCGGCTGCCGGCTCCGGGAAGCGGCGCCGTCGTGGACGCTTTCGCGGGTTCGATCGAATTGAGCAATGAGCCCGGCGCGTTGAGATGTCATTGGCGCCGCGAACTCGACTGGTCGACGACCCCCGGCCCGAAAGATATCGGACGGCTCACATGGGCGGGCGAGGGCGACGCGCGCCGAATGCGAGAGGACGGCGTTGAAACCGACTACTACGAGATCTGGCGTAAGGACTTGGCCGCCGAACAAGGGGACAGCGTCGCCAGAGTGTCGGATGAGGCAGGGCGGATCGGCTATCTCGCCCGGATCGGCGGCCTCGCGCTTTGGGTGCGCGGTCGCGTCGGCTCTCGCCAAGAACTTGGCGCAGCGCGCGATCCGGAGATGGAGGCGGTTCTGGCCCGTTGGAGCGCGGCTCGGGGAGCCTATGAAATTGAGCGGTCCACATCGCCTCAGCGCTCGAATGGCGAGACTCTGCTACGCGCCGCGCAAAGCGGGGCCAAGGTGTTGTCGATCTCAGAAACGGGCCGAGACGGCGCGCAAGCGCAGTGCGAGTGGCGCGTCCTGCACGAAGAGGTAATCCCGGGCGACCGTCCGTCTAAAGGCGATGGACCTGCCGCGCGGGCGACGTAATCGGGTTCAACTTTCCCGATTGCCGTGCTCTGTTTCAACGAATGGCGGATAACAAGACAAAATCTAGGACCGACTATTGGGCTCCGGAGGTCTGGTCGCTCATCGGTGCGGCTGCGGGCCGCATCGGCGAGGCCGATTTCCACGAGCGCCTTGGGGCTGCTTTCGCCGCCGCTGTCGGCGTTGACCGCTGGTTGGTGATGCGTTTTGGGGCCGAGCCGACGCCGGAGATCCTGTCGAACAGGGGCGGCATGACGGATGAAGCAATCAGCTTCTATTACAAAGGGCTTTACCGGCTCGATCCGCTCACGCGGTTAAGCCAGTCTGGCGACGCGCCGCTCGTGGTCGCGATCAGCCGGCTCCGCGCCGAGGATCGCGACAACCGGTACTACGATGAGATCTACCGCACAGCGCTCATCCGCGATGAGATCGCGTTGATGCTTCCATGCGGGGGCGGATTGTACATGACCCTCAATCTCGACGCCGCCGACGGCGAGTTCTCCGACGCGACAATCGCTCGCGCGCACACCGTCGCCGAGACGTTCCTCGGCCTCCACCAAGCACATATGGGTTTGCGCGGCGTGCATCAGCCGGCGTCGCCCGGAACGCTCGAAGACACGGACCGCCTTCCAGCCTACGATGAGCTGATCGCGTTGATGGCGCAACGCACCGGCATGACCGAGCGCGAACGGGAGATCGCCCATCGAGCGCTGCGCGGATACCCCAACGCGTTGATCGCTCGGGACCTTGGCATCACCGTCGGCACAGTGCGCAATCATCGCGCCCGGCTCTACGCGAAACTCGATATCACATCCGAGCGGGAGCTGTTCTCGCTGTGTCTGGCGACTTTGCTTGAAGGGGCGGGCGCGTAAGCGGCGCGGCTCACAGAAAGTCGAGCACCCGGTCGCGCTCGGCCGGGTCGACCCGGTAGAAGTCGCGATCCCATTCCTTGAGTTTGAAGCCGAGATAGATGTCTTTGAACTCCGCGCCGAAAACAGCCGACGCCAAGGGGTCGGCCTCGAAATGCTGCAACGCCTCAAGCAGGGTGCGGGGCACCCGCCGCACCGAGCCCAACTCGGTTTCAAAACTGTCGAACGCCGTTGGACGATCCAGCCGAAGATAAAGGTTGTCATTCATCGGCGCGCCGGGGTCTTTGGCCGCCGCAACTCCTTCGAGGCCGGCCGCGATCGAGAACGCGGATGCGAGATAGAAGTTGCAGGCGATGTCCGGCGCCCTGTTCTCGACGCAGGGGCGGTTCATCGGCAGACGCAACATGGCTGAACGGTTGTTCGCGCCGTAAGCGCGCAACACGGGGGCCCATGACATGTCGGCCATCTCGCCCTGTGCGATGAGCCCCTTGTAAGAGTTGTGGGTCGGGCAGGTGACAGCCGTCAGCGCGCCTGCGTGATCGAGCAGGCCGGAAACGAAATGATAGCCGATGTCCGGGAAGGCGATGCCATGTGTTTGGGCCATTGCGCCTGGGTTGGCGGCGAAGAGGTTCTCGCCTGAGGCCAGGTCATACAGCGACATGTTGAAATGCGCCCCGGATCTGAAGTCGCCTGAGAACGGCTTGGGCATGAAGCTCGCGACCAGTCCCTGCGACTGCGCCAGCGTCTTGACCATGAAGCGCCAAAACACCAACCGATCGGACATCGTCAGGGCGTTCGCATACGCGAAATCGAACTCGTACTGACCCTGGCCGCCTTCGGCGTCGAACGAATACACCCCCCATTCAAGCGCGTTCATCGCGTCGACCATCGGCGTGAGGTATGGCATCGACTGCATCGTTTGATGCACGTCATAGGCTGGGCAAAGACCGCGATGGGGTTGTTGTTGGGGCGCCGCCAAGCCTGTCTCGGACCTGCGCAGAAGATAAAACTCGGTCTCAACCCCGAGGTTGAGCCCCACGCCGCGCTCCGCCGCCTTGGCCAAAGCGTTCTTTAGAATCACCCGGCTGCAGTTCGCGTAAGGCTCGCCGTGATAGTAGAGATCCGATGCGAGCCACGCATACTCGGGATCCCATGGCAGCACGATCAGGCTGTCGAGATCCGGGATGGCCGCGCATTCGTCCTTCTCCGGGCCGACCAGTCCCATGCCCTCCATCGCTCCGACGGTGAAGAGCTCCGAGCCCGCGCACATTTTCTCGAAGAACTCGATTGGTACACATTTGGCCTTCGGGACGCCGTGGATATCAACATATGTGGCGAAGCAATACTTCACGCCCCGCGCCACGAGGTCGGCTTTCATCTCTGCGACCCGGGCCTGATCGTTCATCGCATCCTCCATTTCTTCGACGCGCACGGCGTCGTGCGTGGGCGCGCATGGCGGGATCGGATCGCGCTTCCTGCGCTGCGGCAACGGTGACTGCCGTAACATTGTGCACTGCAAAAAATAGAGTCTAGCATTTAGCACATTTACGCGTCAGGTTTGACGTATTGCCTATTTCCTACACATCACGGTGGGTTAGCGGCCAGGGATGCGCAGATGTCGCGATGGGATTTGATGACGAGCGACGAGATCGGAGCGATGATCGCCACCGGTTGCGACCTCGCTATATTGCCCGTCGGCGCGACCGAGCAGCACGGACCGCATCTCGCGACTGGCTGCGACACGATCTCTGCCGAGACGATCGCGCAGATGGCCGCTGATCGCGCTGGCGTGCTCGCCCTGCCGGGGCTGGCTTACGGCTGCTCCCTTGGACATACCGAGAAGTGGCCCGGAACGTTCTCGCTGCATCCCGGCACGCTCACACAGGTCATTGTCGAGCTGGGGCGCTGGGCCGTGGCCAATGGCCTGAAGAAACTGCTCTTCCTGTCGGGCCACGGAACCAATGACGCGCCTTTGCGCAGCGCCATTTTGCAGCTGCGCTATGAGTTTCCGGAAGCGCGCTTCGCGACGATGGGGCTGTGGGACGTCTCGGAGCGCGTCGGCGCTCTCTACTTCCGCGACGGGGAAGACATTCACGCCAATCAGGGTGAGACCTCGGTTCTGATGCATCTGCGCCCCGAAATGGTGCGCGCGGACCGCGCCGCCGACGTCGCTGATGTCACCCCGGGTCTGAAATTCTCCTACGCCATGCCCGCGACGACGCCAAACGGCGTGGTCGGCGCCCCGAGCCGTGCAAGCGCCGAGGATGGCGCCGCCATGGTCGAAGCCCTCGTCGCAGATCTTGCGGCCTGGATCGAGGCGGCGCGCGCCGAGGACTGGCCCCGCGTCCCAGAGGCGACGCTGACCGCAGCGGCCTCATGAGAACACCCGTTCCCCAATCCAACTCACCGCAAGGAGCACATGCATGTTGAAACGATGGATTTTCGCGGCGGCGGCCGCCGCCGTCTTGGCGGCGGGGGCGCTGACGCCTGCTGACGCCGAGACCAAGAAGTACCGGGTTGGGTACAACATCTATGTCGGGTTCATGCCCTATGGATGGATGGCCGAGAACGGCATTCTCGACAAATGGGCCGACAAGTACGGTATCGAGATCGAGGTGATCCAGGTGGCCGACTATGTGGGCGGCATCAACCAGTTCGTGGCGCGCGATCTTGACGCGATGTCCGTCGCCAGCATGGACGGTTTGACCATCCCGGCCGCAGGCGGCGTCGACACCACGATCGCCCTCGCCGGCGATTTCTCGAACGGCAATGACGGCATCGTCTCGAAGACCGCGAGCAGCATCAAGGACCTCAAAGGCGAAACCGTCCATCTCTTCGAGCTGACCGTGTCGCATTATCTGCTGTCTCGCGCGCTTGAGGCCGAGGGCATGAGCCTCAAGGACGTGAACACCGTCAACATCACCGACGCCGATATCGGCCCGGCATACATCGGGTCAGCCGAGGTGCAGCACGCCGTCACCTGGAACCCGGTTCTGTTGCAGATGGAAGAAGCGGTCGACGGCGACAAGCGCATCTTCGACAGCGCGTCGACGCCTGAAGAGATCGTCGACGTCATGCTGTTCCATACGGACACGGTCGAGAACGAGCCCGAGTTCGTGAAGGCGTTCGTCGGCGCGTGGTATGAGACGATGGAGATCATGAACGGCGGCGACGCCGCAGCCGAAGCGATGATCGCGGATCTCGCGGATATGTCGGGCGACACAGTCGAGGGCTACAAGGCTCAGCTGGCCTCGACGAAGATGTACTACACGCCGCAAGAGGCTTACGATCTGATGGTCTCAGAAGGCCACAAGGAAGTCTGGGACTTCGTGCGCACCTTCTCGTACGACGTCGGCCTCTTTGGCGAGAACGCGTCGAGCAAAGACTTCATCGGCATTGAATTTCCCGACGGCACGGTCCTGGGCGACCCGGACAACGTGACGCTGCGGATCAACGCGTCGTTCACAGAGATGGCTATCAAAGGCGAGCTTTAGCCAGCTTTCGTGAACGCCATAGGACGCCGCCTCACCCGGGCGGCGTCCATCCCGATTGCCTGCCTGCTTGATTGACGACCGGAGCCAAGATCGCATGAAGCGCGCCTTCAATTATGTGCCGAGCCGCCCAACTGCGATCATGCTCGCTTGCCTTCCGTTTATTCTCGCGGTGATCATCTACCTGATCGGCTCGGAGATGCGTCTGGCCGAAAATCCCAAAGACAAGCTGATGCCCAGCTTCTCCTCGTTCGGAGAGGCCATGAACGCATTGGCGTTCACCGAGAACCGCCGAACCGGCGAGTATGTTTTCTGGCAAGACACCTATGTGAGCCTGGAGCGCCTTTTGACGGGTCTGGGCATCTCGGTCGCGCTTTGCCTTTTGATTGGGTTGCCTGTTGGGTTCCTGCCTTACCTGCGGCGTATGTGGGAACCTTTCATCGCTGCGTTCTCGCTGATCCCGCCGCTGGCGGTTTTGCCTATTCTTTTCATCATGTTCGGCCTTGGCGAAACCTCGAAGATCGTCCTGATCGTGTTTGGCGTCGCGCCTTTCCTGACCCGCGACGTGGCGCTGAGCGTCGCGCAGATCCCGCGCGAACAGATCATCAAGGCGCAGACGCTTGGCGCGTCGACCTTGCAGATCATGACGCAGATCATCCTGCCGCAAGTGTTGCCGAGATTGTTTGACAGCCTGCGATTGTCGCTTGGGGCGGCCTGGTTGTTTTTGATCGCGGCGGAGGCCATCGCGTCGGAAGGGGGGCTGGGCTACCGCATCTTCCTGGTGCGTCGATACCTCTCGATGGACGTCATTCTCCCGTACGTTCTTTGGATCACGTTGTTGGCGTTCCTCATGGATTACGCGCTGGCCGCGATGTCGCGCTGGGCCTGCCGCTGGAAACACCTGGAGATGAAGCCGGCATGACCGAGATCACCGTCGACAATGTCTTCAAGTCCTATGCGATGACGCCGGTCCTCGAGCGGGTGTCGGTCACGCTGCCGGATCATGAGTTTTGCACGATCCTCGGGCCCTCTGGCGCGGGGAAGTCGACGATGCTGCGGATCCTGTTGTCGATGGAGACGCCGACGTCCGGGCAGGTCCTGATCGACGGGGTCCCGATCGACGACGAACCGCAACCGGACCGTGGGGTCGTCTTCCAACGCTACTCGGTCTTTCCGCACATGACGGCGCTCAAGAACGTCATGATCGGGCCAGAGCTGAAGGCCGGGAACTGGTTCACACGTCCTCTGGGCGCCAAGCGGCGGCAGTTGCGCAACCGGGCGGCCAGCTTGCTGGAAGAGGTCGGGCTCGGGCACGCGATCGACAAGTTTCCCAGTCAGTTGTCAGGCGGCATGCAGCAACGGCTCGCCATCGCGCAGGCGATGATCATGGAGCCCAAGGTGCTGCTGCTCGACGAGCCCTTCGGCGCGCTCGACCCGGCGACAAAGCGGTCGATGCACGGGCTGATCCTGGATCTGTGGGAGCGCAACAAGATGACGATCGTCATGGTGACCCATGACATCCAGGAGGCTTTTACGCTCGGAACGCGCATCCTGATGATCGACAAGGTGCGCGATGATCCGCATGCGCCGGCGGCCTACGGGTCGACGATCACCCATGATCTCAAACTCGACCCCAACCGGCGTCCGCCCCTGGCGGTGGTGACGGAAGACACCATGGACGCCAGCGAGGACGACCCTCATTCCATGAGAGCGATCTTCGCCCGCTGGACGGAGAACGCGGGCGACGCCGTTCTCGAAAAGGGCGGAGCGGCGCTCAAGGCGCATGCCGATTGAGGCGAATGGGCGAGTGATGAAGAACGGGTACCGTCTGCACGAAGTCGAAAGCGCCCCCGAGGCGTCGCAGACACTGCTTCGCCAGGCGGAGGCGGCCCTTGGCAAGGTTCCCAATCTCGAGCGCGTCATGGCCGAGGCGCCGAAGCTGCTGCAGGCCTATGTCGAGACCTGGGCGATGTTCGACGAGACGAGCTTCACCGCGGTGGAACGACAGGTCGTCTACCAGGTCGCCAATTTCGAGAACGGTTGCAGCTATTGCCGTCCATGGCACGCCTTTCTCTCGAAGCTCGCGAAGATGCACCCCGAAAACGCGCTGCGCCTGCGCGACGGGCAGCCATTGAGCGATCCCCGCCTCGAAGCGCTCAGGGTCTTCACCAAAGCGGTGCTCGATCAGCGCGGTTACGTTTCCGACGCAGAGTTCGCCGCGTTTACAGCAGCCGGCTACACGCGCCAGCAGGGTCTTGAAGTCGTCCTCGGGCTCGCGATCAAGGTCATGAGCAACTACACCAATGCGCTGGCGGGCACGCCGCTCGACCCGGAGGTTGAGAGGTGGCGGCCGGAAAGCGATGCGCCATGAACGGCGTCGCGGGCGCGAAGGTTCTGGTGACCGGCGCAAGCCGAGGCATCGGCGCGGCGATCGCCGGCGCGTTTGTCGAGGCCGGCGCCGAGGTCCACGCCTTGGCGGAAACAGACCAGATCCTCGGCGCGGCCGAAGCGATGGGCGCGACGCCCCATCTGGCCGACGTCACGGATCCTGGCGCCGTCGCGACCGCGCTGGACCGCGTCGGCCCGCTGGATGTGCTCGTCAACAACGCCGGTCTCGAGCGTCTGACGCCGATCGCAGAAATGGACGAGGAGGCGCTCGCCCTGTTTCGTCGGATCCTCGACATCAACATCGCTGGAACCGCCATTGTGACCGCATGTGCATTGCCGCAGATGCCGGACGGCGCGCGGATCATCAATACGGCCTCTGTTTGGGGGCGCGTCGCAGAGCCGCTGTTCGGCGCTTATGTCGCCAGCAAGCACGCCGTCATCGGCCTGACGAAGACATGGGCGCGAGAGCTGGGGCCGCGCGGCATTCGGGTGAATGCGGTCTGTCCAGGGTGGGTCGAGACCGAGGCCGCCTTGCGCTCGGCAGATGAGCTTGCGGCGCGCGACGGATCATCCGCCGCCGACATTCTCGCCGGTATCGCCGCGGCGCAGTGCCTTCCTGGCCCGGTGATGCAGACCCGCGACGTCACGGGGCCTTATCTTTTCCTGGCGTCTGATTTGGCGGCCAACGTGACGGGCCAAACCCTTGGGGTCGATCGGGGAGAGCAGCCATGGTGAGCGCCGCTGTCACCGGAGCCGCGACCGGCATCGGCGCCGCGATCGCCGACGCGCTGTCGGCGGAAGGGTTCCAAGTGTTCAGGCTCGATGTGGCCCATCTTGACGGCCCGAACGCGATCAAGGCGGACATCACGTCTCCGTCGGATCTCTCCGCCGCCGTTGAGACCATTTCCGATCGCGCCGGCAAACTGGACGTGCTGGTGAACAATGCGGGCGTCCTGATCGAAGGCGCGTTGGCGGAGATGCCGTCGGACGCATTGGATCGGACCCTGGCTGTAAACGTGAAGGGGCCGTTCCTGACGACGCAAGCCATGCTGCCGTTGATCCGCGACGGCGGGTCCATCATCAACATCGCATCCGAACTCGCCTATCTGGGCCGGGCCGGCGCATCCGCTTACGCTGCGAGCAAAGGCGCGGTCCTGTCGATGACGCGCTCTTGGGCGCGTGAGCTTGGTCCGAAGATCCGTGTCAATGCGGTGGCGCCTGGGCCCGTCGACACGGAACTTCTCGCCTTTGACAAGATGAGCCAAGCCGAGAAAGCGCAGGAAACGAACAATCCGCTCGGCCGGATTGGCCGACCCGAGGAAATCGCGGCGCTCGTCGCGTTCCTCGCATCGCCCCGGGCAAGTTTCATCACCGGCCAATGCTTCAACGCCGATGGCGGCGCAGCGATGCATTAACGGACAGGAGAGACGTATGATCCAGAACCCCATCTCCTGGCCGAACGGCGCGCGCTGCGCTTGCGCGATCAGCTTTGATATCGACGCCGACAGCCTGATCCACATCTCGCGCCCCAAGGATGGGCATGATCGGTTGGCGCCCATCACCCAAGGCCGCTATGGCCCCACGGTCGCGGTGCCGCGGATCTTGGAGACCTACCGCCGGCTCGGCTTGAAACAGTCCTTCTTCATGCCCGGCTGGTGCATGGAGCAGTACCCCGACACGGTCGAGGCGATCCTCGCGGCGGGCCATGAGATCGGCCATCACAGCTATCTGCACGAAGACCCGACGACCCATACCGACGCCGAGCAAGGCTACTGGTTCGACAAGGCGACCGATGTTCACGAACGCCTGACCGGTCGACGTCCGCGAGGGTACCGCGCACCGGTTTACAACGTCACGCAAGGCGTCGTGGATCGGTTGATCGACCGGGGTTTTCTTTACGACAGCTCGCTCATGGCGGACGACATTCCCTACCTGATGAAGACTGCCGCCGGCGAGTTGGTCGAGCTGCCTGTGCATTGGGGAACCGACGACTGGCCGCCTTTCGCGCATTACGAGGAGATCGGCTACATGATGCCGGTTCAGGCGCCTGATGACGGCCTGAAGTCCTCCTTCGCCGAGTTTGAAGCTCAGTACGAGGCGGGTGGGTTCTGGATGGCGATCTGGCACCCGTTCCTGACCGGCCGGCTGGCGCGATGGCGCGTCGTCGAGAAATGGCTCGAAAGCGTTCTGGATCGCGGAGACGTCTGGTTCGCGCCGCTCGAGGAAATCGCCGCGCATGTGAAGGCCGAGCGGGACAAGGGCGCGGCCATCCGCACCGAACAGCTGCCGTATTACGAGCGACCCGTCTCGTTGTAGACCGGATGCGCATTCGACAAATTCTAGGGAAACCCAATGTTCTTCAATGACCGCCGCCACAGCTCGCCCCGGCCTCGCGCCTTCAGTGAAGCGCCGAACGAGCGTCGCGCGCACCATCCGGATCTCACCAAGTTGCAGGGATGGAAGTCCGCGCGCGCGGAAGCCGACATTCCCGAGGGCGAGTGGGAGAAGGAGAAGCAATGGGCCCTGCATATGGGCCTGACCGGCGCCGACAGCATCGAGGATCGTTCGTTCCCGTCCTTCGCTCGTGGCGAGCTGCCGCTCTACGCCGGCTTCATGACCTTCCTGTAGGCGCCCTACGCCGAGGACGTCTCGGAGGTCGGCCTTTACGACGCCACCGTGCTGGGCGCGCCGTTTGACGGCGGCACGACCTACCGCGCCGGCACTCGTTTTGGTCCGCAGGGCATCCGGAAGATCTCGGCGCTCTACACGCCCTACAACTACGAGATGGGCATCGATCTGCGGGAGCAGATGAGCCTGTGCGACGCCGGCGACATCTTCACGATCCCGGCCAATATCGAAAAGACGTTCGACCAGATCTCTCGCGCCTGCGCGCACGTGTTTTCCTCAGGGTCGCTGCCGATCATCCTGGGGGGCGATCATTCCATCGGCTACCCGACCGTGCGCGGCATCGCCGAATGCACCTCCAAGAAGATCGGCATCATCCATTTCGACCGCCACGCGGACATCCAGGAGAAGGACCTGGATGAGCGCATGCACACCACGCCTTGGTTCCATGCGACGAACCTGCCGAACGTGCCGGCGAAGAACCTCGTGCAGGTCGGCATCGGCGGCTGGCAGGTTCCGCGCGAGGCTGTGAAGGTCGCCCGCGAACGCGAGACCAATATCATCACCATGTCCGACATGGAGCGCATGGGCGTCGACAAGACCGCCGAGATGGCGCTTGAGATGGCCTGGGACGGCGTCGACATGGTCTATGTCTCGTTCGACATCGACAGCGTCGATTGCGGCTTCGTGCCCGGCACCGGCTGGCCTGAGCCGGGCGGGTTCCTGCCGCGTGAAGCGCTTGGACTGGTGAGCCGGGTCGCCGCCGAAGGTATCTGCGGTCTCGAAGTCGTGGAGGTCGCGCCCCCCTACGACACCTCTGACATCACCGCGCTTCTAGGCACCCGCGTGATCGTCGACGCTCTTGGTTCCATGGTGGCCGCCGGCAAGCTCGGCGCTCATCGAAGACACATCGACAAGCCGGTCGAGCTGCCGCGCGGCCACTACGACGAGGCGCGCGACGGCAAGCGTTGGACGACGCCGGCAAAGCCTGCGGCGTCGAAGAAGAAAACCACCCGGAAGAAGAAGTAATGCGCGCTTGAGCGTCGGAGGAAAGCCAATGCCGCACGATCATCTCCAGGATCATAAGCATGATCACGACCATGATCACCACCATGCGCACGGTCATGATCACACCCATACTCACACTTACGGGCCCGGCCATAACGGCGCGGAGGGCGCGCCCTACCACCTGCATTCGCACATGTCGCCAGATGACGAGGCGGCGGAGCTGCAGGCGCTGACAGCGCAATTCATCGAGGGTTTCACGCAGGCGACCGACAAGGCGGCCTTTCTTCGCCTCGCGGGGGTCCCGCTCGAGATTCCGTCTGACAGCGGCGCCGGCGCGCTCAAGCTCGTCGACGTCTCGATCACGCATCAATGGCAGGTCGGCGCGGCCTCGCCGGCCTTTGGCTCGGACGAGCTGTCATACCTTCCGTATCCGGGCGATCTGATCAAAGAGCGGGTGAATTGCGCCTTGATCTACGTGTCGTTGAAGGAGCGCCGCGACGTCGACCTGCGGACGTTCTTGAAGACAAGCAAGGACGGTCCCGCATGAGCGCGGCGCCCGCCGACGCGGCTATCCTCGAAGATACGATCGTTCCCGCCCGCGCGCCCTGGAGCGCACGGGTGGCCAAGGGCGAGCATCTGCGGCTGATCGATCTCGAAGGCGGGCAGGCGATCGATTTTCTGTGCTTCAATGCGAACGACCCGGCCGAGCGCTATCACGCCGCCAACACGATCAAGATCCCCGGCAACATCTATATCGGCGAAGGATGCGTCCTTCGGTCATCGCGAGCGCGACCGATGATGACGGTCGTCGCCGACACATGCGGTGGGCATGACACGATCTTCGGATGTTGCGGCTTTGAGCTCGACGATGTGCGCTACGGCAAGCGCAACCCCGCCAGCTGCCAGACGAACTTTGAAACGGAGCTCGCCAAGCACGGCGTCGGTCCCGAGCACATCGTGGCCAACGTGAACTGGTTCATGAATGTGCCCGTCGAGCCCAATGGTCGCGCTCAGATCGCCGCGCCGCGGTCAAAGCCCGGCGACTACGTGGATCTGCGTGCGGACATGGATGTTCTCGCTGTCCTCTCCAACTGCCCCGAAGAGCTGAACCAAGCCACTGGGGCGAATGGCCCGACGCCGATCCGCGCAATCGTTTTCCGTCCGTCTGACTGACCTGCAACCTCAAAGGAGATCCCGATGAGCAACCGTCCTTTCGACCTTGATCATAGCGGCCCGGTGACGCCGGCGAGCGGCGTCGACCAGCGGGCGGCGATGCAGTCGGTCTACACGGATCCAGCCGCTCTCGCGGCCGAGCAGTCGCAGATCTTCGATCAGGACTGGGTCATGGTCGGACGCGCGGGCGCGATTCCCAATGAAGGCGACTACTTTACAGCCAGCGTCGGCAAACGCCCGATCATCGTCATGCGCCAAGCCGACGGATCTGTGAAGGCGATGGCCAACTTCTGCCTGCACCGCTACGCCAAGCTGCTCGACGGGTCCGGCTGCGCGAAACGGATCGTCTGCCCTTACCACTTCTGGACCTATGACATGGCGGGAACGCTGATCGGCGTCACCGACCGGCACGGTTTTGATCGCGACGAGATCAAGGGCAAGACGCTCGAGCCGCTCGCATGCGATGTCTGGATGGGGTTCGTGTTCGTCTCCCTGCGCCAGGACCTCGCGCCGCTGTCCGAACGCCTGGGGCGTCTCACGCCCCATGTCGAAGCCTTTGATCTCGATCAGTACGAAGACCGTGTGGTCGTGCACGAGGAGGTCTGGCAGGGCAACTGGAAGCTGATCTTCGAGAACTTCATCGAGAGCTACCACACGACCTACACGCACAAGGGATCGATAGGGCCGACCAACCCCACCAATCTCGCGGAGTTCGGTCCTCTGGACGAGCGTAACTTCTCGATCCACTCGAACTCATACCGGCCTGAAGACTATCCAGAGAACCACAACCCGAAACTGACCGAGGCCGAGACCAAGCGTTTCTATGTCATCGCCCTCTATCCCAACGGCTTGGTGGCGCTGGACCCGAACTTCGCGTGGTGGATTTCGCTGGAGCCGCGCGAGGTCGGCGTGACCAACGCGCGCTGGGGCTTGTGCTACTCGCCGCATGCGATGAAGGGCATGGCCGACCCGACGGCTTTTGTCGAAGCGATCAGAGAGACGATTGTGATCGCCACCGAGGAGGACAAAGAGATGGTCGGCCGGGTTCAGGACGGCTCAGCCTTTGGCTCGCACAACCCCGGAATGCTTCACGCGCCGCTTGAGATCTACCTCAAGGAGTTCAAGGAATACGTCGAGCAACAGTTGGCGACGAACGGGTGAAAGACGATTGGGGCGGGGCGGCGTCGAGGCTGCCGCTGACGCCGGCTCGTGTTCAGACGCGGTTCGCCCACGGCGGCGGCGCGATGGCTGTTTAACCTCACAAGTGGTCAGTCGACCCAAGCGCGAAGGCCGATCGGATCACCGCAAACCACCAGCGCGCCAACAAACGATACTCGGCCTTGCATCCTCTCCGGCAGTTTGCCGAGCAGCCATCCAGCCCCCACGGTGACAGCGACGATCAGAACGCCAAGACCGCCGAGCTTCACATTGACCTCATTCGCTCATTCCTCGCCGTTCGGGGGCGAACCCACGACCGTCGAACTGGTTTGCGAACCAAAACCTGGGACGGTGATCAGCCCGCGACTGAACGCGAGTGCGACGGCGAGGACCGCGATTGCGGCGATGAGCGTGAATGTCGACCGCCAGAGACGCCGCGGCCGGCGGCCGACGACCTGGTTCGGGTCCCACTCTCCGGTTCCGCCGCGCCATCGTTCAAACATCGCGTTGTCCTCCGCCTGCGCACCATAACAAATCCTTGTCCGATGCGCCTTTGAGGTCGGTCAAACCGAGAAGTTCGAGATCCCCCGGCCAAAGCGTCATGTTGGACGCCCGAACGGCTACAGGATCTGCTCGAGGAACTTCTTGGTGCGCGGATCCTTGGCCTCGGTAAAAAAGGTCGCCGGAGGACCGTGCTCGACGATGACGCCGCGGTCGGTGAAGTAGATGTGGTCGGCGATCTCGCGGGCGAAACCCATCTCGTGCGTCACGAGAATACAGGTCATGCCCTCCTGCGCGAGTTCCTTGATCGTCACCAGCACTTCTTTCACGGTCTCGGGATCGAGGGCGGCGGTCACCTCATCGAACAGCATGACGTCCGGGTTCATTGCGAGCGACCTCGCGATCGCGACCCGCTGCTGCTGCCCCCCTGAAAGCTCGCCGGGATAGTTGTCTTCCTTGCCCTGAAGTCGGACCTTCGCCATGAGTTTGCGTGCGCGCTCCTCGACGTCGGCCTTGTCCTGCTTCAGCACCAGCACGGGCGCCATCATGACGTTCTCCAGCGCCGTTTTGTGCGGAAACAGATTGTACTGCTGAAAGACCATCCCAACCTTTTTGCGCAGCTCGAGCTTGTCGAGCTTGGGGTCGTGAACCTCCTGGCCCTCGACCTTGATCGAGCCTTTCTGGATGTTGTTGAGCGCGTTGATGCATCGGATCAAAGTCGACTTGCCCGAGCCCGAAGGTCCGATGATGCAGATCACCTCGCCCTTCATCACGTCAAAGCTGACGCCCTTGAGCACTTCGAGTTCGCCGAAGGATTTGTGAACGTCCTTGAGCGAGACGATGGGTTGGTCGGGGGTCCATCCGGCTGTTGCGGTCATGACTGGCGCCTCAAAGCTTGACTGCGTACCGACGCTCGAGCGCGACCGTCCAGCGCGCGATCGGATAGCAATAGACAAAGAACATGATCAGGGCGAAACCGTAGAACGGCACGAGCAGGTCGGGGCGGTTGTTCTCGGCCTCAAGCGCCTGCTGCGTCAGCGTGATCGTCTCTTCAACGCCCAGGATCGAACAGAGCGGCGTCGCCATCGTCAGGATCGCGTACCAGTTCATCCAGGGCGGGATCATCCGCTTGAAGCACTGGGGCAGGATGATCCGCCAGAGCGTCTGTCCACGGGAGAAGGCGAGGCTTTCGGAGGCCTCCCATTGGGCGGTGGGCACGGATTGAATGGCGCCGCGAACGATCTCGGAGATGTTCGC
The DNA here is from genome assembly GCA_937911325.1 of uncultured Neomegalonema sp. Taxonomy (GTDB): domain Bacteria; phylum Pseudomonadota; class Alphaproteobacteria; order Rhodobacterales; family Rhodobacteraceae; genus CALDSD01. Next base: position 35,355 of record CALDSD010000087.1, read on the forward strand.
CATGATCGGCAGCGACAGTCCGAAAACCGCCTTGAGCCATGCTGGGACCGAGATCTCAAATCCCAGCACCTCGAAATTCGAGGGCAGCGCCAGCAACACGACAAACAACAGGACCAACCAGGGCGAGTTGCGAAACAGCTGCGTGACCGACCACGCGAAGGCGCGCGTCAGCTTGTTGGGCGAGATCTGAGCCAGACCCAGAACGGCCCCGAGCACCGTGCCGATCAGCATTGCCAGAACGGAAATCAGGACGGTGAAGACAAAGCCGGACCCGACAATGAACGGCACCCATTTGAACAGGGTGCTCCAGGCTTCGACCACCGTCATCTGGGTCTGCGCCAGGGTGATGGTCGGCCAGATCAGCGCAAGAGCCAACAGCACGACAGGGGTCCAGGGCGGCAGGCTCGCCAACCAACGCACGGTCAGCATCGGGTCTGGCCCATCGGTCGAAACGCGATAGGGCTTCATCACCGGCAGATCGGTGCGTGCGGCTCCGGTCACGCCGGGCAAGTGTCGCAGACGTCTACTGGCCATATCCGGGGATCCTCATGGCGCGCTCCCATCTGTGCATGCCGAAAACAAGCACGCCGACGAGCAAGATGTAGACGACCCAGACCAGGATCATCGTGGGGTACTGCGCGCTGGGAAAGTCGCTCCAGATCGTGCGCGCCTGATAGAGCAGTTCGGGAACCGCGATCGCCAGGGCCTGGGTCGTCGTCTTGACCAGATTGACCAGGTTGTTGTTGAGCGCCGGCAGGGACACGCGAAACGCCAAAGGCAGCACGACCTCGGTGTAGGTCTGCAACCGGCTGAAGCCCAGAGACTCGGCGGCTTCTCGGGTCGAGTCCGGCACCGCTTCGATCCCGGCTCGGAAGATTTCGACGTTGAAGGCCCCGGCGAAGAAAGAGAGCGCGATAATCGCCCACCCGACATTCGAGATGATCGGGGTGACCGTCCATCCGTCTTCGCCGACGACGGCGGGCGTGAACTGGCCAAGCGCGAAATAGAAGAACAGAAGCTGCACGAAGGGCGGGGTGTTCCGGAAGAACTGAATGTACGCCTGGACGATCCCACGCACGATCGCGGACTTGGCGCCCTGCATCCACGCTCCGACGACGCCGATGATCACCGAGAAGATCACGCAAGCGATCGACAGGTTGATCGTCATCCAGATGCCCGACAGGATCTTCCCCTGCTGGCGCTCGTCATACATCCAGATGAAGTTCCAGCGCGGCGCCTGCTCCGCCAGTTCGCGGAAATAGTCTTCCATCTCGCCCCCGAGGTGGTCCGGCGTGAAAGCGCCTTCCCCAAACAACTAGGGGAAGGCGCCCGTTAGCATCGCTTCAAAGCGATCAATCAACCAGCCAGTCGCTGTAGCGCTCGGCTTTTTTCTCGAGATACGCGGTCGGCTGAATGCCCCACTTCTTCTCGAGCGCGATCAGCGCGCCGGACCGATGCCAGTTATACTGCATGCCGGACATGAACTGGCCGAAGACGCAGTCCTTCTCAGCCAGCGGCACGGCGAGGCCCCATGGGTTGTCATCCTCGGAGCTCAGCGGCATCTCGAACTCGTTCCACTCGCCGGACGCGAGATCCGAGCCGATCGAGCTGTCGTCATAGACCCAGGCGATACACTTGCGATCGCGCAACGCCTGTTTCGCTTCCGCGTTGCCGGTGAAAGCGATGATCTCGGCGCCGTAACGCTCTTCGACGATCTGGTTGTAGAACGCGCCCTGTTTGCCGCAGACCGGCTTGCCGCGCAGATCTTCCCAGGTCTTCAAGCCGACCGCCTTCGGGGCCAGGACGTTCGTTCCCGAGGTGTAGTAGTTCGGGCCGATGATGCCGACGATTTCGCGGCGGTCCTTGCGGTCTGACATGGTCGCGATCATCAGATCGATGTCGCCAGCCTCAAGGAACTGCATGCGGTTCGACGACTGTACCGGCACCAGCTCGAGCTCGACGCCCATCTTGGCGGCCACGTCCTTGGCCATGTCGATCTCCATGCCGACAAGATCGCCATTGGTGTCGCGGTAACCCCAGGGCTTGTAGTCGGCCTTCACGCCGACGACGATCTTGCCGCGCTCCATCACCTTGTTCCAGGTGTCGTTCGTGCATTCGGCGGCGGAGGCTCCGAACGCGACCGATGCGATGGCCAGGCCCAGCAGGCTGGTTCTCAATTTCATGGTATTCTCCTTCTCCCGAGCATGGATGGCGGACTGATCCCGCCCTCACTCGCAAATACGCTACCCGGGCGTTGAAATTCCGCAAGAAGTTACTGAACGCCGCCACCGGGGATCACGTCGAGAGACGCGGCAATCGGCGAGGCGCTGGTTCGGACAAGTACTCCGCGCCGTGTTCCCGAATGACGATGTTCTCCTCGTGAACCATCAAGCGGCCCGGCTCAAACTCGTGACCAGGCTCCAGAGTGAGCACCATGCCGGGTTCGAGAACCTGGCGATCTTCGGCGATCAACGACGGCGGTTCGGTCAACTGCATTCCCAGGCCGTGGCCAAAACGCCCGACGGCCGAGCCGCCTCCGCCGCCGGAGAGCGCTTGATTCATCGCTTCGAACAGATCAGCCGTTGTCGCGCCCGGTTTTGCCCTTTCGAATGCGGCGTCGGACGCCTCCAGAAGGCGCTTGTAGGCGTCCTCAGTCTTTGGATCAGGGGCCCCGACGCTGAAGTTTCGGTCGAAGTCGCAGAAGTAGCCGTCCCAAACGAGGCCCGTGTCCAGCATCAAGACGTCGCCAGGGCTCAAAGGTTTCGAGGTCGCAGGGGATATCACGTCGCCATATCCGCCGGGCCCGGCTGCGCCCGATAGATACGCGATCCAATCAGCGCCCTCCTGAAGGCAGGCGATCTGGAACGTTCGAAAGACGCGGTCGAGAGGCTCTCCCGCCCGGATGATGTCGGGCGTCCTCGCAAAAGCGCGGTTGGCGATTTCGCACGCCTGTCGGATCTTTGCGATCTCGCGTTCGGATTTCGTCATTCGCAAGCGCTTGAGAATATCGGCGTCCGTCACGAGCTTTCGTTCGCCAAGGGCGCGCGAGAGGCGTTCCCAGCTCTCCAACGGCATCCGCAAATGTGTTTCTGCGCCGCTGGGCGTTCCGATCCGCCCGCTGGTGGAAACGATCTCGCGAAGCGTGTCCGCCAGCAATCCGACGCCGTCGTCGGCGTAGTTGGGCGACACCCATGTGCGGATGTCCTCGATCCAGGCGGCGCCCATCAGATCCGCGCCGATGCTGGGGATGACCGCAATCGGATCGCCACGCGCAGGAACGAGCAGGAACCACGGCCGCGTAGGGCTTTCCCAAAATCGCGTCAGAAAGCCGGTAAAGTACCGGACATCGGGCTCGGTCGTGAGAAGCAACGCCTCGAGATCCGCCGTCGCCATCCTTTGTTGCGCCCGCGCGACCCGAGCCCGGAACTCCTCGGCGGGGAAACCTCTTTCGGTCATGGCCGCTCTGGCCCCTCGCTGACGATCGCCAGGATGCGGGCCTGCGCGTCCAGCGCCAGTCTCAGTCGCTGATCGGGGTCCAAAGCAAACGCCGCCGCGACGCCCGCCGCCCCCGAAGGCGTGGTGTGAAGATCGTGTCCGGCGCATAGATCGGCGCCGGCGTCAGCTTCCTCGTCGCTGATCGTGACGCAGAAATCGGCGTCCCGAGACAAGCCCTTGAGCGCAATCAGCGAAGGCTCCTTGCAATCGAGACGGCCCATATTGGAGTGCGGCCCAGAGGTCGTCACAGGCTCTCCCGCCGCGATCGAGGCCGCCAGCGCCGGCGCGGCGTCAGGTTCGACGACGACAATGCATGGGCCATCGCCCCAGTGCGCGCGCGCCGCCGCGGCGGCGGCCCCCGCAAGACCTCCCACCCCGGCTTGCAGGAAGATGTGCGAGGGCGGCGAGGCCATTTGCTCAAACACTTCCTGCATCAGGGCCAGATATCCTTCCATCAGGATGTAAGGACGCTCGGTGTAGCCGGGCCAGGAGCTGTCGGAGAGCAGGACAGCCCCAGTTCGTTCCGCCGAGGCCGCAGCCGCCGCCATGCTCTCTTCGTAGGTTTCGCCCGCGCGGACGACGTCGGCTCCATAGGCCGATAATCGAGTTGCGAAGGCTTCGGGCACCTGCCGAGAAAGAAAGATGACGGCTTTGGCGCCGAAAGCCTGAGCTCCCGCCGCGACCGACAAGCCGTGATTGCCGGCGCTGGCGGTGACGTAGGTGTACAAAGCGGCCGATCCGTCTTGCGCGTCGCGCGCGATGACGTAAGCGGCGCCCAGAGCCTTGAAGCTGCCCAGGCCCATCCGGTCGCGTTCGTCTTTTATGTGAAGCGCGCCAACGCCGAGACCCCGCGCGAGAGCGGTCGCCGACCTGAGCCGCGTCCTGGCCGCGAGGGGGCAGCGCCGCAGCAAACCGGCGGCTGCGTCCAGCGCGACGCTTGGAAACGGAACATCGTCAAGGACCGCTGCGCGCAAACCAGCAGCACGATTGGGGTTGTCATAGACCTTCATCTGCAGACCGTGCTGGGCGACGTCCGCGAGGTCAATCCGTTAAGCCTGCGCTTTAGACCATTGAGTCGCGTGCGAAAATCCACTTCCAAGCGGCTTTGCCAGCCTGTGACCCGGATCACCGAACGCGCAAACTCGTCCGACCCGCCCTCGCGCCGTTTTGCGAGGGACGTGAGAACTCGTCGACGCGCCTTCAGTCGTAGGGTGGGCGTCGCTCCCAAATGGGAGAGTCGCAAAACCACAACAGTGAAGAAAAAAAGCAAGTCGCAGGCGGTTTTTTGATAGTGCGCGAAGTTTTGGGGCGCGCTTCGCACGTGCGAAAGGGTCTGCGCGATCAGTTTTGTGTGCTTGTCGATATAGTCAGTTGTTCCAATAGTTCTGAACTCTTTTCTTTCGCGAGTATTTACTAAAGCCTTTTATTTCCAATACAGGTTACGAAAAACAGTTGATTTTCTGTTAAAAAAACCGCTACATATCTGTGAGGCGGGGCGCGGTGCTTAGTAATTTAGGTTTAAATTGATAAGCCGTGGAGTGGATCTATGGTGGGTAATGCGGCTGCTGTTTCCGGCGCTTTGCAGGTCGGGCGTAAGGTGACGCTGGACTTTACTGGTCCCTTCCGAACCGAGAATCCCGCCACTTTTTCTGATTTCAGACTGACCGTGTCCTTCACGCACGCGGAAAGCGGGCGCGTGATTTCCGCGCCGGGCTTTTTCGCGGCCGACGGCGACAGCCGAGAGAGTTCTGCGACCGCTGGCGATATTTGGAGGGTGCACTTCCGCCCCGATGAACCAGGCATCTGGCGATACTCGGCGATCTTCCGCCAGGGCGCGGGCGTGGCCGTCGCGACCGAGAGGGATGCAGGCGCGCCGGCTGGCTACATCGACGGCGCGCACGGCAAGTTCCCGATAGCGCCGGTTCTCGAGAAGTCCCGCGCCGCGAAACCGGCGCGCAAACGGTCCTCCGCCGAAGCAGCGTCCGGCGGCTCACGGGCGTTTGACGGCGAAGAGCTCGTCTTCGTGCGGGATCCTCAGGGGCAGGCGGGCGGATCATTGTCGTTTACCGCGGCGGACGAGGCGCTCGACGCGGTCCTGGCCTGTGGCGACTTTGACAACACCGTCGATGTCGGGCGGTATGCCGCGTACGAACGCCACTGGGCGCCGTCAGACCCGGTTTGGTCGGATGGGCGCGGCAAAGCAGTCATTGGCGCGGTCAACGCGATGGCGTCGCGCGGCGCAAACCAGCTGCGCGTCAGCATTGACGCCAGCGGCGGCGCTGCGAAAGCGGCGCCATGGGCGCGGACGGATCTGGTGTTAGGGCCCGTACGTGATGCGGAAACCGTCACCGCCCGGGTTTTTGACGTCTCCAAGCTGGACCAATGGGAAGCCGTTCTGGAGCACATGACGGCGAACCAATTGGGGATCCGCTTGGCCTTGCGCGACAGTGACGGCGTGGCGCGGCGCGGTTCTTCCGATCACAGCGCGCGTCTCTTCGAACGCAAGCTCTTCTTGCGCGAGCTCGCCGCCAGGTTCGGACATCATGCGGGACTGTGCTGGAGCCTTGATCGTTCGCTGTCGGTCGACGCGGACATGGCGGATGAGTTGCTGAGCTTCATCCGAACGATCGATGGGCGCGGCGCGGCGGTGGACCATTGCGATCTTGACGAGGAGGACCTTCGGGTTCGCCATCAGGAGCGCCGAGGGGCGACGCGGGCGCTTCTTGAAACAAAACCTCCGCGGTTCAACGGCGAGAACGCCAGGACTTCGAGGGCTGCGGAAGTCGGCTCTCAAAAGGCGCCGCCGGAAGAGGCGACAGAATTCCGTCTGAACGGTTGGTCCGACACGCAGCCAACGGATACGTTTGCTGGGGATACGTTTGCCGGAGATGCGTTCCTGGGTGAGGCGCGGCCAAGCTCGAACGGTTTCTCTTTGCCCTCGGAAGATTTCCCCGAAAGCTGGACAGGGCGGCGCGAAGCGGATCCCAGCGTGCGCGCAAAGTCTGGCGTGAGGTCGGTTTCGAAGTCGGACGTCGCGGAGGATTTTGCGTTCGACTGTGAAACAGAGCAGCGCAACAGCGGTTCAGACGCCGCGTTCTCTCTCGGAGGAACCACCGAGTCCGGAACGGTCGAGCCGAGGCGTCGGCCCGTCGCCGCTGCGCCGGCGACGTCGGCGTTCGATCTTTCGAAGTATAATGACGCCCCTAAGACCAACCGCACGGGGCCGCAACGCTCGGGCCGGATCGGGCTTTCACTGTTCCTGATCGAGACCGAGGGCGACAGCGCCGAGATATCGCCGCTGGAGCATAACGCGCGCCTGTCGGAGACGATTTTCCAAGACTTGTCCACGTCGCTCGCGGTCGAGGCGCGGGGCGCCGACGCCATTCTGGCCAGAAGCGCGAAACTCACGCTGGACGACGGCGATGCGGTGCTGGTCGCGGAATTCGCGCCGTTTGCGGTGTTCTCGCATGGCGACACGGAGTTGTTCGGCGCCGACCTCGCCTGGGGAGCGCATACGCTTACTGTCGAGGCGTTTGACGGGCCAAACTGTCGTGGAGCCGTGATCGGCCGCCATGTGCAGGCCTTCAACGTCTTTGGACGCGAGGCCCACGCGCCGGCGCGTGCGAACGGGTTTGTCTCCGATGGCGCAGCGGCTGGCGACGGCGAGCGCCGGGTCTCGTCGCAGCCGCCGTTCGCCGCGGATGGGGAGCGCCGTCAAGAACACCTGAGAAAGACGCCGGCCAACCATGAGGAGGCTGGGCCTCGACCGATCCCGCGCGTCGTCGAAGACGCGCGGCGCGCGGCCGAGCCGGAGGAATTGGGGGCGATACCGCTCCATTCGGTGCTCGGCGCGGTCAAACGCGGCGCGCTCAAGAAGCCGACGCCAAACGAGTCGCTGGATCTGGTCGATCCGAGCGAGATCTACCCAGACGCGCCGGTCAGGCAGCGGCCCGATGCGAACGCCGCGCTGGCGCAACGCGAGCTCGTGATCCGCGCAATGGGCGACGCGATGCGGCGGCGCCGCTCCCGGACGCGCGCGGCGTTTGGCGAGAGCATCGCCGACGCGAAAGCAGCGTCGCGGGTGTCTGCGCGCTCGGACCGGTCCTCTGCGTTTGATGAGCTGGGAGTGCCTGGGCTCGAAACCGTTCGGTTTGGCGAACAAGACGCGCGTGAAAAACCCACCGGCGAGAACCGACGTCACCCATCCCCGAGCGTCGGGGCCAAAGCAGCCGCGATCGCGGCGGCGGCGACCGAAGAGGCGCTGATGTCGTTGCTCTTGGTCGATGTGGAAAGCGGCGATGCGCTGGGGTCGATCGATGCGACGGGCGGCGTCGCCTCAGAGAATCGAAACGGCCGCTCTGTCGAGGTTTCGGCGAGAGCGCCGGATCGGGGCCGATCGCAAGAAGCGGCCGGCGCCGAACGGTCGGAGGACGCGTTTGACGCACTGTTCCGGTCGCGCGCCAACAAGTTTAGCCGCTCGGGCCGGAAAGCTGACTTTTAGGGAAAGGCGACACCAGCTCTGAAGGCGTCGTGTTGATTGGGCGGGGACGCGAGATACTAACGGAGCTGTTTGATTTTCCCGTCCGTTGGAGCATCCGCCGACGCTGAACTATTCTGCCACGCCGTCTCCCTTGATAAGATCATGCCAATTCCTGGAGCCCTCAACCGGAGCCCGACTGGATGACCAAATCGGGAAATCGCGGAGATCTGATCGAAAACGTCGAGCCGCTCCACCCGAGCCGCTTCGAGCCTGCCGATCTGGTCGACACGGCTGAGGCCGTGCTGGAGCCGTCGACATCCTCGGCGACAGACGGCCGAACTGGCGACGTGCGCACGGGGCGTTCGCAACATGAAGAACGGCCCGTTTCTGCCGGGAAGTCGTCATCTGCGTTCGTTGATGCGCGTCGCGGGCTCGGTCGCGCGCGGCGGATCGCCCTCGTGCTCGGCGTCGTGTCGGGCGCGCTGTGGTGCGCGCCGGCGATCTTTGTCTACGACATGATCGAGCGGGCTTTGCCAGCCGAGGACCTGAAGGGGATCGTCTGGAGCACCGTGTTCATCGCCGCAGCGATCGCCTTCGCCGCCATCTTCGACGTGGCGCGGGGGCAAGTCCTTTCGCGCGCGGGGGCCTGGTTCGAGCGTGTTCTCGCAGAGCCGGTTCTCTCTCGCGTTTTCGAGACGCGGCTCGCGACGCACGCGCGCAGTGACGCGCTGGCCGATCTTGCGATCGTAAGCGCGAGGCAGAACGGTGGGGTGGCGCGCGCGTTGAGCAGCGCTCCAGGCGCGTTGATGGCGCTCGCCGCGCTTGCCTGGCTCGCGCCGTTGCTGGCCGCGCTAGTCTTGGCTCTGAACCTCAGCGTGCTTGCTTACCTGGTCGTTCAGCGGCGCCTTCTCCACGATCCGGGAAAGCGCCTTGAACGGTTTATGGCTGCGACGACCGCGCGCCTTTCGGGTTTGATGCGACAGGCTGAAACCGTGCGGGCGCTTGGACTGGCTCCCGCGCTTGCGGCAAAGGCGCGAGATCCGGGCGAGCGAGCGATTGCGGCCGCACGGGATCACGGCGACCGCATCGCCTGGTTTCGGGGTTTCGCCGTCTTGTTCTTCGGCGTCTTTACGGCTGCTGCGCTCGGCTTGGGGATATGGTTGGTCATGCGCGGGGAAATCGGCGCAGGCGGTCTCGCGGCGGCTGTGGTTCTTGGCGTCGTTGCGGCGCGTCCATCGGTCGAAGCGGTCGCGGGCTGGCCCGACTGGCTGTGCGCACAGCGCGCATCTGCTCGGCTTGAGACGGTTTTCAGCCGACCTGACGTGGATCGCTCGCAAATGCGCACGTCTCCGGCGGCCATCGCTCCCGGCGCTCCGGCGTTGGAGGTCGACAATCTTTCGTACCAACCTTCGGGAGGGGACGCGCGCCTGATTGACGGCGTTTCACTCAGCGTCAATTCAGGCGAGGTCCTGGGCCTGGTCGGACCGTCTGGCGCGGGAAAAACCACGCTTTGCCGGCTCTTGGTCGGGGTCGCGCAGCCCAGCGGCGGCGTCGTCCGGCTCGACGGCTCGCCGCTTTCCGAATGGGATCCCGACGTCCTCGGGGCGCAAATCGGTTATGTGCCGCAGCACGTGGCGTTGTTTGACGGGCGGATAAACGAGAACATTGCGCGGATGACGGATGGCGGCTCCGTCCAGATGCTTGAGGCCGCGCGCTCGGCAGGGATCCACGAAGCCATCCGAGCTTTGCCGGACGGGTATGATTTCTTCGTTGGCGACGACGGACGTCGGCTGTCGGCTGGACACCGGCAACGCGTCGGCCTGGCGCGCGCTCTGTTCGGCGGGCCGCCCGTGATCGTTCTCGACGAACCAAACGCGCATCTCGATCAAGTCGCCGACAAGGCTTTGGCGGCGATGCTCGATGAGTTGAAGGAGCGCGGGGCGGCTGTCGTCCTCGCATCGCATAGCCCGTCGCTCATGGCGCGCGCCGACCGTCTGTTGGTGTTGCGCGATGGCAAGATGGTGATCAGCGGAGAGCGGGAGTTCATCTTGCGAGAACTCTATGGCGGCGCTTCGCTTGGGCCGCCGCCCGAACGATTGGCCGGAGAGTAGCGCATGGCGGTTTGGGAGCGCTTTCGACCAGTTTCGCCGTCTTTGAGCGCTAATCTGCGCGCTCCTCTGCGGCTCGCCTTGGCCAGCGCCATCTTGTTCATCGGCGCGGTTGGGGCCTGGATGGCGACCGCCAGCGCCGGCGCCTCCGTGGACCTGCGTGGCGTGGTGATCCGAGATCAGACGCGTTTGCCGGTCGCTGTGGCGACGTCGACCCAGCTGCGCGACATCCTTGTCGCTGAAGGCGAGGTCGTCGGGGAAGATCAACCGCTTTTGCGGATCGCGGACCCTGATCAACTCGCCGCTTTGCTGGATCGGCGTCGGCAAGCGTGGAGTCTCGAGGCGCTGGCCGTCGCCTTGACCGCAGAGCTCAAGGGCGAAAGCGAGTTGGTCTTCCCCGAAGCCCTTCGCAAAGCTGCTGGCGCCGACCCTGAAGGAAGCGAAGTCCTCAAAGGTCGGCTGACGGCATTCAAAGCGCGCCGGGCTGCTTCTTCCGACCGGATCGCCGCGTTGATCGCGGAAAGGGACCGAGCCGAAGCCGAGGTGATCGCCTCCCAGTCGAACAGTGACGAGGCGTTGAAAAAGCGCGCGGCGGCGGCGCTCGACTATGCTCGTCAGGCCCTCGCGCAACATACGGCGACGCGCGAGGACGCGGCGCGCGCAGAACTCGAGACGGTCAAACGGCGTCTGCTGTCAGTGAGCAACGCGGTCGCGGATCGGGAGTCGTCATTGGTCTACGAGATCATTCGCGCCCCCGCCGCCGGAAGAGCCGTCGGGATTCGCGCGGGCCTTGCGGGACGTTTCGTTCCCGCCGGGGAGATCGTCCTGGAGATCGAGCCTTTGGCCCCTCGACTGATTGTCGAAGCGGGCTTGGCGGAGGCGGATCCCGATCGCGCGGAGGCGTTCTCGGCGCTCCTCGCGGCGCATCCGATTTTGCCTGGCCATCGCGTTCGTTTGCGGATGCTCGACGATCCCGCGGACACGACTGCGGCCGATACGATCCGGGGACGCGTCATTTCCGTTGCGAGAGCTGCTGGCGCGCAGAACGCGGACGCCGGAGCGGTTGCCCCAGCGCCTGACCAGCTTATGGTCGCTGCGGACAATCCTGAAGCGCTCGATGTCGGAGCGACGGTGGCGGTTGAAGTCAGAACCGGTGGAGACGCGCCGCTGGCGCACTTGCTCGCGCCGCTCAGAAGGGCCGCGGGCATCGAGTAGGATGCGAGAGCGGATCAGCGCCCGTTTGTCTCGCTCGTCCGTCTCCACGAGCCCATTCGACACAGGTCCGAGAGACGCCGTGGTCGCCAGTCGACGCTGCGGCGCCGCGCCTCAGCATGCGCCGCACCCACTAATGTGCTACTGACCCCACAAAGAGTGGAGCTGAACATGTCGACGAAAACGGACAATGAACTGCAGCGAGTGGGGGAGGCGATCGCGGAGAACGCTGTATTGCCAATGGCTCCGCTCGAAGACGGCGGTGTCATCGAGGCGGATGAAAGCGCTTATTACAGCGAAGAATCCGCGACTCTGGGCGACCGGGTCGCCGCTGCGCGCCAACAGGCCGGGCTCACGCAATCCGGGCTGGCGAGCCGCCTGGGGGTGAGCAAGAAGGTGATTTCCTCTTGGGAGAACGACCGAAGCGAGCCGCGCGCGAACCGTCTTCAGATGCTCGCCGGCATGCTGAACGTCACGGTCTCGTGGCTCCTCACGGGGTCTGGGGACGGGGTCGAACCGGCAGAAGCCTCGGAGCCCGAGCACGTGGCGCAAGTGTCGATCACTCTGGTGGTGACAGACCTTCAGTCGGCGCGCGCGTTCGTCGGCGATCAACTCGGCTGCCGTCTGGAGCGCCAGTCCGAAACAGAACACGAGTTCAATTTCTTTGGTCAGCGCTTGTGTCTGGTCGAGGATCCCGATCGGGCGGCGACACCGGCAATGAAGATGGTCGAAGTCGACGGTTCTCCGATGCCCTCGCCGAATCTCGGCGTTGTCTTGCCTTGGGAGACATGGCGCGCTCTGGCTGAGCGTCTGAGAAGCCACGGCGTCGACTTTGCGATCGAACCGACGATCCGAGACGTCGGCGCCCCGGGGGAACACGGCGTTTTCTGCCTCAATGCTCTGGGCGGCCTCGCCCTGGTGTTCAAAGCGGGCGGAGCCCAGGCCGAGATCGCAGCAGCGGCGTGAACGGCTCGACCACACCAAACCGGGGGTTGCGCGTTGGCGTTGATCTCGGGGGCACGAAGATCGAAGCGGTCGCGATGGACGCCGCCGGCGCCATTGTCGCGCGTCAGCGCATCGAAGCGCCGGCTCGGGACTACGCGCGGACGATCGGCGCAGTGGCCGACCTGGTCGACGGGATCGCGGCGGACGACGCCGTGCGCGCAGGCGGCGGCGTCGGCGCCGTTGGCGTTGGAACGCCAGGAGCGAGCTCGACGAAGACGGGGCTTCTGAAGAACTCAAACTCGACATGGTTGAACGGACGTCCGCTGGACCGCGACTTGGCGAAAGCGCTCGAGCTGCCTTTGCGGTTGGACAATGACGCGAACTGCTTTGCGCGCTCCGAGGCTGCGGACGGCGCTGCGGCTGGCGAAAGCTGCGTGTTCGGCGTGATCTTGGGAACAGGGGTTGGAGGCGGGCTGGTCGTCAATGGCCACACGCTTCAGGGTGCCAACGCGATCTGCGGTGAGTGGGGCCATGTCCAATTGCCCTACATGAATGACGACGAGCGACCCGGACCTGACTGCTATTGCGGGCGCCGCGGCTGCATCGAGACCTGGTGCTCCGGTCCGAGTTTGGCGCGAGATTATCGCGAAGTGAGCGGTGAGCCTGTCGCTCGCGTGGAAGAGGTCGTAAGCCGCGCCGAGCAAGGCGAGTGGTTGGCGAAGAACGTCCTTGCGCGCCACGTCGACCGGCTCGCGCGGGGGCTTTCGGTCGTGATGAACGTCGTTGACCCGGACGTGATCGTTCTGGGGGGCGGCCTTTCAAACATGCCGCACCTCTATGAGGAGTTGCCCAAAGCGCTTGAGCCCTATGTGTTCACGGATGAAATCGCGACGCGCATCGTGCCGCCGAAGCATGGCGACAGCTCTGGCGTTCGCGGCGCCGCCTGGCTTTGGTCGCCGGACGAACTCTAGCGGTTGAGCACACCGGTTCTCGTTCAAGATTGAGGGTAGATATGACCAGCAAGGGTGAGACCGATCACGCAGGATGGCGCGAAGACGTGATCGACCCGACGCAGGAAACGCAGGAGACACGATTGCGCCGTCTCAAGATCCGCTGCTGGCGGCGCGGCACGAAAGAGATGGACCTGATCCTCGGCGGTTTTCTCGATGCGCGCGGCGCGGGTCTCTCCGGCAACGAATTGGCGGCCTTTGAGAGACTGTTGAGAGAAAACGACACGGATCTATACCGTTGGGTCTCGGATCCGTCAGCACGAGACATACCGGCGGATCACGGGCCGATCATCGAAACGATCCGAGCGCATCACGGCATGGCCTGACACGCCAGTGCGAAAGGTCCCGTCCGGTCAGTCGTCTTCCGACGGCGCCAGAATGTTCGGCGGCTCGATGATGCCCAGCTGCGCCGCTTTCGCGACGGCCTGATCGCGGGAGCGCACGCCAAGCTTCTCCTTGATCCGCTGGATCCGGTTTTCGACTGTTCGTTCAGCAACGCCAAGGTCGTATGCGATCTGCTTGACGCCGCGCCCTTCGGCCAGTTGTTCGAGGACGTCGCGGAGTTTCGCCGTCAGCGCTGGCCGGTCTCGCAACTCGGAGAGCTTTAGCGCCATGAGGCGCTGATGCGCCTGCAATGACACGACGTGAAGAGCGCAAAGGTGCTTGCCGATGATCTCGTCGCATTCCGCGCGAGAGATATCGCCGCCGAACCCGACGCCGCCGTGCCAGGGCGGCGTGAGAGATCGCACCGGAAAGACGACGCCCGCGCGCCAGCCAAACTCCGCCGCCTTTCGAGGGATCGCGGCATAGCGTGGATCCGCCTCCTCAAAACAATCCTCATACTCGATGCCCATCACGCAGGGCGTCAAACGATGACGAAGATGCTGACTCGCGTAATCGACGCGCGAAAACTCCGGGTAGCTCCGCGACCATTCAAACCACTCGGTTGGAAGGTTTGTGTGCAGAATTAGCGCGCTTTCGACGTCTTCGTCTCGCACCACGGCGCCATATCCCACGAGGGGCAGGCCGACGTCCTCACCCAACCGGAGAAGCAGACGAAAGACATCTTTACCCGTCTCGATGTCGTTGAGCTCGCTCAGGTAGCGCACGAGCTCGGTCGGAAACACGCCTTCCGCGGCCGGCAAATGTGGCGGTAGGCGTTTGGGCGGGATCGAGGACATGGAGCAGCCTTAAACTTGTTGACCCGGCGGAGCCCGCTGCTGGCGGGAATCCACAAATACACTCTTCCCATCCATTTTCTCATATCAATCAAGCGAAGGGCATGCCGGTCGACACTTCGATACGCAAATCGGACCGATCTTTGGGGGCGACCTTCGCAGGGACGCCGATCAGCCGTGGGGGATGATCGGGTTCCGTCGACGAGTGCGGCGCGCAGAGGCCGGTGGTCCAGGGAGCTTAAGGTTCCGTTAATCAGCTGGATCAGCGCTTTGCGCCCGCCTCGTCGTTTCCTTCTTGGCGACTTGCTCATAACCTTCGCGCCGAAGCGGCTAAACGCGCGTGCTTTGCAGATATGTGACGCGATCGGAGGACGGGATGACTCAAGAAGGCTCAAAAATCGGGTTCGTTGGTTTGGGGAACATGGGGCTGCCCATGCTCAAGAACCTCCTCAACGCCGGGCATGAGGTGACGGCGTTCGACCTTTCCTCAGCCGCGCTCGCCGAAGCCAAGGCGGCGGGCGCGCATGTCGCGGCAGACGCCAACGCCGCCGGCGCCGGGGCGGCGTTCGTCGTGACCGCATTGCCGGCGGCGAAACATGTCCGAATGGTTCTGTCGGGCGAGACGGGTCTCTTGGCCGCAGCGGAGCCTGGGGCCGTCGTTATCGATTGCTCCACCATTGACCCGGAGACGGCGAGAGCGATGGCGGCGGAGGCGCAAAGCCAAGGCGCGCATTATCTCGACAGCCCCATGTCAGGCGGGGTCGGCGGCGCAACCGCTGGAACGCTGACATTCATGGTCGGCGGCTCCGATGAGGCCTTCGCCGCGGCGCGGCCCGTGCTCGAGGTCATGGGAAAGAACATCTTCCATGCCGGAGCCTCTGGCGCAGGCTGTGCCGCGAAGATCTGCAACAACATGCTTCTCGCCATTTCGATGATCGGCGTGGGCGAGGCGTTCACCCTTGCGGAGAAACTCGGGCTAGAGGCCCAGAAACTCTACGATATTTCTTCGACCGCGACGGGGCGCTGCTGGTCGCTGAACGACTATTGCCCAGCGCCGGGTCCGGTGCCTTCTGCGCCCTCCAACCGTGACTACCAACCAGGCTTCGCCGCCGCGTTGATGCTCAAGGATCTGAGATTGGCGCTGGCAGCCGCGCACGGCGCCAGCGCGGCGCCGCCGCTCGGTGCGCATGCCACGCA
>CALDSD010000088.1 GCA_937911325.1 uncultured Neomegalonema sp.
GTCGAGGATATGCGCTTTGACCCGTGTCAAGCGCGCGCGGTATTTCGCCGATGAAATCCGGAAGATCTTGTGTGTGTTTCCGCTCAATCGGCTTGTCAGGGATGGGTTCTGTGGCTAGATAAATGCCTGACAAATTTGGTCGGTTTACCGATGCCTGCGCGAGCGGAAAAGCTGCGTCGCGCTTTATCACCGACGACTGGGCGGAGAAACCGGTGAGAGATAACGGTTCCGACACTGTCAGATTGAGCCTGGAAGAATTGCGCCACGCCTATGGCGCGACGCCGGCTATCCTTAACGTTTCGCTGGAGGTTCACGCGGGCGAGGTTGTTTCGCTGCTCGGGCCGTCTGGCTGTGGAAAATCTACGACGCTGCGCATCGCGGCGGGCGTAGAGCATCAATCGGAAGGCGTTGTCAGAATTGACGGGGCGGTCGTGTCAGACGACCGCCGGCACGCGCCGCCCGAGGCGCGCTCCGTGGGCTTGATGTTCCAGGATTTTGCGCTTTTTCCGCATCTTAGCGTCGCAGACAACGTCGCTTTCGGTTTGAAAGGGCGAGATCGCCGAGCGCGTGCGGCGGCGGAGCTCAAGCGCGTCGGATTGGGCGGGTACGACAATAAATTCCCGCATCAGCTGTCCGGTGGCGAACAGCAGCGGGTGGCATTGGCTCGTGCGCTCGCGCCGCAGCCAAAAGTCATGCTGATGGATGAGCCGTTCTCGAGCCTGGATCATCGCTTGCGTGACGAGATCAGGGATGAAGCCTTGTCTCTTTTGCAAGAGGCGGGAACGGCGGTCTTGCTTGTGACCCATGATCCAGACGAAGCCATGAGAATGAGCGACCGGATCGCGCTGATGCGCGACGGCCGCATCGTCCAGGTCGGCGCGCCCTATCACATCTACAACCACCCGGCAGACCGCCTTGCGGCCGAGTTTTTCTCGGATCTGAATATCATCCACGGCGTAGTTTCCGAGCAGCAGACGGATACGCCCTTTGGTCGCTTCTTGACGCCAGGCCTTGTCGATCACGTTGATGTTGAAGTGATTATTCGGCCTCAGCACTTGAAGATTGATCTGCTGAGCGATGGACCGCCGACTGAAACGCCCTCAAACGGGATCGCCGCCAGTGGCGTTGTCGAACGGTCTCGCTTTATGGGCTCGCAGTCGCTGGTCGAAGTCCGCATGGATTACGACAATCGTGTTCTCAACGCGACAGTTCCCGGCGCGTTCCTGCCTCCGCGCGGGGAACGACTGTGGTTGTCGCTCCGTCGTGATCGCTGTTTCGTGTTTCCGTGTTCTGCGCAAAGCCTGCCCGAGTTACAATACGCCGCGCGAAACGCAGGAGATGATGACGCTGGCGAGGCGTCCGAGAGCTTGGCTGCCGCGACCCATGGCGCTTAGAGCTGCGTGGTTTAATTCACGCTTACCCATTTGCGATCGTCGCGTAAGCGCCATATTTGCACCTGAAGCCCAAAGGTTGCATAAATCGAACAAACGACCGCTGACGCAGTTGGAGCGTCGGCAGCCCTCAGGAGATACCCCGCTATGATGCCGAGTTGGTTCCAGATACTGATCGTCGTGCTGCTTGCAGTGCTCTTGTTTGGCCGAGGCAAGATCTCGTCGCTGATGGGCGACGTCGCCAAAGGGATTAACGCCTTCAAGAAAGGCATGAAAGACGGCGCGGAAGAGGACGCGGCTTCCAAGAAGATCGCGGAAGAAAAGACGATCGACGTCGCGAACGAGACCGATCGCGAGCGGTCCAACCCCTAAGCGTGACACCGGTGCGTCGCTTGTCGGAGCGTCGGGCGCCTGCGGAGGGCGGATATGTTTGATATTGGCGGCTGGGAGATCCTGCTTCTCGCGGCGCTCGCGCTGATCGTGGTCGGCCCGAAAGACTTGCCCTCCCTGGTGCGCAATGTGGGTCGATGGGTGGCGAAAGCGCGCGGTCTGGCCCGTGAGTTCCAACAAGGCATGGAAGAGGCCGCGCGAGACGCCGAGCTCGATGACATCCGCAAGGTTGCGAACGTGAAGACCGGGGTCATGGACGAGGTGAAGAAGTTCGGCTCTGGCATCACCTCGTCGATCGAGAAAGACCTGGACACGTCGACGACGGCAGCTTCTCAAGAACCGCAGCAGCCTCCGACGCCGGTAAGGCACCCTGATTTGGACGATACCGACCTCGAAGAGACGGATGTCACCATCCGACGGCCGTCTGATGGTCCGGAAGCTCCACAGGCTGCGCCCGCTGCAAATGTGAACGGACCAGCGACGCAGGACGACGATGCGTTTCTGGAGAAGTTCCAGCGAGAAGTCGGCTACGCGCGGCGCGATCCTTCCTGAAAAATGGCGCAGCAGGCCGATCGTTCAGCACAGTTTTCTTGACCGGCGCCGCAGTCATGCGGTTGTTGATGTTCGGATCGTGGTCCGCGCGATCGTGATCCGGGTTTTCTCTGGAAGCGCGAGCGCTTTAGGAGTGATCGAACTTGGGGAGTGACAGATCTTGGCGCAGTCAATGACCGACGCGGCGGTCGATTCTAGCACGGCCCCTTTGATCGAGCATCTCACCGAATTGCGTGGGCGCCTGATGTGGGCGCTCGGCGCGCTGATTGTCGCGATCATCTTCTGTTTTATCTTCGCGCGACCGATCTACGGCATCTTGACCGCGCCGCTGTGCACGGAACTCGCCGCGCGCGGCAAAGAGTGCGACCTGATCTTCACGGCTTTGCATGAGAAGTTCTTCACAGATCTGAAGCTGTCTCTTTTCGCCGGGCTGTTTCTTTCATTCCCTTTCATTGCAAACCAGCTGTGGCGGTTCGTGGCGCCCGGGCTTTATCAGGATGAGAAACAGGCCTTTTGGCCGTTCCTCGTCGCGACGCCGGTCCTGTTCTCGATGGGCGCGTCGCTGGTGTACTTCCTGGTCATGCCGCTCGCGTTCGGCTTCTTTCTCGACTATGGCTCCACGGCTCCGGAGCGGAAACCGCCGAGCATCGTCGAGCGCGTGATCGCGCAAACGATCGACGACGAGCTGTCAAAGCCAGGCGTGCAGCCGGTTGATGCGGTCATGCGAGCGGTTTCAGCGGCTCAGGCGGCGGAGAGCTTCGCGGTCGAGGAGGCGGCGCGGGAAGAAGTCGCGAGGGCGATCGCCGAAGCGGAAGAGGCGGGGTTGCCCCCGGATCTTCCCGCCATCGCAGCTCAAGCGAGATTGAAGGCGCAGGCCGAAGAAACCCAGCTGGCCAGCCAATTGGCGGAAGCGCGGCCAGGCACGAGCATCGAGTTCTTGGGTAAGGTCAGCGAGTACCTGAGCCTTGTGATGACCTTCATCTTCGCCTTCGGCTTGGCGTTTCAGCTGCCCGTTCTTCTCACCTTGCTGGGAAGGGCCGGGATCGTGACTTCGGAAGGGCTTGGCAATGGCCGGAAGTATGCGATCGTCGGCATCGCGGCCGCCGCTGCGATCCTTACGCCGCCAGACCCGTTCAGCCAGCTTGGTTTGGGCGTTCCGATCTATCTGCTCTATGAGCTCTCGATCATTTTGGTGCGGCTGACAGAGCGCAAGCGCGCCGAACGCGAGGCTGCGGAGGGGATTTAGTCCCTCGAATGGGAAGCGCCATGACGTCGTCAGACCCAATCTCGTTGAATACCGAGACATTGCAACGGATCGCAGACGCGTTGGAGCGGCTCGCGCCTGCGCCGTCCGTCCCGCCTGACTTCGACGCCGCGTCCGCCTTTGTCTGGCGGACGGAGCCGGATCGACTGGATCCGACGCCGGTGGTGGCGCGGATCGATCTCGACCTTCTGATTGGGGTGGATCGTGCGCGAGACACGCTTCTGGCGAATACGCGCCGTTTCGCCGAGGGGCTTCCAGCGAATAACGCGCTGCTTTGGGGCGCGCGGGGCATGGGAAAGTCTTCGCTTGTGAAGGCGGTGCATGCCGAAGTGCGCGGCGGTGGGCCATCGTTGATCATCGTCGAGATCCATCGCGACGACTTGCCGACGCTGGACCGATTGCTGGCGACCTTGCGGGAGCATCCAGACAGGCGCTTCCTGCTGTTTTGCGACGATCTTTCCTTTGAGAAAGACGATGCGCATTACAAAGCGCTGAAAGCCGCGCTGGACGGCGGGATCGAGGGGCGTCCGCCCAATGTCCTGTTCTACGCCACGTCGAACCGTCGCCACCTGATGCCGCGCGACATGATCGAGAACGAGCGTCAGGCTGGCATCAATCCGTCTGAGGCGGTCGAGGAAAAAGTCTCGCTGTCGGATCGTTTTGGGCTTTGGCTTGGGTTCCACAGCTGCGGTCAGCCGGAATTCCTGGAAATGATCCGCCGCTATTGCGACGCCTACGGTCTTGAGATTTCGGATGACGACCTTCGCGCTCAGGCCATCGAATGGCGTCAGGCGCGCGGCGCTATGTCAGGCCGCGTCGCATGGCAGTTCGTTCAGGACCTTGCCGGTCGGCTGGGGCGGAGCCTTGAGCGCCGCAAGGGGTGAACCTGCTTACAAAGGGTTGAACCTGTTTACAGATACGGCGTCGGATCGATCGGCGTTGCGCCCTGACGCAGCTCAAACCGAACGGTCGGCACGCGTCCGCGCGGCGGCTCCGCCACCTCAGCCAGGATGGCTCCGCGCCCCAGAACCGCGCCTTTTCTGACGGAGACGTTCCGAAGGTTCCCGTAAACGCTCATCAATCCGTCGGAATGCTTCATGAGAAGCATCTGACCGAGCGGAGAATCGTCGCTTGAGACAAACATGACCTCGCCGTCGTCCGCGGCCTTGACAGGGATCCCGGGCAAAGCCCGAAGCTCGATGCCCGTTCTCGGGGCTCCCGCGGCTGGTTCGCCGAACGCGGCGACGATATCACCTGGAACGGGGCGCAGCAGACGCCGCGCGACAGCGTCCGAGCGATACTGGTTCAACTGCGGCGAAGCAAGCTGTCGCGCCTGAACCGGCCCTGCCGGAAGAGGATCCCGAGCGCTGGGCGGGGGCGGCGCCTTGCCGGTTGGCACTGTCAGCACTTGGCCGGGCTGTATCGAGAACCGATCGTCAAGACTGTTCGTCAAACGGATGGCGCTCGGCGTCGTGTCGTAGGCGCGCGCGATCGAATAGACGGTCTCGCCAGGTTGAACCGTGTGATACCGCGCAGGTTCGTATTGGACGTAGTCATCAACCGCGCCGCCTGTCTCCGTTGCGGCGAGCGGCGGGGCCTGTCGCGCGGACTCTGGATCCTGCAGAGGCGGCAGCTCCGCTGTTTCAATGACGGCGAGAGGCGGCGGCGGGGTCGCGATCTGCGGAGCGGGCTGCTCGTCCGGGCCCCGCGTCGGGTCGGCCCCTTTGAAGATCACTTCGGCTTCTTCAATGGCTTGAGTGCACCCCGCTAACGCGACGCATCCAGCAAAGAGGAGTACTCGTAAGTCTACCATATCTTCCGCATCCATTGTCGACCGACGCTTAATATAGGTGTTTTACTCTTTCGCGACACCTTCGAGAAGCGGGACAAAGCGTACGAGGGCTAATTCCGTGTAACTGGGCCCTTCAGGCCTCTTTTCGACCTTGAGAAGGGTTTGCGTGGCGTCGGTGCGGCCCACGGGCAGCACCATGACGCCGTTGAGCCGCAGTTGTTCATAGAGCGCGCTGGGCAAATCTTCGGCGGCGGCGGTCACAATGATCGAATCAAAGGGCGCCTGTTCGATCCATCCACGCGCGCCGTCGCCGATCTTGATCGCCACATTGTTGTAGCCGAGCGCGCGCAGACGCTGCTGCGCTGTCCTCGCAAGCGGCGGATGGCGTTCGATGGAGTAGACGCGGCGCGCCAGCCGGCTGAGAATTGCGGCCTGGTAGCCAGAACCCGTCCCCACTTCGAGCACCTTGTCGCGAGGTCCGACGTCCAGCGCTTCGGTCATCTGGGCGACGATCGCAGGCTGGCTGATGGTTTGTCCGCAAGGAATAGGAAGGGCAGTGTTGTCGAGCGCCTGATTCTCAAAAAGCGCTTCGACGAAACGCCGTCTGGGAACGGTCTCCATCGCCTCGAGCACGCGCTGATTGCGGACGCCGGCGCCGCGCGCGGCGAGAACGAGCCTTAAGCCTTCTTCCTTGCTCTGTACCCGAGCGGTGTCTGCGTTCATTCGTCCGCGCCGGCGTTCTCAAGCTTCTGTAAAACCACATAGTCGGTGTAGTCGGCGCGCATCGGCACCGCTGTCACATAGCCGTCAGCGCAAAGTTTGCTGTCGGCCCCGTCGCCCGCGCTTCTGTTGTCGATGCGATGATCGAGCCAGAAATAGGCGCGACCAGCTGGGGAGGCGCGCCGCGCCGCGCCGAACGCGCCGGAGGTGCGCCGCCCCTGATGCGCGAAGCGGAAGCCTTTCGCGTCTGCGGCGGGAACCGGCGGGAAGTTCACGTTGTAAAAGAGATCGGGCGTCCATTCGGTTGCGAGCAACCGACGCACCGCGTCCACGCCGAGGTTTCGCGCTGCGGAGAACAGGTCGGGATCCGGCGCGTCCGACGCCGCTGGTCGGCGGAAGTACTGGCTCAGAGCGATGGCTGGCAAGCGCTGCAGCGCCGCTTCGATCGCGCCGCCGACCGTTCCCGAGTAAACAGCGTCCTCGGCGATATTGTGCCCTCGGTTGACGCCAGAGAGCACGAGATCGGGCAGGTTGTCCTTCATGAGATCATGAACGGCGACGATCACGCAGTCGGCGGGCGTGCCGGCGATGGCGAAGCGGCGATCCGAGAGTTGTTCGACCTTGATCGGCGATGTGAAGCTGATGGCGTGCGAGACGCCGGACTGCTCGAAGGCCGGCGCCGCGATCCAGACCTCTCCGTCCGGTCCTGCGATCTCCGTCGCGATCTCTTCGGCGACCTGGAGCCCAGGCGCTGTGATGCCGTCGTCATTGGTGACCAGAATGCGCATTGTCGATCGCCTATTTTAGGGTTCCGTCGGCCTGCAGGGCTTCCGCATTGCCGAGGAAAGGTCTGAGGACGTTGGGGATCGTCACGGATCCGTCGGCTTGCTGATAGTTCTCCAGCACCGCGATCAGCGCGCGCCCGACGGCGAGGCCCGACCCGTTCAGAGTGTGCACGAAGTCTGGCTTGCCAGGTTTTCCGTCCTGCCCGGCAGGACGATAGCGGGCGTTCATCCGACGCGCCTGGAAGTCGCCGCAGACGGAGCACGAGCTGATCTCGCGGTACTTGTCCTGTCCTGGGAGCCAAACCTCGATGTCGTAGGTCTTGCGCGCGCCAAAGCCCATGTCGCCCGTGCACAGCACCACGGTGCGGTAGGGGATCTTGAGCCTCTGCAGAATCCCTTCGGCGCAGCCAGTCATTCGCTCCAGTTCGTCGAGGCTGTCTTCAGGCCGCGTGATCGAGACCATCTCGACCTTTTCGAACTGATGCTGGCGCAGCATGCCGGCGGTGTCGCGCCCGGCTGACCCGGCTTCCGACCGGAAACACTGCGTCCACGCGCAATACCGTCGTGGCAAGGTCGCGTCCTCGACGATCTCGCCAGCGACGATGTTGGTGAGGGTCACCTCGGCGGTGGGGATCAGCCAGTGATCGCCGCCTACCTTGAAAAGGTCTTCCTGAAACTTTGGCAACTGCCCGGTGCCCAAAAGCGCGTCGTCGCGCACCAGCACTGGCGTCCAGGTTTCCGTGAGCCCGTTCTCGGCGATATGCGTCTCTAGCATGAACGTCGCCAGCGCCCGGTGCAGTCGCGCCAGCGCGCCTGACAACAGCATGAACCGCGATCCCGACAGCTTGGCGGCGGTCTCGAAGTCCAAAAGATCGGCGACAGCCGCCAGCTCGAAATGCTCTTTCGGCGTAAAGTCGAAGGCGCGCGGGTCGCCCCAGCGCCGAACCTCGACATTTTCGTCTTCGTCAGCTCCTTCCGGCACGTCGTCATGTGGCAGGTTCGGAATACCCATAAGTTCTGCGGAGAGCTTGTCGTCCCATTCCTTGGCTTCCGCCTCCAGACGTGCGATTTCGTCCTTCTTTTCCGCGACCAGCCCGCGCAGACGCTCGAACTCCGCCTCATCGCCGGAAGACTTGGCCTTGCCGACATCCTTGGAGGCCGCGTTGCGCTCGGCGAGCGCGGCCTCGGACGCCGAGATCAGAGCGCGCCGCTTCTCATCGATCTCAAGGATCGCGGCTGAGAGCGGCGCCAAGCCGCGGCGGGCGAGCGCTGCGTCGAAGGCTTCAGGTTCGGCTCGGATCTGTCGGATGTCGTGCATCTTCGCCTCAGGTGATTGATCTGGCTAACAGAGCTTCTTTCGGTCGTCGCCTCTTTACGCAAGCAACATAGAAGCGTCCACCGCCGCCGCAGCGCCTTGCGCATTTAAGCTTGCGCCTTGTATGAGGTCGCCCGACAAACCCGTTGAACGCGCTATGTACTGCGCCAGGAGGACCCGCGACGCCGCGGGCGCAAGGAGCCGAGAATGATCTTCACACCTGCATACGCGCAAGCCGCTGGAGCGCCGGCAGGCCCAGGACTGATCGAGAGCCTGTTGCCGTTCGTGTTGATCTTCGTGATCATGTATTTCCTGATCATCCGTCCCCAGCAACAAAAGGCCAAACAGCATCGTGAGATGCTCGACGCCTTGCGCCGAGGCGACAGCGTCATCACCTCTGGCGGACTGCACGCCAAGGTCACCAAGGTCAAGGACGACGAGGACGAGGTCGAGGCGGAGATCGCGCAAGGCGTGAAAGTCCGGCTCGTGAAGAGCATGATCGCGGCGGTGACGTCCAAGACCGAGCCGGCCGGCTCGGACAAGAAGTAACGACGGGGAAAGTAGACGCGCATGCTGTTCTTCGAGCCTTGGAAGAAGGCGATGATGGCCTTCTTCGTTTTGCTCGGCCTCTGGTCGACATTTCCGAATTTCTTTTACGACACGGTTCAGCAATCGAACCTGGCGCGCGACGAAATCACTCGACTGGAGGAATTGGGGCAGGCGGCGACGCCTGATCTGGAAGCGCAGGCTGGCCAATGGCCGAGCTGGCTTGCGTCGGGTCTCGTAAACCTCGGGCTCGACCTGCAGGGCGGTTCGCATTTCCTGCTTGAAGCTCAGGTGACGGAGGTGCACCGCACGCGGATGGAGCAGCTGCGCGATTCGATCGGACCGACGCTGCGGGAAGCCGGCGTGCGTCGCTACAGCGGCTTGCGGGTCATCGGCAGCGACCGTCTGCAAGTGCGCATCACCAATCCCGAGGACGTGGACGCGGCGCGGGCCGCCATGGCGAGCCTGATCGAACCGGTGGGCGGTACGGTCTTCGGCGGCGGCGGTTCGAGTTTCGAACTGACCGAGCCTGAGACTCAGACGTTTCAGATGGAGATGACAGACATCGCCAAACAGGCGATCGATCAGCGGACCGTCGCGCAGGCGATCGAGGTTGTGAGACGCCGCGTCGATGCGCTCGGCACGCGAGAGCCGACGATCCAGCGTCAAGGAACCAATCGGATCCTGGTGCAGCTGCCGGGGGAGGACGTCGCCAACATCCCGACGGATCAGGCGAAGCTTGAGTTCCAGATGGTGGCCGAGGCGGTCGGCCCGACGGAGATCGCGAATGGGCGGATCCCGAGGGACGTCGAGATCCTTGAATTCGACCCGGAGCTGAACCCGGGCCGCGAAGGCGAACGCTTCGCGGTCTTTCGCTAGGGGGACATCACCGGCGTTCAGCTCGCCGACGCGCAGCAGGGCTTCGACCCGCAAACAAACCTGCCGGTTGTGAACATCCGTTTTGACACCGCCGGCGCCCGCATTTTCGGCGACATCACGCGCAGCGCGGTGGGGCGCCGGTTCGCGATGGTGCTCGACGGGAAGGTCCTGTCGGCGCCGGTGATCCGCACGGCGATCCTGGGCGGCTCGGCGCAGATCAGCGGGGATTTTACCGCGGAAGAAGCCAATGAACTCGCCATCAACCTGCGGTCTGGCTCGCTGCCGGTGGCGCTTACGGTTGAGGAAAGCTCGGTTGTGGGGCCAGAGCTCGGACAGGACTCGGTCGACGCCGGGCGCATCGCCTGCATCATCGCGTTTATGCTGGTGATGGTCTACATGGCGCTGTCGTACGGCTTGTTCGGCTTATTGGCCAACGCCGCTCTGATCTTGAACGTCAGCATGATCTTCGGCGTCCTGTCCCTGCTCGGCGCGACGCTGACGCTGCCCGGCATCGCCGGCATCGTGCTGACGATCGGTATGGCGGTGGACGCCAACGTGCTCGTGTTTGAGCGGATCCGAGAAGAGCTGCGACGTGGGCGAAACGTCGTGAAGGCGATCACGACAGGGTATGAGAAGGCGCTGACCGCGATCATCGACGCCAACGACACCACATTCCTCGCCGCGATCATTCTGTTCGCAATGGGATCAGGTCCGGTCAAAGGCTTCGCCGTCACTTTGGGGATCGGGATCGTCACGTCGGTGTTCACGGCCGTGATGCTGACCCGGTTCTTCGTGGCGACGTGGTACGGCTACGCACGGCCGAAGACACTTGAACTCTGAGTGGTGCGTTGTAAGGCGGTCGCCGCGAGGACCGCAGCAAGGAGATCCGGCGATGCGCCGTCTGAAGCTGATCAAAGACGAGACCAAGTTCGACTTCATGGGGATCCGGCGCATCGCGTTGGGGATCTCTGCGGCCTTGATGATCGTATCGATGATCGATCTCGCGATCGCGGGACTGAACTTCGGCATCGATTTTCGCGGCGGAACCCTGATCGAGGCGCGTTTCCCCGAAGCGGCTGATCTTGGGCAGGTCAGAGACGTGGCCCGAGGCCTGGACCTTGGCGACGTGGCCGTGCAGGAGTTCGGGGCGGCGACCGACGTCCTGATCCGGGTTGAGACCCAACCAGGAGGCGGAGATGCTCAGACCGCGGCGGTCGCAACGGTCACAGAAGCCTTACGCAACAGTTTTGAAGGCGTGGACATACGACGAACGGAAACCGTAGGCCCGAAAGTCTCTGGCGAACTTATTCAGGCGGGCATCATCGCCATCGTGCTCGCCGTGGCCGCGGTGCTGGTCTACATCTGGCTGCGCTTTGAATGGCAATTCGCAGTCGGCGCAGTGGCCGCCTTGACCCATGACGTCGTGTTGACGATCGGGGTGTTCGCGCTGCTGCAGCTGGAGTTCAACCTGTCGATTATCGCGGCGATCCTGACGATCGTTGGGTACTCTCTGAACGATACCGTCGTGGTGTTCGATCGGGTGCGTGAGAACCTACGGCGCTTCAAGACGACGCCGCTTGACGACGTATTGAACCTGTCGATCAACGAGACTTTGTCGCGCACGATCATGACCTCGGTGACGACGCTTATCGCGCTGTTCGCCCTCTATTTCCTCGGCGGCGAAGTCATCCGCGGGTTCACATTCGCGATGATCTGGGGCGTTGTGGTCGGAACTTTCTCCTCGGTGTTCGTCGCCTCGCCGTTGCTGTTGCTGCTAGGTGTGAAACGCGACTGGGATCAGGAGGCGAGCCCCAAGGACGGCGCGGGCGTTCAGTTCGGCGGCTAGGGCGTCAAGAGCGAAGACGGCGGAGCGACGCTCATGAAGATGACCGAACTGGAGTTCGAGGGCGCTCAACCTCCCATCGACAGCTATGGCGCCGGCGGATTCCGCATCGCAGGGACCTTCCGCGAGGGGTCGTTGTTGCTTGGACCGCAGGGGGCAGGGCGGTGGTCCTTGGAGAGCTTCGACCAATTGTCCGACGGACACTTAGGCGACTTTGACGGCTTTTCCGGCGCGGTCGACGTGATCTTGATCGGCGCCGGCGCCGAGCTGCGTCCGTTGCCCGCGAGCTTGCGCGCCCAGCTCGAGGCGGCCGGTTTCGGGGTTGAGACGATGTCGACCTCTTCCGCCTGCCGCACCTACAACGTCTTGTTGTCGGAGGGGCGGCGCGTCGGAGCAGCGCTCATTGCGGTTTAGCTATAAATTTAATGTTGTGGGTGCTGGACTTTAGGTGACGCTCGCCGCACATCAACCACATGATTTTCTGACCTGAACAGGAGAGAGACCATGGCCTTTACGCTGCCTGATCTTCCATACGCGCATGACGCCCTCGCATCGCTTGGCATGAGCCAGGAGACGCTCGAGTTTCACCACGACATCCACCACAAGGCGTATGTCGACAACGGCAACAAGCTGATTGCGGGCACCGAGTGGGAAAACAAGTCGCTCGAAGAGATCGTCAAAGGCACGTATCAGTCGGGCGCGGTCGCACAGAACGGGATCTTCAACAACGCGTCGCAGCATTGGAACCATGCCCAGTTCTGGGAGATGATGGGCCCGGGCGAAGACAAGAAGATGCCGGGCGAGTTGGAGAGCCGGATCGCCGATGCGTTCGGGGCGGGCGATGATTTCAAAAGTCAGTTCTCGGCCGCCGGCGCGGGGCAGTTCGGATCCGGTTGGGCCTGGCTGGTCGTTGACACCGACGGCGCTCTGAAGGTCACCAAGACTGAAAACGGCGTCAATCCGCTGTGCTTCAATCAGACCGCGCTTTTGGGCTGCGATGTGTGGGAGCACTCCTACTACATCGACTTCCGGAACAAGCGTCCGGTCTATCTTGAGAACTTCCTCAACAAGTTGGTGAACTGGGAAAACGTGGCGGCGCGGCTCGCTGCGGCGTAAGCAAGAACGACAAGCGATTGCGACAGCGCCCCGCTTCGGCGGGGCGTTTTCTTTTTTGCGGGACAGCGAGATGCGAGAGGACGAACAGGGCCGTATCGGCGGCATCGATCAGATCGGACTGATCGCCGCGCTGAGCGCCTTCACGATCTGGGGGCTGGGTCCGCTCTATTGGGCGTTGCTTGCGGGGGTTCCGGCAGTGGACGTCTTGGCGCATCGCGCGATCTGGAGCGCTGTGTTGATCGGCGGCTTTTGTGTGATCTCGGGACGGGGCGCGAAAGTGAGGGCCGCGCTCGCCAACAGACGTGTTCTGGCGGGTCTGGGGGCCTCTGGTCTGTTCATCGCCTTCAATTGGGGCCTTTTCATCTGGGCGATCCAGAACGGCTTCGCGCTCGAGGCGAGCCTTGGATACTATGTCTATCCACTGGTCGCCGTCGCCCTGGGGCGCATCGCCTTGGCGGAGGAGTTGTCGCAGCGCAAGCAAGTCGCCGTCGCGCTCGCGGCTCTGAGCGTCCTCCTGCTGACGGCGGGTCTCGGCGCCGCGCCATGGATTGCGATCGCTTTGGCGCTCAGCTTTGGATGCTATGGCCTGATCCGAAAAGTGCTCGATGTTGGGCCGATCACAGGCGTCTTTATCGAATCTGCGCTTTTGATCCCGCTGGCCTTCGTTTGGTTGTGGGCGTATCCCACGACCTTGAGATCGGAAGTTCCGGTTGAAACCGTCGCCTTGCTGGTGATCGGCGGGCTCTATACGGCGGCGCCGCTCATGCTGTTCTCTGAAGCGGCCAAGCGGATGCCGCTGTCGACGCTGGGCGTGTTGCAATACTTGAACCCGACGCTGCAGTTCGCCTGCGCGGTCTTCGTCTTTGGCGAGGCCTTCACGGTGTGGCACGCGGCTGCGTTTTGTGGGATCTGGTGCGCCTTGGCGCTCTATTCGACGGATCTGGTGCGCCGGTCAAAACCCACCGTCGCAAAATAGAAAAGGGGCCGTTCACGACCCCTTCTCACGTTCGGAAACGCCGATGCGACTAGTTGGTGGCTTCG
Source organism: uncultured Neomegalonema sp. (assembly GCA_937911325.1). Classification (GTDB taxonomy): domain Bacteria; phylum Pseudomonadota; class Alphaproteobacteria; order Rhodobacterales; family Rhodobacteraceae; genus CALDSD01. The sequence continues at coordinate 13,635 of CALDSD010000088.1, forward strand.
AAGATGCCCCCTTCTTCCGCCATATACGTGATGACATTGGCGATATCGTCTTCTTTCTTAAGGCCGGCGAAAGCCATCTTGGTGCCTTCGATGTAACCTTTGGGATTAGCAAGGTAGGCCGACAGGGTCTCGACGTTCCAGACCAGGCCTTCTTCACCTTTGGCGATCATCGCATCCGAATACTTGAAGCCTTCGATCGCAGCCGCTGGACGACCGATGATGCCAACTTGGTGCGGGCCGACGCGGTTCTTATCCTTGTCGATGACGTGACAGGCTTTGCACTTTCGGTAGACTTTCTTGCCAGCTTTGGCGTCCCCGCCGAGCGCTGCGACCTCGGCAGCCGTATCTTGAGCGATTGCGGCGACCGGGGCGACCGACAGCATAGCGGCGGCGAGAGCGCCTTTGAGCAGTTTTGAAACCATTCGTATTCCTCCAGAATCGTGCATTCTCGGTCCGAGCGTCAGCGATTGGCGCGAAATCATCTGAGATGATCGCGTCAGGGCTTTGTCGGTCTTCCAGGCCAGATCATAATGCTGGCAATGGCGAAAGATAGGCGGCGGATTGCCTCCGTCCCGTCTCAAATCGATGAAAATGCGGATTTAAGCGTTTTGATCGTCCCGTTTACGTCTGGCGCCAGCGTGAAGTGTTCGTTCAACTCGCCATGCAGAAAGCCCTCGGCGGCCATGTGTTCAAAGAGGGTGAGAAGCGGGCGCCAATACCCTTCGAGATCAAAGAACACGATCGGTTTTTTATGCACGCCGATTTGTCGCCAGGTCAGCGCCTCGATGACCTCATCCAACGTTCCAACGCCGCCAGGGAGGACGACCAACGCATCAGAGTTTTGTAACATCAATGACTTACGTTGATGCAAACTCTCGGTGACGACGATGTTCGGCAGCTCGCGTCGAGTGATTTCGCGCTCCCAAAGACCTCTGGGAATGAAGCCGATCGCTTCGCCGCCAGCGTCCCGACAGGCGCTCGAGATCTCTCCCATCAGGCCAAGATCGCCAGCGCCATAGACAAGACGCATCTTCTCTTGCGCTAACGCGGCGCCCAAAGCGCGCGCGGCGGCGGCGTATTTTGGCGCCGCGCCGCTCTTCGCGCCGCAATAAACACACACGACGGGCGCGCTCTTTTCGCGAGTTTGATCATTTCTCACATCGTTGAGCATGCTTTGCGCCTTGATTCAGCCCGTCGCCGGTTTGTTTTCGGGACCGGCTATATTATGGGTACGAAGAGAGCCCGCTAGGATCAATTGGCCCTTTGCAGCGCGGGCCGTCATGCGCCGTCAGGCAGGGAGATCCATCATGTCACGTCGCGACGTCACGATGATCACAATCGCGGTCTTGTTCCTGATCGGGTTCGGTATCGCCGGTTGGTTCCTAAGCGGCGATGATCCGTCGGAAGATGTTGCGGCGACGCCGCCGAGCCCGTCCAGTTCGGAAGATCCCGAGCTGTCGGATGCGATCGCAGCGGCGCAAGAGCAGATCGGCGCGGCGACGGAGGCGCTTGGAGGATCCGACGTCGAGCCCGAGAGTGGGGGCGCGACGGAGGACGAGGCGGCGACGCCGAGCTTTGACGTCGTGCGCGTCTCGCCTGATGGAATGGGCGTCCTGGCCGGACGCGCAGAGCCGAACTCGACGGTCTTGCTGACGATCGACGGAGACACGACCGAAGTGACCGCCAATGCGTCCGGCGAGTTCGTCGCGACCATTGACGCGCCTTTCGCCGGCGATACACGCACGATCGAGTTGAGCCAGATCGGCGAAACGGGCGAGGAGGTGAAGGCTGAAGCCCCGGTCATCATTGCGCGGCCGACGGAAGAGGGTGGGGAGGTCGTCGCCTTCGTGCCAAAGCCGAAAGGCGTTGAAGTGCTGCAGCCGCCCTCGCCGCGGACCGATGGGGAAGTGAGCATCGACGCGCTGTCTTACGCCGACGAAGGAGACGTGGTCGTGGCGGGCCGGGGCGAGCCGGGGACGTCCGCGCGGATCTACCTCGACAACGAGTTGCAGGCGGAGGCTGAGGTCGACGAACAGGGCGAGTGGACGGCGAACATCGCGCAAGACGCGCCGCCAGCCGTTTACACGCTCAGGGTCGATCAGGTTGAAAGCCCAACAGGCGCGGTCACCAGCCGGGCGGAGACGCCGTTTGAACGGGCGTTGCCGTCGGACATCGTTCTTGCGGATGGCGACGTCGTTGTCCAACCCGGCAACAACCTTTGGCGCATTGCGTCGTTCGTCTATGGCGACGGGCTGCGCTATCACACGATTTATTCAGCGAACCAGTCGCAAATTCGAGACCCGGATCTAATTTATCCAGGACAAATTATTCAACTGCCGAACTAGGCATTGTTTGAGCCGACAGCTTGATCGCGGCGGATCTTCGCGGCGGCAGCCCAGTTTTGGCGACTCTTCAAAGGACCTTCGCAGGGGAGGAAACGGGGTTTGGCCATAACGCCGGCCGGGGATACGCCGTCTCGCGAAGCGCAACTGCGCATCGTGTTTCGCGTCGCGCCTTATCTCTGGCCAAAGGGCCGTTGGGACGTAAAAGCCCGCGTCGTCATTTCGATGGCGTTGCTCGTGTTGGCGAAAGTCGCGGTCGTCTCCACGCCGTTTTTCTTCAAAGGCGCCGTCGACATGCTGGCGGGGGACGCCAAAACGGGCGACGCGTCGCTTCTTTGGGCGGCGGCGCCTTTGGCGTTGGTGCTCGGCTACGGCCTGATGCGCTTCAGCGGCAACCTGTTCCAGCAGCTTCGAGACGTCGTCTTCTCTCGGGTTGGACAGGAGGCGCTTCGGCTGCTGGCGATCGAAACGTTCCGGCACATCCACGCGCTGTCGCTCCGGTACCATCTCGAGCGACAAACCGGCGCTCTTTCACGCGTGATCGAGCGTGGCGTGAAAGCCATCGAGTTCCTGCTGCGGTTCTTGCTGTTCAGCATCGTGCCTTTGACGATCGAGTTGCTGTTCGTCGCAGGCATCTTGTTCTTCAGTTTCGACTGGCGCTACCTTGTGGTCGTCTTGGCGACCATCGCAGCTTATGTGGTGTTCACGTTCCGGGTGACGGAATGGCGGGTGAAGATCCGCCAGCGCATGAACGAACAGGACATGGCCGCGAACCAGAAGGCCATCGACAGTCTGCTCAACTACGAGACCGTGAAGTACTTCGCCGCGGAAGAGCGTGAAGCACAGCGCTATAACGACTCAATGCGGGGTTACGAGAAGGCGGCGATCGAAACGCAGTCTTCTTTGGCGCTGTTGAATGCGGGGCAAGCGTTGATCATCACAGCTGGCCTGGTGGCCTTGATGGGCATGGCGGCCGCAGGAGTCGCGCAGGGCGTCATCACGGTCGGCGACTTTGTGATGGTCAACGCCTTCATGATCCAGATCACTCTCCCTCTGGGCTTCCTGGGGACGGTCTACCGCGAGATCCGGCAGGCTCTTATCGATATGGCGGACATGTTCGGGTTGCTCGATCAGCCGCCGGAGGTTGTCGACAAGCCGGGCGCGCCAGCCTTGAAAATGAGCGCCGGCCGCGTCCAGTTCGAAGAGATCGACTTCGCATATGCTCCTGAGCGCCCGATCTTGCAGGGCGTTGATTTTGATATTCCGGGCGGCGGGTCCTTGGCGCTCGTGGGGCCCAGCGGATCCGGCAAGTCGACCACAGCCCGGCTGCTCTACCGGTTCTATGATGTAACCGCGGGTCGCATCCTGATCGATGGTCAAGACCTCCGAGACGTCAGCCAGACCTCGCTGCGCAACGCCATCGGCGTGGTGCCGCAGGATACAGTGCTGTTCAACGACACCATTGGGTACAACATCGCCTACGCCCAGCCGGAGGCGACGCAGGAGGAGATCGAAGCGGCCGCTCGGGCGGCTCAGATCGATTCGTTCATTGCGCAGCTTCCGCAGGGATACGAGACCGTTGTCGGCGAGCGCGGTTTGAAACTGTCGGGCGGCGAAAAACAACGCGTGGCGATCGCGCGTACGATCTTGAAGAACCCGCGGATCTTGATCCTTGACGAAGCGACGTCCGCGCTCGACAGCCGCACAGAGCAGGGGATCCAAGACGCCCTGCGCGCGCTCTCGAAAGACCGCACCGTGATCACGATCGCCCATCGGCTCTCAACGATTGTCGAAGCCGACGATATTCTGGTTTTGGAGGCTGGGCGCGTCATCGAGCGGGGAAGGCACGGCGATCTGCTGGCGCTCGATGGCGTCTACGCCCAAATGTGGAGGCGGCAGGCCGCTGAACAATCAGAGCCTGCAGCCGTTTCGGTTGAGTGAGCAGGCGGCCTAGCTGCCGCCATCCGCCCCGAATGGAACGCCAAAGTCGCGCCGTGCGACAGCCTGGCCGACATAGCGGTCGAGCAGCAGGTCGCCGATGCCGACCAAGGGCACGATCATGAACGCCGTCGTTCCAAACCAGCCAACGCCGACGAACAGCAACAGCGCGCCCACGGTGACGATCAGCGACATCCAGTCATTGCCGGAAAAGTCGCGCGCCTTGGTTGCGCGCATCACTTCGATCCAGGACGCGAGAAAACCCAGAATGATGAAGATGGTCGTCCAGGTGACTGCGAACGCCTGACCGCTGAAGAGCGTGATCGCGAACAACTGCTCGGACAACACCTGCTCGACCTTTTCCGTTATGGTGGTCGTATCCGCAGCCGCGTCTTCAGAGCCCACGATGTCGCCAAAGACTTCCGGCGCCGCGATCACGCCGACATAAACGATGTAGAAGATCGCGATCCAAAGATAGGCAGGCACACCCTTGCCAAACAAACGACCCAGCATTTTAACGCCTCCTCGAGCAAACCCCGCATTTCCGCCCCGCAGCAGCACACACCCACCCGTGCGCCGTCGCATTTCGATATTCTCAACCCAAATCAGGCGGGGTTGTGATCCAAAGTCGACGAGACCATAGGAGACGACAGCCCTCGTCGTCCATCGAAAGCAGGCAAACAGAGCGGAGCAAGACGCTTGAGAATTGAACTGAGTGACGTTTTCGCGCCTCCTGGCGGGCGCTTGCCCGCTCGGCCGCTGTTTGCGGTGGGCGACATTCACGGGCACCTGGACCCGCTTGTGGCGCTGCTGGAGCACCTCTACGCCTACATCCCCGAGACCTACGGAGACACAGCCGTCGACCTGGTCTTCCTCGGCGATTACGTCGACCGCGGGCCCGAGCCTCTGGGCGTTTTGGAGTGCCTACAGATCGGACTCGATCTGCCGAACGTCCGGCAAACCAACCTGTTGGGCAATCACGACTGGTTTCTGGCCGAAGCGGCCGAGCTGTTTGACGAAGAGCTTGATGCGCAAGGTTGGTCGACCTGGTTGGCGAATGGCGGCGAAGAGACGCTGGAGGGGGCGGGTCTTCGCAGCGGATACGCGACAGCGCAGGAGTTGAGAGAGGCGCTGGGTCCATCGATCTGCGCGCTGCTGCGTGAGTTGGACTATAGCTTTCGGAGCGGCGACGTCTTGTGCGTTCACGCCGGCGTCGAGCCCGGCACGCCCCTGGAAGCTCAGAAAAAGCGCGACCTTCTCTGGATCCGCGAGCCGTTTCTAAGCTGGGACAAGGATCCGAACACTCGCTGGGAACACCCGGTCACGGTGGTTCATGGCCACTCGCCGCACGCGAACGGAGTATTTTCTCACCGCATTGGCGTTGATACGGGCGGGTTTAGCACCGGCGTCTTCACCGTTCTTGAACTCAACGAGACCGAAGGGCGTTTCCACCGCGCGATCGTCGCCTGACGGGCGCGTTACGTCTCGGTTTGTTCGACTTCGGAGAACTTGACCGACTCTCCACAACCGCAGGCGTCGACGACGTTCGGATTGCGAAACTTGAAGCCGCTCTCCAGCAGCGAGGTCTCATAATGAACCTCGGTGCCGATCATGAACATCGCCGCCATCGGCGCAATCATGACACGCGCGCCATCCTGCTCGACCACCTCGTCATGGGGGCCGATCTCCTCGGCGTACTCCATGGTGTATTCCATGCCTGCGCAGCCGCCTTTCTTGACGCCGATACGCAAGCCTTTCACCGCGCCGTTCGACTGATCCATCAGTTTTAGGATCTGAACGACCGCCTCATTGGTCAGGGTGACGGCCTGTTGTCCCGGAACTCCAAACATCCACCGTCCTCACATCATGCCAAGTTCGAGCCGAGCCTCGTCCGACAGGCGGCTCATGTCCCAGGGCGGGTCCCAGACGATCTCGACGTCGATCTGGCGCACGCCGGGCGTCGGGCTGATCGCGTCCGCCACCCAGCCTGGGATCTCTCCGGCGACCGGGCAGCCTGGGGCGGTCAGCGTCATATCGACAGCCACATCGCCGTCATCATTGATCGCGACACGGTAAATCAAACCAAGATCCCAGATATTCACTGGGATTTCAGGGTCGTAGACCGATTTTATCGCATCCACTACCGGCTCATAGAGCGGGTGTTCGGTCGACGAGGGGCCTATCAACGGCGCACCCTCGACCGGTGTCGACTCGTCCGTTTCAGGCGCGTTATGGCTTTGACCGTCCATATCTGATCGCTTTGCTCAACTTCGGCTGCCTCAAGATATAGGCGAGAGCAAAGCAGTCGTCTATTGCTGAGCGAATTTGTCGGTAAAAGGGTGTTTCGTGGCGCAAGATTTTGAGTTTGAGCGGATCGCGCAGGACGGACGCGCTCGACTTGGCGTTTTGCGGACGCCGCGCGGCGAGATCCAGACACCTGCCTTCATGCCGGTCGGCACGGCGGCAACCGTCAAAGCGATGTTGCCGGGGAGCGTACGCGAAACGGGCGCGGACATCCTTTTGGGCAATACCTACCACCTGATGCTTCGCCCCGGGGCCGAGCGCATTGAACGCCTGGGCGGTCTGCACGGCTTCATGAATTGGGATCGGCCGATTCTGACGGACTCCGGCGGGTTTCAGGTGATGTCCTTGGCTCAGTTGCGAAAGCTCGACGAGCAGGGAGTGCGCTTCAAGAGCCATATCGACGGATCGGACTGGCTGTTGACGCCGGAGAGCTCGATGGAGATCCAGCGACAGTTGGGGTCGGACATCGTCATGGCGTTCGACGAATGCACCCCCCATCCGGCGGACGAGACGACCGCCGAAGAGAGCATGCGCCTGTCAATGCGCTGGGCTCAGCGGTCTCGAGACGCGTTCGGCGATCGTCCGGGATACGCGTTGTTCGGCATACAGCAGGGCAGTCTTTACCAGGACCTCCGCGGGGAGAGCGCCGCTGAGCTGCGGAAAATTGGGTTCGACGGCTACGCGATCGGCGGGTTGGCGGTTGGGGAGGGGCAGGAGGCGATGTTCGACGTGCTCGACTATGCGCCCGACATGCTGCCGGAGGACAAGCCGCGCTATCTGATGGGCGTCGGCAAGCCCGACGATCTCGTTGGGGCCGTGCAGCGCGGCGTCGACATGTTTGACTGCGTGTTGCCGACCCGCTCGGGACGCACTGGGCAGGCGTTCACGCGGCGCGGGGTGGTGAACCTCAAAAATGCGCGTCACGCCAACGACCCGCGTCCGCTCGATCCGGACTGCGCTTGCCCCGCCTGTCAGGGCTACTCGCGCGCGTATCTGCACCACGTCTTCAAGTCCCAAGAGATCATCAGCGCGATGCTGCTGACCTGGCACAATCTGCATTACTATCAGGAACTGATGGCGGGCATGCGCGCCGCGATCGCATCGGGAACGCTCGACGAGTTTGTGGCCGCGTTTCACGCGCAACGCGCCGAGGGCGACCTCGAGCCCGTTTGATCGCCCCAAAAGAAAAGGGCCCCGTTTGGGGCCCCAGTGACGTTTCTTGCCTGTTTTCTCAGAAGTCCATGCTCGCCCCGATCGAGAGGATGTGCACCTGGGCGTCGAATTCCGCCGACCCGGTTTCAACACCCGTCTCGATGATGACCGTTGGGTCTTCCAGCGTTTTCAGATACGAATACGCTGCATCGATTGTGATCGTTTCCGTAAGGTCGTAGCTAGCGCCAACGGACAACCAGATACGATCCTCGTCCGGGATACGGATTGAACGGTCTTCGTCGGTCGTTGGGGTTTGGTCCCACGCCACGCCAGTCCGAAGCTTCAGCGCATCGGTCGCTTCGTACTCAAGACCCGCTGCTAGATAGAACGCGTCGTCATATCCGAATGTCTCGCTGACAAGCTCGGTTCCGCCGGTTGAGATCACAGCCTCATCGAGCACGCTCCAGTTCTGCCACTGTGCTTCGAGCGACAAGTCGACGGTCTCCGTCAACTCCTGCTTGATGCCGATCGACGCCACGCCGGGCGCATCCGCCTCGAAATTGGCCCCACTGAATTCCATTCCGCCTAGGGCACTGCCTCCCACGCGGCCTTCCGCGTCGAGCTTGAAACCGCTCCGATAGGCGACGCCGACAGTTGTCGTGTCGGTGATGTCGGCCAGCATCCCAATGATGAAGCCAAACGAGACGTCATCACCCCGATACTCTAGCGAGAACGGCTCACCGCTGTTGAACGTCAAGTCGGCGTAGGCGATGCTGAACCCGGCCCCTGCCGTGACGCCGTTCATAATCTCGCCCGAGATCATCGGCGTCGCGACGATCAGTTTCAGATCAGTTTCAGTCGCCTCGGCGGTTGCAACGCTTGGGTCGCCACCGTCATACTCGGTGCGCAAGCCGAAGGGCGATGTTATGCTCATGCCCACAGCCAGCTGCGGGTTGATGCGAAACCCCATATAGGTTCCTGGAACCAGCGCGTCTTTCGAGGGACTGCCGTCGCCTCCTTCAAGGCCAAACGCGCCGTTGGCGTCGAAATCGCCGTCCGCCTCCGGGAAGATGCCCGAAGCTGTGACGCCGACCGTCATGTGATCGCCAGTCACGCGCTGCAGCGCGGCTGGGTTTTGATAGATGTGCGTGATGTCTTCCGCGCCCGCCGAGTAGTTGGCGAACGACATCCCCTGAGAGCTCACCGAGCCCTCTTTGATCGCGAAACTCCCGCCCAGAGCGGATGTGGTCGAAAGCGCAATTGCTGCTGCGCTCAAAAGATAAACTGAGGTTTTCATAGCCCTCCCCTCGTGCTCCCAAAGAACGCCCGCCTTACCGGCGAGGCTTTTTTCGAAAAACCGCGCAGCGTCACACCACTGCCGCGCTTTTGTCATGATCAGTGACGGTTAACCGCCGCACGAAAAGCGTCAATGCGTGACGTTGCGTCGCGTCATCACAATTTAGACGGCGCCATGAGGGCGTGGCTTTCGCGCTACGGTTGAAATTCCTGCGCGCCACACAGGCGAAACCGTCAAAGCGCCGCGCCCAAGGTTCTGGACAGCCAGACGGCCTCGCGCCATTGTCCGAGCGAATTCGGTCCTGAGAAACGGAGCCACGCCGTGGGCATCTTTCAAGAGCTTTTCACTTGGTGGAATGGCCAGACCATGGGGACGCGCGTCTTCACCGCGCGTCGCGGCCGGCTGGTCGGCGAGGATGAGCAGGGCAATCGGTACTATCGCACCGCCGACGATGCGAGGCGTTGGGTCGTCTACAACGGAGAAGCGGAAGCGTCGAAGGTTCCGCCCGATTGGCATGGTTGGCTCCACCGCACCTACGAGAACCCGCCGACGGAGGCGCCTTTGCCCCGCAAGGAGTGGGAAAAGCCACATCTCGAAAACCGCACCGGTTCTGTCGCAGCTTATCATCCGCCGGGCTCGCTAACGACGCCAGAGGCGCGGCCGAAGGTGGCGGGCGACTATCAGGCTTGGGAGCCTAAATAGCCGCCGCTCGACGGCGATGGGGTATGTTGCGCTCCGCTCGGAGCAGCGCTTTTCCGAATGGGGATGGAGAGATGGCTAAACTTGAACAACCTGTCGAGACGTTGATCGGAGCCGCCGTGCTCGCGGTGGCCGTCGGTTTTGGCATCTATGCAGCCGATAGCAGCGGCAACGCCAATATCGGCCAAGGCTCGTACGAACTGAAAGCCTCGTTCTCAAGCGCCAGCGGCATTTCGGCTGGAACGGATGTCCGGATCGCCGGGGTGAAAGTCGGCTCTGTCTCGGACGTCGCGCTCGACCCACAGAGTTATCGGGCGATGACGACGCTCAGGATCCGCGACGACGTCGAGCTCGATGACGGAGCGTCGGCAAAGATCGACACAGAGGGCCTGCTTGGCGGCGCTTTTGTGTCGATCGAACCTGGCGCGGGCTTAGATCCGCTCGAATCAGGTGATGAGATCCTGATCACCCAAGGGTCGATCAGTCTCGGAGACATTCTGGGCAAAGTCTTCACCTCGACCGCGGGTTCGAACTAGGAACCGATGCTGGAGCCGGGCTGTCGCGGCGTCCAAACGCAGGCGGAAGGATGAGCGAATGGCGCGCGGTCTCGGATCGGCGGTGAAAGCCGGGTGTCTCGGGGGGATGCTCTGGGTCGCCATGGGCGTGAGCGCCGCGGCGCAAAGCGGCGATTCAGTGTCCGGCGATGTCGTGGTCATGCGGGGCTTGGACAAACTCACGGGCAGGGTCGAGACCTTCGAAGCGCCGATCGGCGGCGTCGTGACTTACGAAAGGCTTCGGATCGAGGCCAAGGCTTGCAACCGGCGCACGGAAAACCGCGCGCCTGACTCAACCGCTTTCATTCAGGTCTTCGACACCAAGTACGACGAGGAAGTCATCGCGTTTTCCGGATGGATGTTCGCGTCCTCGCCAGCGCTTTCGGCGATGGACCACTCGCGCTATGACGTTTGGGTGCTGAGCTGCAAGACTTCCTGAACGGACGTTTCAGGGTCGAGGCGCAGGAACTCGGCATCGACCTCAAGGGCTCGTTCGAGTTGGTTGTGATAGTCGGAGCGTTTGATCTCCGTCGCGCCAAAGCGGCGCAGATGCTCGGTGACGAATTGTGTGTCGAGCAACTGGAAGCCGCCTGACTTCAACCGTGCGAGTAGATAGACAAGCGCAATTTTCGACGCGTCGGCTTTGCGGCTGAACATGCTCTCGCCGAAATAAGCCCCGCCCAGCGCAACCCCGTAAAGACCTCCCGCAATCTCACCGTCCATCCAGACTTCGATACTGTGGGCGTATCCGTATTCGTGCAGGGAGATGTAGAGATCGCGGATCTGCTCGTTGATCCAGGTCTCGTCGCGGTCGGCGCAACCGTCGATCACCGCGCCGAACGAGCGATTGACCGTGACGGCGAAGTCTCCGCGGCGCATGCGTTTAAAGAGGCTTTTTGGCGGTGTGAACGCGTTCAAAGGCAACACGCCGCGATAGGCTGGATCGACCCAGTAGATCTCGGGATCGTCGGCGCTGTCCGCCATCGGAAATACGCCGGCGCCGTAAGCGTTCAACAAAAGCGTTGGGGTGAGTTCAATCGACCGATCGCTCATAGCGTAAAAACTAAACGCGCGAGGCGCTGTCGAAAAGACCCCATTCGCACTTCTTGAACGGCCGTTGCTTTGGATCAGCCGCTCTTCTGCTCGGCCAGCCAGCGTTCCAGCCAATGGATGTGATAGTCGCCGTTCACGAAGTCCGGCGAATTCAGCAGGCGCTCGAAGAGCGGCGTGGTCGTTTCAATTCCGTCGACCACCATCTCGTTGAGCGCGCGGCGCAACCGCATGAGGCACTCGTTGCGAGAGCGTCCGTGGACGATAAGTTTTCCAACGAGGCTGTCGTAGTAGGGCGGTATCCGATAGCCGGCATAGAGGGCCGAATCCATTCGGACGCCCAAACCCCCAGGCGCATGAAATCCTGTGACCGCGCCTGGCGACGGGGCGAAGGTCATCGGGTTCTCCGCATTGATCCGACACTCGATCGCGTGGCCGTCGGACGTCAGATCGTCCTGGGTGAAGCTGAGCTTCTGCCCATACGCGATCTGGATCTGCTCGCGCACGAGATCCACGCCGTAAATGGCTTCGGTGACCGGATGCTCGACCTGCAAACGAGTGTTCATCTCGATGAAGTAGAACTCGCCGTTCTCGTACAGAAACTCGATGGTGCCAGCGCCCAGATATCCCATGTCGCGAACAGCGTCGGCGACGGTCGAGCCGATCTTGGCGCGCTGCGCTTCGTTGAGAGCTGGAGACGGCGCTTCCTCGAGAACCTTTTGGTGTCTGCGCTGAAGCGAGCAGTCGCGCTCGCCAAGGTGGCATACGTTGCCATGACTGTCGCCGATGACTTGGATCTCGATATGGCGGGGCAACGAGAGATACTTCTCGATATAGACGGCGTCGTCGCCAAAAGCCGCTTTCGATTCTGCGCGCGCGGTGGACCACGCGCTGGCGAGGTCCTCTTTGGTGGCCGCGACCTTCATGCCCCGACCACCGCCGCCGGCCGCCGCTTTGACAAGCACTGGAAAGCCGATTTCAGCAGCGATTTTCTCGGCCTTCTTGACGTCTTTCACCTCGCCTTCGGAGCCGGGGACGCAGGGCACTCCCAGCTTGCGCATCGTCTCCTTGGCGGCGATCTTGTCGCCCATCAACCGGATGTGCTCGGCGGTCGGTCCGATGAACGTCAACCCGTGCTCCGCCACGATCTGAGCGAAGTTCGCGTTCTCCGACAGAAAACCGTAGCCCGGATGGATCGCCTCGGCCCCGGTCAATTCGCAGGCGGTGATGATCGCGGGGATGTTCAGATAACTTTGAAGCGCCGGAGGAGGGCCCACGCAGACGCTCTCGTCCGCCAGCCGGACATGCATCGCGTCGGCGTCGGCGGTCGAATGAACCGCCACGGTTTTAATGCCCATCTCTTTGCAGGCGCGTTGTATCCGCAGCGCGATTTCGCCGCGATTGGCGATCAGAATTTTGTCGAACATCGCCCCGTACGCCTTACTCGATAATGACCATCGGGGCACCGAATTCGACCGGCTGCTCGTTGGCGACGAGCACCTGAGGCACTTTCCCATCCTTTGGGCTGGGAATGTGGTTCATCGTCTTCATCGCTTCGACAATCAGCAGCGTTTGTCCCGTGGTGACCGTGTCGCCGACTTTCACGAAGTCCTCCGCGCCCGGTTCCGGCTTTAGATAGACCGTGCCGACCATGGGCGACGTGACGCACCCTGGATGCGCGGCGGGATCATCGTTTGAAACGGCAGGGGCGGAGGCGGCCTCCGCAGGCGCTGCGAGCGCCGGCGGCGGAGACGGCAATGTCGGGATCGGCGCCATCGGCGCAACCGGAGCTGCGGTCGCCGCATACCGCGACAGACGGACGGTCAGCTCATCGTCCTCGCCATACTCTCGCGTCACTTCGAGCTCCGCCAAATCATGCTCGCGCAGCAACTGCGCGAGGCGCTCGACAAAAGCGACATCCGCTTCGGCGCGCGCTTCATTGTCTTGGCGGGACGTGCGGGATGAGTTTCTCGTGGACGTTGATTTGGTCATCGTGCTCTTGCGTCTGAAGTCTCGAAAGAGGTTAGCGGCGCGAACTGACGTCTCCGGCGGTGGAGCGGCTGTCCAACCTGAAGTAGCAAATCCGGGGTACGGCAGCGCTTAACGTGATTCCAGGCGGTCTGAAAGCGCTTTTAGGGCAAATACATATCCATCTGCCCCAAATCCGCACAAAACACCCACAGCTGCGGGTGAGATATACGATTTGGAACGAAATTCCTCGCGCGCATAGACGTTCGACAAGTGGACTTCGATCGTCGGCGTCTCCGCGGCCAGACGCGCGTCATAGACGCCGATCGAGGTATGAGTCAGTGCGCCGGCGTTGAGGACGATGCCTGCCGCGCCATTCCGGGCTTCCTGTATCCAGGCGATCAGTTCGCCCTCGTGGTTGGTTTGTCGGAAGTCGCTCCCCAACCCAAGTGTTGCGCCTTCGCGCTCGCACAAGGCTTTGAGGTCGGGCAGCGTGGTCGAGCCATAAATCTCTGGCTCTCGCTTGCCCAACATATTCAGGTTGGGACCGTTCAGGACGAAGATCTGCGGCTGTGTGTCCGACATGTGGGCGCTCTCGCATCTGCGCGGATGGATGGGCCGCGGTTATAAGGTTTTGAGCCTGCGAGGCAATCCTGGCCGACGCCGAAGGGTCGCCGGCCGGTTTCGTCAATCAGTTCGAACTGCGCGCAGCCTCGGCCTGCTCGATGAGAACATCAGCCTCGACATATCCGCGGATCACTTCATCGCCGATGATGAAGGCTGGCGTTCCGTTGATGTCGAGCGCCTGGGCGAGTTCGTAGTTCTTTTCAATCTGCTCGGTGATTTCGGGACTTTCCATTTCCGTCTCGAGCGAGCCCCAATCCAAGCCGACTTCTCCGGCGATGCGCTCGACCGCGGCTCGGTTGACATTGCGCTCTTCCATCAGGGCGTCCGAGAATGCTTTGTAGAGTTCGCCATCCTGCTGCTTCATCGACGCCATCGCGGCGCGGCTGGCGAACTCGCTGTCCGGTCCGAGGATCGGGAACTCCTTGATCACCAGGCGAATGTTGGCGTCCGTCTCCAGAACCGCGGCGACTTCGCTGTGCGCGCGCTTGCAGAACCCGCACCGATAATCGAGAAACTCAACAAGGGTGACGTCGCCGTCGACATTGCCGCCCACATAGGAATAGCCGTCGTCGAAGATCTGCGGCGCAAGCGTCACCAAAGCTTGCTCTGAGCGACGCTGCTCGGCGACGCGGCGGCGTTCTTCGAGTTCTCGCATCACCTCGATCATGATTTCGGGCTCTTCGAGAAGATAGGTGCGGATCTCTTCACGGATGGCGTCGCGCTGTTCTTGGCTGAACGCTTCACGGGCGTCGCTGTCCGACTGCGCGACGCCGAGGCCGGGCGCCGCGGTCATCATCGCCGCAGCGGCGAGGGCCGCGATGGAAAAGATACGCATGGGGTGGCTCCTTTGGGAAATCTGGTATTTGCGGTCAATTCGGTGGTTTGAGAGCGAGAACGTCATCCGCGCGAAGCCATCCCGGCGAGCCCTTTGGGAGGACCGCCTGAGCCCGCCGCGCCTGAATGGCGGCGTCGCTCATCCGACCCGACAGGGCCAAGCGCTCTGCGGTCGCCACGGCCGCCATTCCGTCGTTGCCCGCCCTTGCATACGCCACGGCGAGCGGGCGGCGGAGCCCGGCGTCGTAAGGATCGTCGAGCGCTGCTTGCGACAGGATTTCGAGCGCTTTCGCATTCGAGGCCGGCGTTTCTTGGGACAAAAGCGCTTCGCCAAGACCCGAGGCGATCAGCGGATCGCCAGGTTTGAGCTGCAGAGCCTTGGTGTAAGGCTGGACCGCATCGCCTCCGCGGCCGGATTCGCGCAGGATCTGGCCTTTCAACTCCCAGTAGAAGGGATCGTCGGGGCGCATCGCAATCAGCCTGTCCATGGCCGCCACCGCGCGATCAGGGGACGGCAGGCGATGCAAGTTGATCGCCTCGCGATAGAGTTCAATCTCATCGAGCGTTTTCCAGCGGTCGCCGTTGTCGGTGGGCGCGGAGATAAAGCCGTCGAGCTTTGCGCGCATCCGTGCGTGCCAGTAGTAGATTTCGGGCGACGCTTTCTGCCCCAGGGCGGGGGAGCGGGACACGTTTTCTTCGAGCAAGGCGATCCGTTCGCGGCTGAGCGGGTGGGTGAGCGTATAAGGATCACGGTTGCCCACGAGGTAAGCCTGCTCTCTTTCGAGGCGTTGGAGGACTTTCAGCGTTCCCGCCGGATCAATGCCTGCGCGCGTCAGGAAGGTCACCGAGGCCTGATCGGCGCTCGCCTCTTGCGAGCGCGTAAACCTGAGGAGGTTGCGCTCGGCGAAGGTCCCGCCGCTGGAGCCCAACGCGAACCCGCCGACGCCTGCCCCTGCGGCCGCCGCTGCGACCCCTATGATCGTCGAGATGATCGATTGAGTTCGCGCCTGCTCAAATGCGGCGATGCGCTTGACCAGGTGACCGCCTGTGACGTGACCGGTCTCGTGCGCCATCACGCCCATCAGTTCTTCAGGCGTTTCCAACGTCTGCAAAAGCCCGGTGTGCAGGAACATGCTGCGCCCGCGGGAGATAAAGGCGTTCAACGAGCGGTCGGCGAGGATGAAGATCTTGATTTCGTCGCGCGGCATGTCGGCCGCGTCAAAGATCGGGTTCATCATCATCTGCAGCGTCCGCTCGATCTCCGAATCACGGACAAGTGTGCGGGCGGTCGCGTCGAATGCGTTTCCGAGGGCGGCGATCAAGCAAAGTGCGAAAGCCAGGGCGCGGCGCATCGATGTCTCCCTGATAAAATCCCTTCGCCCGTCGGCGCGGATGAACCGTCATCGTCGAGGCGCGCGACAGGGTCGCACGACAGCTCGTCTTGCGCATATAAGCATCAACTGCGCCGCTTCGAGCAAATCTCCCGCGCTAATGGAGCTTCGATAATGATCATTTCAAGGCACAGAACCTCACAACGTTCTGATGTTGCAGCTTTCATCGCTATGGATGTGATGTCCCAGGCGGCGGCTTTGGAGGCGCAAGGTCGGTCCGTGGTTCACATGGAGGTCGGGCAGCCTGGCTTTCCGGCGCCGCAGCGCGCCTTGGATGCGGTGAAAACTGCTCTGCCGTCGCCGCTTGGGTATACGGTGGCCCTTGGGCGCGACGAGCTGCGGGCTGGCGTCGCAGCGCTCTACCGCGATTGGTATGGGCTGGATCTCGACCCACGGCGAGTTGTCATGACGACAGGGTCGTCCGCCGGTTTTCAGCTGGCGTTTCTATCGTTGTTCGACGCTGGCGACAGGGTTGCCATCGCCGATCCCGGTTATCCCAGTTATCGCAACATTCTCAAGGCATTGGCCCTGGATGTGGTCCGGATCGAAGGGCAGGCTGAAACAGGATTTCAACCGACTCCAGAAGCGATACACGCAGCCGCGAAACAGGGCAGGATCGACGGGTTGCTCGCGGCGAGCCCGGCCAATCCGACCGGGGCGATCCTGGACCGAGCCGCGTTAACGGCGTTGATTGACGCATGCCATGCAGGCGGAACCACCTTCATTTCCGACGAAATCTATCACGGTCTTCATTTCGACGAGCGCGCGGTGAGCGCTTTGGAGATCTCGGACGACGTGATCGTGATTAACAGTTTCTCGAAATACTTTGCGATGACCGGCTGGCGCATCGGATGGATGGTTGTTCCCGAAGCGTTGATCCCGACCGTCGCGCGCTTGGCTCAGAACCTGTTCATTTGCCCGCCCCATGTCAGTCAGGTCGCCGCTCTGGGCGCGCTGTCCGCGCATGACGAGCTTGAGGTCTATCGGCAGGGTTACGCGCGGAACCGGGCGCTGTTGCTGGAGCGTTTGCCGCAGATCGGGGTGAGCTCTTTCGCGCCTTGCGACGGCGCGTTCTATCTTTACGCGGATATTGGACATCTCACGCGAGACAGCCGCGCCTGGTGCGAAGACGTGCTGATCAATGCCGGCGTCGCCTTGACGCCCGGGCTCGACTTTGACCCGGTCCGCGGCGGACAGAGCGTTCGCGTGTCCTTCGCAGGCGCTCAGGATCAGGTCGCCGAGGGCCTGGATCGCTTGGCGGATTATCTGACTGGAAAGAGGGGTTAAACGGCGCGCGCGTAGTCGATGTCGACAAGCCCGTCATTCGCTGATCCCAATCGCCACTCGGCTTCGCTCGCTGACGGAGGGGGAAGGGCGGCGGCCGGCTCTGCGCTCAAGCTGCGGGTGAACGCGAGGCTGGATCCGACGGCGCGCCAGATTTCATCGAGAAAGGCCGTCTGCGCCCTCGCTCGGCTGCGCACTCGGAGAAGCGCCATTACGGTGAAAAACGGCAACGCGAGGCCTGCGAGAATATAAGGAGCGCCCCCTTGGGCGAGGTTGAAGGCGGTCTCAGCCAGGGGGGGCTGAACCGGCGCCCATCCTTCGAGTATACTCGCCAGAGCGATCCAGGCGATCGCGCCGAGCCCGGCGGCTTTTGTAATCGCCCAACCGATGGCGCCCCAGACCGGCTTGTTGCCTCGCCAGTCCCTGCGCCAGCCTCCGACGTAACGCAACATCTCGCGTTCGTGGCCGATGAATTCTTCTTTCTGGTCGCGGTCCAGATTGGCGATGGCGACGATGGGCCCTGCGCGTTTGCGTTTTGGCGAGATCGAAGCGACAGCGGCCAGGTCGTTGGGACGAAGCTCGATCGTCATAACATCGAGATCGATGTTTTTTGCTCGGCCGGCGTCATCCAGAACCAGGACAGAGTGCTGTTTTAATGCGCGCGCTTCGATCACTTCGCCTGCGAAAACGTTGATCGAAACAACGCGCGCGCGTCCTGAGGCGCCGATTGGCGACGCCGTTCCAATTGCTTCTGGAAGCTCCACAAACCCCATTTTTCGCCCTCAGGTAGCTCGCACGCGTCCCACCGCGCACATGAGTTCCTTTCGCCCTCACGGGCCTGGCTGAGAGACAGCAAGACCCGTGCCCAAAGTTACTAAAGCATTAATAGCATGGGCATTACGATGGAAATGCGGCGCGGAGATTGAAACAGACGATTTTGACAGCGCCGGAGCGTCGGAGTGGCGTCCGGCGTCGTCTCGGTGCGAGAGGGCGCGGCGTCAGCCGCGCCCCCTAAGGTTCCACCAACCAGATCTTCGCGGTTCGCGGCGCTCTTCCTTTGGCGGCGGCGACGCCACGTCCAAAGCGCCCTCATGCGCCGGCTCGAGATCTGCCGGCTGGACTGTGGCCACGCTTTCCTCAAGCGTCTGCATGGCCGCCGCTGGTTCCGAGATGGTCGGCGCTGCGGCCGCAGCCTCGGGCGCGTCCGCGTTTTCCTCCGCCTCTAAGGCGGCGCCGTTCGTGGCGGCAGAGTCGGATTCCACCTCCGCCTCCGCCTCCAAATCGATCACGGGAAGAGGATCCGAGGCATCCTCAGTCTTCTTCCGGCGGCGGCGTCCTCCTCGGCGCCCACGCCGCCGTTTCCCATCTTTCTCGTCGGCCGACGCCTCATTTTGATCAAGGTCGAGATCGGCGTCGGCGTTCTCGTCTGCCGCGTCGTCGCTGTCGCTGGCGTCAGTTTCCACCGACGCCTGTTCATTGCCGGCATCCGCCTTTTTCCCGCGGCGCGATCGCCGCCGGCTGCGAGGTGTTTTCGCTTCCTCGGTTTCCGCCTCTTCCTGCACGTCTTCCGCGTCGTCGAACTCCTCCACGAGTTCTGCGTCGTCCGCGCTGTGCTCGGAAAAGCCGGATTCTATCTGCACCGCCTTCACGTTGACGACTTCGGCGCGCGTCAGGGGCGTGGTTCTTTCCAGCGAGAAGTTGGGGCTGACCAAGCTCGGGTCGCCGTCGATGATCAGTTGCATCGAATAGCGCTCTTCGATCTGAGCGATCCGAGCCCGCTTGTAGTTGATCAGATAATTCGCCACGGGCACTGGCGCGGCGACCCGAACGGCTTGAGAGCGTCCACGAACGCCTTCCTCTTCTGCGGATCGCAGAACCGCAAGGGCCAAGGACTCGTCGGATCGGATGACGCCCGCGCCTTGGCAGTGAGGACATGTGGTCGTGGTGGCTTCCAAAAGACCAGGCCGCAAACGCTGTCGCGACATCTCCAACAGACCAAAGCCGGAGATGCGGCCGATCTGCAGACGGGCTCTGTCGTTTTTCAGCTTGTCCTTCAGGCGCTTTTCAACGGCGCGGTTGTTTCGCGGCTCCTCCATGTCGATGAAGTCGATGACGATCAGCCCGGCCAAGTCTCGCAGTTTCAACTGGCGCGACACTTCCTCGGCGGCTTCCAGGTTCGTTTTGAGAGCCGTTTCTTCGATCGAGGCTTCTTTGGTCGAGCGGCCAGAGTTCACGTCGATTGCGACAAGCGCCTCCGTCACCCCGATCACGATGTACCCGCCCGACTTCAACTGAACGGTGGGGTTCAGCATGTCCGCCATCTGGGTTTCGACTTGATGTCGAATAAAGAGCGGCGTCGGCTCGGCATAGGCTTCGACATGCTTCGCGTGGCTCGGGGCCAGCATCCGCATGTAGTCTTTCGCCTCTTGGAAGCCTTCGGCGCCCTCGACCAGCACGGTGTCGATCTCTTTCCCGTAAAGATCACGGATGGACCGCTTGATGAGGCTTCCCTCCTCATAGATCAGGGTTGGCGCGACGGATTTCAGCGTAAGGTCGCGAACCGCCGTCCACTGACGGAGGAGATACTCGTAGTCGCGTTTGATTTCGGCTTTCGTGCGATTGGCTCCGGCGGTGCGGATGATCAACCCCATGCCGTCCGGCACTTCCAACTCTTCCGCGACGGCCTTGAGGCGCTTGCGGTCCGCGGCGTTGGTGATCTTTCTGGAGATCCCGCCGCCGCGCGCCGTGTTCGGCATCAACACGCAATACCGGCCGGCCAGGGACAGATAGGTCGTGAGTGCTGCGCCTTTGCTGCCACGCTCTTCTTTGACGACCTGAACCAGCATGATCTGGCGCTTCTTGATGACTTCCTGGATCTTGTAGTCGCGCATCCGGATCCGGCGCGGCCGAATCTCCTCGCGGGCGTCGTCGGCGCCGACTTCTTCCACGTCTTCGTCGCGATTGTCTTCGTCGCGGTTGTCTCCGTCATCGTCATCCGCGTCTGAATCTTCGATGTCGTCGGCCGGGGCGTCGCCCTCGGCCACATCGCCTGTGACGGTGTCCGCTCGCTGCGCGCCTGCCGCTTCGGCTTGCGCCTTGGGCTTGGCGTCACCGTCTTCTTCGGCTTGCTCCGGCGAGAGCACGACCGTCTCCGTCACGGTCTCCTCGCCGGTCGCCGCCAGCTCTTCCTCTGTCGCCTGTCGCTTGATCGTGATCTCGGAAACGTCTGAAAGGTCTGGCGCGGCGTCCTGCGCCGGCAGCGCGACTTGAGAAGACGGCGGCGTCTCGAACCAGAAACCGTTCTCCGCGCTTGCGACGACGGATGTGAGCTTTTCGGGGATCGCCGATACGTCGTCAGCGTCGGCGCTGACGAGTTCGAACTTGATGGGCGTGATCGGCGCTTCAACGTCCTTTTTACCCCGGCGCCGGCGCGAACGGCGGCTCTTACGGCGCCCTTTGCGTTCGGTTTCGGCCTCTTCCTCAGCGGCGCGTTCGGCTTCATCGGCCGCGCGCTCAGCTGCGATCAGGGCTTCCCGGTCGGCGACGGGGATCTGGTAATAGTCGGGGTGGATCTCCGCAAACGCGAGAAATCCATGTCGATTGCCGCCATAATCGATAAACGCGGCCTGTAACGACGGTTCGACGCGCGTTACCTTTGCGAGGTAGATATTGCCGGCAATCTGAACTTTTGTGATGGACTCGTAGTCAAATTCCTCGACACGGTTCCCGTCGACGACCACAACCCGAGTTTCCTCGGGATGCGTCGCATCGATCAGCATTTTCTTTGCCATGGAGAGCTGTTTTCGGTCCGAGACGGCGCGCGACGCGTCTGGGTCCTTCAGTGCGCAAAACGCCTGGCGGCGCGAGCGTGCTGACGGAGAGATGGATTATCTCTGAGGGCGCGGCGGCGGGTCTCGGTCCCGCCTTCTTGTTTGAGATGCGCGCGCGCGGTGCGACGGGACCCAGCGGCTTTACCGCGGGGCCAGACAGTACTCTCGTCGCATAATTGCGCGTCATCGTTTCACCAAATGACGGGATGCGGTTTACGCGGATCCCGTCGGGTTTCGTGCGCGCGTCGCGCTGAATAGCGTGCCGGCGCATAAGATTGAACCGCCTCTCGCGGGAGCGAAGCCCGGGCTGGTCCTGATATAACTGTTGCAGCGATGAGACGCTTCGCCAGAATTCCAAAAGGGATGGTCGGGTAGGGTTGTGCTTCGATACCGGACACATCCTGCGACGACCGTATCGCGATTGGTCGAGCCGCACCAGCATCATTTTCGAGCGAAGATAATTTTTGGTGAAGGTTTACGCGTCACATTACCCGAAGAGATGAATTGCCCGGCAATCGCCGGTTTTCTGTTCCCTGTTAGCCATGATAGGAGCAGAAGCTGCTAGATAGGGTAGGTAGCGACGCGTTTTGTCGTATATTTAGCCGAATCGATCGTGAGGCGCAGAGCGGTATGGCGTGGTTTGCTAGAGCAGGGATGCTCGCGATGATGGTGATCGCCAGCGCCACCTTTTTCGGGGCGACGCCGCGCGCCGCGTCCGCGTCGGACCTCCCGCCGCTGGCTCAGCCCGTTGCGCCCGCGTCGGCGTTTGATCCTGCGCTGAAGAAGCTTCGAAATGGTCGTCTTCTGTTCCAGATGTCCTTGACGGAACCACTGGAGCACCACGTCTTCGACCTTGGTCCGTCGGAGAAAGCGGCCAGTCGTTTGATCGTGGATTTTCCTGAAGTCGCTTGGCGTCTTCCGCTTTCGAATGGTCCGCAACTGCGCGCGCCGGGTGTCCGTGACGTCCGGTTTGGGCTGTTCCGCGAGGGGCGGTCGAGGATGGTGTTCGACCTCGACGGACCTGTTCGGGTGCTCGACCATCAAGTTCTCCGCGACGACGCCGGTCGCGCCGTGTTTCAAATCCAGTTTCACGTGGGCGCTCCGCAGCTTGGGAACGGCGAGCTGACGACGGGAGCGATCTTGGGCGCAGGTCGCCAGGGCGCAGGTCGGCAGGGCGCCGCCGGCGCCGCTGACATTTTGGATTTCGCTCCGGTCTGGGCGCCCCGCCCGTCATTGCGCGCCAAACCGTTGATCGTCGCGATCGACGCGGGTCACGGCGGCCGAGATCCCGGCGCCGTCCATGGCGGCGTGCGCGAAAAGGACGTCACGCTTCAGTTCGCTCGGGAGCTGGCGAATGTTCTCTACTCTCCCGGCCGCATTCATGTCGTCTTGACCCGTGATCGGGACGAATTCATTCATCTGGGCAACCGCGTCGAACGCGCTTTGCGCGCGGACGCGGACCTTTTCATCTCGATCCATGCGGACGCCTCGCCGCACAACCCAACGGCCTCCGGAGCATCCGTCTCCACGCTTTCGGACGACGCGTCGGACAAGTTGGCGGCGTCCCTGGCGCGTCGGGAAAACGCCGCTGACGGCCTTGCCGGCGTCGAGATGCCATCCCGCGACAAAGAGGTGCGTCAGATCCTCGTTGATCTCGCGCAACGACGTTCCGGCGGCGAGTCGGACCGCTTCGCGGAACTGGTGGTGCGAGAAATGTCGAAGCAGGTGCGCGTGCTCAACCCACGGCCGCACAGGTTCGCAGGCTTTGTCGTCCTAAAGACGTTCGACACGCCTTCGGTGCTGGTTGAATTGGGCTTTTTGACCAACGCCGGCGACCGCCGTCTGCTGTTGGATCGGCAATGGCGACAGCGCGCTCAGCTTGCATTGTCGTCCGCGGTGCGACGGTGGGCCGAGGGCGAGTCGACGGACTTCGTCAACGTGTCGGCCCCGCGTTGACGTCACAATCCCGGCGCTGCGCCCGTGATCGCCATACGGACGCCGCTTTCCCAGTCGACACGGACGGTGCTAAACCTCTCGCGAGCGTATGACCGCGATCGGGTCCAGGGTGAGTTCGCGCGCCTCTCGGCGTCGGCGCGCCCGCTTCACGGAGCGACTGATGAGATTTTTGGGCTGGCTTTTCACGCTGGGCGTTTATGGGTCGATCGTCGGCGTCGCCATGGTCGCCGGGGTGATATGGTGGTACGCGCAGGACGATCAACTGCCAAGCACCGAAGTGTTGTCAAACTACGAACCGCCCACGCTGTCGCGGGTCCATTCCGGCGATGGCGCCGTCTTGGCCGAATACGCGAGAGAGCGCCGTCTGTTCACTCCGATCGACGAGATCCCGCCGCTGGTGAAACAGGCGTTCATCAGCGCGGAAGACAAGAACTTCTACCATCATTCGGGCGTGGATTGGACCGGGGTCGCGAAAGCGGTCGTCGACAACGTCTTTCGGGTGGCGTCCGGCAAGAGGCTCCGCGGCGCCTCCACGATCACGCAGCAGGTCGTGAAGAACTTCTTGCTCTCCGGCGAGCGCGCGGTCGACCGTAAGATCAAGGAGGCGATCCTTGCGCTCCGCTTGGAAGAGGCGGTCACGAAGGAGCAGATCCTCGAACTCTATCTCAACGAGATCTTTCTCGGCGTGAACTCCTACGGCGTCACCGCCGCGACCGCGAACTATTTCGGCAAACGGTTGGAGGATCTGGAGCCGCATGAAGCCGCGTTCCTCGCCGCGCTGCCAAAGGCGCCGAGCGATATCCATCCTGTTCGCCGCAAGGACCGGGCGACAGACCGTCGGAACTACGTCCTCCGCGAAATGCGGGAGAACGGATATCTGACGGACCTGGAGTATGAAGACGCCGTCGCAAAGCCGCTCGAGACGCTGCTGTCTCAGCCTTTAGCGCAGCGCCGCGCGGAAAGCCTGCCTTGGGACTATTTCGTTGAAGAGATCCGCCGTCAGCTGATCGAGCGCTTCGGACGAGGCGAGGATGGTCAGGTCAGCGCGGAAGCGGGCGAGAAGAAAGTCTATGGCGGCGGCTTGTCGATACGGGCGACGGTCGACCCGGATCTGCAGGACCTGGCTCGTCGCACCTTGCAGCGCCGTTTGACGGAGTATGCGACCGGCGAGGGGTTCGATGGGTGGGACGGACAAGGGTACGACGGTCCCATCGCGAAGATCGAGGATCTGAACGCCGAGGACGAAGCGGTTTGGCGCGAACAACTCGCCAAGACCGATGTGCCTCGGGACGTCGCGCCATGGAAGCCGGCCGTGGTGCTGTCGGTCGGTCGAAACACCGCTGTCGTCGGGGTCGAGGGCGTGGAGAGCGAAGAACCGATCACGATCGCCCTTTCGGATGTGAAGGACTGGGCGCGCAAGACGACCGGCAAGGATTCCTCCGGCGTTCTGCGGCTTGGCCCAAAACCAGACAGCGCTCTGGAGGTCTGGGTAGAAGGCGATGTGATCTACGTGGAGCCGCTGAAGACCGAGGCGGGCGATCTTGATCGCTGGGTCATGCGTCATATCCCCGAGGTCAACGGCGCACTGGTCGCAATGGATCCGCACACCGGGCGCGTGTTGGCGATGCAGGGCGGGTTCTCGTTCCAGTCCAGCGTGTTCAATCGCGCAACTCAGGCGGAGCGTCAGCCAGGATCCTCGTTCAAGCCGTTCGTTTACGCCGCGGCTCTCGAGAACGGGTATAAGCCGAACACGATCGTGCTCGATGCGCCTGTGGTTCTCGAGCAGGTTCAGGGAGATGACTGGAAACCAAAGAACTACAGCGGCAAGTTCTACGGGCCGTCGCCGCTGCGCTACGGGATCGAATACAGTCAGAACCTGATGACCGTGCGTGTGGCGATGGATGTCGGTCTTGAGGCGATCGCCGGATATGCTGAAACGTACGGCGTCTACGACGCAATGCCGCCGCTGCTGTCCTACGCTATGGTCGCCGGCGAGACGACCTTGATGCGGCTGGTCGCCTCCTATGCGATGTTCGTGAATGGCGGCAAAAGGATCGACCCGACCTTGATCGATCGCATCCAGGATCGGCACGGTGAGACGATTTTCCGGCATGATGATCGGGTGTGCCTGGAGTGTCAGGCCCCCGATTGGTCCGGCCAGGGCGAACCTTATGTTCCCGACGAAGGCGAACAGGTGATGGATCCGGTCACCGCCTGTCAGGTCGTTTCGATGCTTGAGGGCGTGACGCAGCGCGGCACCGCCAGCAAAATCGGGCGCGCTCTTGATTTTCCAGTCGCTGGAAAGACCGGCACGACCAATGACGCGCGCGACGCCTGGTTCATCGGATTTGGGCCGGATCTCGTGGTCGGCTGTTTTGTTGGATATGATACGCCTCGGTCTTTGGGGCCGCGAATGGCGGGGGGGCGTCTTTGCGCGCCCGTGTTCGAGCGTTTCATGGCTGAGGCCATGAAAGACCGGCCAAAGCACGATTTCCGGATCCCGGTCGGCGTGGCTTTGCAAAAGATCAATCGATCTTCCGGCGCGTGCGTTTCGGAGTTCGTTGAAGGCGAAGGCGCGATTTGGGAAGTTTTCCGCGACGCGGATGACCCCTGTGCGCAGGGGTCGGTTGTCGGCGGGTTCGCGGGCGGCGGCTTCGGCGCGGGCGGGCCTGGATCGCTAGACGCTGGTTCGGCCGACGGCGCCGCCGATGGCGGCGGCGTGCCTGGCGTTCCCCGGCCGCCTGAACCCACTGTCGGACTGGGGACTGGCGGCTTGTACTGACGCGCGGCCGCACTTTCATCAAGCGGTTTGATCTTTTCCAGCGCATGCCGGCGTTCCATATGCCGGCGTTAGGCATTAATGATCACACGCGACGACGCGCTTTTACCTGAATGCGTTTACACTCGAACGCGCCTACACTTGGAGACGACGCCCATGCGGGCCGAGACGCAGAGCCTTATCGGCGAGATACAGAAGTCCCTCGAGTTGCTGCGGGCGCGGATCGGGTGGGAAGACGCGGAGTTGCGCTTGGAGGAGCTGAACGCGCGCTCCGAGGATCCTGAGCTTTGGTCTGACGCGGCAAAAGCCCAGAAGGTTATGCGCGATCGTCAGAAGCTCGCGGACGCCATCGACGGCTACAAAGAACTTGAAAGCGGCCTCACAGAGAACGTGGAGCTCATCGAGCTGGGCGAGGCGGAGGACGATCTGGACGTGGTCGACGAGGCTGAAGCGGCTTTGCTCGTCGTGAAGGACAAGGCGGCTCAGCGAGAAATCGAAGCTCTGCTCTCAGGCGAAGCCGACGCCAACGACGCGTTTTTGGAAATCCACTCGGGCGCGGGCGGCACAGAGTCGTGTGATTGGGCCGCGATGCTCTCGCGCATGTATGTGCGTTGGGCCGAGCGCCGTGGGTACAAGGTTGAACTGATGTCTGAAACCCCGGGCGAGGAGGCGGGGTTGAAGTCCGCCACATATCAGATCAAGGGCGACAATGCTTATGGCTGGCTGAAAACCGAGTCAGGCGTTCACCGACTGGTGCGAATCTCGCCGTTTGACAGCCAATCCCGTCGCCACACCTCGTTCAGCTCTGTCTGGGTCTACCCGGTCATCGACGACACCATCGAGATCGACATCCAGGACAAGGACATCCGGATTGACACCTATCGCTCATCCGGGGCCGGAGGCCAGCACGTGAACACCACGGACTCGGCGGTACGGATCACCCACCATCCCACCGGGATCGTCGTGACGTCGTCGGAAAAATCGCAACACCAGAACCGTGAGATTGCGATGAAGGCCTTGCGGGCGCGGCTGTATGATCTCGCGCTGCAGAAACGCGAGGAGGCGGCGAACGCCGAGCACTCCGAAAAGTCGGAGATCGGTTGGGGCCATCAGATCCGCTCCTACGTTCTGCAGCCCTACCAAATGGTCAAAGACCTGCGGACCAATGTGGAGACTTCGGACAGTCAACGCGTGCTCGACGGAGATCTGGACGCCTTCATGTCTGCGACGTTGGCGCAGCGCGTCTCTGGCGAGGCGAGGTCGTCAGACTAGTCCGTAAGCGCCGTCTGCTGTTTGATCGCAAAAGAAAAGAGCCTGTGGCGACCGCCGCAGGCTCTTATTTCTAGGGGAGGCTGAGGCGCGCGAGCGTTAGCTGTCGGCGGCGGCCGCCGCGCCGTAGGTCGGCGCCGCCAGCTTGCGCACGGGGGCGTCTTGCGAGATCGGGTCGTCAGAGCGCTGAACCGATCCTTCAAATTGCGCACCGGATTCGATCGCAATGTTCTTGTGAAGAATGTCGCCTTCGACCCGGGCTGTGGAGGCGAGGCGGATCTTCAAGCCGCGGATCCGTCCGATCACCTTGCCATTGACCACGACGTCGTCGGCGACGATCTCGCCGCGGACAGTGGCGTTCTGGCCGATTGTCAGGAGGTGCGAACGAATGTCTCCCTCGATCTGACCTTCGATCTGCATGTCGCCGGTCGTCTCGAGGTTTCCGGTGATCTTCAAGTCCGATGAGATGATCGACGGGGCTGGCTTGGGCCCAGCCTTCGCGGCTGGCGCTGCAGCGGCCTGTGGAGCCGGTTTCGGCGCTGCAAGCGGCGTCTTCTCCGGGGTCGGAGCCGAAGGGTCGATCGGGTCGTTGATCTTGCTCTTAGAAAACATTTTTCCCAGCCTCTAAAAACTTGCGTGGATTGTAGGGGCGCTTTTTCAGCCGGATCTCATAGTGCAGATGGTTCCCCGTGCTGCGGCCCGTGCTGCCCACGTCGCCTATAAGCATGCCGCGCGTGACGCTGTCTCCCTTGCTCACGTGAATCGCGCTCAGGTGAGCATAGCGCGTTTCGAAGCCAAGGGCGTGCTGTATTCTGACCACCTTGCCGTAACCGCGCTGCGTTCCCGCGAAACTCACGCGGCCGTCCATTGTCGTCAGCACCGGGGTCCCTTTGGGCGCCGCCATGTCGTAGCCGTTATGCATCGCCCATCGTCCGGTGACGGGATGGCGACGTTTGCCGAAGCCGGATGTGACGCGATAAGGGTCTGTGATCGGTTCCGCAAAGGGCACTTTTTCGACAAGCAAACGCAGCGTGTTCACGTACTGAAGGTTCACCAACGCCCTTTGCACGGCCTCGTCGTTCACCGGAAACCCTTCAGCTGCGTCCGGTACGCTGAATGCGATCGGGATGAAGGGCCCGCCTTCGCCGCTGTATGACCTCTCGATCTCCGAAACCAAGGAATCCAGGTTTATCCCGGTCTTCTTCAGGATCCGCTCAAGTTCGCCGATGCTGGTTTTCGTCGCTTCTTCGAGTTGCGCCATCACTTGAGCTTGATGCCGACGGATGTCTTCAACATCGGTTTCAAGCGCAGCGACCTCGGTCGACAAGGTATCGGCCTTCTGTCGAGCGTCGTCTCGTTCGGTCGTCGTCTCATCAAGCGTTTGAACGAACTCATCCAGGCTGGCCCGACGTTGTTCCGCCAAACGGCGCGCTTCCGCCAAACCACGCTCCATCTCGAGGCCGCGGTAGCGTAGCTCTTCAAGTTTGGTGAGCGCGTCGTCGCGTTGTTCGGTCACCTCCTGAAGGCGGCGGCGGCTCGCCTCCAGCCGGCCCTGCAACGCGACTTCGACGCCGGCCTGGTTCTCAAGCTGCCCATGCTTGCCTGAAAGCCTGCGCATCACTTCGTCAAAGCGCCGCTCGGAATCTTCGAGCTCCGCCTCAAGGCGTTTGTAGCGTTGCTGCAGTTTGACGACCCGACCGGTATACGCCTCTTTGACCTCGATCAGCGCCTGGTCGCGCGAGGCGACCTCGGTGTCGGAGACGTAGGAACTTACCGTCGCGAACGCCGCCCAGACAACGACGGCGATCATCGCGATCATGGCTCCGAACTGCAGGCCCGGGGTCAGCGTCAGATAGCGCACCGTGCCTTCTGAACGCACGTAGATCTCACGTTCTGGAAAGATCCGCGCATACAGCGCTTTAAGCCAAGCGATCAACCCAAATGGCATCGACCGTCGTCCTCTTTAGCAAAACGGATTGCGGCTGGTTTTCGTCTTCCCCAAAGGGTGGTACTGGCTCGCATGAGCCACATCAAGATGAAAACGCCCGCCTCCGCTGTGACCGATGAGCAAAGTTACCAATCCGTTTATAGCAGAATATGGGCCAAAGTCAGCGTGCGTCATGTTCGACCAAGGGCCAGTAAAAATCGAGCGGCAGCCCGGCTTCGGCTCGCTTTTCTTCATTGAACGGCGGCTTTAAAGACCCGCCAAAGTATCGTCGCACGAGATCGTGAAACACGGGTTTCGGATCCGCATCCGCGCGGCCGCACAGAAAATGGAACCACTTGGAGCCATAGGCGACGTGCCCGACCTCTTCTGCGTAGATCGTCTCCAACGCAGAGACGGTCTCCGCATCGTCGACCGACCGGAACATCTCGATCATTCCCGGCGTGACGTCGAGCCCTCGGGCCTCAAGCACCATCGGAACCACCGCCAGCCGCGCAAGAAGATCATCCTTTGTCGCTTCCGCGGAACGCCACATCCCCGCATGGGCGGGCAGGTCGCCATATCGCATGTCGTGGCGAGCGAGGCAGTAGCTGAGGAGGAGAAAGTGCTTGGATTCCTCATCGGCCGCCCGAACCCAGTCGTCGTAGAAGCCCTTGGGAAGCTTTGTCTCGGTGAAGCGCGCGACAATATCCCAGTGCAAATCGACGGCGTTCAGTTCGATATGGGATATTGCGTGGAGCAACGCCGCGCGCCCGGCGGGCGATCCGCCGCGCCGCTTGGGCATCCGACGTGGATCCAGAAGTTCTGGACGGGTGGGTCGGCTGGGCCGCAGGGGAGGGCGGGCGACCCCGACCGGCATGTTCGGGTCCGACCGCCATTTCTCGGCTGCGGCGCGGCTGCGCCGAGCCTTTTCCCAAGGGTCGGGCGTGCGCAGGACCAGTTCGGCGCAAGCCGCAAGCGCCTCGGGAAGGTCGGTCTCTGCCGGCATGCCGTGCGGAACCAGGCCTAGAGCGCCTTGACGGCGTCCAGCGCCGCGTCGACATGGCCGGGGACCTTCACCTTGCGCCAGACCTGCTTTACGACGCCGTCGCCGTCGATCAGGAAGGTCGATCGCTCGATGCCCATGTACTTCTTGCCATACATCGACTTCTCGACCCAAACGCCGTAGCGCTCGCACACGTCGGTCTCTTCATCCGACAGCAAGGCGACGCCGAGTTCATGTTTGTCGCGAAACTTGTCGAGTTTCTTCACCGGGTCTTTCGAAACGCCCAGGACAACTGCGCCCGCCGCTTCGAAATCCGCGGCTCTTTCCGTAAAGCCGATCGCCTGTTTGGTGCAGCCCGAGGTGTCGGCTTTCGGGTAGAAGTACAAGACGACCTTCTTGCCCTTCAGGTCGGCAAGCGAAACCCGTCCGTCGCCGTCGCCGTCGCGCGGCAAGTCGAAGTCCGGCGCCGGCGCGTCAACTGCGACGGCGGCTTTGGCGGGGTCGGTCATGGACGGTCTCCATTTGTGTCGCAACGTAAACCTTGGCGCCTGCGAGGTGAATCGCGTCGTCGCTCGCTGAGGCTCCGCGGATTCGACGAAATATCGTCGTGTTTCGGGGTTTCAATCCCTATAAGCTGATTGTTGCGCCGCCCAAAGCTCGGGCCGTCGCGCCTCGAGACACAGATCTGCGGTCCGCCGCGAGTTCGGAGATGTGATGGTCCGCGCCGCTCGTCTTTGCGCAAAGTACCTGTTCCGCGTCGCGCTGGTTTTTGTCGTTCTCGTCGGCGTCTTGGTCGGCCGCCTGGCGATCGGCCCCATTCAAGTCGACGCGTTGGCGCCGATCGCGGCGACCCAAATCAACCAGTCGCTTCCTGGATGGCGGGTCGATGTCGGGGGCATCGAGCTGGCCTGGCGGCGCGACCGCGGCGATGTCGGCTTCACGATGACCAACGTCGCGCTGACGGATCCGGCCGGAACTGAAGCAGTGAACGCGCGTCAGGCGATCGTCGAGCTCGACCTTGCGAGCGCGTTCGGCGGCGTCATCGCGCCGACCGAACTCAGCCTGTCGGGCGCAAAGGCGCTTTTACTGAGAACGCCAGAGGGCGTCTTTCGGTTTTCGCTGGCGCGCGGAGATGCGGCGCCTCCTCTCGAAACGGACGACGGCGGCGGCGACAGCCCGATTGAGCCGGACCCGGACGCCTCGCGTGCGCCCGGCGCCGAGGACGGCGACGAGCCTCAGGGCGACGACGGCGGTTTCTCGGCGATCGCCGCAATTGTCGAAGGGTTGAGCGGAGACCGTGGAGCGCTCGAAAACCTCGCGCAATTTCAGCAGCTTCGCCTCGAAGACGTACAGATCGACTATATCGACCAGATGTCAGGCGTGACCTGGCGCGCGCCCTCGGCCGAGATGATCGTGGAGCGCGCCTTGGGCGGGTTGGCGGCGTCGTTTTCGGCGTCGGTTCAAACCGGCGAAGGCCGCGCGCCAATGGCCGTGGCGTTGCGCGGTTCCCGCGCCCGGGGCGCAACCGCCGTTGAATTGAACGCCACTTTCGCCAACGCGAGCGGGGAAGCGATCGCGTCGCAAGTTCCGGCGTTGGACGTTTTCCGCACGTTGGACGCCTCAGCCTCCGGATCGGCGCGCGCTGCGTTGGAGATGGCGACAGGCGACCTTCTCGATCTCTTTGTCGAGTTGTCGACGCAAGACGCCGCCCTTGACCTGGCGCCGGATCAACGCGTCGCGCTTGAAAGCTTGGATCTGGCTTTGGGGTTTGACCCAAAGGCCGGGCGCGTCACGCTCAGCAATCTCAATTTCGCAATCGACGGCGTGCTGGGATCTGCGACAGGCGAGGCCTTGCTGGACCGCGCCGTTGATGGTGAGACGACCGGCGCTCAAGGGCAGTTGGTGTTCGACCGGCTGGTCATTGCGCGAGACGGTCTGTTCGAAGAGCCGCTCAAGGTCTCGCAAGCCCTTATGGAATTCACCGTTTCTCAGGATGTGATCGCAGTTCCCAAGCTGGTGTTCTCGACGCCCGACACCGAGTTCGAGGCGACAGCGCGGGTCGAATTGAGCGGCGATGATCCGGAAACGCAGGTCTCCGCCACTTTTGGGACTTTTCCCGCGACGCGTTTGATTGCGCTCTGGCCGCTCTCTGCGGCGTCTGGCGGCCGCGCGTGGATCGAGCGGAACATCAAAGGAGGTTCAATCGAGAGCGGAAGCCTGTCCTGGCGCTCCAAGGGAGCGGATGAAGACTTCTCGGTTGCGTTCCGGTTCGCGGGGCTAACCGGCGTAGCGGTCGACGGGATGACCCCGATCACGTCGGCGTACGGGGCGGGTTTGGCGACCCTCGACGCGTTCAAACTGAATTTGGAGGCAGGCGTCGTCGATCTGGGCGACGCCGGGGTCCTCGCATTGGGCGGCTCCAGTTTTGAAATCCCAGACCTGTCGGCGGAAGTGGAGCTTGGCGTCGTCGACTTGAGAGCCTCGGGCCCCGTTCAAGCCGCGTTGACTTTGATCGACCAGCCGCCGCTCGGGTTCTTGCAGCGGATGGGGCGAACGCCCGACGCTGCGTCCGGCGACGCGAAGATCCAGGCGGCGTTGAACTTGCCTTTGTTGAAAGACCTCAAAACCGAAGAGGTTGACGTGAAGGTCACTGCCGACCTGACGTCCTTGCGGGTCGCGGCGCCGGAAATCAACAGCACGATCACGGCCCGCTCAGCGGAGTTGGAAGTGGACACGGCCACTCTCAAACTGAGCGGCTCGATGGCGGTCGACGGGTTCCCGGTCTGGGCGCGTTGGACCGAGGTTTTCGCTCCAGGCGATCGACAAGCGCGATCGTCCTTCGACATACGGACCCGCCCCAGCGCCGAGAGGCTGCAAGCCTTGGGCGCTCCCGCGGAGATCGTTCGCGAAGGGCGTGTCGATCTTCGGGGGCGATTTGACGTCTTTGACGTCGGACCCGTGACGTTTACCGGGACAGCAGACCTGACGGCGCTCGGTCTTGCCCTGCCGCAATTGCAGTGGCGCAAACCGGTGGATCAAGCTGGCGCTGCGGATGTGCGAGCGACGTTTGGCGCCGAGGCCATCGAGATCACGTTTCCAGAAGTCTCAGCCGGCGAACTGATCATGTCAGGGGCTTTGGCGTTGACCGGCGACGGCGCGTTCGAAAGTTTCGAGGCGGCGCCGTTGATCCTGGGCCAAGGCACTGAGCTCAATCTGGCGGTTCTCAAGACGGCGGAAGGCGCGTATCGCGCGCGTGTTCGGGGACCGAAGTTCGATCTGCGTCCCATGCTCGCGGGGCGGTCGGACCAAACCACTCCGGGGGGCGGCGACGGCGCCGGAGAGGGAGCCGGAGAGGGAGCCGAAGCCCCGGCGTCTGGGACGCTTCGCAGCGTCGAACTCGACCTGGAAGTTGATCGTGCGCGGCTAAGCGACGACGCAGTTCTAAACCAGGCTGTCGCTCTGGTGACGCGGCGAGGGGACGGAGGCCTGGATGCGCAAGTCAACGGATCGATCAACGGCCGGGCCCAGGTTTCGATCTCCTACGGCGAGACGGCCAGGGCGGGAGAGTTCGCTGTTCGCGCCTCGGATGCTGGCGAGCTGTTGCGGACTCTCGGCTATTTCGACGACGGGTATGGCGGCGAACTTCTCCTCAGCGGACGGAAGCAATTGGGCGGCGTGATCGACGGGGATCTGCGGATCGACGACTTGATCGTACGCGATGCTCCGGGGCTTGCGCAGATCCTCTCGGTTGGGACGCTCATCGGTTTCGTCGACGCCTTGAGCAGCGGCGGGATCACCTTCACCAAGGTCAATGTGCCGTTCCGGATTATCGGCGACATGCTCGAGATCACGGATGCGGCGGCGACCGGTCCAAGCATGGGGTTGTCGCTCGGCGGAACCGTCAACAATCGAACCGAGGCTTTGGACCTTCAGGGCGCTGTCTCCCCCGCCTATGGCGTCAGTTCGTTGGTGAAGAACATCCCGCTGGTTGGAAACATCATCACGGGCGGGGAGGGCGAAGGGATTATCGGCGCATCCTACACGGTTCGTGGAACTGTCTCAGACCCCGAAATCTCGGTGAACCCGCTGTCGGTTCTTGGGATCGGGCCGTTCCGACGCCTGTTCACGTCGACGGATCCAAACGCGCCGGAGCCGCAGCCGCGCCAAAACCGCTTCCGTCGCGACGAGGGGTTTGTGAACGAGCCGCTAGACTAGTTTCGCCAGTGCGTGACGTTTTTTCCCGGCGGAGAGCTTCAGCGGACCCTCGTCGAAGGCCGCGGGCCCGTACATTGCGCCGACGTCGGTGACAGACGCGTCGTTCACCCGAGCGCCGCCCTCTCCGATCAGCCGTTTCGCCTCTTTGCCGGACTTGGCGAGGCCAGTCTGAACAAACAGCTGAACCACCGATATACCGTCGCCCAAGTCCCCCGCAGAGATCTCGACAGTCGGCAGATCGGCGCCAGCGCCTCCCGCTTCGAACGTTTCGCGCGCCGTCGCCGCCGCTGCGGCGGCCGCTTCCGCGCCATGGGCCAACGTCGTCACCTCGTTGGCGAGGGTGATCTTGGCGTCATTGATCTCGGCTCCTTGGAGCGTGGCCAAGCGAGCGATCTCTTCGAGCGGCAGTTCTGTGAACAGCTTGAGGAACTTGGCCACGTCCGCGTCCGCGGTGTTTCGCCAGTACTGCCAAAACTGGTACGGGCTCAGCATCTCCGCGTTCAGCCAAACAGCGCCGCTCGCGGTCTTGCCCATCTTCGCGCCGCCGGCCGTGGTCAGGAGCGGCGTCGTCAACCCATAGACCTCCGCGCCGCCGACCCGGCGCGTCAGATCGATGCCGTTGACGATGTTGCCCCATTGATCGGATCCGCCCATCTGCAGCCGGCAGCCGTATCGGCGGTTGAGTTCAAGGAAGTCGTAGGCCTGCAGCAGCATGTAGTTGAACTCGAGAAACGAGAGCGGTTGTTCACGCTCGAGCCGAAGTTTCACCGAGTCGAAGGTCAGCATGCGGTTGATCGAGAAATGCCGGCCATAGTCGCGCAGAAACTCGATATAGTTCAGGCCGGAGAGCCATTCGTCATTATCGGCCATCATCGCGTCGGCCGAGCCGTCGCCGAAGTCGACGTAGTTTGCGAAGACCTTGCGAATGCCGGCCATGTTCTCGGCGATACCCTGGGCGTCGAGCAGCTTGCGCGCTTCGTCCTTGCCCGAAGGGTCGCCGATTTTCGTGGTGCCGCCGCCCATCAAGACAATCGGTTTGTGTCCGGTCTTCTGCAGCCAACGCAGCATCATGATCTGCACCAGGCTGCCGACATGCAGCGACGGCGCAGTGCAGTCAAAACCGATGTAAGCGGGCGCGGCGCCGCTCGTCAGGGCGGCGTCCAATCCTTCATAATCCGTGCAATCCTGGATAAAGCCTCTCGCTTCAAGGATCTGCAGAAACTCGGACTTATGCGTCGCCATCGAACCGCCTACTGGGAAATACCGGGATCGTCAGGTCTCTAACGCGCGAGGCGAGACAGGGGAAGAGCGATCCTGTTCTGGTTTGGCGGCGTTATGCGCGGGTGTTGCGATCGGTGAGTTCGCCGGCTTCAGACCAGCGGGCGTTGAGATCGATCCAGCGTTTCAGGCTCGCCTCCGCATCCTCTTGGCTGCGAAGCGCTCCGCCGGCGATCTCTTCGGCGATGGCGCGCCAGCATGTCGCCGACAGCGCCGACTTCATCGCGCGCATCTCATTGAGCACATCGTCCAGACCCGCTCGATGGGCCGGCGCCGTCCGAAAGCGCGCGACGAACCGCTGTATGCGATCGCGCTCCATCTGTTTCTTCGCCGCCAGCTCCTCCGCGCGTCGTGCTCGATCCGCATGGTCCGCGTCGATCGTCCTGTTCAGCGCCGACGCGAACGCTGCTGTCGCCATATCCGGCGCCGAACTCAATACGTCGATCAATCGATCCAGAAGCTCTTGGTCGGCGCGTCTGGCGTCCATGGCGCGCAGCAGATGCAGGAAAGCGGCGACTTCCCTTGCGGTCTGCAGATTTGTGACCTCGCCGCTCGCCGCTTGCTCGTAAGGGGTGCAAAGCGTCGTCTGGGCGAGGCGTCCAAAATCACTGTGCTTCTCGGGCAGCGCCATCTCTATCAAGGGTACGGAGGCCTTCAGCCCGAGCGCTTGACCGCCCCCTTCCTCCACGCAGGCGATTTGCGCGTCGAGGACTTGGGTGAGGGCGGGCGCGGACATGGCGGGCCTCGTTTGCTACACAGGCCAGAAACTGCGTCATGTTAAACATAGGTCTAGCGGTCTTGCTACTTAGAATTGCAATATCTGCCGCTTTGCGGATGCCAGGAGAATTCGGCGCATGACCCGTTGGGCGATCGGATTGATGTCGGGGACGTCCCTGGACGGGGCTGACGCCGCGCTGTTGAACGGCGACGGATCGCGCGTTCACGCGTTTGGCGCATGCGCTTACCGGGAATACAGCGACGGCGAACGCAAAGTGTTTCGGGCGGCGATGCGTCGCGCCGCTGAAACCCCGACATCTGAGCTTCGCCGCCAGCCGGAGATGTTCGCGAGCGAAGCGACCCTGTCGGCCGATATCCACGCTGAGTTGATCGAGCGGCTCTTGGCGCAGGACGCAGCCGAGACGCCCGAGCTCATCGGCTTTCACGGGCAAACGCTCATCCACCGGCCAGAGGAAGGGTTCACGCTACAGATCGGCGATGCGGCGCGCTTGGCCAAGCGGGTCAACGTGCCGGTGGTTTACGATCTTCGACTGAATGACATGGCTCAGGGCGGCCAGGGCGCGCCGCTGGCCCCTTTCTATCATTTCGCGTTGGCCCGCATGATGGAGGCGGACGCCCCGGTCGCGTTCTTGAACATCGGCGGCGTCGCGAACGTCACCTGGGTCGACCCACGGGCGACTGCGCCTGAGGCGCCGGGCGCTCTGCTGGCCTTTGACACCGGGCCGGGCAACGCCTTGCTGAATGATCTGATCGGAGCGCGAACCGGCGCGGCTTGGGACACCGACGGGGCCGCAGCGGCCGCAGGGCGCGTGGATGACGGTGCTCTGAAACAACTTCTGGACAACGCTTACTTCGAGGCGACGCCTCCGAAATCGCTGGACCGGGGCGATTTTCCCAAAGCCCCTGAGTTGATGAGGTCGCTCGGGCTGCAGGACGCCGCGGCGACGCTGACCGCGTTCACGGCCGCGTCGATCGAGCGAGCGCAGGACCATTTCAAGATCCCCGTCTCGCGGTGGCTTGTCTGCGGAGGGGGGCGTCACAACCCGCAGATGATGCGGATGCTGTCCGAGCGCTTGAGCGCCCCTGTCGAGCCGGTGGAGGCGGTCGGGTTCAACGGCGACATGATCGAGGCCCAGGCGTTCGCCCATCTCGCTCTGCGCTCGAACGCGTGCCTCCCCCTCAGCGCCCCCGCGACCACCGGCGTCCGAGCGCCGGCGACTGGGGGGCGGCTCTCGACGCCTTAGGCCGCGTCGTCGGCGTCCGGGGCGGGCAGGGGCTCGATGCTGTCGCGTGGGGGCAGGTTCATCCGCATCCGCATGTAATCCTCGACCCCGCCGACCATGTCGTCCATGCCGCGCTCGTAGAAATGGTTGGCTTCTGGCACGGTCTGGTGCGTGATCGTGATCCCCCGCTGGGTCTTCAGCTTGGCGACGAACTTATCGACGTCCGGCGGCGGCGCGATGCGGTCGCTCTCGCCGTTGATCACGAGTCCCGAAGAGGGGCAGGGCGCCAGGAACGAGAAGTCGTACATGTTGGCCGGCGGAGAGACCGAGACGAAGCCCGTGATCTCGGGGCGGCGCATCAGGAGCTGCATGCCGATCCAGGCCCCGAAGGAGAAGCCCGCGACCCAGCACTGCCGCGCATCGGGCTTGAGCTGCTGCAGATAATCGAGCGCCGAGGCCGCGTCAGAGAGTTCGCCGATCCCTTCGTCAAACGCGCCTTGGCTGCGTCCTACGCCCCTGAAGTTGAAGCGAAGCACCGAGAAACCAAGACCGTGGAACAGATAGTGGAGGTTGTAGACCACCTTATTGTTCATCGTGCCGCCGAATTTCGGGTGCGGATGCAGGATGAGCGCGATTGGGCTCTCCTTGTCCTTTAGCGGGTGATAGCGGCCCTCGAGACGACCCTCCGGTCCGGGGAAGATCACTTCAGGCATAGGCGGGCTCCTTGCGAGGGGGCTGACCGGTCTCGGTCGGTTAAGATGTCCGGCGCGCTTGATACGCCGTCCAGGCTCTCTTAAACCTAGGTACAGTTGACCGAACGGCGTTTCGCGCGTTGTTTCACAATGGCGAGCAGGTAGTCGGATGCGCGCCATCCGTCAACGAATCACAGCGGCTGAATTTACCCGCACGCCGATTTTACGGGTTTTGCGGTGGGAGAAGCGTATGAAGCTGCGCACGAAAGGCCGCAGCTTTCTGCCCAGGTTTACCTGTTTCTGCATGGGGTTACGCTCGCTGATGT